>JAZSEJ010000057.1:0-244682 GCA_045531615.1 Ruminococcus sp.
TGTCAAGTGGTTTTTAGAAAAGTTTTTCATTTAATTTTCTCAGAGGGCATTCTTTACCTCTCTCGAAAATTCATCCCTTTTCCTCACTCATTTCAACTCTTATCTGCGATTTTTTAGTTTCTGCTGTCGTTCCCTGACGACTTATTTATTATAGCATACTTTTCTAAGCTTGTCAACTCAAAGTTTGTTTTAAATTTCGACAACATTTTGTATAAACTGCACATCTTCTCCTATTTGTACAAAAAACAGCACGGATAAACCGTGCTGTAACTTGCTATTATGTACCTGTAATAAGAGTACCATCATTTGTTGTATCAAGATCGAACCAGCTTAAATCAACATCCTTGACAGTTGTATGCTCTAAAGAATCAGTATCAATACTATCATCAAGATCATAAATAGTTGTAGGATGAGCACCTATAAATCTACTGTGAGCTTTGTCAGCGCAAGTAACACTCATCACCTTATAATCGTGAACCCAGATTTTATAAACCATATCATCGGTCACAATACGACGAATTGACTGTCCTATCTTCTCATTCCACTCGTTGAGTAAGTCTCTTCGGTCATTTGAAAAAGCATCTGTATTGATTGGTTCACCATCCGATAAACACTGATAACCTTTTACTCCGTCCCAGTAATAAAACCAATCGTCGCTAACTGCACCATCCACACCATTGATTGGTGTATATATGTATTTTGGCATATTGTCTTTTTGAGCAGTATCAGTCAGCAATGCACGATATTTTCTTTCTGTAAATTCTAAATCAATTAATACAACCTGAGCTGCGTTAAAAATAGCTTTGGATTTCTGATTCTGTACTCTGAATTTCGAACGAGTAATATATGCTGCTGAAGCCGGAGTTATAACTGCAATGAGTATTCCAAAAATCGCTATAACAACAATAAGCTCCATAAGGGTAAAACCTTTTCTTTTCATAACCATCTCTCCTGTCTCAAAATGGGACGATTTCCCACCTAAATAACTTATTATTATTATAACAAAAAATTCACAATTTGTCAATAATACCCAGCCAAAAACTTGCACAACTTTTACGTTTTTATATTGTGTAAATTAACAGTAATTTAGTATTTATCACAAATCAAGAACTCTGAAGGGCAGGAACCTGATTCTCAGCAACTTCCAACGCCTTTTCCATTGTATCGGTTGTCATATATGTGTCATAATTTCTGTTTGTCAGAACAGCTGGAAATGTTCCATAATACTTACCATTTTTAGCGGCTGCCGCAACAACAACTCCGCCCTTGACGTATATTGCAAACTTTTCTTGTGCAAGAGCATCATTATACATACCGATATAATCAGAAAGTTTATTATTCTCATCATCAACAACTGTTTCAATAGCTGTACCCACATTGCTCTTGAAACCATATTCACCGTCAGTTAATGTAGCGAAGCTATCATACTGGGTATCATCAGCAAGAATAGCATTCATTGACTTTACAACCTCGGACGCCGCCGCATTCGCCGCAGTAATCTTCGACTTCTTTACCCAGCCAAGCATAGCAGGCACAAGAATAGCCGCAAGTACGCCAATGATAGCAATAACAACTATCAACTCAATAAGTGTAAATCCCTTTTTTTTCATAGTATTTTCCCCCATAAATATAATATATACTGTACTTACATTGTAACAGATTATTCATATTTTGTCAATCTACAATTAGTAGATTTTTTGTTTTGCCTTGATACGCATTTTTGTACAATACGCACATATTACCGTAATTCAAACCTCAAAGCAAATTACTATTTGTATTGATAAGTTGTTTTTTGCTAAATAGTATATATCTAACATCGTGAACTTTATCTTACATCTATCTGACGTTTATTCATTTTGCCAGTTCCAATGCTTTTTCTAACTGAACATCTTTATCAGTACCAATATAGTCACTGTCCATATCAATTTCCACATCGGGTTTTATGCCCTTTCCGTGATAGTTTTCCCAGTCACCAACGGTATAATAGCCTTCTGTATATCTTACGCTGTTTCCATAGAAAACACCCTTATTCTGATAGATTCCCTTTCCAAAAGTATTCATACCCACAAGAGTTGTATCACCATACTGTTTAAGTAAAGCAGTTAAAATCTCAGCCGCACTTGCTGTATTTTCATTTATCAAAACCGTAATCGACACGTCGTACAAAATTTCATCGTCCGTTTCGTAGATTTCATCTGCTCCACTCTGAGTTTGCAATACGGTCTGTGATTTTCCGATAAACTTATCAGCAATTTTAATTGCTGCATCTGTATAACCACCGCTGTTTCCACGAAGATCAATAATTATAGAATTAAACCTATTTTCAGATATAGCTTGCTCAAACGGCTCTAGCATCTCATAAGAAACGCTGTCAATTTTTACATACAGCGTATCTCTGTACATTTTTGATGTAATACCTGTCATTTCGCTATCATCAGAACTGCGGACGAAATCCATTGAAATCTCTTTACCATCACGTTCTATTATAAGTTTTGCAACTTCCTGGTCTTTTCCTATAAGACGAACAGCGTGTTTGTATTCGGACACCTCAAAATTGTCTACATTTTTTATAATGTCACCGACTTTAATACCCTGTTTATCTGCTGGCAACCCCTCAACTACGGCTGAAAAATAAGGCTGTCCGCTTTCGTCAAACTGCACGCGGAACCCACTTTTTTTCGCTGTTGCAGAGTTATTCACTTTATCACGGGCATATTCAATAGTATCAGTATCTTCTTTTCCCTCTACAAAGGTATATTTGTCTCCATAAAGCTTGAGATAAGCTTCTGCTGCTGTTTTTTTATCGAGATTCTTTGGAACATCAATTAAAAGCGTTTCTTTCACAAATTCGTCTGCATCAAGAAACTCCGGATATCTGTTCATAAAATCCAGTTTTTTATAATTCGCAAGATACATTGCTCCTGCACCTATACCCATTGATATCATAATTCCTACAATTAATTTAAATGTTTTTTCTTTTCTATCCATTTCTACTCCTATGAAAAATCCCCCTCAATTGAGGGGGATAAATTTCAATTAACAATCAATAAATCATGAAGACTTAGTTGAATGAGCTGCAGTGTATTCTGACTCAGCAACACCCTTAGCACAAGAAAGAGTATTAGAACTCATCTTATCCTCATAGTTCTTGTTTGTAAGAACAGCTGGGAATGTACCATAGTACTTACCGCTCTTAGCAACGCAAGCTACAGCAACGCCTTCCTTAACCCAAACTGAATATCTACCACTTCTAACAGTGTCACCATAATATGAAGCATATTCAAGAACAGTATCCCAACTAGTATCGCCTGAGGCTGTAACATTGTTGTCATACCAATTGTCAGCAAGAGGATTAATACCTTCTTCATCCATTTCCTCAAGACCAGCATTGATGTTAGTCATAATTGTCTTAGCGTCTGCGTTAGCAGCCTGGATCTTGGACTTCTTTACCCAACCGAGCATAGCGGGTACGAGGATTGCTGCGAGAACACCGATGATAGCAATAACAACGATGAGCTCAATAAGTGTAAAACCTTTTCTTGTTGTTTTCATTGTGAAAACCTCCTTAAAATATTTTTGTGCTTTACGCACTGTTGTTTTTTGGGGTGAGTTTTTTCTTTTCTCTTATCCCCTTCCTGTGATTATAGTATACCACTTCATTCACAATTTGTCAATAGTTTCTTGAAAATTTTTTCAAAAAAAATGTACTTTTTACATCAAAACGGTAAATAGGCATTTATTTTATGCGGTTTTCGTCAACTTGCACAATATTCTATGAACTTTTAATTTCTTTTAACTTATCCACAAATTCATTTACATTTTCGAATTTTCCTGCAATTATATTCATAGTAAATTGTCTTTTTAATAATACTATTTGTAAAACTGATTGTTAATTCAAATTACTTCAATGACTCTTATTATTTTTTGTAAATCACCCCCAAGATAATATAAAAGGCGGCAAAATCTGCCGCCTGATATATATCTTAGTTCATACCGCCTGTAGGAACGCCGCCCATCTGTGAAAGGAAGCGATAGAATTCCTGCTTATCCTGGCACTTATCAAGAGCGTCAACCTCTGTGATAATACCCTTAGCTGTAAGACGAGCAAGCTCCTGGTCAAGGGACATCATGCCCTGCTGCTTACCTGTCTGAATAGCTGACTGGATAAGGTGAATCTTGTTGTCACGAATCATAGCTGCAATAGCGTCTGTTACGTTAAGAATTTCCATTACAGCAATACGTCCTGTGCCGTCTCTTCTCGGAATAAGTGTCTGAGAAATAACTGCTACAAGGTTGTTTGCAAGCTGTGTCCGAATCTGCTGTTGCTGATGCTCTGGGTATACGTCGATGATACGGTTGATTGTATCAGCCGCAGATGTTGTATGAAGTGTAGACATTACAAGGTGACCTGTTTCAGCCGCTGTTACAGCAGCCTGAATTGTCTCGAAGTCACGCATTTCTCCTACGAGGATAACGTCAGGATCTTCACGGAGTGCAGCTCTGAGGGCAAGTGAGAATGAAGGAACGTCGTCGCCGATCTCACGCTGGTTTACCATACATCTCTTATGCTCGTGTACGTACTCGATAGGATCCTCAACAGTGATGATATGTGCTGATCTGTTAAGGTTTACAAAGTCAATCATACCTGCAAGTGTTGTTGACTTACCAGAACCTGTAGGGCCTGTTACAAGCACAAGTCCACGGGGACGCATTGAGAAGTCAGCGAGAATCGGGGGAAGTCCAAGGTCTTCAAGTGTAGGAATATCGTTACGGAGAAGACGTATAGCAATACCAGGCTTACCCTTCTGGAAATACACGTTTACACGGTGACGGTAGCCGCTCTTTGTCTGGAATGAAAAGTCAGTATCAATATGGTTGTTGATCTGTGTCTGCTGCTGCTCGTTAGTCATCTGGTTTACGATATCAAGTATTTCTTCCTCATCCATTTCAGGATACTGTGAACGCATTGTTCTAAGTGTACCGTTAAGACGTACAACAGGAGCTATAGCGTTTGTGAAGTGAAGGTCCGAACAGCCCAGAAGACGAACCTCATCAAGAATTCTATGAATGTTAATTATACCCATTTTATTTTCCTCCTATGCTAAACCCGAATTATACGGAGAATGTGCTTCTTACAAGCTCATCAATTGATGTTTCGCCTGCCTGTACAAGTTCGGAAGCGTTGTCACGAAGAAGTTTTGTTCCGTTAGCTCTTGCAGCCTGCTCGATTTCTTCTTTACCGCCGCCTGCAGCAATAATAGCAGAAACCTTAGCTGTACAGTGGATAATCTCGTGAATAGCAGTTCTTCCCTTATAGCCTGTGTTGTTACAGTTAGGGCAGCCTACAGGCTCGTAAATCTCAATTGAGGAAGGAATACCCATAAGCTCATTTTCTTCCTCTGTAGAAAGTCTTGGCTTCTTACAAGCGGGACAAAGAACCTTTACAAGACGCTGAGCAATAACACCAATAAGTGATGTAGCAACCATATATGATGCAACGCCCATATCTACAAGACGAACAACTGTTGAAGCAGCGTCATTTGTATGAAGTGTGGAAAGTACAAGGTGACCTGTGATAGCGGCACGGATACCAATATCCGCTGTTTCCGTATCACGCATCTCACCGATCATTACGATATCAGGGTCCTGACGGAGAATTGAACGAAGGGCAGCTGCGAATGTCATACCTGCCTTCTGGTTAACCTGACACTGGTTGATTCCGTCGATAGCTTTTTCGACAGGGTCCTCAACAGTAACTACGTTTACGTTAGGACGAGCAATCTCACCGAGAGCCGCATAAAGAGTTGTTGTTTTACCTGAACCTGTAGGTCCTGTTACGAGAATAACGCCGTGAGGAACACGAAGCATAGACTCGAACATCTGATAGTTATAATCGGACATACCCAGATCAGTAATCTTACGGAGGGCAATCTGTCCTGTTGAAAGAATTCGGATAACGATTTTTTCACCGTGAACCATAGGAAGTGAGGATACACGGACATCAAGTGTACAGCCGTCAACAACCTGTGTAAAACGACCGTCCTGAGGGATTCTCTTTTCAGCGATATTCATACCGCTGATGAGCTTAAAACGTGTTGTAAGAGCGCTATGTACAGCAGATGAAATATTCATAAGCTCAACAAGGTCGCCGTTTACACGGATACGGATTCTTGTATACTTATCGAAAGGTTCGATATGAATATCAGTAGCGTCTGCTCTGAAAGAGTTTTCAACAATAGTTGTAGCAAGTTTAACGATAGGAGCTGATTCAACTCGGTCCTGTGCCTCCTGGTCCTCAAGAGAGCCGCCTAGATCGTTTGCCATAGCGTTAACGCCTTCGAGAACGTTATCAACGTTCTGCATTGAATAACACTTACCAATAGCCTTGTTGATAGCCGATGTTGTTGCAAGTACAGGAACTGTGTCCATACCTGTTGAAACCTTGATATCTTCAAGAACAATGAAGTTTACAGGGTCATTTGTAGCAACAGTCAGTCGCTTACCCTGAATGTTGATGGCAATTACTGTGTGCTTTCTTGCCAGCTGCTCTGGTACCTTCTGTACAGCGTCTGTGTTGATATCGATATTATCAAGATCAACATACTGTACTCTCAGCTTTCCTGCAAGAGCTTTTGTGAAGTTGACTTCTGTCATAAATCCAAGCTCTACAACAACATCGCCGAATTTCTTAGCACCATTTGACTCTTTCTGAGCCTGAAGAACTTTCTGAAGCTGTTCTTCATTCAGCAGACCCTGACTAACCAAGTAGTCGCCAATTCTCTCGTTTCTCATATTCAAACCTCCGCTAATTTTTTAAAGTTGTTCCTTTTTCCTGGAACAATCTTAAATTATACTTGAAAAAATGGAAATAATGTGATATAATTATTGTGTTAAATAATTATGTAAGGAGGTCAAAAACAATGTCTGATTTTGTTAATATGCTCCACGATCCTTATACGGAGCTACCTTTCAAACTCGTGTTTTTAACCATTATTTTTCTCTTTGGCATCTGTATCGGAAGCTTCCTCAATGTGGTGATCATAAGGCTTCCGATGGAAAACCCAGAGGATCGATCACTCACCAAGCGTTCCTCCCACTGTATGACCTGCGGTACACCAATTCGCCCAATCGACCTTATTCCCGTTTTCAGCTGGATTTTCCTACGCGGAAAATGTCATAGCTGCGGTGAAAAGATATCTGTGAGATATCCCATTGTCGAAAGCCTTAATGGTATACTTTATGTCCTTACTTTTATGGTATTGGATATAAATGCTAAAGCCATAATAACCTGCGTTCTGATGTCCCTTCTTATTGTTATTGCTTTTATGGATTGGGACACTCAGGAAATTGATCTTGTAATTGTTGGTCTTATCCTTCTTCTTGCAGTTCCTGCCGCAATCTTTACCGACGATGTGAAGCTTATTCACAGAATTATCGGAGCTTTGGCAATCAGCATACCATTCTTTTTAATCGGAGAAGTAAGCCGACCTATAATACGCAAGAGGTATGGAGAAGATTTCCGTGCAATCGAACAAGGTGATACGGCATTAATGTTTGCCGCAGGTGCATTGCTCGGAACACAGGCTGTTATCGTTTCAGCATTTGTTGGTATTATCGCCGCAGCACTTGGCGGTATTATTATCAAGGTTATTACAAAGGATTCTAAATTTGCCTTTGGTCCATACCTCGCAATTGGTATCGCCGTTGCTATGCTGTGGGGCAATAATATTGCCGACTGGTACATATCTCTCATTACCGCCCAGCCTCAGTAATAAGCAAAAATAATTACAGGCAGCAGCTTTGACTGCTGCCTGTTTTTGTTTATAGATTATTTGTAAACAATTGTTGTATCGAAGATTTCTTCGGGCATAATGTAAACAATGTATATATTATCTGTTATATACGAAGCATCTGCACCAGTATAAGCGGGAGTAAACTCACGATAAGGAAGTCCTGTGTCGCTGTTGGTACCACCAGCAGATGACGTTGTAAAACTATCTTCAATTATTTTACCTGTTGATGCGTCTCTGTCAGGACGTATACAAATTACTTCGCCTGCCTCAGTACACTTTCTTACGTTTGGAAGTGCCATACTTGCAGAGTTTATTTGTGAAGGAGATTTAAAGAGTACAAGATTATCTTCAGTTACACCTTCTGATACAGAGTGACTTACATTTTCAACTTTGTTTCCTTTAATATATGAAACTACATTTATACATAAGCTTTCTCCCATAGTAGTGTAATGATCGCTTATTGAATTAAGCCTACTAAAATACGCTCTTTTAGCTTTAGCAAAAGATGTCCCAATACTATCACTATAATTATCATAATCAATTATTGGATCAAGCGTAAAGTACCCTTTTTTGTAGTAATAATTGTATTCTTCCATATGTTCATCATTAATAACAGGACTATTTACAGAAATAACATCAATGATTGCATCCCTTGGGTTTTCAATTTTTTCAATTTTCTCTGTTATGTATGAACCTGCTGTAAATTTATATACCGATTCATAAATTTGACCCTCTTTAAGATCCACAGCATCATTAGTAGCGCTATTACCATTCATATCAACAGGTGTATTTATTAACTTCAATACTCGTACTTGGCCTTTAATAGGCTGACAATTTTCATCTACTGCATCATTAAGCATATCCTTAACAAGAAGTTCTGCTGTTTTCTTTTCAGCTTCATATATATCCTCAGATAACCGTGCTGTTTCTTCTTCATCGCAAAAATCACCATTGTATATACGTATAAATCTTGCATAGTGAAGAGAATTATCTATATACTCACTGATATTATCAACGTATGCAGCGGTTCGTTCTCGAGTTGACGTTGTTTTCATCAACTTTGATACAGGATCAACAAATGACATAACTAAAGAAAGTATGACAGCAAATATTGCAAGAACAATCATCAATTCAATAAGGGTAAAACCTTTCAGTTTCCTTTTATTGCCCATTTTCTTTCCTCCTTGCTTAAGTTCCATCGTCTTCTTCAGCTACTGTCGTTGTTTCAATATTTGTAATAAATTTCATTTTCAAACCGTGACCAGCCTCATTAGGATCTTTTTTTGAATCATCAATTTCATACATATTACCTGCAAGAGGAATATTGCCTCCATTGTATTCCAAATTAATCTCTATTCCACCATCAACGGGATCAGCTACATTTACTACTTTGGCCTGTGCAATTGGAGCTTGAACAGCCACTGTATCATTAACATTGTTTGCAGCACGCAGATATTTAGTGATTGACGCAGATGCTACTACAAGAATTGAACTCATTACAACTACAATAGCCAAAGCTATCGTTATTTCTATAAGTGTCATGCCTTTAAATACTTTTCTTTTTAATTTAAATTTCTTCATAGCTGACCTCCTTAGAATTCGCTGTAGTAAAGCACTTTACATTTATATGTATTATCAGCTGTACCTGTAACCTGCTCTCCATTATTTCCATCTGGAATATAAACAACATTGACTGTATTATCTATTGTAGCATCATTTACATTAAAGCAACCTATTATATACTGCTTACTCTTATCAATTGTTTCATAATCATTGTATAATAAGCTATCAATTAACTTACCCTCTGTACCCTTTATGTGAGCTACAATATCCGAGGATATTACATTCATTGTCATTACAGGCATATTGGTAATGGTAAGCTTACTTCTTTTTTCTTGTGTTGATGCTTTAGCTGCATATACATATACGTTTGGACAAGACACTGAAAGTTCTCCAATTTTTAGATCTTCGATTTTAACTGTATTTGGCTTAGTGGGTGTTGACATATAACTGAAATTTTTAGATTCTTTAAATTTCTGCCAATATGTATTTGTACACAGATTATTTTTATCGAAGTCTAAGCTTGCACCCTCTTCAAGATAAAAATAAACTTTTCCTCCATCTGCTACGAGAATCTGTACTCCAGATTGGAAACTTACATTACCTCTTATACCAATAACTATTGATTTGCCCTTAGGATCAATAATTACATCGCCCTTACCATTGCTAAATGAAACGCCATCCAATATACAATTACCAGAAATAAACGTAGCAGCTGAATTTGCAGAGTACAAACCACTCCATGCTGCTGCATCTAACTCTTTCTTATCATCTACTGTTTTAGTGTAATCACTGCTGATATGCTTGTAATATGTTTTCCAGTTATTTCCATCAGAAGAAACATTATACAATGCTGTTCCTTTATCAGCAGTTGTTGAATATGCTTCTGTTACACAGAACATTTTATTAATATCATCCTGCGAACTAAAAATATACTTGGCTTCTTCACTACCAGCAGCAGCTTTATTTAGTTTATCATAATTCTGCATTACATCTGCTGGAAGATCTTCATCATAGGGGTTGATATCTTTAAGAACCTCATCTAAAGTGAGAACAATTTTTGTTTCTTCCTTATTAAGAGAAGCATCACGTCCAAGAACTGTTTTTCTCTCAGCATATTTAGGATATATGGTGTCGGTTTTATATTCAGATTTAAAATCAGCTACAGTTTTTGCGCCGAATTTAAATGTGTCCGACAATGCCTTTGCTTCACCAGGAACACGTTCAAATGCCTTACCACCAATTCTTACAAATTGGTCATGCGGCTTTGCTTCACCTGGTTTTACATCTCCAGGGTCTTTTCCAGGATGTTTTCCAGGCTCAAAAGGTACCAGTGAAGTTTCAAAGTAGAATCCCTTTTTACCTGGCTCAATATCTTCAGCCTTAGCAAATGATTTCTTATATTCTTCATCATTGCTATCAGAATAATAAACAGGTGCAGTTTCAATAACGAATTTTTCGTAATCGCCCTCATTAACTATTTGTACATCTTCAGGCTTTACTCCATACTCAAGGGTATAGTGGATTCTTAAATCATTTGGTATTACACCTTCATTTGGAACACCATCAGTAAATTTTTCATCATTTAATACATTTCCGTCAAGTCCTACATAGACATTAGTATTTGTTGGACTCGGCTGAGGTGTGTACTCATAATAATATCCTACAAGGTTTTTAACAGGTGTTCCGCCATTTCCGTCATCTGTATATACTGCTGAACAAACAAGTCGTTCTGCACCTTCTATTTCATTACATACAACAACACCATTGACAGTTACTTTTTCATCATTTTTTCCTGTTAATATCAACTTGCCTTCAACACGTACATCGCCTTTAATTGTAACGTTTGATAGTTCAAGATCACCCTTTGAACATATTTCACCATTAACAACAGTATTAGGCGTTGTATTCTTCAACTGTGAAACAACACTTTTTGCCCAAGTGAATAATCCAGGGTTTTTAACACCTCTTATTGCACTTTTGCGACCTTCATCCATACAATAAATATTAGATGCTAAAACGCTGGCTGCTCCACCGTCAGTTTCATAGTCATCACTACCCGGTTTCTTGACAACATTACCAGCATTAATTGTTCCACAGAAAGTGTTTAACGGAAAATTCTGACCATCTTCACCAATTTTAACTACACCTTTATTTCCATAGATATCACCATCTACATAAAGGTAAGGCACCTTATTGAAAGCTACACCATCAGCAATTTCTTTTGAGCATTCATATCCTAAGTGATCGCCTGCGTTAGGCTGATTAAAATACATATCACCCCAGATAGTTACGCCCTTACCTTCACCAGGGAATACAAATCCTGACCAGTTTTCAATTTCAAGATCGTTATTTATAACAAGATCTGCCTCTATAATGGCACCACTGTTCCAAAGTTCATGAGGAGTAGTTTTATTTCCAGATTCATCACGGAATACACGACTTTTCATTCTTTCTTCATATGAGCCATCATAATTATATGTAGAAGCATCGGTCACATTCGGAAGATTAATGTATGAACCACCATAAAGACTAGTCTGTGTTTTGAATGTTGCTCCAGCTGTAGTAACAAATCCAGCACCACCGCCAGAACTTTCTACTGCGTCGTCTTTATCAAGCTTAAGTACGTATACAGAAGACTGCTTTTGTACTCCCGCCATATTTACTGTGGCGGTAAATCTGAGCAGATCTCTCTTCTGCCATTCAACCTTATCTGGATCATAATACATTTTAGTTCCAGCATAGCTGATGACGACAGGTTCGACATCACCTAAAGAACCAATTCCATCACCACTGAGCTTAACTGGTACTGTTATTGGATCGCTATCAGGTGTAAGAGCATCTACTGCAGCTGCATAATCTCGTCCTGTCTGACTGCTATTGGAAATAGCTTTAATCGCACTCTCTGCCACAGCACGTGCAGTAATTCCTGTCTGAGCACTTGAATAATTCACATGGGCTCTGTTATTGGCTGCCAAGGCAAGAGCCAAGGTACCAAACAGGAATATGATAAGGATTGACATTACGAATACAACGGTCAGAAGAACTGAACCACGTAGTTTTCTATTCTTATCTTTTTTCATTTTACATACCGCCTTTCCAGTTATTATCGACTTGTTTTGATTTCCACACTGTTCTGACTTCCTTGCTTTTTACCGCTGCTGCCAAAGTATATGCGGAACCAAAACAAGTCCTATGTTATAACTTCAGCGTGGAAAAATCAGTTTGACATTTCAACGTTAGGCTCATCCATCTGGTATACAGAGTAGAGAGTAATGTTGAATGTAGCTCCGGGAACGAGTTCCTCTTCTCCTTCTTCATCTTCGGAAGCATTCTCATTTTCCTTGAGAACAATGTTCTGGAGATTTACTGATTTAATGAGGATTGTCTCTTCCTGCTCCTCAAGAGCCTTCATATAATTCCAGATGTTTTCTTTCTCCTCAGCTGTTACTGTAATTGTGTAGTTAGCCTGAATTACATTTTCAGCTGTTCTGTCAGAAAGTGCATTGCTTTCTTTCATTTCTTCTGCGTTAATTTTTGCCTGCGCTCCGTTGATATCTGCCTGCTTGAGCATTTCATCAGCAACGAAGGAAGGAGTAAAGTAATAATATCCAAGAGCTGCTGAACCCATTGCCTCTGCCTGGAGTGACATAATCTTTACTTCATTTTCGATCGCAAAATCCTGCATATACTGGTCAAGTTTACGAGGATTATTGAAATTGTTGTAATCAACGAATGTTTCTGTTAACTTTATACCTCTCTGGTATGAATCCTTGATATCAGTCTTAAGTCCGGGGATTTCAGCTCTCTTTGCATCAACCTCAGCCTTTGACTGTTCAAGTGTTGAAAGTGTAGCCTTGTTTGCCTTGATATCTTCATTTGCCGGCTTAACCAGAAGGAAGAAGCCGCCAAGAAGGAGTACCAATGCTAAGAGAACACCAATGATAATTCGATCTCTATAATTTAATTTCATTTCAATCTACCTCCTTTATTACGCTGCATCTTCATCGGAAGACTTAGCTTCCTCTTCAGGATGGTAAGCGCTCTCTCTGCCCTCAAGAGCTACGGTAACATTGAATGTTACTGTTTCTATTTTCTCTTCAGAATCTTCGCTCTCTTCAACCATAACTACATTATAGCCATCATATGAGCAATTTGCATAATAACCCTGATTATCTTCATACTCCTCATCAAGGATATTATCTACATATATTGAAGGAAGCTTCTGTACAAAGTCTTCACTTCCTGCTGCTACAACGCTGAATGTCATAACACCATCTGAGTAGCTTGGAGTTGAAGCGAAGCAAAGATCCACATCAAGCTCTAATTCTTCAGCTGTCTTATCAAGAATAGTCTGAAGTGTGTCATACTTTTCACCGTTGATTACAGGCTGTGAGTAGAAAGCATCATATGAATTCTGCATTCTGTTTTCATATGCATTAACTACAGTTCTCATACCGATCAGCTTTTCACGGTGTGCAAGGTCATTCTTAACTTCGGGAGAATCAAGGTATGCCTGAACATCAGCAATATTATTTTCAATACTGTTGTTGATAAAGGACATAACAGCCCATGTACCGCCAACGATTGCTGCGGCACCTACTACAAGACCAAGCATAATGCCAAGACCAGCATTTTCGCCTCTTACTTTGCCGCCGCTTGCAGCCTTCTTGATTGCAGCAGAAATTTCTGTTTCAAGGAGGTTAATCTTCTCAGTTTCCTTGTTACGCTTGAACATAGCACCGATAGCGTTTGCATACAGTGAGAATTCAAGATTTTCGTGACCGTGAATCTGAGGAGGAACGTTGATAAGGCTTGTGTTAAGATCAAGCTTTTCAAGCTCATCTGTAAGTCTTACATACTCGTGAGTATCGCCGTAGAAAATTACATTCTCAATAATTTCACCTGTGTTACGGCTTCTGTGGAACTGGAGCATACGGAAGATGTTCTCGTTTACAGCCTCAAATACGTAGTCAGGTGAATTGCCGTAGTCATCAGGATCGATGGAAGCAAAACGTGAGAATGAAAGCTGTCCCTGCTCATAAAGGTTGAGTGAGATGAAGTTGGGGTCAATCTGTACTGCAAGGAGAGGCATCTTTGACTTGATTTTTGTATCAGCAAGAAGTACCTTTGTAATACAGTTACATCCAACCATTACAGACTTAAGGGAAATACCAAGAAGCTTGAATACTTCCTTATAGCTGTTTACGATTTCGTAAGGACAAGCTGTAGCAAGAACCTTGAGCATAGGCTCACCGTTATCGCCGTTTTCAGCAGCGTCACCTACGATAGCATATGTAACGGAGTATGAATCATCCAGATTCAGCTCAGCCTGCATCTGCTGCTTAACAGTTTTCTGCATATCCTGAGGCTTTACTCTGGGAACTACAAGCTCCTTGAAAATTGTCAGGTTAGATGACAGTGAAACGATTGCCTCTTTATCAGGCATCTTGTTTCTCTTGAGGGCGCCGTTGATAAGTGTAGCAACTGTAGGGCCATCCTTAACGTGTCCGTTTACGATAAGACCTTCCTCAAGGTTAAGTGTTGCTGCAGAGCTGATTTTAATCTTTCCGTTACTTTCAACGCCCTTAACAACACGTATATTTCTATCGGTAATATCAAATGAAAGCATTTTCTTTTTTCCACCTTTCCGTGTTTATTCGTTCTCGATAGAGTCCATTGAACCGTAGAGTGCTGGGTAAATACCACATACAACCAATCCGATTACAACACCCATAAAGATAAGCATTATAGGCTCAACCATGTGAACAAGACGCTCAACGGCTGAATCTGATTCTTCTTCATAATAATCAGAAGTCTTTTCAAGGATTGAGTCAAGCGCACCTGACTCCTCACCAACGTAGATTACAGAACAGAACATTGACTCAAATATTTCAGTTCTTGTAATGGCTGCTGACAGTGTTTCACCCTGTTTAACTTCGTCAATAACGCCTTCAAACTTATCATCAACATACATATTTCCGAGTATAGCAGATGCTCTCTGAATGCATTCAACCATAGGAATACCACTTGAATAAAGTGAAGAAAGAGTTCTTGAAAAACGTGCTGTATAAATCTTTGTTACGAGAGGACCCCAGCCTGGTCCCTTGATTATCATACGGTCAACCTTGTATCGCAAATTCGGTGCTTTAAGAGCATAGTTGATACCGATTATAATAAATACAAGAAGTATGACAAGTATGTACCATCTCTTGATAAGGAAGTCTGAAATAACCTTCATTACCTTAGTAAGGAAAGGCATCGTACTCGGGTCTTCGTACATATCAAGGAATGTAGGCATAATGAATGTGAACAGGAAGATTACGATAACAACGCAGAGAACACCGAGGATACAAGGATAAATCATAGCACCCTTAACAGTATTCGAAAGCTTGTTTTCCTTAGCATACTGGTCAGACAGACGTGTCATAATAACGTCAAGCGAACCACTGGCTTCACCGGCGCCGACCATTGAAATAAGGAAGTCGGGGAAGGAACCTCTGTGCATTTCAAGAGTTGCTGAGAAGGATTCACCCTTCTGAACATTCTCGTAAATGTCCTGCCATATTGCCTTTGCCTTATCATTCTCCTGCTCGTTTCTCATAATGTCGATTGACTTTACAAGGGTAAGACCTGATGTAAGCATCGCACTGAGCTGACGGCAGCAGAACGCAAGTTCCTTTGTATTGAACTTGTAGATTGACCTTGAAGAACTGTTGGCTTCCTCACCATAATCCTTGATAAACAAGCCTCGTTCTTTCATCTTTTCGAGGAATTCCTGCTCATTCTCGGCGTTAGCCTTGCCCTTTACCTGCTTGCCGCGGGCATCCTGAGCAATATAGGAATAACTCTTCATGAAACCACCTCCGTGTATTTTGATACGCACTGATTTCCGTGTACGGAAAATACAAGTGCAGGGGGCAATAATATACGCACTACCCTAATATAATTATTATAACATATTAAGAGTTGATTTTCAATTGTGTTTTTGACATAAATAATAGCGCAATTTTTATCAATATTAACCAAATTATATACCAAAGGTAATATTTCCGATTATTAACCTATCATTATATAGTTTAATAGACTTTAGTTGCATATTGTAGTCATAAACGTCACAATCAACGTGCGATACCGTGCCATAATATCATACAACTATTATAACATATTTATTTACATACTGCAACATTTTTTTGATATTTTTCTAAAATTTTTTTGAGTTTATGAACCGCTACAAGTATTTTAACAATATATTTTCACCCCTGTATTGTATATCTTGCACAAAATCAATACAGGGGTATATTTTACATAAATATATATTAAACAATATACGCTTATTTAAGACGTATATTATACCTTTTCAGCCAGTAGTCGAGCTGAATAAAATAAGCAATTGTCTGCGGCAGATTCATAAGCTGACCATACCACGGTATATGCTCTGAATGGGTTAAAAGCTTCTCTAAAGCTTCTTTTTTCACAAAATCAGTCAGCGGAGTAGGCTGAGATAAAATATCGCGGAGCCTAACTGTTACAGCATTGAGAAATGCAGGGTTATGAGTTTTCGGATAAGGACTTTTCTTTCTGTGAAGAACACGTTCAGGCAGCCAGTCTTTCATAGCCTCGCGAAGCAAGCCTTTTTCCCTGCCATTGTAGTCCTTAAATTCCCAGGGTACGTTGTAGAGATACTCGGCAAGACGATAATCACAGAACGGCACACGCACTTCAAGACCGCTGTACATCGACATTCTGTCCTTACGTTCCAGCAAATTTTGCATAAACCATTGGAAATTCAGTGCCGTCATTTCCTTCATACGGCTTTCAAGAGGGCTGTCTGTGGGCAGTTTATCTGCCGAATCCGCAGTTCTGCGATATGCAGAATAGACATATTCCTCAGCTTTAATTCCCCCTGCAAGCTCATCGCGGATAAAGCTTTTACGGTATGCCGTACTCTGCGCCCAGGGGAAACCGTCAGTCATTCGGATATTTTCGTCACGATACCAGGGATATCCGCCGAAAAGCTCGTCAGCACACTCTCCCGAAAGTGCAACTGTACCGTGTTTTTTTATCTCACGGCAGAAAAGCAGCAGTGAAGCGTCAACATCAGCCATTCCGGGCAGTCCCCTCGCCTCAACGGCGTCATCGAGAGCTTCAACAAGCTCAGGGACGTCAATTACCGTCCAATGATGGCTTCCGCCGATATAATCAGCCATTATATTGATGTATTCAGGGTCGCTGTCAGGCTGAAAACGGGATTTTGTGAAATATTTCTCGTTATCCTTGTAGTCAACGGAAAAGGTATTGAGGATTTTTCCCTTCTTTTTCATTTCAAAGGCGGCAACAGAGGAAATTATACTTGAATCAAGACCACCCGACAAAAACGTACATACAGGCACATCTGAGACAAGCTGACGGCGGATAGCGTCAAGGACAAGCTCACGAGTATGCTCCACGGTTTCCTCAAAGCTTTCTGTATGCTCGGCAGCACAAAGTCCCCAGTAGCGGCGAAGCTTCAAGCCCTCCTCGGTGTAAAACCCGCAGTATCCCGCCTTTACCTCCCTCACACCGCTGATAATTCCGCAGCCTGCGGTTCTTCCCGGTGCCATAAGCAGAAGCTCAGCCACACCGTTTATATCAATTTCGTGGGGAATACGGGGATTTTCAAGAAGTGCCGATATTTCCGAAGCAAATATAAGACATTCTCTGTCCTCATAGAAAAACAGCGGCTTAACGCCTATTCTGTCGCGAGCGATAAATACGCGGCGATTTGCCTCGTCGTAAACGGCAAAGGCAAAAATACCGTTAAATCGTGAAACGCAGTCCTCTCCCCATTTGATATAGCTGCGGAGTACAACCTCTGTATCAGAAGCCGTTTCAAACTCCTTTTCACCGATTTTGCTGCGAAGCTCAGCAGTATTGTACAACTCACCGTTGTAAACAATGGTATATGTGTTCCTGCCTGCATTTACAGACATCGGCTGCCTGCCGCCCTCAATATCAATAACAGCAAGACGGGTATGAACAAGAGCCGCATTACGGCTCAGAAATACCCCTCGCTGGTCAGGACCGCGTCTGAGCAAAGCACTCTGCATACGACTGCAAATCTCCGCTGTTTCACGCATATCCTCTTTGAAACTTATCATTCCTGCAATTCCGCACATAACGTTCTCCTTAATTAAGTAAAATTACGGGCATATTCCGTCCCCTATTATAATATGTAGAAAGCCGAAAATATGTGCTTGATTTCAGCTTTTAACCTTTATCCGGCATATTTCGGCTTATATACAGATTATTGGCTGACGGTTAATGGCTAAAACACACATAGAAATAAAAATATTTTTTGTAAAAATAGCCTATTTTTTTGAAATAATATAGACAAATGAAAAAAAATCGGTTATAATAAAATAGTATAGGCAACGAACGTTTATTTTGAAGTTTCCTTGAGTTTGTCTGTGATGTATTACGGTATCCGCAGCCGTGAAGTGCGGACAGCGGCAGACTATGCCGCAGAAATCGGAGCGTTTATGAGAGTAATTACAGGTACTGCAAGAGGCTGTAAGCTTGTTACCCCTGAGGGTATGGACGTAAGACCAACAGGCGAAAAAGTCAAAGAAGGCGTATTTTCTTCAATTCAGTTTGAGTTGGAGGGTGCATATGTTCTCGACCTGTTTGCAGGCAGCGGACAGCTTGGCATAGAGGCTCTCAGCAGAGGCGCGGCACGTGCCGTATTTGTGGACAACTCCGCAAAATCCCTCCGCTGTATAAACGAAAATCTCCGCAATACAAAGCTCACACGACTGGGAGATGTGGTAAACCGCGACAGCTATGATTATATACGTCTTACTGCCCAGACCTTCGACATAATCTTCCTTGACCCGCCATACAGATACGGGCATATCCACAAGCTGCTCCCCCTTGCCGCTGCAAAGCTCCGTGAGGGCGGATGTATAATCTGTGAGTATGAAAAAGACTCAGAGGATATCACAGCTCCGGAGGGTATGATTCTTAAAAAGGTATACACCTATGGCAAAATCAATGTAGCAGTGTTCAGAAAACCCTCAGAGGAGGAAGATGAGCAATGAGAAGAATTGCTGTATGTCCCGGAAGCTTCGACCCAGTAACCCTTGGTCATCTTGATATTATCACAAGAGCCTCAAAGCTCTTTGATAAGGTGATTGTACTTATTTCCCGAAATGTCGGGAAAAGTCAGCCAAGCTTCACAGCTACGGAGCGTATGCTGATGATACAGGCTGTAACCCGTGACCTTGACAATGTTGTAATTGATATACTGGACGGACTTCTTGCAGATTATGTAAGAACAGTCGGTGCCGTGGCTATTGTCAAGGGTTTAAGAGCCGTAAGTGACTTTGAGTATGAGTTTCAGATGGCACTGGCAAACAAAAAGCTGTATGCAGGAGCAGAAACGGTATTTCTTACCACAGCGGCAGAAAATATGTATCTCAGCTCCAGCGTTGTCAAGCAGATTGCCTACTTTGGCGGCGATATAAGCCACTTTGTCCCCGAGCCGATACTCGATGACATTACACGCAGACTGGTAAAAACAAATTAGGATATAACAATAACAGCGCAGGATATAATACCCTGCCAAGGAGGAAATAATTATGAACATTGATGAAATTCTTGAAGAAATGGACGAGCTTCTGGACAAATCAGGCTCAGTTCCCTTTATGGCACACAAGAAGATTGTTGACGGTGAGCGTCTCCGCGAGCTTATCAACGATATCCGCCTTAACCTCCCTCACGAGCTGAAAGAGGCTAAGAAGATTGAATTCGACTGCCAGAGAATACTTAACGAGGCTAAGATAAATGCCGAGGGTACAATCCGCAAGGCTGAGGAGCGTGCAACTCTTATCGTTTCCAAGGAGGCTGTAATTGCTGAGGCAAACAAAAAGGCTCTTGAAATCGTAAGCAACGCACAGGAGCAGGCTGCAGCTGTACAGAAATCAGCAGCTCTTTCCGTAGCACAGATGCTCAACGATGCAGAAGCCTGCCACCAGAAGTCACTTCTGGATATCAAGAGAACAAAGGAGAAGCTCCAGCACACACTGAAAAACTCCCCTTCTCTCAAAGATACTCCTAAAAACGCAGCAGCAAAGATGCTGAAAGAAAATAAAATCAAGTAATTGAAACGGCGGATTTACCGCCGTTTTTTGTTAACGTACAGCCAATACCAGGTTAAAATAAAAAAATATATATTTTTAGCAATTTTTACTGCGATAATCGAGGGGTGAAAGTAGTATAACATATGAAAGCAAAGATAATCCACCAAAAGGAGTGTCATATGGATAACGGTGCAAGTAGCTACCTCCGTTTTCTGAATGGTGACAAGGAGGGTTTCGTCGAGCTGGTAAAGGAGTACAAGGATGGTCTTGTGCTGTTTCTGAACTGCTATACAAATGATATTCACATTGCAGAAGAAGCCGCCGACGAAACATTTCTAAAGCTGTATGTGAACAAGCCAAAATATAAAAGCGAATATAGCTTTAAAACGTGGCTTTATACCATTGGCAGGAATACCGCACTCAGCTATATCAAAAAGCTCAAAAAGCACAGATTAGAGCCTATTGAGGACTATTACTACCTTTCTGACGATATTGATATTGAAGCTGAATACATACAGAATGAGGAAAACCTCCGCATTCATCGTGCTATCAGAAATTTGAAAAAAGAGTATGCCCACGTGCTTTATCTCGTCTATTTCGAGGATTTAACCAACTCGGAAACGGCAGAGGTTATGGGAAAATCCACGAAACAAGTCGCCGACCTGTTATATCGGGCGAAAAATGCTCTTAAATCTGAATTGGAAAAGGGGGAGCAGAATGGATAAATACAGAAAAAGCGCAGAAGAAATAATGCGCCGCGGTGATGCAATAATTGCCGAAAGAAAACGCCGTTCTGCAATATATAAACGAACAGCCTTTGCGGTATCAGGACTTTGTGCCGCGATTATCGCAGGTGTGGGGATATGGAATAATCCTCAGCTGAAAAATCTCGCAGACAGAACCCCACCCACAGGACAGTATATTGCAGACACAACAGAAACCACGGTATACAGCGAAAATAAAGCTGATACCACCACAACCGCAGAGGAAAAGGCGGTTGTTACAGCCGATACAACAACCGCAGAAGCCACATCAAGCCTTACAGCTGTTGTTACCGATAAGCAAACCGAAAAACCGATTGAAACCCAAACATCGCCTGTTTCAGAAGAAATCGGCGCTGTACATACCGAAGCTCCGACAGCTGCCGTTACAGCGGTAAATACAACAGTTGTCACGGCGGAAATAAGACCGCAGACCACCATACCATACACAACCACAGCATTCAGCGAATTTGCGACAACAGCCAAGCCCGTCAACACCACATCTTTTATAGAAAGCCCCACAACACCAGGTTTCCAGGTTGTAACAAAACCTGTCACAACCACATTACCTCCACCAAGCGGAGGTGTCCTCGAATCGCCCACAACGCCTGAGTCGCCCGAAATACCCGTAGTCCCACCCACTGAAATTATATTCAACGAAGGTAAACCTGAAAGGATCAGATATCAAGGCAGCTATTATGTAACTAACGGTCTTAAAGTGGATTCTATTGATAAAACCGCAATGGCGTCAGAGGAAATGCTGTATGTTGACAGCAAATTATGTGCTGAATTCATAGTACTGAAAAGTTACTATTCACAATTCAAATCGACATTGGCATTAAGAATGCCTGGTCAGGATGAATACACTATATTCATTCCCGAATCCTACTCATACATCAAATTGTCTGACGGAAGCAGATATGACCGCATAAACCGCGAAATCTCTCCCAACCTTGTTTCAGAGCTTACAGGCAATGACAGCATAACTCATACTCTGACAGATTTGGGAATTGACATAACCCGCAAATTGGAAATATACACCTTAAAGGATATCTCACCCGATGCACTTATAGCCGTAAAATATGAAGAGCAGGAGAATTATATGCTCTACTACTACCCTAAATATGACCCAAAAAACCTCGGCGAATTTATTGATGATATCAATCTGTGGAAAACTATAAGTTTCAGCACAACCGCCTATTGTTATGAATATACCGACAGATCTCAAATTATGAAATATGACTCTCTCGACAGCGAAATTATCAAAAATATCCTGTTGAGCAGCACCGAAGCTGAACATTATTTTCACAACGAAATATTCCTACAAAAAATGTTAGCAGAAATAGGCGCAGATATGCCTGGCTACACTTCTCGCTCTCCCTGCTTTGTAATATACGAAAACGGCTATATTATGACAAATCTGCTTTCTTACGGCCACTATTTTTATATAGGAGAGGATAAAATAACAGAACTTTTAACCTACATTACCGAAAATGGTCAATATATTCCAAACCCTCCCAACGAAAATGGTGGTGGAGGCAGCGTGCCTGAAACTGCAAATCAATAATAACCTTCTTCATACTCCAAAAATCAACGGCGGCTCAAATGAGCCGCCGTTGTATTATCATCAGAATTTAAGGGAATAGAGCATATAAACCACCTGAATGCCGAAAGCCATAATAAATGGTAAAGAGCTTGTAGCAACTGCCCTGCCGCGTCTGTGCTGCTGAGGAGTTGAAGCTGGAAGCCTGTTTCCCTCGGAGCGGAAAACAAGCAGCATAATAAGTCCTAAAATCGCCAGAATAAGCAGTACCATCATCGCCATAAATGACGCTGTATCGCCTATATCTGAGACAAGTCCCAGCACCGTAGACATAGAATTGACAAAGATATGTATAACAATAGCAGGAACAATGGAACTATGCTTCAAAGTAACCTGAGCAAGGAATATACCGAGGATAAAGGCAAGTATAAACTGTGCAATATTTCCGTGAGCAACGCCAAAGAAAATAGCCGTAGCAAATATACCAAACCGCTGACTTGCCCTTGAGAACACTTTCAGCAGCATACCGCGGAACAGCATTTCCTCAGTTATAGGGGCGATAATACAGCTGTAAATATACCCTATGGCAAGGGCAATGGGAGTCTCACCCAGTCCCTCCTGGTCCACATAACCCGTCATATCGAACTTATTGAGGATAGTTTCCACAAAAGTACCTGCATACACGGAAAAAGTCCACAGAAAAATCGCAATAGTGCAGTACTGCACACCTTTTCCAAAGGTAAAATCTCGGGTTTTAATCATAGATGTACCCTTGAAGCCTGCCCATTTAAGCCCTAAAAAGGTATTGGACACGTTGCAGACAAGGAAGATAATCATATTAAGCGCAACGAGAATTGACGAGCCATACATATACTCATAAGCGCCGCCGTCAAAACCGTGCATAAGTTCCAGAATAAGCCTAATTCCTCTTGACAGCAGTAAAGAAAGCACAACAGAGGCAAAGAACTGGAATAGAATACACCAGCCTCCTATGGAGTATTGCCTTTTGAGATTTCTGAACTCAATATTGTCAATTTCAACAGGGATTTTATAGCCGCTTTCCCCTAACCGAGGCTGAATTTCTGAATAATCGCCGCAGTAACCCTTGTAGTCAGTAGGATTATCAAAGGGATTATTTTTATCAGCAGTAAGATTTTTAAGAAGTTCTTTATTTTTCTTGTTAAGCTGATTATTTTTTTCATCGATAATAGTATTCAGCCGATATATTTCCTGCTGCTGAGCAGAAACCTCGGCTCTATACTCATCGGCATTTATAAATTCGTCCATTTTACGTATATTGCTCCTTTTTAGTGATATATACTATTTTACCACAATATTCAGTTTTTGTAAAGGGGATTTTAAAAATGGCTAATCTTAATGTGTAATAGGCAATTATCAGAAACAGCATTTTTCGCAATATATCGTCATCCTGTCGGGCGGATAAAATCCGCCCCTACGCTTTCTATCGTCAAAACAAACAAAACAGCCACCACTGTTTTGTGCATCTATACAAATTTCATATAAACTTTCATAAACCTATTGACAAACGTTTTGTTTTGTTCTACAATATAAGTAGAGTAAAAATCATCATATTATACACATAGCCTTAAGGGGGTATATATCAATGAAAAAAATGACAAACACAAAAAAGCAATACCACACAAAACCGAATATCAGCCTTGTGGGTATTGCCATAATGTTTATGATTTTCTTTAAGCTGCTGTCAGATACAGCAACAGATATTATCTGTGACTTCCGCCGCCGCCGTGGCCGCCTCCGCCACCTCCACCGCCGCCGCTTCTGCCGCCTGAGGAGGATTCAATTTTCGTCTTTCGTGTGTAGGTACGGATAAATCTGTCCTCACGGTGAATAAACCGTGTATCTTCATGAGATACATACACATTTGGATTTGCAGAATTCTTGAACTTATATGCACTCTTTGTAGCAAAGAAGAAAATCAGACCTGCAATTGCACCAATAGGCAATGCAGCTACGAGCGCTTTAAGTCTTGCACGGAGCGGCTTTGACGTTGTAATAATGAGCTTTCCGTCCTTATACTGGAAATATTTTCCGCTTCTGGAGTCGTAATAGTAGGACTTACTGCCCTGATATTCCGAAAGCTGTCCTAAAAAGCAATAGATACCTTCTTCTATTTCATCAGTATGCTGTGTATAATCGGAATTTGATGAAGGAAGATAAGAATTCACGGCATCAAAAATTTCATCTATATAATCCTGATAGAAAAGCACAGCCTTACCGCTTGTGGATATGTAGTCATAAGCAGGTTTTTTACCGGTGAAATCCATAAAGAAGAATACACCGTCAGTATCATTGCCGTAGGTGGTATCATAGCTGCTATCGCAGAAAATCTCAGTCTGCTCATCGCTCATATTATACTCATATCCTGCCGCAAGGACAATGATATTCATTTCAAGCTTTTCAGCTGTTTCCTGTACCTTTTTATTGATTTCCGCTTCCTCTGAATCGGAGAAGAAATCCACGTTATCTATAAATCTGCTCGCAGAAGCGTCACCATTCCAGCCCTGATGATAATTTTCACTTGCAGAAGCTGAAATCGGCATAACAGGGAGCATTATAAGGGTCATAAGCAGCGTAAAAGCCGCAGTTACAAACTTTTTCATATAAAAAACTGCCCTCCCAAAAACGCAACTACTGCAATACCAAGACCGAATAAAATCGAAGCCAGCGTAAGCTTACCCTTATCGAGAGGCGGCGTACCTGCCAGCTTTCCCGTCTGTCCATTTATTGCGAATTCATATATCTTATCCTGATAGCGGTATGTCATAAACCACACAGGAAGCATTATGTACTGCCAGTTTGTGCGGTCTATGTTATAGTTCTGATGCTGAACTATTGTGCTTGTATAGCCGCTTATGCTCTGATTGATAACATTTCGGCTTGCCTGTGTTACTCTTTCTTTGATTCTCGGAAATACAGCCGCTTTGTCAACGTCGTATTTATCAGCAAAAAATCCGCTGAAATAGGACATATCAAAGGGTTTAAGAGCATCATAGTCAAAAGGCTCAATAGATTCCATAAGCAAATCCTCGATTTTGCTTTCGCCGTCGGCAGGAATACCCTCTGCTCTGATTTTCGCCTTACGGATAACCATATACTCCTTTGTTTCGGTATATCTGTAGCTGCCCGATGACCAGCTTCTTACCTTTTTGCCAAGTGCCTGAAAATCGGCGCTTACATCGCAGTCAGTCACCCAGAAAGGCACATAAAGACCTGTCATTTTCTCCAGCTGCTGCTGTGATTTGAAATCAGCAGGTATAAACTTCTTCTTACCACACCAGTCCTTGAACAGCTTTTCAGCCTGGTCACGTTCAATGTGGAAGCCTATAATCTTGCTTGGCTTAAAATCCCCCTTAAGCCGTCCTGACAGTATAACAGGACTGTGGCAATAATAGCAGAATGTGGCAGTTGTATCGTCCTCCGCCATAATTTCCGCACCGCAGTTTTTACACTGATACAGATTTGTATGGGACTCAAACTCCTCTTTCTGTTCTGTTTCTTCAGCAGATTCAGGCTTGACATCAGCATAAATCTCCTTGATTTTGTCCATTGTGAACTCACTGCGGCAGAAATCGCAGGTAAGCTGCTGCGTAGACGGGTCAAAGGTCAACTCCGCGTCGCAGTTGGGACATTTGTACTGTGAAGCATCCAATAAAATCATCTCCTATATCGTAATATACGGATAAACGTTCCGCATCCGGGGTTCTCTAAAAACCGGAACACGAGCGAAGTTTCGTATATGATAAATATCAGTTACAAGGCGACAAACCGCAGTAATACTTGATGTATTGCAAGGTTTGGCAACGCAGTAAATGATATTTGTCATAGAAAGTTCGCCGTGAGGGAGATTTTTAGAGGTTCCCGTATATTATTCTATCATAAAATTGAAAATTATGCAATAGTGTTGTGTAAATTTGTTTGTCTTTTCTCCATATTTTTCCAGCTGATAAAACCATACAAATCATTCACAAGGAATGCACCGAAGCATACTGCCACAGAAATCCCCGATTTATCGTCCTTTGCCGCCATTATCCACATAATTATCAGCACTATATCATTAGCGGCATATCCCACGGCATAAAAGGGACTTCTGCGGAATGTGAGATATACCGCAATAAAGC
Source organism: Ruminococcus sp. (assembly GCA_045531615.1). Taxonomy (GTDB): domain Bacteria; phylum Bacillota; class Clostridia; order Oscillospirales; family Ruminococcaceae; genus Ruminococcus. The sequence continues at coordinate 26,938 of JAZSEJ010000057.1, forward strand.
TTGTTGCCACAGACAGGGTACTGAAAAACATATTCGCGGTATTGAAGTAATCCAGTACAAAATAAAATATGACAGTGACTATACCCGTCAGAACCGCAGAGAACAAATATTCCCCTGTTTTCAGCCGATTTACAGCAACCTCGGATTTATTGCCGTTGTAGGGATTTTTCAGCCAGGAAATCAGAGCAAGCACCGCCATAGGCATAGTCATTCCCAGATATGTAATCATTTCCCCATAGTAGGCAAAGCGGAATGAAATAACGCCGTAAAACAGGCTAAAAACCACCATAAGCACCTGCCCGAAGGGGTTCCCTTTAGCGTTGAATATAAGAGATGTTACCCCGATAAGGGATGCAATAAGCGTCATATAACTTTCTCTGTCAAATATCAGAAAGGCGGCGATTATCGCTGTCACCGAACCAAGCCATAATATAAGTTCGGATTTTGTAAAATAATTCTTCATATGTCTATCCTTTTTTAACCCGATTTATAGGGCGATATATCGCGAAAACTCCGCATTAAATAAAAGCATCCGCCTGCACATCTTCAAAGACCTAACGATGCGCAAACGAATGCTTCTGAACTACCCGGTGGCAGTTATAATATTCAATTACTTGTTGAGGTTAGCCTCAATCTTGTCAAGAACTGCATAGAGGTCAGCAGGAATATTGCCGCCCTTAGCTGCGATATCGTCGTTGTAGTATCTTCTCATTTCAGCAATTTCAGCCTTCCAGAGGTCAGAATCTACAGCGAGGAGCTTATCCATAACTTCGGGAGTTACCTCGTCCTCGATACCCTCAACATTGATGTCGCCCTTCTTGGGGAGGAATCCGATAGCTGTCTCGTCAGCCTCAACTGTACCGTCACATCTCTTGATGATCCAGTCGAGAACACGCATATTGTCGCCGAATCCGGGCCAGAGGAAGTTGCCGTCCTCGTCCTTCTTGAACCAGTTAACGTTGAAGATCTTAGGAGCCTTATCGCCGAGCTTCTCGCCCATTTCGAGCCAGTGTGCCCAGTAATCGCCTACGTTGTAGCCGATGAAAGGCTTCATAGCCATAGGATCGTGACGGAGTACGCCTACTGCACCAGCAGCAGCTGCTGTTGTCTCAGAAGATACAGCAGAACCAACGTATGTACCGTGTGTCCAGTCGAATGACTGATATACGAGAGGTGTTGTAGAAGCTCTTCTTCCGCCGAATACGATAGCAGAAATCGGAACGCCTGCAGCGCTGTCGAACTCAGGTGAGATGCAGGGGCAGTTTGTAGCGGGAGCTGTGAAACGTGAGTTGGGGTGAGCAAGCTTCTTACCCTCAGCTGTCCACTCCTTGCCGTTTGTCTTGATACCTGTCCACTCTGTTGCGTCCTCGGGAGGATTCTTGTCGAGACCTTCCCACCATACTGTATTATCAGCATTGTTGAGAGCAACGTTTGTGAAGATAGCGTTCTTCATTGTGGAAGCAAGAGCGTTGAAGTTGGACTTAGCGTTTGTTCCGGGAGCAACACCGAAGAAACCATTCTCAGGGTTGATAGCATAGAGTCTGCCGTCCTCGCCGGGCTTGAGCCAAGCGATATCATCACCTACTGTGAATACCTTGTAGCCGTCCTTGAGGTATCCCTCGGGTGGAATAAGCATTGCAAGGTTTGTCTTACCGCAAGCAGAGGGGAATGCAGCACAAACATACTTTGTGTCGCCATCGGGCTTCTGAACGCCGAGAATGAGCATATGCTCAGCCATCCAGCCTTCGTTCTTACCCTGGAATGAAGCGATACGGAGAGCGAAGCACTTCTTGGAAAGAATTACGTTTCCGCCGTATGCAGAGTTGATTGACCAGATTGTATTGTCCTCAGGGAACTGAACGATGTATCTCTTTTCAGGATCAACGTCAGCCTTGGAGTGGAGACATCTTACGAAATCGTTGGAATCGCCAAGCTTATCGAAAGCAGCCTTACCCATTCTTGTCATAATGTTCATATTGAGAACAACGTAGATAGAATCTGTAAGCTCAACACCAACCTTGGAAATAGGTGAAGCAACAGGACCCATTGAGTAGGGAATAACATACATTGTCTGTCCCTTCATAACGCCGTCATACATAGGACGGAGCTTATCGTACATCTCCTGGGGGTCACACCAGTTATTTGTGGGGCCAGCGCCTTCCTTTGTCTTTGTACAGATGAATGTTCTGTCCTCTACACGAGCAACATCGTTTTCAGCTGTTCTGTGGTAAAGACAACCGGGAAGCTTCTCCTGGTTGAGCCAGTACATCTTATTGGGATCACCGTCGGGAAGTGATGTAACCTCCTTAGTAAGCTCATCGAGCTGCTCCTGAGAACCGTCGATCCATACAACCTTATCAGGCTTGCAGAGAGCAACCATCTCTTCAACCCACTTAAGTACGTTTGCATTTGTAGTCAGTGACATTGTATTATACCTCCTATAATATAAATCATTAATCAAGAGAATACTTGTATTTTCAAAAAATACTCGTACCCTCATTTACTATTATATCTTATTTTTGTCAACCTGTCAATATCAAAATTGATATTTTTGTAACACATCACCATTTTTTCACTCTCTTAGTCATTTTTGACAGTTTGTGTCGGATTTTGTTGTATAAAAAATAGATTTTTTCAATTTTTAACATTTTGTTATTGAATACTCGTCAATTTCGTGGTATAATATCATTTGTCACAGGCACATATTATAATTTGCAGGAAGGTGAGGTACTTAAATTACTATGAAAAAACCTATTATAACAATTGAACGCACATACGGCAGCGGAGGCAGCGCTATCGGCAGACTTGTTGCCGAAAAGCTGGGTATTAACTGCTACAACAGACAAATTCTTGATATGACTGCCGAAAGATGCGGTTTTGACAAGGAGCAGATTGAAAGCGCTGAAGAAACCGTGCCTACAAGCTTCCTGTATTCCTTGCTGATGACGGCAAATCCCTCCCGTACTCTGGAGGATAATCTCCCTCTCTCGGATAAGGTTTTCATTATGGAAAGCCAGATTATCAACGAAATCGCCGAAAAAGAGGACAGCTTTGTTCTCGTTGGAAGATGCGGCAGCTACGTCCTTGAAGAAAAGGGCTGTTTCAGCGTATTTATATACGCTCCTCAGGATGCACGTATAAAACGCGCTGTTGAAAAATACGGTATCAAGGAAAATAAAGCGGAAAACTTTATGAAAAAGACTGATAAGCGCCGTGAAACCTTCTTCAACGTTAATACAGGCAAAAACTGGCTTGACAAGGATATCTACTGTCTCTGTCTCAACAGCGAGCTGGGCGATGAGCTTTGCGCTGAGCTGATTGTCAAGGCTTATAATGAATATAACAGCAAATAATTTTCAGCCCCATAGAGATTTCTGTGGGGCTTTTGTTTGTAATGCATAAATTTAGCCTATACTAACTGTGCATTCCTACAAAGTTGCGGATTTTTTTGTCTTTTTTGGCCTCTAAATACACTATGTTATAGATTATAAAAATTTGCACCCAAAAATATATAATCAATACCTATTAACGGAGGAATATCTTATGAAAAAATTAACAGCATTTTTAACCGCAATTATCGCCCTTTGCGGTGTTTCATGCGAGGAAAAAAAGCCTTTTGCCGAAAGCAAACCCGAATCAAGCGAATCTGCAGCCGTCAGCGAAAATACAGAGGAAACTCCCGAAATTGACGAAAATTTCAGACAGACGATTTACGGAGAAAAAAAGCTTGCATTGCCAAAGGATTTCTGGGATTTTCAGAATATGAAATATATCGCCGAAAAGGACAGCTTTTACGTCCTCTACAATGATATGGACTTTAACCTGAAACTGTGCGTCTATTCCTCAGATTTTGCCGATTATTCAGAGAAAATCGTTATCGAAAACGGCGGCGGAATGAGGTATATATCGGACATTGACGAAACAGGAAAAATCACGGTTCTCATTTCCGAGAGAAAATCAAGTGAAGTTTCCGACAATGCCGAGGGCTATTTCAAACATTCGGGATATTTCTACACCCTAAAGGAGTTTGACGAAAATCAGCAGGAAATTTACTCCAATGAAATTGCGGATATGGATTACTACTACAACACTAAAGGTACAGAGCCGATTTCCATTGAAAAATTCAACGATGAGTCGCTTTTCGTCACAACGAATAACGGTCTTATGATTATGGAAAAAAGCGGAGAAATTACGGAAATTCCCAATACTTCCATGATTGTGCATGCAGGTGTTTACGCTGAGGGGGAAATTGCTGTTGCCGAATATCAGACGGTGAATTTCATTGATGAAAATTATCGGTTTTCTGAGGATATTTCGCTGAATAATGCTGTAGCTGACGGCAATATTGTTGCAGGTGACGGCGAATTTCTGCTCTATATCTTGTGTGTTGACGGAATATATGGTGTGACGGAAAATCACGAAGTTGAGCTTGTTGTGGATTATTCCGCTTCATATCTCCCTGTGGGCGATATTTTCACAGTCGAAAAGTGCGGCAATGATTTTTTCATCTACGGTACAAATAAGGGATTGCCCTTTATTTCGAGGATTTTCCCACGTCCCAACGACTATTCCCTTGACAGGGAAAAAATTACTCTTGCCTGCACCTATAACAACGAGGATTATATCGTTCTTGCCAATGATTTCAATAAGCGTTCCGACAAATATTTCCTTGAAATCAGAGAGTCAGCAGAGTTTGACGATATAAAAATGGAAATTCTCACAGGCAATGCCCCTGATATTATAAAATACAATGATGTTACAATGATGGAAAATCTTGTGAATTTAGGCGGAATTACCGATATGTATCAGCTTATGGAGCAGTATGGGGGAGTTGAAAAAGCCGATATTCTCCCGAATATAGTTGAAGCTCTAGAGTACGAGGACAGCCTTTATGCGATTAGTCCCACGTTTTTCATCAACTGCATTATTGCCGATAAAAATTTTATCGGCGAGGAATACACGGACTGGAGTTTTGACGAATTTTTCAGCCTTTACGAAAACCGCCCTGCTGGAATGAAGCTGAGTTACGACTATCACACACGTTCCTCCGAAGATGTTTTCGGCAGATTTTGTGCAGGGGGATATTTCGACAATCTTGCGGCTTGGATTGACGGTGATAAATGCCGTTTCAATTCCGAGGAATTCATCCGTTTTCTTGAATTCTGCCGCAATGCCGAAACTGCATCGTCAGACGCTTCGGCGGCTGAAGTGGCGACATCTCTGAAAAACAGAACGGCTATGATTGGTTTTGCTGAGGGAATGAACTATATACGGGATTTTCAGATGCTCAATACATATCAGCTGGGCATTGACGGTCTTAGCTATCTCTCATTCCCCGATACCAATTCGGGCGGAACTGTGGGATTTCAGGAGTTTTACTCCATAACTGAAAATTCCGACTGCAAAGAGGGGGCATGGGAGTTCATTTCGTATATAATGAGCGAGGAATATCAATTCTCTGGAAATGACAGCGGCAGGCTTTTCACCTTGAAAAATGCCTTTGAAAATTCGCTTGCGGAAAATACTCTTAAGGCAGGGCAGGAAAATCCTGTGGGTGAGCTTGGATTTAACGGATATATCGTCCCTTACAACCTGTACATCACCGAGGACGAGGCTGAGTTAATCCGCAATGTCGTAAGCAGATGCACCGCAAAAATATTCAGCAGCGAGCAAATAAGCAGCATATGCAACGAGGAATTTATTCTGTACATCAACGGCGAATACACTGCCGAAGAATGCGCAGAAATGATACAGAACAGGGTTTCGATAATGCTGAGCGAACAAAGCTGAAAAAGGCGGAGGAAAACCCTCCGCCTTACAAATTTACGAATTATGAATTACGAATTATTTATGATACTTTCCACCCTCAGCAATCTGAAAAGCGCGGTATATCTGCTCTAACAGCATAACACGCGCTAGCTGGTGGGGAAAAGTCATTTTCGACATAGAAAGCTTTAAGCTGCCCATTTGCTTTATTTCATCGTCAAGACCAAACGAGCTGCCGATGATGAAAGTCACAGTTCCTGTGCCGTTTACCCCTGCGGAGGTGATTTTCTCCGAAAGCTCGGGGCTGCTGAGCTGTTTTCCCTCGATACACATAGGAACAATCATTCCCTTTGCATATTTTTTTATAGCCGCCGCCTCTTTTTTAAGAGCCGCGGCAATTTCCTTTTCTGAGGGTTTGTCGCTTAAACGACACTCATCAAGCTCGTGAAGCTCAAATGTGCAGTAGCGTCCAAGCCGCTTTATGTATTCGGCACAGGCTGAACGAAGATAATCCTCTTTAAGCTTGCCTATAACAATAAGATTTATATTCATATTAAAAAATTACAGCTCCTCCCGATGATTCAACAGGCGCAACTCCCATAAGATAGTCACGATTTCGCACAAATCCCGATAATACGTGTTCTACGGTCTTATCTGCTATATCGGGGCGATTGTTGTCCTGGCTTAAATGCCCCAGTAAAATATGAGTTGTGCCGCGTTTAATAAGGCTTGCCGCCTGATATCCGCAGTTGTGGTTGGATAAATGACCATAAGGGGACAGTATACGCTCTTTCAGATAAAAAGGATATGGCCCTCTGCGGAGCATTTCCTCGTCATAATTGGATTCAAGAAGCACCAGCCGACAGCCGCTTAATGCCTGGTCAACTTCTGCGGAAATATGCCCTAAATCGGTACATACCGCGCATATTTTCCCGTCAGGGGTTGTAACTCTGTAGCCGCAGCTCTGAATGGTATCGTGGGGAGTATTGAAATTTGTCAGCTCACAGTCGCCGCAGGCTATCTTCTTCCCCGTCATATCAATAACAGGGGATGTGGGAGATATCTTATCACCATCGCAAAGCTGCTGTAAAGTCCGCTTCTGACCGTAAACGGGGATTGATGTATGCTTTGTAAGCATTTTCAGCCCGCTTACATGGTCGGAATGGCCGTGAGTGATGAAAACTCCCCTTACAGCGGAAAGAGGTATGCCGTTACAGTCAAGAGCGGCGTTAAGCCGTTTAAAGCTTACGCCGCAATCGATAAGTATACCGCCCTTTTCCGTGCCGATAAATGTGGAATTGCCTTTACTGGAGCTGAAAAGCGGATATATTCTTGCCATTATCCCTTTGCAGGTATTCTTGTAGCTACTCTCATAGCGAAGTCATTGAAGTTCTGTGTCTGAAGAATAACTCTGCCAGGACCTGTAAGACGAGTGAGGAAAAGTCCTTCTCCACCGAAGAAGATATTTCCGAGACCCTTTACTGTCTCAATATCATAGTTTACTGTTGTTTCAAAAGCAACTACGTTTCCTGTATCAACCTTGATTACCTCACCAGGAGCAAGCACACGGTCAACCATATCGCCGTCAACCTCAAGGAAAGCCATGCCGCTGCCGAAAAGGCGCTGGAGAATAAAGCCCTCACCACCGAAAAGGCCTGCTGTAAGCTTCTTTGTAAAGGTTGCCTTAAGGTCTACGGACTGCTCAGCACAGAGGAAAGAACCCTTCTGAACAATAAGCTCTCCACGGGAAATATCCACAGGAATAATAGCACCGGGGCAGGTAGCACCAAATGCAATTTTAGCACCGTTTACCTGTGATGTATAATTTGCCATAAATACAGACTCGCCTGTAAACATTCTGCCAAGGCTTCGTCCAATTCCGCCTCTTGCGTTGGTGGACATATTAATGCCATTAGTCTGCCATATCATACCGCCAGACTGAGTATACATTGATTCACCTGCATTGAGTGTAATCTCAACAGCAGGCACTGTTTCGCCGATAATCTGATAATTCATAGTTTTGTTCCCTTTCGTCATTTATATTTATTTTATGCAAAATGCCGCCGAAAAATTCAGCACACTTCTACATATATTTTATCATTTTTTGTTTAATTCGTCAATAGCATTTTTACAAATTTGTAATATTTTTTTGGTTGATTTATTGTATGCAATATGTTATAATATATTTATTGGGAATACCAATAAAAGGGATTAATATTTATAGGGGGAATTTTTATGTCATCAACAAAATCCTGGATAGTAACACTTCTGCTCTGTATTTTCCTTGGAGAACTGGGAATTCACAGATTTTATGCAGGAAAAATCGGAACAGGTCTGCTTTATCTTTTTACAGGTGGACTTTTTGGTGTAGGCTGGATACTGGATATAATCTGGATAGTTCTGAAAAAATTCACAGACAGCGATGGTTATTTCATCGCCGACTAATCCTGTTCACAGAAAGTTTACAATTTTGTTCTTGACAAACGTTTTTTGCGTGAGTATAATAAAATTATCATAAAATTCAAATGCGATGAAGGGAAATAAAGCCTTTATTCAGTTTCACAGAGAGCCGCTGTCGGTGCAAATGCGGTAAACAGAAAAGGTTATAGCTCCTCCCCGAGCAGTCGGGTGAAACGGCGTATATACGTCGGATTAGCTCCGAACGGGTTCTCCCGTTACAGAGATATGCGTTAGCGGACGCAGATGAGTGGGTGTATAGCTTTACACCAAGAAGAGTGGTACCACGGAATATAGAATTTCGTCTCTTCCATGCCTGTTGTGCATGGGAGAGATTTTTTATTTCTCCGCAGCAGCAACAGTTCCGCAATAAAAGGAGGAAAATATTATGATGAACGTATCAAAGTACACAAGACAATTTTTCAAGGCTCCCGAAACTTCAATGAAGTGGACGAAGAAAACCCACATTGACAAAGCTCCCGTATGGTGCAGCGTTGATTTACGCGACGGTAATCAGGCACTTATAACGCCTATGAGTCTGGAAGAAAAGCTGGAATTTTTCAAGCTTCTCGTTGAAATAGGCTTCAAGGAAATCGAAATCGGCTTTCCTGCCGCATCTGAAACGGAATACGAGTTCTGCCGCACACTTATCGAGCAGGATATGATACCCGATGATGTGGCAATTCAGGTACTTACCCAGTCAAGAGAACATATCATTGAAAAAACATTTGAGGCGCTCCGCGGCTGTAAAAATGCAATCGTCCACCTGTACAACTCCACCAGCGTGGCACAGCGAGAGCAGGTTTTCCGCAAGTCCAAGCAGGAAATCATAGATATAGCCATAAAAGGCGCTAAGCTCTGCAAGGAGTACCGTGAAAAATATGAAGGCAATTTCCGCTTTGAGTACTCCCCCGAAAGCTTCACAGGCACAGAACCCGAATTTGCATTGGAAATATCCAACGCAGTTCTCGATATATGGCAGCCCACCGCAGATGATAAGGTTATTCTCAACCTCCCCGTTACAGTGCAGGTTTCAATGCCCCACGTTTACGCAAATCAGGTTGAATATATGTGCGAGAATATAAAATACCGCGAAAATGTGGTAATTTCCACTCACCCCCACAACGACCGCGGATGTGCCGTTGCAGATACAGAAATGGCGCTCCTTGCAGGTGCAGACAGAGTTGAGGGAACACTTTTCGGAAACGGTGAACGCACAGGAAACGTAGATATAATCACCCTTGCAATGAATATGTTCTCACAGGGCATCGATCCACAACTGGATTTCTCCGATATTCCGTCAATCTGCGAGGTTTACAGCCGTGTTACAAATATGAACGTGTATGAGCGTTCTCCCTATTCGGGAAAACTTGTATTTGCGGCATTCAGTGGCTCACATCAGGACGCTATTGCAAAGGGTATGAAGTGGCGTGAAGAAGGGCATACCGAGCATTGGACAGTCCCATATCTCCCTATCGACCCAAAGGATGTGGGCAGAGAATATTCCGCCGATGTTATACGCATCAACAGCCAGTCGGGCAAGGGCGGAATCGGCTATATACTGGAAACACGCTTCGGCTACGACCTGCCTAAGAAAATGCGCGAAGTTGTTGGATATATGGTCAAGAACATCTCCGACCACCAGCACAAGGAGCTTATGCCTGACGAGGTATACGGCATATTCAAGGAAAGCTTTGTGGATATAGCATCTCCCCTTGACGTTACAGAAACCCATTATAAGCAGTGCAGCGGCGGCATTGAGGCTAATGTATCGCTTCTATACAACGGCAAAAAGGCAGCGGTAACAGATACAGGTAACGGACGACTTGACGCTGTAAGCAATGCTATACGTTCCTATACAGACCTTTATTTCAGCCTTAACAGCTATACCGAACACGCTCTTGAAGTCGGCTCCGCGTCAAAGGCTGTATCCTATGTGGAGATTATCGACGGAAACGGCAACAGCTTCTGGGGCACGGGAATAGACAACGATATCATCATATCGTCAATTAAAGCTCTTGTAAGCGCGGTAAACAATATGCTTAAATAGAGCCTTTAGCTTTTAACCGTTAGTCATTAGCTTTCGCATACAAAAATCCGCTGTATACCGTCATTTTCGGTTGCCCTGAAATTTCAGGGCAGATAATATCCACCTTTGCACAAAATAAAATCGTACAACAAATCCGAGAAAAATATATAACAACAAATTCTGTATTACATTTACAAATTTGCCTGTTGATAATTAGTGAAAAGGTAGAAAATAAAAATTATTTTTCAATAATCAACCATTTTTGGTTGAAAAAAGGCACATTTTTGCCCTTTAGTGAGGGGGTATGTTACTCCGCAGCAAAACTGCACTGTCGCAAACGGAATTATTCCTCCCCTCAAAAAACAATTCTATTTTCTTATATTTATATTGCTTTTCTTCTGCAAAAGTGGTATAATGATATAATAGGCTAAATATATGCTTCACAGAATACAGTTCTGTATATTCGGAAGCAATGAAAAAAGGAATGATACTTATGAAAATATCAGGTGCAAAAATTGTTGTTGAAACACTGATTGAACAGGGAGTTGATACCGTTTTCGGCTACCCGGGCGGTCAGGTTCTCAGCCTTTTTGATGAACTCTATCAGAGCAGCGACAGAATAAATCACATCCTCACAGCCCATGAGCAGGGAGCAGCCCACGCAGCCGACGGCTATGCAAGAGCAACGGGAAAAGTCGGCGTATGTATCGCCACATCAGGCCCCGGTGCAACTAATCTTGTAACAGGTATAGCCACAGCTTACCTTGATTCTATCCCAATGGTTGCAATTACAGGCAACGTCCCCACATCAATTATCGGCAGAGACAGTTTTCAGGAGGTTGATATTGTAGGCGTAACAATGCCTATCACCAAGCACAACTTCATTGTCAAGGATATAAGAGAGCTTGCAGATACCCTCCGTTCAGCCTTTAAAATCGCAAAATCAGGCAGACCTGGCCCCGTTCTTGTGGATATCCCTAAGGATGTGCAGGTAGCACAGTGGGATTTCGAGCCTAAAAGCGATCCCGTACGCCCATATCCCCTTAAATTCGCCTCAGAGCTGAAATTAAAGCAGGCAGCTGAAATGATAAAGGCTTCAAACCGCCCATATATCTACTTCGGCGGCGGTATCATATCGGGCAAAGCCTCGGCTGAGATTATTGAGTTAGCCGAAAAAATCAGCGCACCTATCGGCTGTACTCTTATGGGACTTTCGGCTATACCAAAGGATAACCCGCGTTTTCTCGGTATGAACGGAATGCACGGTCAGTATGCGTCCTCAATTGCCCTTGACGAAGCTGATTTGGTAATTGCCCTCGGTGCAAGATTTTCCGACAGAGCAACAGGCGATAAAAAGCGATTTAACAAAAATTTCAGCATAATCCACATTGATATTGATTCAGCTGAGCTTGACAAGAATATCACATCAAACCTCACTATTCAGGGCGATATAAAGGATTCACTTTACAGACTTCTTCCAATGCTTGAAAAGACGGAAAGACCCGACTGGGATAAACGTATTGCTGAACTCCGCGAGGAAGAACTCCGCCGCCTTGAAAGCGCATATGCCTCCAAAAAGGACTTTGAGAAGAAGTGCGAAAACTGCACAAAACCTTGCAGTATGACGGGCATTCCCGCTGAAAACCGCCTTGACCCCTATGCTATCATTGATATAATCAGCGAAAAGGCAGGAGAAAACGATATAATCGTAACAGACGTAGGACAGCATCAGATGTGGACAGCCCAGCGTTACCCATTCAAAAAGCCTCGTACCTTCCTCACAAGCGGAGGTCTTGGCACAATGGGCTACGGTATGGGTGCAGCTATCGGTGCAGCGACTACAGGCAAGCGTTCAATCCTTTTCACAGGCGACGGCAGCTTCGGTATGAATTTAAACGAGCTTGCAACTGCCGCTGTGCAGAATACTCCCCTTGTTGTGGTTATTATGAACAACGGCGTTCTCGGTATGGTGCGTCAGTGGCAGACTTTATTCTTCAACAAGCACTACTCAAATACAACCCTGAACCGCCCCACAGATTTCGTAAATCTTGCTGAGGCATTCGGCGTCAAGGCTTCAAGGGCATTTACCGCAGAGGAGCTTGAAAAGGCTGCTGCTGAGGCATTCTCCGAAAATCGCCCATATCTCATTGACTGTGCCGTTGACTGCAACGAGTTTGTACTCCCTATGCTCCCCCCGGGCGGCTCAATTGACGATATTATCACGGAAATAAAGTGAGGTGGAAAGTATGCAGAATAATCAGTATGTTATCGGTGCTATCGTTTCAAATATAAGCGGTGTTCTCAGCCGTGTTTCGGGAATGTTCACACGCCGCGGCTTCAATATCGACTGCCTTACCGTAGGAGAGACGGAATCAGCTGAATTTTCACGTATTACCGTTGTTTTCCACGGAGATGAGGACATCAAGGATAAAATCATAAAACAGCTTGAAAAGCTTCACGATGTAAAGGAAGTGGAGGTACTTGACCCACAGGAAACAGTTATCCGCGAACTGCTTCTCATCAAGGTGCGTAATACCCCCTCAACAAGACAGGATATAATGACTGCCGTTGAGATTTTCCGTTCAAAAATTGTTGACTACTCCCCTACGGCTCTTGTGTGCGAGCTGACGGGCGAAACATCCAAAATCAACGCATTTATCGACCTTATGAAGCCCTACGGCATTATGGAAATGTGCCGTACAGGTATTGTTGCAATTGAAAGAGGCGATAATTGCCTTACGACTGAAAGGTAATCAAATTTCGTTCCGAAATTGCGGACGGATAATATCCGCCCTTACACAAATTTTTCATATTCAAATATAATTGCCTTTTGGCGATTACATAAATTATAATTATATTTTAAAGGAGATTTTCAATCATGGAAAATACTGCTAAGGTTTTTTACGAACAGGACTGCGATTTATCACTTCTCTACGGCAAGACAATTGCTGTAATCGGCTACGGCTCACAGGGACACGCTCACGCTCTCAACGCTAAGGAATCCCTGGGCGACAAGGGCAGAGTTATCATCGGCCTCTACGAAGGCTCCAAGTCATGGGATAAGGCTGTAAAGCAGGGCTTTGAGGTATTCACAGCTGCTGAGGCTGCAAAGCAGGCTGACATCATTATGATTCTCATCAACGACGAAAAGCAGGCTGCTCTCTACGAGAACGACATCAAGCCCAACCTTGAAGCAGGCAATATGCTTATGTTTGCTCACGGCTTCAATATCCACTTCGGCTGCATCGTTCCCCCTGCTGACGTTGACGTTACAATGATCGCTCCCAAGGGACCAGGACACACAGTACGTTCCGAGTATCAGGCAGGCAAGGGTGTTCCCTCACTTGTTGCTGTACATCAGGACGCTACAGGCAAGGCTAAGGAAATCGCTCTTGCATACGGTCTTGCAATCGGCGGCGCACGTGCAGGCGTTCTTGAAACTACATTCAGAACAGAAACAGAAACTGACCTTTTCGGTGAGCAGGCTGTTCTCTGCGGTGGTGTATGCGCACTTATGCAGGCAGGCTATGAAACACTTGTTGAGGCTGGCTACGATCCCAGAAACGCTTACTTTGAGTGCATCCACGAGATGAAGCTCATCGTTGACCTTATCTATCAGAGCGGCTTTGCAGGTATGAGATATTCTATCTCCAATACTGCTGAGTACGGCGATTACATCACAGGTCCTAAGATTATCACAGAGGAAACTAAGAAGTCTATGAAGAAGATTCTCTCCGATATTCAGGACGGTACATTTGCTAAGGAATTCCTCCTTGATATGTCCGACGCTGGCAAGCAGGTACACTTCAAGGCTATGAGAAAGCTTGCTGCTGAGCATCCCTCTGAGCAGGTAGGCGAGGAAATCAGAAAGCTTTACAGCTGGAACAACGAAGAAGATAAGTTCATTAATAACTAATTAGGAATGAAGAATATGGATAATACCCCTGCTGTAAAAACAGCCTCCCTAATAAAATTGATTGCATCGATTATATTTCTCTCTCTTTATCTTGTACTGATAATAAGCGGTATACACAGGGGATTACGAGTAACAGGTCGATATAGTGAAACTGGTCTTACCTTTGAGCCAGAGCTTATAGACGAAAATGAAAGCCTGTTGTTTTCACGTTCAAATCCCGTATACTGCGGAACTATAAAAAGCGGCTTTACCGATTACGAATGCTTTGTTGTTGATACAATACCGAGCAATCGATATGCTGCTGTTAAAAAAGATTCCGATGAATATGAAAAATTTATCAGCGGTGAGGAAGTTACAGGCTATTTTTCAAAGAAATTCAGCGATGAATTTTCAGAGCTTGTTCCCGATAAAGAATGTTCTGAACTGGGCATAATAATCGTTGACAGACAAAAGGAATTGCTGAGTTTTCTATGGGGTATTCCATTTCTGATTATTGGTCTGATTCTTCTGAAAAAATGGCGATAATCAATATTTATTCTACAGCACAAACACATTCTGTAGGGACGCGGTTGTGCCGTGTCCCTATATTTGTACAAATTTCGTTACGAAATTGCGGACTGCCAAAAGCAGCCCCTACAAATGCGATTATTCTAAATTGAGGTGAAAAAGAAATTATGAATGAAAATTTTTTCTGTAATGGTGTCGAAAAAGCGTCACAGCGTTCTCTTTTCAACGCTCTTGGTATGACAAAAGAGGAAATGATACGCCCCCTTGTTGGTATCGTTTCTTCCTATAACGAAATTGTCCCAGGTCATATGAACATTGACAAAATCGTTGAGGCTGTAAAGCTTGGCGTAGCTATGGGCGGCGGTACTCCCGTTGTTTTCCCAGCAATTGCAGTTTGTGACGGTATCGCTATGGGACACACAGGAATGAAATACTCCCTTGTAACCCGTGATCTTATTGCCGATTCTACGGAGTGTATGGCTCTTGCTCATCACTTTGACGCTCTTGTTATGGTGCCCAACTGCGATAAGAACGTTCCAGGACTTCTTATGGCGGCAGCACGTCTTAACGTCCCCACCGTTTTCGTCAGCGGCGGCCCAATGCTTGCAGGCCACGTAAAGGGCAAAAAGACTTCCCTTTCCTCTATGTTTGAGGCTGTAGGCGCATATACCGCAGGCAAAATGTCCCTTGAAGATGTTGAAGAATACGAGAACAACGCTTGTCCGACTTGCGGCTCATGTTCGGGTATGTATACCGCAAACTCTATGAACTGCCTTACAGAGGTACTCGGTATGGGATTAAAGGGCAACGGCACAGTTCCTGCTGTTTACTCCGACAGAATCAAGCTTGCTAAAATGGCAGGTATGCAGGTTATGGAGCTTTACAGACAGAATATCCGTCCCCTTGACATTATGACAGAAAAGGCTTTCATTAACGCTCTTACAGCCGATATGGCGCTTGGCTGTTCAACTAACAGTATGCTTCACCTCCCTGCAATCGCTAACGAGTGCGGTGTAAATATCAACCTCGACATTGCCAACGAGATAAGCGCAAGAACTCCAAATCTCTGCCACCTTGCCCCTGCTGGTCACACCTATATGGAGGATCTTAACGAGGCTGGCGGCGTATACGCGGTTCTCAATGAGCTTTCAAAGAAAAATCTTCTCAATCTGGACTGTATGACAGTTACAGGCAAGACTGTGGGAGAAAATATCTCAGGCTGTATCAACAAAGACCCCGAAACAATCCGCCCCATTGACAATCCCTACAGCGAAACAGGCGGAATTGCGGTACTCCGCGGAAATCTTGCTCCCGACGGCTGTGTTGTAAAGAGAAGTGCTGTTGCTCCCGAAATGCTTTCACACAAGGGTACTGCAAGAGTATTCAACAGCGAGGAAGAAGCTATCAAGGTTATCTATGAAGGCGGCATCAAGGCTGGCGATGTTGTTGTTATCCGCTACGAAGGCCCTGCAGGCGGCCCAGGTATGCGTGAAATGCTCTCTCCCACCTCCGCTATTCAGGGAGCAGGTCTTGGCTCATCTGTTGCGCTCATCACAGACGGACGTTTCAGCGGTGCTACTCGCGGTGCGGCTATCGGTCACGTATCACCCGAAGCTGTAAACGGCGGTACTATCGCTTATGTCAAGGACGGCGATATTATTTCTATCGACATCCCCAATTACTCCATTAATCTTGAAATCTCCGTGGAAGAACTGGCAGAGCGTAAAAAGACTATGCCTATTCTCAGAAAAGAAAACATCACAGGCTACCTCAAACGTTATGCGGCACAGGTTTCATCTGCTGATAAGGGTGCGATAATCAATAAATAATTGTTGAGCCTTTAGCTATCAGCCGTTAGCTTTTAGCTTTGTAGGGGCGGATATTATCCGCCCGATACATAAAACAACACATTAGATACATAGGAGGTTAATGAATATGCGTAACAAACTCGGCATTATATGTTTAATAACAGCTGTAATTATATCTGCAATATCATTTATAATCTGCAAAAAGCGGATTTTAGCTACCCGAAATACTGAAAATGAAGACATTGAAATGAAAAACATTATCCTCAGTGCTGACTACTATCTGACTGTATATTCCGTACCTGCTGAAATTGCGGATAATCTCAGGACATACTGCCTTGACTTCAGCAATGACTGGCTTCCGAACAGTCCCGACCCTAAAAAATACCGTCGGAAAGCAGGAAACGGTGAAATCGGTTTGTGCTACGATGAATCAGATTTTATCAAGTATCTCAATAAATATGTCTGCAAAAACAAGATAAAGCGTGTTGAAAAGCTTAAAGGCGTATATTCAGTTTATGAATTACCCGAAAAATATAAAAATCTGCCCTATTACAATTTTTGACGTAGGGGCTGCCTTGGGCAGTCAACATGCAAAATTATTGAATTTCGTTCCGAAATTGTGGACACGGCGTACTATGTCTGATATAAGCAAAGGAGTGAATTATTATGAATCAAATTGAACACAGTTTAAAAGAAGAAATCGAAATTATAAAGCTTTTAGCCGATAAATACTCTGATGACATTGATATTGATTTATATGAACCCGAAAATATAGAAACAATCAATTCATTTGAACAAAGTACAGGAGTATCATTGCCTGATGCCCTTAAAGAATTTTATCAGCTGATTGGCGGCTTTGACAGTTTAATGGCTTATATGCAGATGTGGAGTCTGGAGGATATTGAAGAACGCTATCATGAAGGCTACTGTGACTGGATAGAAGAAGGCGACAGCGATAGATATATAGTATTAGGCTCAACAGGCGGCGGCGAGTATCTTCTTATGGAAAAAGCAACAGGTGATTATCTCCGCTATGGCGATGAGGGAGAAGTTATGAATATCCCCTCAATAAAAGATTTAATGTGCTGGAATATTGACAGTATATATGAACAAGTTTCGGGTTTTGAGGAAGATGATACAATCAATGATTATCTTCAAAGAAATTCAGACCGTTTATAAAATATATTCCGAAATTGCGGACACGGCACAGCCTGTCCCTACACCAATAAAGCAATATAACCTATTCCCCAAGAAAAGAGGTTTTTACAATGGGAATGACAATGACACAGAAAATACTTGCGGCTCACGCAGGACTTGACAGCGTTGAAACAGGACAGCTTATCCTTGCCAATCTTGACTTAGTCCTCGGCAACGATATTACCTCCCCTGTAGCTATCAAGGAATTCGCAAAGCTGAATAAGGACGGAGTTTTTGACAAAGATAAGGTCACAATGATTATGGACCACTTCGCTCCCAATAAGGACATAAAGGCGGCGGAGCAGTGTAAAATGTGCCGTGAATTCTGCGGTGCTAACGATGTTACTCACTTCTACGACGTTGGCGAAATGGGAATTGAACACGCTCTTATCCCCGAAAAAGGCCTTGTTTCCGCAGGATTTTGTGTTATCGGTGCTGACTCTCACACCTGCACATATGGCGCTGTAGGTGCATTCTCCACAGGTGTCGGCTCAACTGATATGGCTTGCGGTATGGCTATCGGAAAAGCGTGGTTCAAGGTTCCCTCCGCTATCCGCTTCAATCTTACAGGAAAGCTTAACAAATACGTTTCGGGCAAGGATGTCATTCTCCATATTATCGGAAAAATTGGCGTTGACGGCGCGTTATACAAGTCTATGGAATTCGGCGGCGAGGGACTTTCCTCCCTGTCTATGGATGACCGCCTCTGCATCGCTAATATGGCTATCGAGGCAGGCGCAAAAAACGGCATTTTCGAGGTTGACGACATTACTCTTGACTACCTCAAAGCTCACAATGCCGCTGAGCCTGTGATATACAAGGCTGACGAGGACGCTGTTTATGACGAGATAATCGACATTGACCTCTCAGCAATTGAGCCTACTGTGGCATTTCCTCATCTTCCCGAAAATGCAAGAACTTTCAGCGAAATCGGCGATATAAAAATTGACCAGGTAATTATAGGCTCCTGCACCAACGGCAGACTTGAAGATTTACAGCAGGCGGCTGAAATCCTCAAGGGCAGAAAATGTGCTAAGGGTGTACGTGTTATCATTATCCCTGCAACACAGCAGATTTATCTTGACGCTATGGAACAGGGACTGCTGAAAATTTTCATCGAATCGGGAGCAGTTGTTTCAACTCCCACCTGCGGCCCCTGTCTTGGCGGTCATATGGGTATTCTTGCGGCAGGCGAGCGCGCCGTAGCTACCACAAACCGCAACTTTGTGGGACGTATGGGACACGTTGAATCCGAAATATATCTTGCAAGTCCTGCAACTGCCGCCGCAAGCGCAGTTATGGGCAAAATCGCTGATCCCAGGGAGGTAATGAGCAAATGAAATATACAGGAAATGTTCTGAAATACGGCGATAACGTGGATACTGATGTAATTATCCCTGCCCGTTATCTCAATACAAGCGACCACAAGGAGCTTGCCTCCCATTGTATGGAGGATATTGACAAGACTTTTGTAACCCGTGTTCAGCAGGGGGATATTATTACTGCAGGTCAGAATTTCGGCTGCGGCTCATCCCGTGAACACGCTCCCATTGCTATAAAGGCAAGCGGTGTTTCCCTTGTTATAGCCAAAAGCTTTGCACGTATCTTCTACCGCAACGCTATAAATATCGGCCTTGCAATTGTGGAATGTCCCGAGGCTGCTGACAATATCTCCGAGGGCGACAAGGTTGAGGCTGATATGGATAACGGAATTATCCGCAACCTTACAACAGGTCAGGAGTTTAAAGCCGCGCCATTCCCCGATTTTATTCAGAAAATCATCGAAAACGGCGGTCTTATGGAGTCTATTGCCAAGGGAATTATAGAATAATGCGTAATGCGTAATTTTTGTCGGAGCGATGTAAGCATCGCCCCCCACATAAAAAATTAAGGCGGATAATATCCGCCCCTACAAAAAGAACAGAGGGAAATTTATGAATTTCAATATTGCTTTACTTAAAGGCGACGGCATAGGCCCTGAAATCGTTGACGGTGCTGTTGCCGTACTTGAAAAAATCGCCGATAAATTCGGGCATACCTTTAATTTTACGCCCTATCTCATAGGCGGATGTGCTATTGACGCAACAGGCAAGCCCCTGCCGCAGGAAACTGTTGACGGCTGTCTTGCTTCCGACAGCGTTCTTCTCGGTGCTGTAGGCGGTCCGAAGTGGGATGACCAGCCGGGCGAAAACCGTCCTGAAAAGGCTCTTTTAGGTATCCGTTCAGCATTGGGACTTTACACAAATCTCCGCCCTGCTTCCCTTTATCCTGCACTCCGTGCCGCCTCTCCCCTTAAAGATGAAATCGTGGGTGACGGCTTCGATATTATGATTGTCCGCGAGCTTACAGGCGGTATCTACTTCGGCGACCGCGGCTACCGTCAGGGCAAATACGGCGAGGAAGCCTACGACACAGAGGCTTACAGCGTAACAGAAATTGAGCGTATCGGCAGAACTGCTTTTGAATCTGCTATGAAACGCAATAAAAAGCTTTGCAGTATCGACAAGGCTAATGTCCTTGAATCCTCACGTTTATGGAGAAAGACTATGCACCGCCTTGCAGAGGAATATCCCGAAGTTGAATATTCCGATATGTTCGTTGACAATGCGGCTATGCAGCTTGTGAGAAATCCCCGACAGTTCGATGTTATCGTAACTTCAAATATGTTCGGCGATATCCTCTCCGATGAAGCGTCACAGATTACAGGCTCTATCGGTATGCTTGCTTCCGCTTCTCTCGGTGCGTCAACAAGGGGTATGTATGAGCCTATCCACGGCTCTGCGCCCGATATTGCAGGGCAGAATATCGCAAATCCCATTGCCACCATACTTTCAGGCGCTATGATGCTCCGCTATTCATTCGGTCTTAATGCCGAGGCTGACGCCATTGAAGCCGCTGTAAATAAAGTCCTTGACGACGGCTGGAGAACTGCCGACCTTATGGGCTGTGCTGAGGGTACTCCCCTTTCCTGCACGGAAATGACTGAGAAAATCTGCGAGGCACTCAATGGCTAATATCCGTGAAAAACTTGACAATTATTACTGCGGACTGAATTCTCTTGCAGTATTCAGAAATCTCCTTAAAGATGACGTTATATCGGCACTTTCTGTTCTTTTAGAACTTCACGCAGAGGGCAAAAGCTTTGATGTGAATATTTACTCTCAATTTGTTTCACGACTTTACTGTCATAATGTCAATCTTTCCGAATATATCTTCAAGCTTGTCTGCGAGGACGAAAACTTCTATATTTCGGGAAAATCCGAGGGAAAAGCCTTTGATGAACTGATTGAATCTGCTGTGGTAAATGAGCTTGAACTGCTCCGCGAAATCTCACAGCTTACATCAGAAGAACTTCAATACGGCTACTACCGCCTTTATCAGCTGCCCCAATGGAAAACCGCTGATATCGACTTTTCCGCTGAATATAAGAAACGCATTGAAAATATAGGACTTTACGGCTGCGGAATTTTCGCCAACTCAACTATGTTTATACTGCGAAGCGGCGAAATCGTTCCTGTAAAAGCTCCCGATACGCAGCGCCTTGATATGCTTTTCGGCTATGAGCGTGAGCGTGCCGAGGTTGTGGAAAATACCCTTGCTCTCGTAAAGGGCAAAACGGCGCAGAATACGCTGCTCTACGGTGATGCAGGAACAGGCAAATCCTCCACGGTAAAGGCTGTTGTAAATGAATACGCTCATAGGGGACTGCGCCTTGTAGAAATCACAAAGGAGCAGCTCCGCGAACTCCCCGAACTCATTGACAAATTAAGCGGAAATCCGCTGAAATTCATTATATTCATTGACGACCTGACATTTACATCGGGCGAGGACTGCTTCGGTGCGCTGAAAGCGGCTCTTGAAGGCTCAGTTTCCGCACGTTCCGACAATATTGCCATATATGCCACAAGCAACCGCCGTCACCTTGTAAAGGAAAGCTTCTCCGACCGCGAGGGCGACGATGTTCACCGCAACGATACCATGCAGGAGCTTCTTTCCCTGTCGGCGCGGTTCGGTCTGCGTGTTAATTTCAGCCGTCCCGACAAGAAAAGCTATACCGCTATTGCTCTTGAGCTTGCAAGGGCGAACGGTATAGATATGCCCGAGGACGAGCTGTTCCTTAAAGCGGAACAATTCGCCATATCCTCAGGAAATGGACGTTCCCCAAGAACAGCAAGGCAATTTATAAACCAATTAAGAATTAATTCTTAGTGCAATGCTTCCCATCGCCAGCCTTTAGAAATTCGAATTTTTCGACAATCTCAGGCGGATGATATCCGCCCCTACACAATAATAAAAAGGAGTCTTTATTTATGATAACGCTGGATAAAATCTATCACGCTAAATATATCCTCAAACAGGTTATACGAGAAACCGATGTCATACAGGCTCCCAAAATTAATCCCGATGCCAATATATGGCTTAAAACCGAGAATTTGCAGATAACAGGCTCATTTAAGGTACGCGGCGCTTACTACAAGATGTCCTGCCTTTCCGATGAGGAAAAGGCAAAGGGAGTTATCGCCTGCTCCGCCGGAAATCACGCACAGGGAGTTGCTCTTGCAGCAGCTAAAAACGGCATAAAATCAATTATCTGCCTCCCAGACGGCGCACCTATCTCCAAGGTTGAGGCTACCAAAAGCTACGGCGCAGAGGTGTGCCTTGTAAAAGGCGTTTACGATGACGCTTACAAAGAGGCTCTCCGTCAGCGCGATGAAATGGGATACACTTTCATTCACCCCTTTGACGATGACTACGTCATTGCAGGTCAGGGTACTATAGGTCTTGAACTTATTGAGCAGATACCCGATATGGACGCTGTTATCGTACCTATCGGCGGCGGCGGTCTTATTTCGGGAGTGGCTTTCGCTATAAAGAGCCTTAACCCTAAAATCAAGATATACGGCGTTCAGGCTACAGGCGCGCCAAGTATGTACAACGCTGTTCGTGACGGTGAAATTAAAGCTCTGTCGGGAGTATCAACTATCGCTGACGGTATCGCTGTAAAAGCTCCGGGAGAAACTACATTTGAGCTTGTTTCCCAGTACGTGGACGAAATTGTTACCGTTACAGATGACGAAATATCCGCCGCTATTCTTGCTCTTATGGAGCAGCAGAAGCTTGTTACCGAGGGCGCAGGCGCTGTTGCCGTAGCTGCGGCTATGTTCAACAAAGTGCCTATCAAGGGCAAAAAGACTGTATGCATCCTTTCAGGCGGAAATATCGACGTAACTATACTTTCAAGGGTAATCAAGCGCGGTCTGCTTATGACGGGAAGAAACAGCACTCTCACAATCGAGCTTCTTGACAAGCCGGGACAGCTTTTAGAGGTTTCACGTATTATCGCGGAGCTTGGCGGAAATGTTATCTCTATCCACCACGAGCGTGCCAACGAGGGTTCAGCTGTCAACGGCTGTTATCTCCGCCTTGTACTGGAAACGAGAAATTACGAGCATATTGAGGCTATCAAAAACGCTCTCAGCGAAAACGGATTCAAAATAACCAACGATTAAGGAGAATCATTATGATTAAGATACACACAGAAAAAGCACCTGCCGCTGTAGGCCCTTACTCACAGGCTGTAATCTCCAACGGTATGGTATTTACCAGCGGACAGATTGCCATAAATCCCCTTACAAACACTGTTGAGGCAACTACTATCGAGGAGCAGACAGAGCAGGTTATGAAAAATCTTAAAGCTGTTCTTGAAACAGCAGGCTCATCCTTTGAAAAGGCTGTAAAAACTACCTGCTTTCTTGCAGATATGAACGATTTTGCAGCATTCAATGAAATATACGGCAAATACTTCACAGGACTTCCCGCAAGAAGCTGTGTTGCAGTAAAAACTCTGCCTAAAAATGTACTGGTAGAGGTTGAAGTTATCGCTGAAACTAATCTTTAATGGAGGTTTACTATGACTGTCAAAGAATTGCAGGAGAAAATCCTGGAACTGAAAAAAGAAACAAATACAGCCATTCTTGCCCACAGCTATCAGTCCCGTGAAATCGTGGAAATCGCCGATTTTACAGGTGACAGCTACAAATTAAGCGTTGACGCAACAAAAATCCCAAACGAAAATATACTTTTCTGCGGCGTTCACTTTATGGCTGAAACGGCCAAAATGCTCTCACCCGAAAAGCGCGTATACCTTGCAAATAAGGGCGCAGGCTGCCCTATGGCGGAGCAGATGGACAAGGATATGATTGCTGAAATAAAGGCAAAAGAGCCTGACAGAACAGTTGTGGCTTATATCAATACCACCGCTTCACTTAAAACTGTCTGCGATGTGTGCGTTACATCTTCAAGCGCGCTGAAAATCGTGAAAAATATTGATTCAGATAAAATTCTCTTTATCCCCGACTGCAATTTAGGCGGCTGGGTGAAATCTCAGCTCCCTGAAAAGGATATTATGCTTCTTAACGGCGGCTGCCCTGCTCACTCCGCTATTACAGTTGAGGAGGTTATGGCGGCTAAGGCTGAACATCCCGACGCTCTTTTCCTTGTACATCCCGAATGCCGCCCCGAGGTTACTGCCCTTGCTGACTATGCTGGCTCCACAAGCGGAATTATGGACTATGCTATGAAATCCGACGCTAAGGAGTTCATAATCGGAACTGAAACCTCAATTGCAGAGCATCTACAGTATGACTGCCCCGAAAAGAAATTCTACCCCTTGACAAAAAAGCTTATCTGCACTGATATGAAGCTTACAACCCTCCCCGATGTGTACCGTTCACTCCTTGCTATTGCAGGCAAGCCCGAGGGCGAGGCTTTTGAAATACTTATGGACGAGGAGCAGATTACCGCTGCCCGTAAATGTATCGACAAGATGATTGAGCTGGGCGGCTGATATGACTGAGCTTATTGATAAATTATACAAAACAGGCAATTTGTCTGACAATGAGCTGAAAATGCTCATTGAGGACGACAGCGATAATACTGCGGAATATCTTGCAAAACGCGCTGATGAAATACGCCGCCAGCACTACGGAAATAAGGTATTCCTCCGTGGACTTATTGAAATTTCCTCATACTGCAAAAACGACTGCCTTTACTGCGGTATCAGAAGAAGCTGCAAATCGGCGGAGCGTTACCGCCTTGACCGTCAGCAGATACTTGACTGCGCTGATATCGGCTATAAACTGGGACTTCGCACCTTTGTTATGCAAGGCGGCGAAGATGCGTTCTTCACTGATGAATACATCTGTGGTATAATATCAGAACTCCGTCAGCGTTACCCCGACTGTGCTATAACCCTTTCCCTTGGAGAGCGTTCCGCTGAAAGCTACCGAAAAATGAAAGAGGCAGGGGCAGACAGATATCTTCTCCGCCACGAAACAGCTTCACAGGAATTATACAGCAAAATCCACCCACAGGAAATGACGCTTGACAATCGCATCAAATGCCTGTATAATTTAAAGGAGACAGGTTTTCAGACAGGTGCAGGCTTTATGGTTGGAATTCCGTGGCAAACTGCCGATGATATCGTTAAAGATATCCGCTTTTTGCAGGAATTACAGCCGCAGATGATAGGAATAGGGCCTTTTATCCCCCATAAGGATACCCCTTTCAGAGATGAAAAGGGCGGCTCTCCACGCCTTACACTGCGTCTGCTGGGAATTATCCGTCTTATGTTTCCAAAGGTGCTTCTGCCTGCCACCACGGCGCTGGGTACAGCTTCCGAAAACGGCAGAATTGCAGGGCTGAAAACAGGCTGCAATGTAATTATGCCTAATATCTCACCTGAGGACGCAAGAAAAAAATATAACCTTTACGACAATAAGCTTGTTTCGGGAAGCGAAACAGCTGAGGGGATTTCCCTGCTTAAAGCGGAAATTGCAGCGGCTGGATATACCGTTTCCGACGAAAGAGGCGATTGCTTACAGGAGTAAAAATTATGAGAGTACGTTTTCATCTGCCCGATTTTTCAGGGCGTTTCAAGCTGAATTTATTATTTGCGGATATGCTTAAACAATATCCCCACTATTTCCGCGAGGGAGTTGAAATTGCTTCATTCTACGGCGTATTTCCGCCCTCTATGTGGAACGGCGGCAGACCTCAGCCTGGAGTATGCGACCCCCAGTATGTTAAAGCTGTTATAAAGGCTTTCAACGACAGAGGAATCCCACTCCGCTTTACATTTACAAATCCTGCACTGGAGAAAAAACATCTCAACGACACCTTCTGCAATATGGTGCTTAATCTTGCACATAACGGACTTAACGAAGCTATTGTTGTATCTCCCATTTTAGAGGATTATATCCGCACAAACTTCCCTAAGTATAAACTGACAAGCTCCACCTGCAAGCGTATTACCGACCCTGAAAAGCTTGAAGAGGAACTGAGCAAGGATTACAGCATTGTTGTTGTGGATTACGATTTCAACAACAATTTCGAGGTGCTTTCAAAGCTTCCAAGAAAAGAGGACTGCGAGCTTCTTGTAAACGCCTGCTGTGAGCCGAATTGCCCAAGACGTGCGGAGCATTACCACACAATTGGCCTTATGCAGATTGCCTACAATGAGCATCTGAAAAAATATCCCAATGTGCCATTCAATGCCAATAAAATTGATACAAAGAGACTGGAAAGCTGTCCCTTCGGTCAGCGCGGTGTGTTTGATATCCGCAGTCTCCGCACACATATTTCCCCCGATGATATATGGGAAAAGTACGTACCTATGGGGTTTGAGCAGTTTAAAATTGAGGGACGTTCTTCCAGCAATCTCAATATTGCCGAAACCTATATGTACTATATGGCTAAACCCGAATACCGTGACGAGGCTCGTTTCAATCTCCTTAAAGCTATGGAGAACACAGGAGCGCTGAAATTCTTATAATATTGATAGCGGATATTATCCGTTTGTAATTCCAAAGGCGGTGTTTTATGTTACGAATGATAAAAACAATCAAAAGAGATATCGCTCTCATCCGTGAAAGCGACCCTGCGGCAAGAAATGCAGTGGAAATACTGCTGACCTATCCCACATTGAGGGCAATCCGCGCCTATCGCCTTGCACACTGGTTTTATGTGCGGAAGTATTATACCATTGCGAGAATTATCTCACAGCACGCAAGAAATAAGACGGGTATCGAGATACATCCCGGCGCTACTATCGGAAAAGGTCTTTTCATTGACCACGGTATGGGCGTTGTTATCGGTGAAACTGCAATTATCGGCGATAACTGCCTGCTGTACCAGGGAGTTACCCTTGGCGGTACAGGTAAGGACAAAGGCAAGCGTCACCCCACATTAGGAAATAACGTCCTTGTGGGCGCAGGTGCAAAGGTGCTTGGCCCATTTACCGTTGGAAATAACGTTAAAATCGCTGCAAATGCCGTTGTTCTCAACGCTATCCCCGATGATTGTACTGCTGTAGGCGTTCCTGCAAGAATTGTCCGCAGAAAAGGCGAAAAAGTACACCAGCACAAGGTTACGCAGGATATCGACCAGATTCACATTCCTGACCCTGTTTCCCTTGAACTGTGCAGACTCCAGGCTGAGGTTGACAGCCTTAAAAAGGAGATTTCACGGCTTAAAGGTGAATAATAGCTGCATTTCCCGAAGCCTCGCGCTTCGGGCTTTTTGTACATAATTTATCCATTGCTTTTCAAAGTAAAATATGCTATAATTGACTAAAGTAAATTGTCAAGGGGTTAGGCATATGAAGGGAATAAGAAAAATAGTGACAATTGTGGCTTCTGCGGCGGTATGTGCAGGTGCTTCTGAAATCTCAAAATGCCTTTCCGACAGCGGCAAATCGGCTGTATCTCCCGATGGCATACTCCTTGGCGATGCAATGGAAGACGGCACGGTAAACGCCAGCGATGCCTCCCTTATCCTTTCTGAATACTCCCTGCTATCCACGGGAAAAGCTCCCACAATTACCGAAAATCAGGCTAAAGCGGCAGATGTAAACGGCGACGGGAAATATGATTCAATTGACGCAACAATTGTCCTTGCCTATTACAGCCGTATATCCACAGGCGAATATATAACTATGGAAGATTATATAAAAAACGAATTCTGATACTGCTCTCTGAAATTTCTGTTTCAGGGAGTATTTCACTTTTTGGTGGAAAATTTACAAAAAACGCTTTACAAATAAATAAAAATATGTTATAATAGAAAAATAATATATCGTAAAATATCCAACAGAAAGGTTTTGATTTTTATGAGCAACACAACACAGATTATGAATCACAATGGTATGACCTGCGTGAAGCTTTCCGCAGGAGGCTACGAGGCTCTTGTTGCATACGAAATCGGCTGCAATGTTATCCGCCTTCGCAACAATACCGAGGGAATGGAGTTCTTCCGCTGGAATCCCGACAATACCTTTGACGATATTCTTCAATCAGCAGAGGTATGGGGACTTCCTACACTCTATCTCCCCAATCGTTTTGCAGATGGTGTTCTTAAGACATCAGACGCTGTATATCAGCTTCCTGTAAACGAAAAAGCGCCATATAACAACCATATCCACGGCTTTATTCACAAGCGTAAATTCGAGGTTGTAGAGCATAGCTCCGACAGCAACTGTGCCTGGGTAAAAACACGCTACGTTTACGACGAAAAGGACGAGTTCTTCCAGTATCTCCCTGTACGCTTTACAGCAGAGTACACTTTCACACTCTCAGCAAGCGGTCTTGAACAGGATATCTGCTTCATAAACAACGATGACAAGGTGCTGCCTATGTCCCTTGCTTCACATACAGCTATCAGCGCACCATTCGTTGACGGTGCAAAGGAGGAGGATATCCGCCTTACAGTGCCGATTGGCAAGAAGTGCGAGCTGAACGAGAGATGTCTTCCCACTGAGCAGCTGAAAACTCTTACAATGTGGGATCTGGAGTACAAAGAGGGTACAAAATGCCCTGTATTGCAGGTTGTTGACAACGATATGTACACAGCTGAAACAGCAAAGCTCGACGGACAGGCATTCTACGGCGTTATTGCCGAGGATACAGCAAGTGGAAAGAAGCTCTGCTACGAGGTTTCTGAGGAATACGGCTTCTGGATTATCTGGAATGACCGCGGATTTAATCACTATTTCTGCCCCGAGCCAATGACAGCTATGATTGACGCTCCGAATCTGAGCCTTTCTCCCGATGTTACAGGCTACCGCGAGGTAAAACCGGGCGAAGAATTTACTGCTCATCAGAGATTTTTTACAAATTAATAAATCAACAGCCGTTAGCCATTAGCTTTTAGCCTATAGCTTTCATATAATCCTGTGTAGGCTGATAAACGCTCAGTTTTTTGTCATTATGCACAAATTTCCAGCGAAATATTAGTACATCACAATTCTATGTAAACACTTGTATTATTATCCGTTTTATGGTATAATAATAAGTGATATTTGAGTTATCGGACTATTTAGTTGACGGGAACCTCTAAAAACCTCCCTCACGGCGAACTTTCTATGACAAATACCATTTACAGCGTTGCCAAACCTTGCAATACATCAAGTATTGCTGCGGTTTGCCGCCTTGTAACTAATATTTTTCATATACGAAATTTTGCTCGTGTTCCGGTTTTTAGAGAACCCCTGATAATCTTGAACGCCGCAATTACTTTAGAACCAACATATTGCAGCGGAATTATCAACTATCAATATAATAAGTAAGGAGCAGATTACAATGAAGTTCGGATTTTTTGACGACGCAAATAAGGAATATGTCATTAATTCCCCCAGAACACCCTATCCGTGGATTAACTACCTCGGAACACAGGCTTTCTTTTCACTGATTTCAAACACAGCAGGCGGTTACAGTTTCTATAAGGACGCTCGTTTAAGACGTATCACACGTTACCGCTATAACAACGTACCCATTGATATGGGCGGCCGTTATTTCTATATCAACGATAACGGTACAGTATGGAACCCCGGCTGGTCACCTGTAAAGACAGAGCTTGATTCTTACGAGTGCCGCCACGGTATGGGCTATACAATCATCACAGGTAAGAAGAATGACCTGAAAGCACAGGTTACTTTCTTCGTTCCCCAGAACTACAACGGTGAAGTTCAGCAGGTTGTTCTCACTAACGAGGGTACAGAGGCTAAGTCCTTCTCACTGTTCTCATTCGCTGAGTGGTGTCTCTGGGATGCTCAGGACGACTGCACAAACTTCCAGAGAAACTTCTCTACAGGCCGTGTAGAAGTCGTAGGCTCCACAATCTACCACAAGACAGAGTACAGAGACAGACGTGACCACTTCGCTTTCTATACAGTTAACGATGAAATCGACGGTTACGATACAGACAGAGATTCCTTTATCGGTCTCTACAATGGTTTCAATGACCCTCAGGCTGTTATGGCAAATGCTGCTAATAACTCCTTTGCTGACGGTTGGTCACCCATTGCTTCTCACTATAAGAAGATTACTCTCGCTCCCGGCGAGTCAAAGACTCTTATCTTTATCCTTGGCTACGTTGAAATGCCTGTTGACAAGAAGTTCGAGGCTGACGGCGTAACAATCAACAAGGAAAAGGCTCTTGCTATGATTGACCAGTACAACACACCTGAAAAGGTTGCTGCAGGTCTTGCTGAGCTTAAGGCTGCATGGGACGAGCTTCTCGGCATCCTCAATGTTAATACTTCCGATGATAAGGTTAACCGTATGGTTAATATCTGGAACCAGTATCAGTGTATGGTTACTTTCAACCTCTCACGTTCTGCTTCCTACTTTGAGAGCGGTATCGGCCGTGGTATGGGCTTCCGTGACTCCAACCAGGATATCCTCGGTTTCGTTCACCAGATTCCCGACCGTGCAAGAGAGCGTATTATCGACATCGCTTCAACTCAGCTTGAAGACGGCGGATGCTATCACCAGTATCAGCCTCTTACAAAGAAGGGTAACTCAGATATCGGCGGCGACTTCTCAGACGATCCGCTGTGGATGATTCTCTCTGTTTCCGCTTATATCAGAGAAACAGGCGACTGGTCACTCCTCGATGAGCTTGTTCCTTACGACAACGATATGTCAAAGGCTAAGCCTATGCTTGACCACCTTAAGGTATCATTCTACAAGATTGTAAATAACCTCGGTCCTCACGGTCTGCCACTTGCTATGAGAGCTGACTGGAACGACTGTATCAACCTCTCATGCTACTCCGATACTCCCGGTGAGAGCTTCCAGACTTATACAAATCCCAAGTTTGCTGCTGAGGGCGGCTACTCCAAGGTTGCTGAGTCTGTAATGGTTGCTACTCTGTTCACATATGCAGGTCCTAACTATGTTGCTATTCTTAAGCACCTCGGCAAGGATGATGAGGCTGCTGCTGCACAGGCTGAAATCGACAAGATGAAGAAGTGCGTTATGGAATCTGCATTTGACGGCGATTGGTTCCTCCGTGCTTATGACTCCACAGGCGCTAAGATGGGCTCCAAGGAGTGCGAGGAAGGTAAGATATTCATCGAGCCTCAGGGCTTCGCTGTAATGTCCGAAATCGGTAAGGAAGAGGGCGCTGACATCAAGACTCTCAACTCTATCGACAAGTACCTCAATACTCAGTATGGTCTTGTTCTTAATAACCCTGCATTCTCCAAGTACTATATCCAGTATGGTGAGATTTCCACATATCCAGGCGGATACAAGGAAAACGCAGGTATCTTCACACACAACAATGCTTGGATTATCTGTGCTGAGGCTTACGCTGGCAGAGGTGACAAGGCATTTGAGTACTACAGCAAGATTGCTCCTGCTTTCAACGAGGAAATTTCCGATCTCCACAAGACTGAGCCTTATGTATACGGCCAGATGGTTGCAGGTAAGGACGCAAGCCGCTTTGGTGAGGGTAAGAACTCCTGGCTGACAGGTACTGCTGCTTGGAATATGGTTGCTATTTCCCAGTATATCCTCGGAATTTCTCCCGATTGGGACGGTCTTAAGGTTGATCCTTCCATTCCTCACGAGTGGGACGGCTTCACAGCTACAAGAAAGTTCCGCGGTGCAACTTATAATATCACAGTTAAGAATCCTAACCACGTTTGCAAGGGCGTTGTAAGCATGACTGTTGACGGACAGGCTGTTGACGGTAATGTTATCCCTGCTTTCGAGAATGGCGAGCATACTGTTGAAGTAATTATGGGTTAATTCCCTTTTGTAAAAGAGCTGCTTTCGGGCGGCTCTTTTCTTTTGTCTGGTAAAGTTCATTTTATCATCCCCCCTCACTATAGGGCAAAAATTGCCCTTTTTTCAACCAAAAATGGTTGATTATTCAAAAAAACTTTTTAAATTCTACTTTTTGAATAATTATTAACAAGCATAATTATAGATATAATACAAAATTTACTGTTATATATTTTTCTTGATTGTGTTATATTATATTGCGATTATGTAGGGGCGGATATTATCCGCCCGAAATGTATAACAGTATATACAGTTGATGAAAAAATGTTGCGTAGGAGACGGCGCCTTCGACGCCCCGCGTTGTTTAATTGAATTTCGTTCCGAAATTGCGGGCGGATGCTCGCCCTTAAATAAAATATGCATTTTTGACAGACTGTGGCAGGCAAAATGCCTGCCATTTTAGTTTTATAACAAGAGCATATGGTGATGCTAAGACGAAAATAAATTAAATCGGTGTATATACAGCAAAACAGGCTGAAATCCAAGTGGATTTCAGCCTGTTTTTATAGAGGTTTGAATTGTTAATCTTCATCGATGATATTATCCACACCGACTACCTGCTTCCAGATTTCACGAGGAACTGGGTCGTAGCTGGTCTGAGTTACTGCATAGTAACTGAGGATAAATGATGTATCACTTGCGTCAAGCTTTCTAACACTCTTGTGAGTTGCCTGGTTCATTGGTGAATACTCATTTGTATCAACGTCACCGAGGAATGCACCCAGATTGTCAAGATATGGGTCATCGTGGCGAAGTATAGTAGTTTCTGAAGATTCGCCTGTCTGCATCTTAGCATAGTATGCAAGGATTAATGTAGCATCGATTGCGTTAGCGTAATTATCAAGGTTAACGTCACCCTTAACACCGATATACGCTATTGCTGTAGCGATTTCGCCGTCCTCATTCTTCATAAGCTCGCCTTCGAGATAGATTGGAACTTCATATCTGAACGATGTATTGCTTATTCTGTAAGTATCAGCAGGAGTATTTCCGTTGAAGTCGATATCATCTGTAATATCTTCTCTGTCAATTTCCTCGCCGTTTTCGTCTACATATACTCTGTATACCTTGCCAAGCTTAGACTTGTCATATGTACGGTTGTCGTGTGAGAAGTAGTTTCCAAGCTCAGGCTTTTCAATTACAATGTAAGAGTTGATTACAGGTTCAACTGTAGGAAGTATTGTTATTGAGCCATCCATAACAGCTACTCTGTCTGAAATGTCGTTGCCTTCTTCATCGAATATCTGGCAATCGCCTATGCTGATATTGTATTCTCCGGGTTCAGTGCCGCCGGGAACCTTAATAATAAGCTCGAATGCCAATTCTCCGTTTTCGGGGGGTACATTGCTGCCGTCCTCTGTTGTGAATGTGAATTCGCCTGATTCGTTTTCGGTTACGGTTCCGCCATAGCCTGTGGAGCTTACTACAGCTTCAAGAATGATTCCGTCAGCAGTCACGATTGTGAACTTACCGCCTGAAACTGCAAGAGGAGCTTCGCCGTTCTTGATTACTACAGCAACTGTTACCGTCTGATCCTCATCGCTGTAAGCAACGTTCTTATCTTCAACATCCCAGGTTACAGCTCCAATAATTGTAGTTGTAGGCTGTGTAGTTGTGGTTGTAGGCTTTGTTGTGGTTGTTGTGGAAGTAGAAGTTGTAGTAGTGGGCTTTGTTGTAGTTGTTGTGGAGGTAGATGTTGTAGTAGTGGGCTTTGTTGTAGTTGTTGTGGATGTAGATGTTGTGGTTGTAGAAGTTGTTGTAGAAGTAGAAGTTGTGGTTGTAGGCTTTGTTGTTGTAGTTGTAGAAGTAGATGTTGTAGTAGTGGGCTTTGTTGTTGTAGTTGTGGTAGTAGAAGTTGTAGTTGTAGGCTTTGTTGTAGTAGTTGTGGTAGTAGTTGTGGTAGTAGTGGGCTTTGTTGTAGTAGTTGTGGATGTAGATGTTGTAGTTGTAGGCTCTGTTGTGGTTGTGGAAGCTGTAGTAGTTGGCTCTGTTGTAGTTGGAGTTGTATCTGTTGTGACTCTTGGGAGTACTGTGATTGCACCGCCCATAATTGTCAGCTTGTCTGTGATATTGTTTCCGTTTTCGTCATAGATCACGCAGTTGCTGATATCAATATCATATCTGCCTGAATCTGTGCCGCCAGGGATCTTTATTGTAAGCTCAAATGCCTTTGTACCGTCAGCAGGTGCTACGCCCTTGCCGTCAGCGTTTGTGAATGCGAATTCATCGAAGATATCATCACCGAAGATATCGCCGCCGTAAGCCTCTGAGCCTGTTACAGCTTCAAGGATGATTCCGTCAGCTGTTACAATTGTGAACTTACCGCCTGCAACAGGGAGTGGTTTCTCGCCGTTGGTAATAACAACAGCAACTGTTACTGTCTGGTCGCTATCGCTGTAAGGAATGCTCTTGTCTTCGATATCCCATGTTACAGCACCGTCTGCTACTGTTGTAGTAGGCTTTGTTGTGGTTGTGGAAGTTGTTGCCTTTGTTGTGCTTGTGGATGATGTAGTTGCCTTTGTAGTGCTTGTAGATGTTGTAGTAGCCTTTGTGGTGCTTGTAGATGATGTTGTAGGCTTAGTTGTGCTTGTGGATGATGTTGTAGGCTTTGTTGTGCTTGTGGATGTTGTTGTTGCCTTTGTGGTGCTTGTGGATGATGTGGTAGGCTTTGTAGTGCTTGTAGATGTTGTGGTTTCTGTTGTAACGGGCGGCTCATAGATATTTGTGAATGTCACATCAATTTCGTATGCTCCGTCCTCAGTCTCGGTGAGAACTGCATTGTTCTCTGCGGTTATCTCTGAAATTTCAAGATATCCGTCCATATCCTTATCAGTTACGCTTACTTTGAACGTATTCTCTGTATCGTCGTAAATGATATTCTCAATATCGCCCTCAGTTTCGGTCAGGCGGAATAAATAATCCCCTAACTCTGTAAACTCTATGGCTTTCATAGCCTCTATGAAATCGGCTGTGGTATCTCCGCCGTATTCCACAATTGCAGAATCAAGCTTTACCCATTCTTCGGCTGTTTCCCTTTCAAAGAGGATTTCAAAGCTGTCTCCCTCCTGCCAGTCTCTGCCGTCGAGAAGCTTTTCCGCTGTTACGGCTATATCAGCCGATACAGGCTCGGGAGTGTAAATATTGAGGAATTCAATCTCGTTAAGCTTTTCAGCTGAAATTGTAACGCTTTTTGTTTCGTCGCCGTCAAGCTCAAAACCGTCGGAATCCTGCTGAATTTCGGTAATTTTAGCTGTGGAGCCGTCCTCTATTCCGCTTATTGCTATAGATTCATTGGGCTTTAATTCAAGAGAAAGAATACCGTTTTCATCTGCTTTTATATCGCCTTTTGATGTGGAAAAAGTATAATCCGCGTAAAATCCGCCCAGATCAACCTGAAAATCAAAGGATATATTATCGGGGATTATGTAATCTTCGCCGTAGGGGTGCTGAACATCTTTTGAAATCAGCAAATCGCCCTCAACGGGGATATATGGCTTAAAAGTGTTGTATGTGGGGTCTGTCTGTGCTAATATGTACGCAAGGGTAGACTGAACTGCTATTGACATAGCACAGCCAATGGATAATGCGGCTGTCAGCCCCTTGCTATGGTTTATGAATTTCAATATCGCTGCTCCTTTCCTTAGAAATTCGGCAATCAAAAGGCACAGTTTCCTATGCTCTTTGATTGCCGCCCACTCACGGGGAGTGGGTAGCAATCTTATTTTTTGAAAGGTTGATGTTGGTTTGATTAATTATTCAGCAACTACTGTGTACCAAACATCGCCGTTTGCATCTGTTTCAGATACAACCTTGTAACCATCTGCGAGGAAATTAGTTCCTGCACCTTCGGAAGTGTTATTTTCGGGGTTCCAGTTCTTAAATGTACCACCCATAATTATAACATTAGCTGTGCCGTTATTATAGTTAGCATCAATACAGTTAATAAGGTAGTGTCCGTTATCTTCTGTGCTTATATCCTCAAAAGTACCACCCTTAATAACAAGCGTACCCTTAACAACATTAATCGCAGTAGTGACGCCCTTATATGTACCGTTTTCAATTGTGAGATTAGCGTTATCGCCCTTAACAGATACAGCATAATATCCATCATTTATAACAGAACCATCACCCATAAGTGTGACATCACTATTTACTGTAAGAGTGGAAACAGTTTCTGCTGTGCTACCTGTACGATTAGACTTAATTGTAGAACCATTAAGATTAATTACTGCATCACTATTTAACCATGTTTCACCTGTATTTCCTAAATCAGCATCGCTTTCAAGATATACAGAACCGCCTGTTGCGAGTGCTTCATTAAGTTCCTCAGCAGAATTTGCACCTACAGGAGATTTTACCTCAGAAGCCCATTTCAGGAAGACATCCTTTGCAGTTTCAAAATCAGTATTTTCAGCAACAGCTTCCGCATATACAGGAATCTTTACTCCCTTAGTAAGATCATAATTAATTGTATAATCACCCATTTTCCAAATGCCATCGTCATAATCAACGTTAGCATCAAGATATGCACCTGCCATAACAGCTGTGGATTCAGCATCAGGAGCAAGAAGGTCATTCAAATAATAAGTTGCGACTTCGTATTCCTCACCGTCAATTGTTGCGTTGAAAATTTCTACATTATATTTCCAGCCCCAATTGGTACTCCAAGCGTCGCCAATTGCATCTGTATAATTACCGCTTAAATCCACACGATTTCCGAGATTTGTATGAAGTGGATCATCTGATGTGCTATCATTACCGTCCTTAGCTAAATCAGCAAGAGCGAGGGGCTTTGCAATAAATACACGAACTTTTGCAGGAACATCACCTGTGTTCTTGATTGTTACAATTTTATCTCCATAATTTTCAGCTGTAGGCATACCCCACTTATCCATATTATAACTATTTGCATCTGCCTGAGCAGAACCCACGATAGGATAAAGCTTCTTGCCCTGGTCAAAAGCTTCAAGAGCAGAACCGTCTTCGGTACGCTGATACTCATTAATAGCGATATCAACAGCTTCATCAACTGTATAAGTATTTACTGCGGATTCATCATCGTGTGTGAGAGCGTTGTATGCAACAGTTCCACCAATTGCGATTGTTGAAGCAGCGGCTAAGCTAAGAGCTAAAACTGAATTTTTGTTAAACTTTTTCATAGAATTTTTCTTCCTTTCAATTATAAAAATATACTTTTATTTTAAGGGTTCTCCCTTAATAAACTTTTAATTATTCCTGTGTGAGCGCCCAGGCTTTCGCCACAGAATTTATGGCTTCAATATCAGCATCGCGCTGAACGCCATAAGCCTTTACGGTAAGGGTAGGATAGGTTGTATCAGTAAGAGCGTTAAGCATATCCTTTGTAACATCGTCCTTAACCTTTACCTCATCACCGAGAAGAACGCTGAATACCTGGTCTTTCTCGTTTTTATCAACTGACATATAGTAGACGTTTTCAACACCGTCAAGGGCTGTCCATACATTAGTGTCTACCTCGTATGTCATAAAGTCACCGAAATTATCCGATTTCTCAAGCTGTACGAAGAGATAACAATCCTCGCTGTCGGCTTCTACTGTAACCTTAGGGTCCTTTTCAATGCTGTTGCCGGGCACCATTTCATAATCATTTGTCTTATAGTTATCATCAGCATCAAGTCCCGTGTCTGTTTCAGTAAGTTCAATGTTGATATCACCATAAGTAAATGTATTTGTAACAGTATCCTTATCAATCAGCCAGGCAAGTGTTCCTCCTACCGTAGCAGTAAGAGCAAGAGTTGTCGCTCCTGTCAGCACAAGTGCCTTAACGCCATAGCGTTTAGGTTCTTTCTTTTTGGGATTTCGCATTGTCACTTCCTCCTTTCCTAAGAATTTTTCTGGATATTTCAGCGGATTTCTCCGCTTGAAAGCTTAATTATTCCTTTACGGATTCATCAAAGGCTGCCCACGCTGCGTTTGCTGTATCAAAGCCTGCTGCCTGTATAGCGTGGCCTGTGACTTCAATTTTGAATGTTTCTGCAAACGTTTCTAAATCCGCTCCGCCCTCAAAGGTTTCGGGAATTGTCAGAGTTGTGAACAGCGGAGTAAGTTCAACATCCTCAGTTCCTGCGCTTACAGTTTCAGAATAGCGGTATTCATAGGAAACTGTGTCATTTGCAGTATCTTCTACAGGTTCACCTGTAAGAAGCCACTTTGCACCATCCATTCCACCGAGGTATGAAAGAATGTCTTTTCCTGCAAGTTCTTTGAATTCGTCTGCGTTTGTTACTGTGAGAATCATTCGTACGTAGGCTGCTTCACTGTCTGCTAATACAGTCATTGTAGGGTCTTTGGTGTACTCTGCACCAGGAACAAGCTTGTACTCGTTATTAGTAACTCTATCAGCACTGGGGTCTTCAATATTGGTTTCATCAACCTTAATATTGACTTTTCCTACGGTGAAAGTATTCACAGCGGATTCAGTATCTGTGAGATAGGCGAGAGTTCCCAGGACAGAGCCCGTTACAAGCAACACTGCACTTGAAAACAGAGCGACAGCCTTAGTTGTTTTCTTCATCTTCTTTTACTCCTTTACTTAGTATTTCATCAGGTTTGTTCTTCTTTTTGTCAAGTATAGTAAAATCTGTCAAAAAAACATATGCCATAAGTACAGCAAAAACTGTAATTATTTTCTTTTTCCCCTCGGGGGACTGT
Source organism: Ruminococcus sp. (assembly GCA_045531615.1). Taxonomy (GTDB): domain Bacteria; phylum Bacillota; class Clostridia; order Oscillospirales; family Ruminococcaceae; genus Ruminococcus. The sequence continues at coordinate 65,437 of JAZSEJ010000057.1, forward strand.
GCGTAACTTGCGATATATCCGCCCTTTGGAATTGTCACAAACGGCGTTCCTATGACGTTTTCAGCTATTACGGGTGAAGCGTCTGCGTCTTCGTTGGCATCGCCCTTTGTGCGGAATCTAAGGCTGTTATCCTCGTTGAGAACCTCAACGATACGATGTGTAGCAATTGTAGTTCCGCTGAGTTTATAGGTGATAACATCCCCTTCTTTAAGCTCTTCCACTTCAATTTCCTTAACGGCTATAAGCGAACCTGTGGGATAATTCGGCTCCATCGAGCCTGAAAGCACGGTATATAGCTGAATTCCTGACACCTTTATTGTTATAACGAGAAGTAATATAACCACCGAAAATGTAATAATAATAGAATTTATTACTTTAAGTATACATTTAATTACTTTAATTTCTTTCGCCTCCATTGTTTTTTACAATCTATTATATATTTTATCATATGATATTTAAAATTGCAATAGATTTTAGAGAAAAAATGGTGAATATGCTCAGTTTTGTATGATTGTACAAATAAATCGCCGTCTTTTTGTTATATCAACTAATCGTTTGTACGCGATGTATTTACTATAATTCAATATACATTTTGTAAAGCAAAATAAAAACAGCATCGTTTCCGATGCTGTTTGAGATTAATCCATTCTGTTTTCCATATCCGTATATGCTCTTACAGGAGAAATCGCCTTGTAGGCAGGGCGGATAATCTTGTTGGAGTTGATAAGCTCCTCTATACGATGCGCAGACCAGCCTGCAATACGTGAAATAGCGAAAAGAGGGGTAAAAAGTTCATCAGGGATGCCAAGCATACGATAAACAAAGCCGCTGTAGAAATCCACATTTGCGCATACGCCTTTATATATACGTCTTTCCTCGGCGATAACCTGAGGAGCAAGGCGTTCCACCATAGCGTAAAGGTTGAACTCGTCGTGGAGTCCCTTTTCGTTGCTGAGCTTCTCAACAAATCCCTTGAATACTGTTGCTCTGGGGTCGGAGTGGGAGTATACAGCGTGTCCCATACCATAGATAAGACCTGCTTTGTCGAAGGCTTCCTTGTGGAGCAGCTTTTTCAGATACTCTTTTACCTCGTTTTCGTCTGTCCAGTCCTTGATATTCTTCTTCATATCATCAAACATCAGGGCAACCTTGATATTCGCACCACCGTGCTTAGGACCTTTGAGAGAGCCTAAAGCCGCCGCGATAGCGGAATAGGTATCGGTTCCAGATGAGGATACAACGTGTACTGTAAAGGTGGAGTTGTTTCCGCCGCCGTGTTCAGCGTGAAGTACAAGCGCCATATCGAGAATACGCGCTTCAAGCTCTGTATACTTCTTATCAGGACGAAGCATATACAGCAGATTTTCCGCAATAGAAAGTTCAGGGTTGGGGTCATGAATAAAGAAGCTTCCGCCATTGCGCGTGTATCTGTAGGTGTGATAGCCGTATACAGCAAGTAAGGGGAACAACGTAATAAGGGATATGCTCTGCCTTAACACGTTGGGAATAGTTATATCATTAGCGTCATCGTCATATGAATAGAGGGCGAGGACGGATTTCGCAAGAATATTCATCATATTGTCGCTGGGGGATTTCATTATGATATCTCTTGTAAAGGTTGAGGGAAGATTTCTTGCCTCAACGAGAATTTTTCTGAATTCATCAAGCTCTGCCGCAGTAGGCATTTTTCCGAATAAAAGGAGATATATGGTTTCCTCAAAGCCGAAACGCTTTTCTTTAATAAAGCCGTTTACAATATCCTCAACATCAATGCCGCGGTAGAAAAGTTTTCCGTATCCGTTTTCGTCTACATTAATTGTGCTGATATTTGTAAGTCCTGCAACAACGCCGTTACCATTTATGTCTCTCAATCCGCGTTTTACATCATATTGTGTATAAAGCGCGGGGTCTATACGATAACCCTCAATTGATTTGTCTGCAAGATTTTTGATTTCTGGTGTAAGTCCGATAAATCCGTAGCCCATAATTTTTGTCCTCCTTTTTTGTATTGCTCCACCAACTAACTCTTGAAGAATTATATGAAGCTTGGGGAGCAAAATGCAAGGAAGAAAGCCGAAAGAATACTGTCGTATCGTGAGGCTTTCTGACGCTGAATTTTGCTATCCAAGCAAAACAGAAAATTCAAGAGTTAATTGAGGGAGCAATAATACTTCAAGTAGAATTGTAGATGATATATACATTATAACATATAGTGCGGAATTTGTCAAGGGGAGTCCAATGATATATACAATCTTATCAAAATTTGTTGAAATGTCACATAAGAAGTAGCGTGGCAAAGAAGGTGAGGTTATATTATTTTACAATATTTAACTGTAAAATAATGGCTGACGCTTTTCGTTAAAAGCGTCAGCCCACGGTTTTACCATATCTTCTGCATCTTTTTTGCCATGTAGATATATACTGCCAATAAAATAATCTGGAATATTAAAGTTCCTTTGTTTTCTGCAAAAACTAATGAAACAATGTCTAAGCAGAGTATGAATATCGCAATTTTAGAACAAGTTCCGTAGTTTCCTCTTATGCCTGTAACCGCCATATAAATTGTAACAGCAGCAGGAATAAGCGCAAGAATCGTTGCGAAGAACGCCAATCCGCCCAGTTCCGTTGTTGAATACAAGAGACCGGTAACAGCAGTTATCGCAGCAGGGATAACTGTTACAACAAGCAGAATGATATTCATCACCTTAAATGCAGTTTTCATAAATATATAACCCCCTTTATCATTTTCAGCACCCCACAATACCACATAAAATGACTTCTGTGTGGTACTATAGTAAATTATATCATATTTAACTTTATTTGTCAAGTAGTTCAAATATATGTTTTCACAGAATTTTCATTGACATTAAAAAAAAATGGTGATATACTTTTATAGTATAAAAAAAATATATTTATACGATGTATCAGGAAAGGAGAAGTGATACAATGTTAACAAAGCTTTTGTCCTATGTGGGCAAATACAAAAAGGAAGCGATTCTTTCACCTTTGTCAATTCTGGGCGAGGTCGCAATGGAGGTTTTAATACCCTACGTTATGGCTTCAATAATCAATGAGGGTATAAGAAAGGGAAATGTAAAACACGTTGCACTAATGGGCGTGCTAATGGTGGGAATGGCGCTTATTTCCCTTGCTTTCGGAGCGATTGCAGGCAGATTCAGTGCAGTTGCGGCCGTGGGATTTGCTAAAAATCTGCGAAAGGCGCTGTTTGAGAAGGTGCAGTCCTTTTCATTCTCAAATGTGGATAAATTCTCCACCGCATCTCTTACAACAAGACTTACAACGGACGTTACAAACGTTCAAAATTCGTTTATGATGTTCATAAGAACGGCTGTAAGAGCGCCTATGATGCTTATTTTCGCCCTTATTATGGCGCTCACCACCAATGCAAGGCTCTCACTGGTATTTGTATGTGCAATTCCCGTGCTTGGCGTTGCTATACTAATTATAATGACAAAGGCACATCCGAGATTTAAAAAGATGCTTACACTCTACGACAATATGAATGGCAGAGTTCAGGAAAATCTCATAGGAATCCGCACAGTAAAGGCTTTTGTCCGCGAGGATTACGAAAAGAAAAAGTTCACTGAAAGCACCGAGGCTGTACGTGCAGCACAGGTAAATGCTGAAAAGCTTGTTATTATGACAATGCCCTTTATGCAGATTTGTATGTACGCAAGCACAATTGCAATTCTCTTTTTCGGCGGTCATCTCATTGTGGGCGGCGATATGCTCACGGGCGATTTAACTCAGTTTATTACATACGTTACACAGATTCTTATGTCTCTTATGATGCTCTCTTTCCTCTTTATGATGTTCGTCATTTCAAGAGCTTCAATGCAGCGTATTTACGAGGTCCTCACCGAGGAAATTGATATTGTATCTCCCGAAAATGCCCTTACAGAGGTAAATGACGGTTCTGTAAGCTTTAAGAATGTTTCTTTCAGCTATTTCAAGGATATGAAAAATCTTGCCCTTGAAAAAATAAACCTTGATATAAAATCAGGCGAAACTATCGGTATTATCGGCGGCACAGGCTCATCAAAAACAAGCCTTGTACAGCTTATCCCCCGACTTTACGATACTACAGAGGGTGAAGTACTTGTAGGCGGCAGAAATGTCCGCGAATACGACCTTGAAGCCCTCAGAAATCAGGTTGCAATGGTACTTCAGAAGAACGTACTGTTTTCGGGCACTATCAAGGATAACCTTAAATGGGGAAATGCCGAGGCTACAGATGAGGAAATAATCGAAGCCTGCAAACGAGCTTGCGCCCACGATTTTATAACATCATTCCCCGACGGATATGACCAGAACCTCGGACAGGGCGGTGTTAATGTATCAGGCGGTCAGAAGCAGAGGCTTTGTATTGCCCGTGCGCTGCTGAAAAAGCCTAAAATACTCATTCTTGATGACTCCACAAGTGCTGTTGATACTGCAACTGACGCAAGTATCAGAAAGGCATTTCGCGAAAACCTCGGAGATGTTACTACATTTATAATAGCACAGCGAATTTCATCCGTAAAAGACGCAGACAGAATCATTGTTATGGATGACGGAAAAATTATTGATGTAGGAACGCATACAGAGCTTCTTGAATCAAGCGAAATCTACCGCGAGGTATATGATTCACAGCAGAAAGGCGGTGACGCAGATGCCTCCTAAGAGTAATATGGCACCCGTACAGAAACCAAAGGACGTTAAGGCGATAATTAAGCGTATTTTCAGCTATATGTACGGCTTTAAAATTCACTTTTTCCTTGTTGTTGCAGGAGTAATATTCAGTGCTTTAGCTGGAATTGCAGGAAGCGCATTGCTCACACCTCTTGTCAACAATATCGAGGATGCCTGCACCACAGGAACGTGGGATAAGGGTAAATTCATCGGAATACTGGCTTTAATGGGCGGAATTTATGTCTTCGGCGCGTTGTCATCGCTGCTTTTCCAGCGTATGATGATGAAAATTTCCACTACAACCCTTATGCGTATACGTAATGACCTGTTCAATAAAATGGAGTCATTGCCTGTAAAATTCTTTGATAAGCACACTCACGGCGAGCTTATGTCCCTTTACACCAACGATACTGATACTCTCCGTGAAATGCTCAGCAACAGTATTGCCAATGTTATAAGCTCTGCAATTACAATTGTAGGCGTATTTGCCCTTATGGTGGCATATAGCTGGATTCTGACAATCATTGTAATTGTAATGCTCTTTATAATAGTAGGAGTTATCGGCGCTATTGGCTCACGCAGCGGAAAAGGCTTTATTGCACAGCAAAAGGCTATCGGCAAGGCTAACGGCTACATCGAGGAGCTTATTGACGGACAAAAGGTTGTCAAGGTATTCTGCCACGAGGACGCAGCCAACGAGGAGTTCGACAAGCTGAATAATGAACTTTGCGAAGCGGCCACAAGAGCCAACACCTTTGCAAATATCCTTATGCCGATTATGAACAATCTGTCTTATCTCCACTATGCGGCAACTGCAATAGTAGGCGGTATTATGGCTGTAAACGGTTTCGGTGGAATGAATATCGGTAAGCTTATATCATATCTCCAGTTCACACGACAGTTTGCACAACCTATTACTCAGGTTTCACAGCAGCTTAATGCAGTACTCACTGCTCTTGCAGGTGCAGAGCGTATTTTCGCTGTAATTGACGAGGAACCCGAGGCAGACGAGGGCTATGTAACTCTTGTAAGCGCAGTAAGAGGCGCAGACGGAAAGCTTGCTGAATCCGAAAAGCACACAGGCTTATGGGCTTGGAAGCATCCCCACAAGGCTGACGGCTCTGTGACTTATACGGAAGTTAGAGGTCACGTTGAATTTGACGATGTTGTATTCGGCTATGAGCCTGAAAAAACTGTCCTCAACGGTATCAGCCTCTATGCCGAAGCAGGACAGAAGATAGCCTTTGTAGGCTCTACAGGCGCAGGAAAAACGACTATAACAAATCTTATCAATCGTTTTTATGACGTTCCCGATGGAAAGATACGCTATGACGGCATCAACATCAATAAAATAAAAAAGAGCGATTTAAGACGCTCACAATCCATTGTATTACAGGATACTCACCTTTTCACAGGCACAGTTATGGATAATATCCGTTATGGTAAGCTTGATGCAACGGATGAGAAAGTCTATGCAGCCGCAAAGCTTGCAAACGCTCACAGCTTTATAACACATCTTGAAAAGGGCTATGATACAATGCTCACAGCAGACGGAGCAAATCTCTCTCAGGGACAGCGCCAGCTCCTTGCAATTGCAAGAGCCGCTATTGCTGATCCCCCTGTGCTTATCCTTGATGAGGCTACAAGTTCAATTGATACAAGAACGGAGGCGCTTATCGAAAAGGGTATGGATTCTCTAATGGAGGGACGTACTGTATTCGTAATTGCACACCGTCTTTCAACTGTCCGCAACTCCAAGGCGATTATGGTTCTTGAATACGGAAAAATCATAGAGCGTGGCTCACACGATGACCTTATTGCACAAAAGGGCAAATACTATCAGCTTTATACAGGTATGTTCGAGTTGTCGTAAATGCGGATTATGCAGGGAATAATATCAGTATATTCGGAGGGATGTTTATGTTAAAAAGGATATTATCAGTTTTTGTATCTGTATCTGCTTGTGCTATGTGCTGTAATCAGCTTTATACTGACGCCGATGACATATATTCCGATGTGGGCGGCGGCATATGGCAATCAGCAGATGAACTTCCCGATGACTGCGGAATTAATGTAATTGACTGTCAGGCTGAAACTGTATCACGAACAGCAATACCGTCAAGTTTTGACATCTCAACAAATCCCGATACTTCGATATATTTCCCTCCTATCGGCAATCAGGGGGCAATAAACTCCTGTGCAGGCTGGGCGACAACATATTATCAGTTCACTTATGAAGTGAACAGATACAGAAATACACCAACAGACGAAACGAATATTTTTTCTCCGTCATGGACGTATAATTATATAAACGGCGGTGCTAATAATTTTGCTTTACTGACTGACGCTTACTTTGTGCTGAAAAATCAGGGAGCTATGACTCTTGAGGAGTATCCTCATATAAGTTCCCTGTCTTCATATTCCTATTCATGGGTATCAGATACAGATAAACTCATTGATGCGCTTGAATACAGAGCAGCTGCAACAGATTTGTATGTCGTTGATTCAATGGAAGAAATAGCGGAAATCAAATCAAAAATTGCTGACGGTCATGTGGGTGTAATCTGGACAAATTCATCGGGCTGGGCAACGGCAAAAAACAGTTCGGGTGAAAATTTTATAGTAAGAGGCAGTGACCGTGGAAATGTGGGGCATTGTATGACCGTAGTGGGATATGATGATAATATTGAGGTAACTGTAAACGGAGCAACATTGACAGGAGCTTTCAAAATTGCCAATTCAATGGGCAAAAACTGGGGAAATGACGGATATATCTGGGTTTCCTATGATGCTTTGAATTATGTAAGCACTCACGGCAGAGGTTGGCAGAACGACTATAAGGGAACCCGTACCGCTGTGTTCGGCAAAGAAGGGAAAAATAATTTTTATTTCATTGACGTAAAAAAATGCAATGTCTGTTTTGTGGGATGTGTGACATATATATCGAAAGACCCGTGGAATCTGATTATAAAAGCTGACCCCTCAGCGTTTTCACCGTCAAAAAGGTGGTGGTGTGATAAGGGGCAGCCTTTGGCAAATCCTGAATACCGCTGTCTGGTGTTTGATTTTTTTGATTCGGCAGCCGATAAGGATTTGAACAGATATATGTCACGGGAATGGACAATTCAGGTGACAGGGGATAAATCAAATCCTGTGTACAGGATTTCTGCTCGCATTCTGGATAATCTGGGAAATCCTGTTGTTCCCATTGATACGGTATACGGCTCTCTGACCAACGGCGTTTATTCAAGAATTGAAAGCATAGAACTTGCAAAAGGTCGGGTAACAGCATACGATAACAAAGATATCACAGCGGCTGACGCTGAATTGGTTCTGAATTACATTGTGAATAATGTCGCACTATCAAATATACAGAAGTTTTTAGCAGATTACAATGACAATGGCATTGTTGATATTGCCGATGTTGTTCTGATGAAGCAATGTATAGCGGCTTAGAATTATGTGTACGGGTGGATAATTCCACCCGTTTTTTGTTTTTCAGATTCTTGGTTTTTCCCGAAATACAGCCATTGCAACCGTTGGTTGACAAATTTCAAAGCGTACTTTATTGACTGCAACGGGCAAATGTGGTAAAATAAAATCATGGAAAACACGAAGTCGGCATTGTGTGAAAAACAAAACAAATCAAATGGAGGAACAATTATGATATTAGCGGATAAGATTATTGAACTCAGAAAGAAATCAGGTATGACGCAGGATGAGCTTGCTGAAAAATTAGGAGTAAGCAGACAGTCTGTTTCAAAATGGGAGGGCGCGCAGTCAACTCCCGACCTTGCACGTATACTCAAACTGGCAGAGATATTTTCCGTCAGCACAGACGTACTTTTAAAAGATGAACTGGAGCTGGAGCAGAATATTCCCACTGAGGGAGCTGAAACAGCCTTTGTAAAGGCACACGTTGAAACAGAGCCGCCGCTCCGCCCCGTATCAATGGCGGAGGCTGTAGAGTATCTTGAAAAGAACAGAAAAAAGGCGTTATATGTTGCTGTGGGAGTTGCATTGTGTATTCTTTCACCTTTAGCAGCCATACTTTTTGAAATTCTTTTTGAAAATAAAGTTCTGTCAGAATTAAGTCCCATATTTATATTTGTAACTGTTGCGGCTGCTGTGGGATTATTTATCTATTCAGGTAGCCTTATGAAAAAATTCGAGTATATGGAAAAAGAGTGCCTTGACACGGAATACGGCGTTGACGGAATGGTCAAGGAAAAGCGCGAACACGACCAATCAAAGAACACGCTGCATATAATCATTGGTGTAGCTCTCTGCATACTTTCAGTTGTTCCTGTTATTGTGTGGGAGGCAATTTTCGGCAATTCAGCTTTAGAGGATATGGGAGCAATTTTCCTTTTCCTTTTTGTAGCGGCAGGTGTATTCTTTATTGTCAGAGCCTGCACAATAAACGGCGGATATAACGTGCTTTTGGAGGAGGACAGCTACAGCCGCGAGAAAAAGACAAAAACAAGCAAGATAGGTGCAGCTATGGGAGTTTACTGGAGTATTGTGACAGCTCTTTATCTTGCCTACAGCTTTATTACCTTTGACTGGGGCAGAAGCTGGATTATATGGCCTGTTGCGGCTGTTTTTTCTCCTGTGGTAGCTATTATTGCAAATGCGGCAAAAAAATAATTTGTTAAAATTGTATATTGCAACATTTGACAGAATATGATATAATGTTATTATTATAGGGATTAAATAATATTGGAGGATTAAAAATGTACGAACAGGATTATATTATGCGGCAGATTCAGGATTTAGCAAAGGCAATAGTCAAAATGTTCTTTAATGTTGATGTTGAATCTTCTGCAATGGAAGTAATAAAGGATATGCAGGCAAAAGAAAGGGCAATGGAGCTTCTGCGGCAGTGTGACGGTAAAAACATCTGCTATGCTGAGGGAGAATTATTCGAGTTGATTAATAACAGGTCAATGGACAATCTCCTGGTGGGAATCACATTTTACTCATATCTTAATGATATGGACGATGAGAAACTGGCAGAAGCAAATTTCAGCAGAGATAAGATTCAGGATGGTATTACCCGATTGCTTTCGGAATATGGTCTTGAAAATATGGCTCATCTTTTCTTTTATGAAACGTAATAATAACCCCTCACAACCGTAGAAATCACGGCTGTGGGGAGATTTTGCATTATTGGGGAATAGCGTTATAAATCGTCATTCCAAGATAAAACAGAGTAAGGATAATTGTGAGAGGCGCGGAGAAGTAGTGGAGAAGCTTTTTGCCCTCGGACACTTCTGGATTTACCTTTTCAAGCTTAAAGCTGTCACGGTGCATAATAATTTCCAGTATAAAGAGTACAAGACCAACAGCTAAAAGTCCCATAATTGTAAGGCCGCAAGCCATAGTTGCAAGGAAAGGAATGGGATTTTCTGTCATAGCTGACATATCCCCTGCCTGCATAGCTTCAAGGTCGATTTCTCCTATGAAAAGGCTCTGAAATCCGCCTATGCTGTTCACTATGAAATGTATGGCGATTGTAGGGATAATTGATTTTGTTTTAAGCAGGATAAATGCTGCCACAATACCCATAACAGCGGCAAAAGGCACCTGAGGATAGTTCATATGGAGCAGACCAAAGAACAATCCTGTAGCAATTACAGCCGACCAGGAGCCGTATCGCTTTGAATTGTTGAGCATACCGCCTCTGATGAGGATTTCCTCAAAAATGGGTGCCATAAAGGTGATACAGAGAATGTTTACCACCTTGGAAATAGCGTTGTTTTCAGCGGAAAAGTCCGTCTGAGTGAGTTTTACACCTGTAAGAGATTCAATGAGCATAAAAAACAGATTTGTTGCAAGGCTTGTGCCGTAGATGAAGAATATTGCAATAAATATCCAGCGCACAACCCACCAGAATGACTGCTGAGGCTTGCGGAAAAGGGAACCTATTGTTTCCATAGTTTTTCCTGAATTTGTATTTCTGTATATGAAAATTGAAAGGGGAACACCGATGAAATACTGTATAACCATAGATACAATCATAGTGATACATTTGTAGTATTCCGAGCTTTCACCGACAGTGTTTTCTGCTATAAACTGCGCAAGAGAGCTTCCGCCGAACATAAATGCGGTGAATATTATAAGTATGAGTGAGTTTCCATTGGAAGATTCACGCATAAGCGCTGCGCTATATCCTGTATTTCCCTTGCTATCGGGAATTATGCCAATTGTATTTTTGTTGTTTTCCATAATATATCTCCTTAAAAATAATCAGACGTAAATGAAGAATTTGTCTAATTAAGTATAGCGTACTCTGAGTACATTTTCAATATTTCTGTTAATTCATATCTGCCAGATACTCCTCAATTGTACCTGTACCGCCTGTGGATGTATAAGCATAATAAGCAAGGATAATAGATGCATCAATAGAATCATATTTGCCGTCGCCGTTTACATCAGCAGCCTTTGCCTGTTCAGCAGTAAATGTGGATTTACCGCCTGTTGCGATTACTGCGTAATCGGAGAGAACAAGTGTAGCATCGCTGGAGTCAATCGAGCCATCGCCGCTTATATCGCCGAGGATAATTTTAGTGAAAATCACAGGATATAAACCAAATTTTGTGGATATTCCATTTCCACAGTCGTATTGGTATAGAACGCCGCATTCCGGATTTTTGAATGTAAGGATATTTCCATCAACTGTTGCATTTTCCCATTCAGATGCTTTTGTTACATCAAAGCCTTTCGGGAGAGTTGAAAGGTCGAATGTGTTGTCTTTAAGCGTGATTTCACAATCGTTGAAACCAATGTCAAAATCGTATAAAAATTTATTATTGCTTAAATCGAGTGATGAAAGTGAATTGTCAACACAGAAAAGGTATTCTAATGCTGTATTATTTTTTAAATCAAGTGATGTGATCTGATTGTTGTCACAATATAATCTTGTGAGCTTTTTGTTGTTGCTTAAATCAAGTGCTGTGAGATTATTTTCTTCACAAACCAACGTATCAAGATTTATAAAGTTTCCTACACCTGTTAAGTCGGAAATTCCCATTTTACTTACTCTGATTTCAGTAACATTCATAATTTCTGTTGCAGAAAGCACTCCATCGTCGTCTGTATCAAGATTATCAGCAACATACTGTCTGAAAATATCATCAGGAAATTCGATTTCGTTAATTCCTGTGATATTGGTGGGAGGCTTAGAAACAGTTGTTGTAATAAGTGTAAATGTTTCAGATTCTCCATTTCCGCAGTCGTATGTATATGTAACCTTATCTGAACCTAAAAGTACATTAAGCATATTATCCTTAATATTACTGTATGTCCAATCAGATGCCCTTGTTATATCAAAGCCTTTTGGGAGAGTTGAAAGGTCAAAGACAGTATTTGAGCTGGTTATTTCGTATGCGTTATCGTGACACATAACTGTAGACGGCTCTATATCATAGAGGTCAAGGAATGCAAGCTGGTTATTATTACAAAAGAGGGTATTCAATTTCTTGTTATTGCTTACATCGAGTGTTGTGAGCTTATTGAAGCTGCAAACGAAAGATGTCAGATTAATGTTTTTAGTTACATCTATTTCTGTAAGATTATTATTTCTGCAATGCAAAAATTTAAGATTTTCAAAATATTGTACACCTGTTAAGTCGGAAATTCCCATTTCATTTACTTCAATTGCAGCCACAGCCCCAATTTCTTCTGACGAAAGCACACCGTCACCGTCTGTATCGAAATTATCAGCCACATACTGTCTGAAAATAGCGTCAGGGAAGTTTGTTTCATTGATTTCTGTGATATTGGAGGGAGGATTAGAAACAGTTTTTGTGATAAATGTAAATATTTCATATTTTCCATTTCCGCAGTCGTATTTGTATGTAACTTCCTTTGAAGCGTCCTCAACTGTAAGAATATTGCCGTTTACTGTGCCATTTGTCCACTCAGACGCTTTAGTTACATCAAAGCCTGCTGGTAGAGTTGAAAGGTCGAATTTGCCGTTTGTGAGGTTAATTTCATACTTGTTCTTTATGCTAAAAATAAATATTGAATCCGAAGTATTGCTGACATCAAGTGAAGTGAGCTGATTTCTATCACAATGCAAATCTGTTAATGCTGTATTCTTGCTTAAATCAAGTGTTGTAAGTTGATTTTGGTCACACCACAAGTCTTTCAATGCTGTATTATTGCTGATGTCAAGTACTGTGAATTGGTTAGAGCCACAATGCAACTCTGTTAATGCTGTATTATTGCTTAAATCAAGTGTTGTAAGCTGATTCTGGTCACACCACACTTCTTTCAATACAGTATTATTGCTGACATCAAGCGAAGTGAGGTAATTAGAGCCGCAATGTAAATACTCCAAAGCTGTATTATTATTTATATCAAGGTTTGGGAGTTGATTTTCCTGACAATTCAGCTCCTTTAAAGCCGTGTTTTTACTTACATCGACGGCTTTGAGTTTATTATTGAAGAAATATAGTTCCTCTAAAGCTGTATTAGTACTTACATCAAGGGTTGTGAGTTCATTAGAACCGCAATATAAATACTTTAAAGCTACGTTATTACTTAAATCAAGAGTTTTGAGCTGATTACCATAGCAAGATAAATTTGTTAAGGCTGTGATATTACTTAAATCAAGAGAAGTCAGAGAATTTTCATAGCAATCCAGTGTTCTTAATACAGTATTATTGCTTACATCAAGTGAAGCAAGTCGATTAGAACCGCAATACAGCTCCTCTAAAGCCACGTTAGTACTTATATCAAGGGTTGTGAGCAGATTATTATTGCAAGATAAGTTTATTAAGGCTGTGTTATTACTTACATCAAGGTTTTCGAGCTGATTATTATTGCAGGATAAATTTGTTAAGGCTGTGTTATTACTTATATTAAAAGTTGTGAGTTGATTATTCTCGCAGTTCAACGTTGTAAGTGTTGCATTATCACTTATTTCAAGTCTTGTGATTTTATTATTATCACAACGTAAAGATTCCAATGCAGTATTATTACTTGCATCAAGAATTGTAAGTTCGTTTTCGCTGCACCATAAGTTTTTTAGCTTGGAAGCGTTACTAATATCAATAGAAGAAATTTTGTTATTATAACACCACAATGCTTCTAATTCTGTACAATTAGCTATATTAATTGTTTCAATCTGGTTTTTATAACACACTAATTCCTTGAGTTTAGTGTTTTTGCTCAAATCAAGGTTTGTAATATTATTATTTATACAGGTCAACATTTTTAGGTTTTTGAAATGTTCTATACCTGTTAAATCAGATATATTTTTATAGTCAACTTTAATAATGCTTGCTTCCAATTCAGCGGCGTAAAGCACACCGTCACCGTCTTTATCGAAATTATCAGCCACATACTGTCTAAAAATAGCGTCAGGGAAGTTGGTTTCATTGATTTCAACGCTCTCCGCAACAGCATCCCTTGCTGCATTTGCTGTAAAACCGCTGATTTTCAGTGCGTCCTGGGGCATATAACCTACAACTCCAGAACAAATCAGCAGCGCCGCTGTCATAGCTGCAATTCTTTTCGCTTTCTTCATTTTAAAAATCCTCCATATCATTTTTTTGCAATTTACAGTGACATTTCAGCAATTGTAAATGCCTTTTATTTTGCCCTTCATATATACATTCAAATGAGAAAGCAAAAACGGACATCAAAATCAAATATTTTTATTTTTTAACAAATAATGTGCCGTGCTATCACAGTAAACCGCTTGGATATATTATATCATATATCTAAATAAAATGCAAGAAAAATTTCCCCGAAGCGCGAAACTTCGGGGAATTTATCTGAATCAATACAAAACGCCTTCAAAATACTGCAAAAGCAACAGAGTTACACCGTCGTAGGTGTTTTCCTGCAAAATCTCGCTCTGAGTTTCCCAGCCTACATCGGCGGTTTCTTCGATAACCTCGTTGACAGCAGGCATATCGTCAATTGGGTGGGGGTCTTCCTCGTATATCTCTTGTGCGATTACATATCCTGCATCTGCTATCTGATGCACTCTTTCACTCAGCTGTGGCTCAGGCTTGAATATTTTGTTCGCTTTCTCAATAAATGCTTCCACACTTTCAGGATTATCAAAGTCAGGCTTTTCAAGCACACCACTGGCTATCAATTCCTCCTGTAACGCCCAATATGCTTCATCATACTCAGACCATACAAAGTCATACATCTCATTATACGCAGAAAATCTAAGCAGTGGGTCTTCACTGCGGCTCAGAGCAAGCTGGCTAAGGAATTCCGCCTCATTTTCCTTGTAATATCCCTTGTTGTGGGTAAGCTCATGGGCATCGAGAATAGGCTGATATGTAGGCGATGTATACTTGTTATGTGTTGCCTCCTTTGTAAATGGATAGGTAAATCCGCCAATCCACATACGCTCCAGTATGTCAGAGCATAGGGCAGGCTTTACAGATGGGTAAAAGCCCCTCAGACGAGGAAATTCATCGGAAATACCTACCATAGCCTCAGCTATAAGCGGCTGTGTTTCCTCTACTGTAGGAAATATAACCCTTCCGTCCTCGGCAATTTCTATTTCCTCTGCCGCCGCATTCAATCCGTTTACCGAGTATTCAAGCAGGGCATATATCTCATCATAGGTGAATTCTGTGCGTTTTTCTGTATCTCCTTCACCCATAACGGAGCTTCTGAAAGGAATAAGCCACATAGGCATATAGATAAAAAGAACGCAGAGAAACATCATCAGAAAGGTTTTGAAGTAGCCACTGCAGAAACGGCGATATTTCGGCTTTTTTCGCAGAAATATAAGCAGAACAAGAAATATAACACTGAAAAGCACCATTGCTATTCCCAAATACATCATCATTTCACCCAGTACAAAGGGGAGATATGCCGTCACGTAGCTCAATCCGTCACTTAAGTATATGTATACGTTGTTGACGTACCAATCACAGAATGGCGTAATAAATGATAATAAGGCGAAAATTACCGTAAGTGAAAAAATAATTGCCGCAATACGCCAGTATTTCGATTTTTTCTTCTTTTCGGGATTTTTCTCCTCGGCTGTTTCTGCAATTTCCACTTCTTCTTTTACCAATGTTTCCATAGTAACCACCTTTCTTCGCAATTTGATTACATCTCATTATAACATTTTTAATACAATTTGTCAATTCACATATTATTCCATAATTTATTTAGGCAATATAGACAATACTGTTGATTTATTTTGAGATTATTAACTAAAATGATTTTCGGGGTATTTCACTAAAGTTAGCAACAATTGATTAATCCGCGATTTTTCGGTATTTTTAGCATAATTTGCCTTGACAAAATTTTCATTGTCTGATATAATGAAAAAAGTTATAAGATAAAAGTTACTGTTTTGGAAATTGGGTAAAAATTAAAAGAAAAGAGGGAATATCATTGTTAAAGAGCAAATTTTTAAAGGGTATATTCGCCGCAGGTATCTCTGCGATGCTTGCTGTATCGTCTTTTCCCCTTACAGCAGTCAGCACTCACGCTATCGGTTCGTTTGTTTCACCTACCGATGACAAAACCGCTGTTATAGTCAACGAAAACCTCATAGAATTCGACATTACTCCCTATAATCAATTCAACAGAACTATAGACATATCAACCGAAAATAATATTATAACAGGCGAAAAAACCTCTTGCGAGATGCTGGACAGGGTTACTGTTACTCTCGGAGTACAGGCAGCCTCAGGTCTTTCCTACAACAGACTTGAAGCAATAAACCTCTATGTATATCACACTCTCAACGGCGCCGACTGCCCTGTAAGAAGCATTCTCCCCTCCTCCATTGTAAAAATTTCCGATACAAGCTATGAAATCAACTACAATTTTATAACCTATGGCACGGATTTACGCTTTGAAACTGCATATTTTTCAGGAGTAACAGAATTTTCCGCCCCATATTGCCGATTCGAGGGAAAAGGCAGTGATTATCTGAAAGCTCAGGCAATCACTCCCGACGGTGAAAATCTTTTTTTGAGCATACGCAATACAGTCGATGAATTTTCACTGAAAAAGTGGATGAAAAATATTACAATGTATATCAACAGCCTTAGCGATATTACCGGTTTCAGCCGAGGCACAATGTATATGCTCTTCGATGACCCCGAATGTCCCACTGCCAACTCCGCAAACTATAAACTGGACAGCAAAAAGGAAATAAACGGCTTTACAGCCTTCGGTATAACTGCAACAGACGAAACTATCAGCGTTATGGAGGAAAATCAAAACGCTATAACCTGGTGTGCTATGCACGAGCTTTCCCACTCCTATGCCTGCCATATGGCGAATAATACATTCGACACAAACTACAACTATCACGATGAAGTTCATACCAATGTAAGAGGAATCACAGCCATACACAACTGTGAAAATATCCGCGATATAACTATATACGACAACGGAGTAACGGGAAAGTATAACACAATATATTCCCAGAGAACACCCGATTCCAACGATTTTCTTTTCTATATGGCAAAGAAAATGGTGGATATAGGCGAGGAATACGGCTGGAATAAGCTGGAATTCTTTTTTAGTGCCGATACTGCAACATCAGAATACGATCACAGCTATTCCTGCGAAACAAATCTCAACGCCGCCGCTGTACTAAAAGAATATCTCAATCTTGATGTAACTGTTACAAATCCCGAATATCTCAAATTTGTCAATGTTCTCCATAGGCTTTATATGCTCTGTTGGGATCATCCCACTTTTGATATGGAAGCCTTCAAACAGTTTGTCTCAGTTAAATTCAACAGCGGAAGCCCTGACGACAACAGCGGAACTGACTTGATTCAGCGTTTTGTATGCGCCAATATTGAGCGTCCTCTTGCAATAATACAGCAGCCAAAGAATGTTATGGCTGAAATCGGCAATGATGTATCAGTTACCGTTGCCGCAGAGGGACAAAATGTGAAATATCAGTGGTATATCTATGAGCCTGAGACAACCACACCAATAATAGCTACCCTTGACAGCCCTACATATACATACACCCTGACAGAAGAAACAAACGGCAGACGGATTTACTGTGAAATCACTGACAAATACGGAAAATCACTCACAACCAATACCGTTACTGTGGGAACTGCTCTGAAAATCGTATCACAGCCTATCAACGGCACCGCTGAACTGGGTGAAATTGTCAGCACCTCTGTAACAGCAAGCGGCACAGGACTGAAATATCAATGGTATGAAAGAAATCCAGGGACAAACTACTGGGGACGTTCAACAGTCAAAGGCGATACTTATTCCTGTCAGCTGACAAAATTCAAAGACGGACGCGAGGTATACTGCGAAATAACTGACGCTTTCGGAAATAAAGCCAAAACACGCACTGTTACCCTTGGCGTTCCCCTTGAAATACTCCGACAGCCCACAAATATATCTGTTCCTATGGGCGAAATCGCTAAAACTACCGTAAAAGCAAAGGGAAGCGGTCTGCGCTATCGCTGGTATATCCGCCTTAAAAATGATATTTATTGGAATTCCACATCAACTGCCACCCCTTCATACTCCTGCTTAATGACAGAGGAAGCAAAGGGAAGTATGATTTACTGCGAAATTACCGATGTTTTCGGCAGAAAGAAAAAGACAAATACCATACTTGTATCTGAAAAACGCTGAGGATATGATATGAAACCGAAAAAATATATTTCACTTATTACTGCCTGTGCGGCAGCGGTTTTGTCAGTGGGCGGATATACGTCCGCCTACGAGGATAACGCTGACGGAATATGCGGCGACAATCTGCAATGGGAGCTTGACAATACAGGTACTCTTACGATAGCAGGTCTGGGCGATATGACCGACTGGCGCACTCCCGACCACGTACCCTGGGCTGAATACAGAAATGATATCACCTCTGTAGTTGTGGAGAACGGCGTTACTTCCATAGGAAGCGGCTCATTCTCGTTCTGCCCATACCTGAAAACTGTTGCTCTCCCCGATTCAATTACAGCTATCCCAGATGAAACATTCCGCGGATGTTCATCATTGCAGGATATACAACTCCCCGAAACGGTTATGGTAATCGGAGAATACGCCTTTTCCGACTGTGGCAGTCTTTCACAGCTTTTACTCCCTGACAACCTTAACGAAATCGGAAGCGGTGCTTTCAGCTATTGCCGAAATCTGACAGATATAGCTTTTCCAGAAAAAGTCACTGATATCGGTATATCCGCATTTGAAGCCACTTCCTGGCTCAATGAAAAAAGAGCAGAATCCCCTCTTGTAGAGGTAAATAATATCATAATAGACGGATATCTGTGCGAAAATGACGTAATTATCCCCGAGGGTATTACAGAAATCGGCGACGGTGCGTTTTCGTACTGCACAGGTATAACATCAATCACTCTGCCTGATACTGTTGAAAGCATCGGTGAATCAGCTTTTGCCTGCTGTGAAAATCTCACATCTGTGGATATAACTGAAAGTGTTGATGAAATCGGAGCATATGCCTTTGAAAATACACCGTGGCTTGACGAAAAAAAGGCAAAAAATCCTTTTGTTATCGTCAATGATATACTAATAGACGGCACAGCCTGTGAGGGGAATATGTCAATCCCTGCAGAGGTTAAAAGGATTGCCGAAGCAGCATTTTACGGCTGTACAGAGCTTGTTTCAATCTCAATTCCGCAGGGCATAAAAGAAATTGACAAATGGACTTTTGCCTATTGTGATAAGCTGGAAATAGTTTCCCTGCCCGATAGTCTTACTTCAATAGGCGATGTGGCATTCTATCAGTGCAGCAGTCTAACTGAAATAAACCTTCCCGATACTGTAACAAACATCGGCACAGAGGCATTTTTCGCCTGCGGACTTGTCTCCGTAAAGCTGCCCGACAGCATTTCCCATATAGGTGAAGGGGCTTTTTACGGATGTTCAGACCTTGCAGCTATAACCCTGCCAAGCGGCATTACCGCCATTGAAAACAATATGTTTTCCTGGTGTGAAAGCCTGATGGATATTATAATTCCCGACGGAGTAAAAAGCATCGGGGATATGTCGTTTTCAGTCTGCGGAAGTCTCAACGATATAAGACTGCCTCAAAGCGTCGGAGCAGTTGGCAACGGAGCTTTTTCAGAATGTACAGAGCTTAAAACAATTACTATCGAAAATCCCGATTGCGTGATATACGATTCGGAAGAAACAATTCCCTCCACTGCGAAGATTTACTGCCACGAAGATTCGCTGGCAAAGGAATATATCAAAACCTATGGCAAGGAATTCCATATTATAGGAGTTCCAGAGTACGTCACAGGAGATGTAAACGAGGATACCCGTATAGATTCCGCCGATAGCTCGCTGATTCTTACGGAATATTCAGCAATCCAGACAGGCAGCAGCTCTCTTCTTTCTGAAAATCAGAAAAAAGCTGCTGATGTCAACGGCGATACAATCATAGATTCAGCCGATGCATCGAGAATACTTGAATACTACGCGTCGGTTTCAACAGGCGGAAATCCGCTGTGGTAAAATTGACACACCTGCTCTCATTAAAAAACCGCACAGATTCGTTTATTTGAATCTGTGCGGTTTGGTTTATATCTTCTTCTCGTAATTTTTCTTTTTCAGAACGCCATAAAACATATTCCAGCAGGCATACCACAATGCCACTGGCATAGGTTTACCATCACATACATGAAATAAATCATAGTGGCTTTTCAGCTTTTTGCTGAGTTTGTCGTGACTTATGGACTTTGTTCTGATTCTGTACTGTGCTAAATTTTCGTTCATTCTGTAGCAATTTGCTTTTTTGCAAAGCTTAAGAAGTATAGCATAATCGTTATTCTTCTTGATATCCTTTATCTGAATAAGTCCCATTGCCTTTGCACTGTACATAAAAGTCAAACAGCCGGGATAACCATAGTTATACATTTTCCTCTTTGTGACAACATCGGGACCACTTACATAAACGTTAAGAGGCTTGGATTTTTCATCTATCTTCACAAAGTCGTGATAAGAGAACACGTAGCCGTTATCGTTCATGAATTTCACCTGTTTTTCAAGTTTTTCAGGTGACCATAAATCATCAGAATCAAGAAAAGCAATCCATTCTCCATTTGCTTTGCGCATTGCCCTGTTTCTTGTAAGAGCAGCTCCGCTGTTCTTTTTATTCTTGAAATATCGAATACGCTTATCATCAAACGATGCCACTACACTGTCGGTATTATCCGTTGAACAGTCATCAACTATCAGCAACTCCCAGTTCTTGTATGTCTGATTAAGTACCGATTCAATTGATTCCGCAATATAATTCCCTGTATTCCACGAAGGCATTATAATTGAAACTAATCCATCTACCATATTTATGCCTCCAATTTCTTTGCATAGGTACGCTTTATTCCCTCAGCTTCGCCATATACTGTATAGCCGTGCTTTTCATAAAAATGAACGCCTCTGCCGTTATCTATTTCAACTGACAGGATACATACCTTTCTGCCGCGTTTTGCTAATACCTGTTCATAACCGCTGATAAGGTCATTTGCATATCCCTTTCCACGATGCGTACTTAAAACACAGATAGAAAGCAGATCACCCTTATCTTTATTGGGCATATTATGAATTTCCTCATTTTTAAGAACCCATTTTACTTCCTTGTTCTTTTTAAGTTTTTTCCAGGCTCTTTTATCGCCGCAAAGCAGACGGCCCAGAAACTTAAAGCATATGCTAAAGAAGTTATGTTTCAGAAAGCTTCTGGAATAATCATTTTTTTCCATATAATATCCCATACAAAAGCCAACTATATTCTTTTTCTCATCCTCACAGACAAGAAACAACTCGGGAACATCATTCATATATTCAGAATAAAACTTTTCAAGCAGCTTTCCGCCAAGAGATGTTGAAAAGCTGTCAGGAAAACATTTTATATGTACAGATGCTATATTACTTAAATCGGACAATTTTGCCTGTCTAACCATTATATTTCTCCTTCTTATTTGATTACAGCAATTACAGTTCTGAACATCGTAAGAATTTCTCTTAAAAAGCTGAATCTCTCTATTGAGTTGAGGTTCCACACCATTTTTGCAGGAAGCACCTTCTCTACGTATACTTTGTCAACATCATCTGCTGCACTCAGAAGCTTATCTTCATCCTTATATCTGATACTTGCTTCCGATGTAATACCTGCAGGCATAAGCAAAGTAGCGTAAAATTCCGGCTGATACTGTTCAACATACTTTACAGCTTCTGGTCTTGTTCCAACAAAGCTCATCGTTCCTTCCAGTACATCAAGAACCTGAGGAAGCTCATCAAGACGCAAATGACGCAGCTTCTGTCCTACCTTTGTAATACGGCTATCGTTTCCTACAGTAACCGCTGTACCTATTTTATCCGCATTACTTACCATAGTACGGAACTTATGAATACGGAACTTCTTTCCGTATGTTGTAACACGTTCCTGGCGATAAAAAACAGGTCCTTTTGAATCAAGTTTTATCCACACAGCAATTACAATCATAGGAATTGCAACTGCAATCAGCACCAACAATCCCAGACAGAAATCGAAAGCACGTTTCAGCATAAGCTGAAAACGTTTTTTATAAAGCAAATCATAATAAGGCTTAACTTCCGGTACTCTCATATAGTCCGGCAAATCTTCCCATCTACGAAGGATCATAAATACTCCTTAACAACTTTTTCAAAACATTCAATAACATAATCCACATCATCGTCACTCAATTTTGTATGAAGCGGCAATGTTATCAGATTTTCATAATAATTATAAGCATTCGGGAAATCCGCTATATCCCATCCCATAGCCTTATACGCCGTCATCATAGGCAGCGGTTTGTAATGAACATTTGTTGCAACGCCCATTTCGGCCAGCTTTATTATTATCTCTCGACGCACTTCATCTGTTGCACCCGGAATACGAGTGAGATAAAGATGTCCGGAAGAATTGTATTCTTCTGTAAAGTGTGTAAGATGTGCAACACCAAGTGCATCACACATTTTATCGTATCTGCCGATAATTTCTCTTCTTCTTTCAAGAAGACCGTCATATCTTTTCAGCTGCTCTAATCCGATAGCTGCCATAATATCTGTCATATTACACTTATACCAGGCTCCGACTATATCGTACTCCCACGCACCAAGCTGTGTCTTTGCAAGAGCATCCTTACTCTGACCATGAAGACTGAAAAGCTGATACTGATGATATATTTCATCATTGTCAACACCCGGAATATCACGCCAGGTTGCAGCTCCGCCCTCTCCAGTGGTGAAGTTTTTAACTGCGTGGAAAGAAAAGCTTGTAAAATCGGCAATTTCGCCTGACTTTTTACCATTTTTATTTGCACCAAGACCATGAGCAGAATCGGAAAATACGAGCACTCTTCCAAGGCTCTGCTGAATTTTCGCACCCAGACTTCCGTCATTTTTTGGAACAAAAAGATTTTTCTTTTCTTCCACAATCTTGTATAACTTATCATAATCAGCAATAATACCAGCGATATCAACTGCAACAATTGCCTTTGTTTTCTCGTTTATTGCAGCAGCAACCTTATCATAATCCATTTCAGTAGAATCTTTCTGACTATCCACAAACACAACCTTTGCACCGCAATGAATAGCAGCTGAAGCCGTTGCAGTGTAAGTATAGGCAGGCACTATTACTTCATCGCCGTCGCCTATTCCACATATTCTGAAATTAAGTTCCTCTGCTGCAGTTGCAGAATTCAGACAAACAGTTCTGCTTGTGTTATAATAAGAAGACAATTCTTTTTCCAGTTCTTTTGTTCTTGGGCCTGTTGTAATCCAGCCTGACTTAAGGGCTTTGATTACTTCTTCAATTTCCGCATCACTAATATCAGGCGGTGAAAATAAAATATTTCTCATTTAAAACCTACTCCTATATTTTTCAATATACAACTCTCTCAAATTACAAGAGATTTTCCTCTCAAATCATACAAAAATATAAAAACTGAATATACTTGTTTTGCCCACATCCAAAACCTTTGTTAATGTAATTAATTGACATCCTCTTATAGACTTTTATCTTATCTTATCTTTTCATCCAAAAGAAATATTTACCATATATGCAGTATCTGAAAATTCATAAAAAGGCATACTATATATCATTATAATTATACCATTATTCTTTATACAAGTCAATAGCTATATATCAAGTTTGTTTAGAATAGATAAAATAATATCTTCTGTTATTATTTAAGGCATCACCGTACAGACAATAAGCTGAATACAGGCAGATTTTATATAATATTTCTAATTTAAGGGATTCTAAACAACTAAACAAAACTTTGTTTCCAGCTTACTGATCCATTTGATAGCAATATTGAAGAATAAAACTTAATACCCTCAGCCACAGGGACTTTTCATATCAAAAACCAACAAAAAAGCACCCTCGATTTCTCGAAAGTGCCTATTTTATGAGGGTGGGAGATGGGATTCGAACCCACGATCTTCGGGACCACAATCCGACGCTTTAACCAGCTAAGCTACACCCACCATATATAGCGCGCCTTGCTGGATTCGAACCAGCGGCTTACTGCTTAGAAGGCAGTTACTCTATCCAGCTGAGTTAAAGGCGCATAGATAAAATCAGCAGCCAAAGCTGCTTTAGAATGGAGCGGGTGATGGGAATCGAACCCACGTAACCAGCTTGGAAGGCTGGAATTCTACCATTGAACTACACCCGCATTCCGTGTTTCAACGTTAATTATTATATCACAAACGCAAGCGAATGTCAATAGAGTTTTAAAATTTTGGCACTATCAACAAATTAAAGCGATATAGCATCACAATTTTGCTTTATATTTTCAAAACTGCAAATCATAAGAAAAATTTAAGAAAATTATCAGACAACTTTCATTTTCAAGTCGTATAATTGTTATAGAAAAATTACTTTGAGTTATTTTAAAAAACTATTGACAAACAGGATAATATATGATATCATATAATCGTAGCAACTGTATTATTATGTTTAGTACGGTTTGTGATAGAAATCTACCACCTTGTAAACCGAGGTAAACAAAATCGCAGAAAATTTTATTGTATTTTCATTTTATTAATTTAAGATACTTTCGTGCGATTTCAGTAAATACAAAATTTTATCAAAGTAAAAAAATCCGCATAAAACTGGGAAAAATCCCGTATCGATTTTGAAAGAATTCCTCATTTTTGAAGCATCTGAAAAAGCCCCCAAACGGCTCGTTAATTGTTAAAAAATAAAAATTTCTAAAACCCTTGTTTTTTTTGCCTTTTAAAAACACTTATATATAGAGGGCAAAATTATGGAAACAAAAATAAATAAAATAGAAACCCAGAAGGAGATGTTATATTTGAAAAAACGAAAAGACCAGTGCGGCCGTAAAGGCGAACGCATATTCAGCAACATATGTGTTATGCCAAGCCTTATCGGCGTTCTGATATTTTTCCTGATACCATTTGGAATAGTAGTCTATTATTCTGTTATAAATAACCCGATTATGCACGATTTTGTCGGCATAGACAATTATAAAAGGCTAATTGAAACAGTGGCATTCAAAAAAGCCGCCACAAATACCGCGACATTTTCCCTTATATCTGTACCCCTTGCAGTTATACTTTCACTATGGCTTGCGGTTCTCCTTGAAAGGGACATCCCTGGAAAAAGCTTTGTCAGAACCCTTTTCCTCAGTCCCCTTATGGTACCTACCGCCTCAGTTGTGCTTGTATGGCAGGTACTTTTCCACACCAACGGCACGCTTAATCAGATTATCGAAATGTTCGGCGGAAACGATGTAGACTGGATGAAATCGGCTCACGGACAGACTATAATAATAGTGATGTTTCTGTGGAAGAATATGGGATATAACATGATACTCTTTATGTCAGCCCTTGCCGCAATTCCCCGTGATATCATCGAAGTAGCCAAATTAGAGGGTGCAAGCGGCTGGTATCAGTTTGTACATATAAAGCTGAGATACCTCTCCCCCACAATCCTTTTCGTGCTTATCCTCTCCCTTATAAACTCATTCAAAATATTCCGCGAGGTTTATCTCCTTACAGGCGATTACCCCTACGATAAAATGTATATGCTCCAGCACTTTATGAATAACACATTCAACAGTCTGGACTATCAGAAGTTATCAGCGGCAGCAGTGCTGTTCTCACTTATAATGATAGTAATTATTGCCATACTCCTTGCAGTAGAAAACTATTTCGGAAAGGATGTGGAATAATGAATAAACGCCAGAAAGAAAAAATCCTCAACATTGCAGTTACAATATTCGCGGTTATTGCGGCTTTGCTGTTTGTAATGCCCACAGTCCTTACAATAGCCAATTCATTTATGACATCAACAGAAATATCCGCAAACTACGGCGCAATGCTGGAAAATATGACAGAGGACAAAAAGACATATATTTCCGAAAAGGTAAATCTAAAATTTATACCCGATAAGGTAACATTTGACCAGTATAAGAACGTATTGCTGAAAAACCCCGATTATCTGCTGAAATTCTGGAATTCAATACTTCTCACAGTTCCGATAACCGTATTCCAGATGCTGCTTGCAATTCTGACCTCATATGGTTTTTCCCGATATCCCAACAAATTCAAGAGCATTATCTTCTTCACTTATATTATACTTATGATAATGCCCTATCAGGTAACGCTTGTACCAAACTTCCTTGTAGCGGAGAAATTCAATATACTAAATACACGGTGGGCGATTATCCTCCCCGGTATATTCTCCCCATTCAGCGTATTTCTGCTGAGCAAGGTAATGAAGCGAATACCCATCTCTTACGTCGAAGCCGCCAAGCTTGACGGTGCAAGCGAATTGCAGATACTTACAAAGATACATATGCCTTTGTGCAAGGGCGCAATTGTATCAATCGCTATGCTTGTATTCATCGATTACTGGAATATGGTAGAACAGCCACTGGTACTTATGAAGGACGCAGATATGCACCCCCTGTCAGTATTCCTGTCGCAGATTAACACAGGCGATATAGGACTTGCCTTTGCGGTGGGTACAGTGTATATGGTGCCGACAATACTAATGTTCCTCTACGGCGAGGATTACCTGATGGAGGGCATCACCTACTCAGGCGGAATTAAAGGTTAAGGCAGTATCTTAAAGTTAAAATAAAAAAATATATAGAAACCTTGTCCGTTTTTGCCGTCTCATTTGAATGTATATATAGAAGCGAAAATAATAACCTTTACGAAAGGAAAAATATATTATGTCTGAATTAAAAGAAATCAAGGATATCAAAGATATAAAAGGAGATAAAGAAGAATACGATCCCCGCCGCAAGCGCGAAATAATAAAGACCATACTTATTATATTCCTTGCAGGACTTCTCATTCTTCTGTTTTTCTCAAACACAATTATGAACAAGTCACTTTCACAGATTACCACAGAGCGTACAACAAGCGGAAAGCTGACGGAAAGACTCCGCGGCAGCGGTTTAGTTCAGTCAAACCAGACCTACAGCGTAACTGTTGACGGTAACAAGGTAATTGACACTATCAACGTAAAAGTTGGCAAAGAAGTTGAAAAAGGCGATGTGCTTATGACAGTAGGCACAGGCGAAAGCGAGGAGCTTAACGCCGCTATCGAAGCCCTTGAAACCCTTGAGCTTGAATACAACAAGGCGCTCCTTACTCCCGACGCTGATTATTCCTCAGAAAACAAGGCTATAAAAAATGCCCGAGAGGATCTTTCAGAAGCTATCAGAAAAAGGGATGATGCCGCTGCAAATCAGGGAAATCTTGATGCCGCAAAGGATGCCTACAAGGAGAACAAATCCCAGCTCAGCAGCTATACAAAGCTCCAGACAAAGCTTTCCGCTATAATTTCAGCTATAGATATGGACGAATACACAGGCGCACCTGCTGAATACACAGGGGAGCTTATAAGCCTTAAATCGCAGGCCGATGACGCTGAAAAGCTTTATCAGGAAAAGCTTGCAGTATACACCGCAATGCTGTCAGGCGGCTCCGACAACGAAGAAGAAGAAACAACTGCTCCCACTGTCGTTTCTTCTGAGGAAATCGCAGCTGCAAAAACAGCTATGGAAGAAGCTGAAACAGCACGAAATACAGCCGCTGACGCTTACAAGACAAAAAAATCCGCGCTGAGAACTGAATATTCCTCACAGCTTTCCGACGCTGAAAATAACATCGAACACTATTCCGCACTTATTGAGGAATACGAGTCGGGTATGGGCGGCGACGGAACATCCCTTGATATGCTCAACGAGGATGTAAAGGCTAAACAGCGAGCTTTAGAAGACCTCATAGAACAGCTCAACAAAACCCAGAAGGACGATGCAAACCAGGATAAGCTTGAAAACCTCAACCTTGCCTCTATGAAAAAGGATATCGACAAGGCAAAGGAAAAGGTTGAAAAGCTCAAAAAGGAAAACGAAACAACCGAAATCACCGCAAAATACGGCGGTATTGTAAGCGCTGTAAACGCAAAGGCAGGGGATGAAACATATCCCGATATGGAAATAATCACAATTGATATTTCCTCTGAGGGTTATACCCTTGAAATCACAGTAGACGGCGAAAAGACAAGAAAAATCAAAAAGGGCGTTGAGGCTGAGGTACTTAACAACTGGAGCGGCAACGTTCAGGCTGTTCTCACCAACATCAAGAACGACACAACTCCCAACTCCAAGAATCGTATACTTGTATTCTCCATAACAGGCGATGTAGAGTCCAACACAAACCTTGACCTCTCCATTCCCTTAGGCAGCGGAAACTATGACACAATTGTGCCAAAAAGCGCTGTATATACCGACAGCAAGGGTTCATTCGTCCTTACTGTACAGTCCAAGAGTTCACCTTTAGGCAACCGCTACTATGCACAGCGCGTACCCGTTGAAGTTGTATGCTCCGATGAGATTTCAAGCGCAGTAAGCGGAAGCATCAACTATGGCGACTACGTTATTATCGCCGCCAGCAAGCCCGTTTCTCCCGGAGACCAGGTCCGTATGAAAGACGAATAAGGCGGTGGGCTGATGAAAATCAAAAAGGTTTTAATTGCCGCCGCCAATGTACTTTCAATCGGCACAGGACTTATTCTCACAGCAGTTGGCAGCTCCCTTGCAAAATCCCAGGGGACGAATTATGCGGCTCAGCGGTGGGATTCCGAGGGAGGCTCCGCACAGCTCAGCTGCTTTTTCACCGAGGACGCGGAATTCAGCACATATTCCGTCCCCTACATAAAGCAGACCCTTACTGAAAAGCTGAAAAACGCAGGCGTTACCGCAGAGGAAGGGCAGAAACTCATCCCTGAGGCATACAGCGTAACCGCAGGGCAGATGTCCGTCCGCTGCGACAGAACAGCCCGTTCAGAGGCTATGATTACAGCGGTTGGAGGAGATTTCTTCCTGTTCCGCGATTTCAAGCTCCTTGACGGCTCCTACTTCTCCGAAAGCGATTTAATGCAGGACGGCGCAGTTATTGACAGAGTTCTTGCCTGGGAGCTTTACGGCTCCGAGGATATTGCAGGAATGAACATATACCTCAACGGCGTTAAGTTCTATATATCGGGAGTAATTGATACTCCCTCAACCAAGCAGGAGAAAAAGACAGCAGGAGATATTTCAAGAGCATACATCTCCTACGAGGGACTTAAACTCATAAACGGCGGAATTACTGAGGAAGGCAGCGATTACCTCAATAAAATCTCCTGTTATGAATGCATTGTACCAAATCCCGTTGAAAATTTCGCCTATAATGCCCTTGATGAGTATTTCGGCGGAAGCCACAACACAACAGTTTCAATTGTAAACAACACGGAGCGTTTTAATCCCACGAAGCTGGCAAAAAAATATAAAAATCTGTCGGATTACGCAATAGCCGACAAGCCCATAGTCTACCCATATTGGGAAAACGCTTCACGTATAACAGAATTCAGACTTTCGGGAATTTACTATTTCCGCAGGCTGACATATATCATTCCAATTCTGACATTATTGCTTCTTATCGCCCTTGGCTGGCGTGCAGGAGGCAGACTGAGACAAAAAATTACAACAAAATTAGGAGACAGTGTAACAAAAGTACTCTATAACCGGAGTATATTAAGGGAACAGAAAAAAGAACAACGCAAAAATAAGAAATGACACGCAAAACAATTAAAAAGGAGAAATTTAAAATGAACAAATTAAAGAAATTCTTAGCAGGCATTATGGCTATGACTTGTATGCTTTCAACTGTATCCTGCTTCGAGTCAAAAGAAATTAATGAAAGTAAGGCTGAACAGCAGTCCTCACAGATACAGGAAATGATGGAGAAATCCTACAAGGCTATCGAAATAGAGGCAGAGCTTCCAATCAGTGAGATACACAACCTTTCACCTATCGGAGATACGGGAAAAATTCTCATTTCAGGCTATTCTGTTATAGATGAACAGTATACACCCAAGTCATTTATTACCGACTATGATTTTATTGATTTCCAAGAAATCGACCTGGGAATTGAAGCCTCTGATTCCTATCAGCCCAATATGAATTATGTTGTAACAAACAGCGGTAAAATCTTTGCTGTTGTTACTATTACAGACTACGGCGATTTTGAAATGCCCGATTTCAGCGACCCCGACTTTGACTATGAAAACTTCGATTTCGAGGCAATGGATGCGGCTGCAACAACACATCACCATATTTATGCCCTTGACGAAACAGGCAACGTTATTTCAGAAAACGAAATAAAGGGCCTTGAAAAGTACGGCGATGAGGAATTCAACGGCGGTCAGGTTTACCTCAACGAATGCTTTGCACTTGGCAATGACAACGTAGGCTTATCTATCAGCAATACTGAAAAAACGCTATATACTTCTGTTGACGCTGATGGCAACGTATCTGAGCCTCTTAATCTCGGCGAAGATGAATACTTCTACCCCTACGGCACTGACAGAGACAACAACTTTGTCTATATGGCCTACGACGGAGATGACAATGTGTTAAGAACGCTGAATGCCGATACAATGGAGCTTTCACCCGATTCTGTCACCCTTGAAGGTACATCTTATTTCAACAGTATTATAAAAGGTTCAGGAGAGTATCGTGTATTCCTTTCAGGCTCCACTTCCCTTTACGGATTAAAGGACGACGGCTCTCTTGTTGAGCTTATCAACTGGGTTGACTCCGACCTTACAGGCGACTATATCAATGGACTTATTCCCGTTGACGGCGGTAATTTCCTTATAACAGAGAATAACTGGACAAACGGAGAAACAAAGGTATACCGCATTACAAAGCGTGACGCTTCTGAAATTGAAAATGTACAGATTATCAATATGGTTATGGAGTACAGCGATCAGAACGTTATTGAAAGAGTAAAGGAATTCAACAAGACAAACGGCGAATATCGTATAAAGGTTGAGGATTACAACCAATATAATGAGTGGGACGAAGAATCACAGAAGATGACAAACTCCCCTGATAAGCAGCTGAAACAGGATATTGCAGCAGGAAAAGATGTTGATATCATCTGTATGTCAAGCAACTCATCTATTTTCAGCAACCTTTCAAGAAAGGGCGCACTTGTTGACCTCTACGAATTCCTTGAAAAGGATAGTGAACTTACAAAGGACGATCTCGTTCCTACTATCCTCTCTGTATGTGAAAACGAAGGAAAGCTTACTACTCTCGCTCCCTCCTTCTATATCAGCACCCTCGGATGCAAGAGCAAATATTTTGACAAGCAGAACTGGACAATTGATGAGTTTTTAGAAACCTGCAAAAATCTCCCTGAAGGAATGAAGCCGTTTAAAAGCGGAAATACTAACATTGAGATTTTCTCTCGTCTCATTTTCTCCAGCGGCGATTTCGTCGACTACAACAATGCTACCTGCAATTTCGACAGTCCCGATTTTATCAAAATCCTCGAATTCTGCAACGAATACCCCAATTCAGGTGAAGGGGATGAAATTGACTGGGAGAACGCAACAGATGAAGAAATGAACGCTTTCTGGGAGGAATCTGAGGTTGCTCTCCGCAACGACAAGGCACTCCTTTCCGATATTTATCTGAGCAATCCAAGAGATTATGCCCGCGCTGTACAGGGCGAATTCGGTGAAGATGTAACCCTTGTAGGAAATCCCTCCGTTAACGGTACAGGTGCAATGATTTACACCTCAACTTCTTATGCTATTATGGAAAATTCCGATTATAAGGACGTTTGCTGGGATTTCATCAAGGAAATATTCAGCGAGGAAAATCAGAACTCTGAGACTCTTTATGACTTCCCTGTACTCAAATCCGCATTTGAGAAAAAGCTTGACGAATCTATGGAAAGGCCGTATTATACTGACGAAAACGGCAAAAAGCACGAATACGATGATATGCACTATATGGGCGGAAAGGAAATTAAAATCAATCCTCTCACACAGGCAGAGAGAGATTTCCTTGTGGAATATATTTCCAATGCGAAGCCCACACCCTTCTATTACAACGATGATGTTAACAATATAATTTTTGAGGAAGTAGAGGCATACTTTGCAGGCGACAAGACAGCCGAGCAGACAGCGGAAATCATCCAGAACCGCGTATCTATTCTCATAAGCGAACAGTCCTGATAACAGGTTAGTTCTATATAGACAGCCTTGTACTACATCCTGTACGACATTTTATTGTGACAGCTTAGTGTGACGTATTATCTGACATTTTATTATGACAACTTACTTGACATCTCCGTATGACGGAATTTTGACAACTGGTCTGACATCTTTGTATGACATAATCTATGACATTTTATCCGACAGCCGTGTATGACAAAAAAGCGGCTTCGGGGTAATTCCCGAAGCCAGACAGAATTTTATATAAATCAGATATCTTCAACTTTTTTTATATACTCCACCTCCTTAAAAGAACCGAGCCTCATTACTCCAAAAGGCTCGGTTCTTAATTTTCATACGGATTATTTTAATTTAGTGTCAACACACCCTAAAAAAATCAACTCCCAGCGTCATTACAGCAGGCGCTATAACAGGCAATAATCGCTCCCTGTACATTCGGCTGACAGGCTCCATAGTGTAATTATCCGCCCAGCCTGCACTGTCTGCGTGTGTGCAGAGTATGTATATCATCACAAGGCATATCCCCAGCCCTGCAATAGTCAAAACCGCCGATATAATGCTGAAAATACGCTTTTTAATGAAGCTCACAGCTGCTCCCGTTGTCATAAGTATACCCGATACTATAAGCCATATTCCCACGTTTACAAGCTCTCTGCCGTAGCTTTCACCATTGTATATCAGTCCTGCACCTGCCATACACACCATAATAAGTGAATAAACAGCGGTGAGAATGACCATAATTATCATATAGCCCATATACAGCGTTTTTTTCTTCTTTTTTTCCATATTTTACACCTTTTTTTGTTTTGAGATTATTTTTCACTAATACATTAAGCTTTTTTATACATAATAAATTCAGCCGATATAACTCATCATAAAAAAATCGGCTGAAAGGAGTTGAAAAAACTGGCTAAAAATATATTTACAAAAGTCTCCGCAGCTGTATTATCTGCGGCTTTACTCGGTTTATACTCAACAGCAGGCTATTTTTCATCAAATCTGCCTGAAAGTATAACAACTGAATCGGGAATTGTAAAATTTGCCGCTTATCCGAATCTGCGTACCGAATATACAGCAGATAACAAGGCGGCTGTTTCAATTATGGGGCAAATCCCTGTAAAATCCGTTACAGTAAGCAAAAAGGAAGCTCCAACCCTCATTGCAGGCGGTTATCCCTTTGGCATAAAGCTCCTTATGGAAGGAGTTATGGTGACTGATATGAGCGAAGTTGACGGCAAATGCTGCCCTGCCGTCGATGCTGGCATTGAAAAGGGCGATATTATCACCAGAGCCGATAGTATTCCCCTTTCCTCAAATAAGGAGCTGAGCCGTATTATCGCCGAAAGCGGCGGCGATACCGTAACCCTCGATATAACACGGGGCGGAGAAACTATGACAGCTGAGTTATCCCCTGTTTTTTCCGAAAAGGACAAGATATGGCGCAGTGGTATGTGGGTACGTGACAGCGTTGCAGGCATCGGCACAATTACCTTTGCCGATAAGGCTACAGGCGCCTTTTCAGGCCTCGGACACCCCGTATGCGACTCCGATACAGGGGAGCTTGTACCGCTTCACAGCGGCGAGGCTGTGCCTGTAAAAATCACCAATATATCCAAGGGCAAGGCAGGCTCTCCGGGCGCTCTGCACGGACAATTCACGGGACTTCCCTCATATGGCTGCCTTTCGGATAACAACGACTGCGGTATATTCGGCAGTTTCAGCAGAACAGCATGCGACCGTCTGGGCAGCCCACAGGAATTTAAAATGGGCTACCGTCAGGATATCACGGAAGGAGAAGCCTATATACTCTCCACCGTTGATGGAACAGAGCCAAAAATGTACTCCATTTCCATTGAAGAAGTCGATTACACCAGCAGTGAGCCTTCGAAAAATATGGTGATACGCATAACTGACGAGGAGCTTATTGCCGCAACAGGCGGTATTGTACAGGGTATGAGCGGCAGCCCAATAATTCAGAATGACCGCCTTATCGGCGCAGTAACTCACGTATTTGTGGCTGACCCTACCCGAGGCTATGGTATATTTGCTGAAAATATGTATAACGAAATGCAGGGGCAGCAATAGCCCTTATAACAATAATGGGCGTTACATCCGTAACGCCCTTTTCAGCTGAAAAATATATCTATTATCTGTTTTCCTCGCTGAAACCGCTGTCTACGAGGTCAATGAGAGCGTCTACAGCTGCTCTTTCATCTGCACCGTCAGCAATAATCTTTACGTTTGTGCCGCCTACGATACCGAGTGAAAGGATACCGAGTAAGCTCTTAGCGTTTACTCTGCGCTCTTCCTTTTCAATCCAGATTGATGACTTGAACTCATTTGCTTTCTGGATGAAAAATGTTGCTGGTCTTGCGTGAAGGCCTACCTGATTCTTGACCAATACTTCTCTTACAAACATATTCAACTCTCCTATTCTCATATTGATATATCTTTGTGATACATCACTGCAAATATATTTCCTTTGCTGATTATATTATACAATCATTTTTTTTCATAGTCAACGGCTTTTTGTATTAAAAATGATGTTTCGCCATATTTTCTACATTTAAATGCAAGGAGAGATAGTTTTTCAACTTTGCCTTGTTCATATTCACTATGGGGAATATGAACGATATATGAATAGAATATTGTGTAACCTGTACAGTTTTCAATGTTAGTATATGTTGTTATTTTCTATCAGGATAAGCCTATTCAATATATACTAACAGTTTATAGTGAATTTAGACAAGCATATTCACGCACGCCATTATGCGACTGTTTGTATATTTTATCTATTATCGTGATTTTTTGTCAGAATTTTCAGAAATATATTTCTCATATAAGTCAGGGCGACGTTCCTTTGTCAGCTCAAGACTCTGCTCGTGCCGCCATTTTTCAATATTTTTGTGATGCCCTGTCAGCAGAACAGGCGGAACTGCCATATCCTCCCATATTTCGGGACGGGTATACTGGGGATATTCCAGCAATCCGCTGTATATACTCTCATCGGTGAAGCATACGTCATCGGAAAGAACGCCAGGGCAAAGGCGCGCCACTGCGTCAGTCAGCACAAGGGCAGGCAATTCGCCGCCTGTGAGGACATAATCGCCGATTGATATTTCTTCGTCTACTATTTTATCAAGTACACGCTGGTCAACACCCTCGTAGTGACCGCAGATAATAAGAATATTGTCCATTTTTGACAATTCCACAGCTCTCTGCTCCGTCAGAACCTTGCCTTTCGGGGACATATATATAGTATGGGGCCTTGTGCCGAGGTCGTCGCATACAGCCTTGTAGCAGTTGTAAATAGGCTCACACTGCATAACCATACCCATACCGCCGCCGTAGGGAGTATCGTCAACACGGCGGTGTTTATCCTGTGTATACTCGCGTATCTGTCGGCAGGAAACCTCTATTTTTCCAGCCTTTCTCGCTCTGCCCACTATGCTTTCGCCAAGTACGGCTTCACACATTTCGGGGAAAAGAGTTGCTATTTCTATTTTCATAAATCCACCTTAATCAAAGAGTCCATCAAGAGGACGAATTTGCATTATATTGCCGTCGATATCCGTAGATATAATCACATCAGGAATTGCAGGCACAAGATATTCCCTGTCGCCCTTTATAACGTACACATCATTAGCGCCATTCTGCAAAACATCGGTGATTTTTCCGTATACAAAGCCGCTGTCAGCGTCCTGTACCTCCATATCAATCAAATCCTGTATGAAGTAGGTATCTTCATCCAGTTCAAGGTCGTCGCGGTGCATAAACAGGATTTTATTGCGGTATTTTTCAGCCGCTTCAACAGTATCAACACCCTCGATTTTGGCAATAACCATATTTTTTGCTGTTCTCGCCCTTTCAATGTACAGCTCTGACTTGTCCTTGCCGATAAACAGGCGGTCGAACTCGCAGAGCAGCTCGGGGCTGTCTGTATAGGGCATAATTTTCACTTCCCCACGTATGCCGTGAGTTGTGACGATTTTTCCTGCTTCAAGATATTCTTTTTTCATATATAACCGCCTCTTTCAAGTTCTTTTCTGAAATAATACTCTAAATTGAGTGTACGTCCCGAATGAAGTCCCTCGGGGACTATGTCGTATCTGCTTATGATATTCATCGTAAAGTCGTGGGCGTCGATTATCTCATCCTTGCCGCCGATTACGGCATATACCCTGTTTTTGTCAATTCCGGAGAATATAGGGAATATCCGCATAAATCCGCCTATATCGCCCTTATAGCCAAGTCTTGGCAAGTGCAAAAAGGGCATAAGACAGGGATTTGCAGTCATTGCAGGCATATCTCTTTCAATTGCAAGGGCAAGGGCGAAAAATCCGCCTAAGCTTGTCCCCACTATCATATCGCAAGGGTTCTCGTCAAGAACTCTCCGCAGATATTCAAGTATATTTTCGGGGGTATCGCTGTCGTAGTCAAGCTGCGGCGATACAGCATCAACTCCAAGAGCGTGCAAAGCCTCATATGCAGCATTTTCCGCACTTCCAAGATATCCGTGAATTGTCAGAATTCTCATATAATCCCCCTTTGATAATCTATGTCTTTTTCGCTTTCATATATATAACGCATGAGAGTGCCAAAAAGTCACTTTTTTTCGAAAGTTTTTTCAAAATTCTGCGTTTTACACATAAACGCATCGTGCTGTTTGTGTAAATTCGCCAAAATTTTATGCATTAATATTGCAGGGCGGATTATATCCGCTCACAGACTGTAGAAAAAGGCGTATTATATTAAAGGCGAGCAATGCTCGCCCCTACAATAGGCTATTCCACATTGTTTTGTGTAGGGGCGACCATTGGTCGCCCACAACTTCGGAACGAAATTCAGATTTTTTGACAATCTCTGGGCGGATTATATCCGACTATACAGTTAATTCTTCATCTCAAAGTTTTCGCCAAGTATATCCTTATTTGCTTCAAGGACAGGATTGATGAACTCCGCAAGGAACTCGTCAACCTGCTGTGCGCTTCTGCCTGTGTAGTTTTCAGGCTTCAATACAGCGTCAAGCTCCTCCTTTGTAACCATAAACATAGGGTCAGCAAGGATAAGCTCGCAGAGGTTGTTATCCTTACCGTAAACCTTAACCTGCTCACCTGCTATCATTGAATAATCCATAATTCTGTCGTGAAGCTCCTGACGATTTCCGCCCTTCTTAACTGCGTTCATCATTACGTTTTCACTTGCCATAAAGGGAAGCTCCGCCATTACACGGCGGCGGATAATCTCGGGATATACCACAAGTCCGTCTGTTACATTCATCATAATGTTGAGTATAGCGTCAATTCCAAGAAATGCCTCGGCAACGGAAATACGCTTGTTTGCGGAGTCGTCGAGAGTTCTCTCAAACCACTGTGTACCTGCTGTAAATGCAGGGTTAAGGCTGTCAATCATTACATAACGCGCAAGGGCTGTAATTCTCTCACATCTCATAGGATTGCGCTTGTAAGCCATAGCGGATGAGCCTATCTGCTTCTTTCCGCGTGGTTCTTCCATTTCCTTGAAGCTCTGGAGAAGTCGCATATCATAGGAGAATTTGCTCGCTGTCTGTGCAATTCCGCTGAGAACTGCAAGAACCTGCGAGTCAGCCTTTCTTGAATATGTCTGACCTGAAACGGGAACAACTTTGTCAAAGCCCATTTCCTCTGCAATCATTCTTTCAAGCTCTTTTACCTTGTCTGTATCGCCCTCAAAAAGCTCCACGAATGAAGCCTGTGTACCTGTTGTACCCTTTGAGCCAAGAAGGCTTAATGTTGATATTCTGTATTCCAAATCGTTGAAATCCATAAGCAGCTCATTGAGCCAGAGAGTTGCTCTCTTGCCCACTGTTGTAAGCTGTGCAGGCTGGAGATGTGTGTATCCAAGACAGGGCATATCCTTATATTCCTCTGCAAATTTTGCAAGGTTGTTCATTACATTTATAAGCTTTCTGCGGACAATCGCAAGGGCATCACGCATTATGATAACATCTGTGTTATCGCCTACATAGCAGGAAGTTGCGCCAAGGTGAATAATGCCTGCGGCATCGGGGCAAGCCTGTCCGTATGTGAAAACGTGAGCCATTACATCGTGACGGGTAATCTTCTCTCGCTCTGCCGCTGCTTCATAATCCACATCGTTGATATGCTCCTCCAGCTGCTTTACCTGTGCTTCTGTTACGGGCAATCCAAGCTTCATTTCGGCTCTCGCAAGGGCTACCCACAGCTTTCTCCATGTAGTAAATTTCTTATCAGCTGAGAAAACATACTGCATTTCCTCGCTGGCATATCTTGTGCAAAATGGTGACTCGTAGCTTTTTACATTTCCACTCATAATTATTCTCCTTATTTTTACGGTTTCCCGTGGTTTTGATTTCCTATCAATTATATCATTTTATGGGGGGGATGTCAAGGTTTATTGACAATGCGTAATGCGTAAAAACGGCGTACCCGAAGATACGCCGTTTAAAATCATATTAATTAGCCGATTATATACCAGCTGAATAGTTAGGAGCTTCCTTTGTGATATAAATATCGTGGGGATGGCTCTCCTTAAGTCCTGCACCTGTGATTCTTACGAACTTAGCCTTTTCGTGAAGTGTAGGAATATCCTTACAGCCGCAAAGTCCCATACCAGAACGAATACCGCCAACGAGCTGGAATACAGTTTCAGCAAGAACTCCCTTGTAAGGAACTCGTCCTTCAACGCCCTCGGGAACAAGCTTCTTTGCGCCCTCCTGGAAATATCTGTCTGTTGAGCCGTTAGCCATAGCGCCAAGGCTTCCCATTCCTCTGTATACCTTAAACTGACGGCCCTGGTAAATCTCAGTTTCACCGGGAGCCTCAGCACAGCCCGCAAGAAGTGAGCCAAGCATAACTACGCTTGCACCTGCTGCAAGAGCCTTTACGATATCGCCTGAGTACTTGATACCACCGTCAGCGATAACGGGAATATCATACTTCTGAGCTACGCAAGCAACGTCATATACTGCTGTAATCTGGGGAACGCCACAGCCTGCAACTACTCTTGTTGTACAGATAGAGCCAGGGCCGATACCTACCTTAAGGCAGTCAGCACCTGCTGCAATAAGAGCCTCAGCAGCCTCTGCTGTAGCGATATTTCCTGCAATTACAGGAATGTCGGGATATGTTTCCTTAAGCATCTTAAGACACTTTACAACGTTTGCACTGTGACCGTGTGAGGAGTCAAGTACAAGTACGTCAACCTGTGCGTCAATAAGAGCCTTTGCTCTTTCAAGTACGTTTGCTGTAACGCCAATACCTGCACCGCAGAGAAGTCTGCCTCTGCTGTCTCTTGCAGAGTTGGGGTACTGTACAGACTTTTCAATATCCTTTATAGTGATAAGTCCCTTAAGGCAGCCGTTTTCGTCTACAATCGGGAGCTTTTCAATCTTGTGCTTGCGGAGGATTTCCTGTGCCTGCTCCATAGTTGTGCCAACGGGAGCTGTAATGAGGTTGTCCTTAGTCATAACCTCGGAAATCTTAGCTGAGAAATCTGTGAGGAATCTCATATCTCTGTTGGTAATGATACCAACAAGCTTATTCTTATCGTCAACAATCGGAACGCCTGAAATCTTGTACTTGCCCATAAGCTCATCAGCGTCTGCAACAAGTCTGTCCTCTGTGAGTGAGAAAGGATTTACAATAACGCCGTTTTCGGAACGCTTTACCTTGTCAACCTCGTCTGCCTGCTGTTCAATAGACATATTCTTGTGGATAATACCAATACCGCCCTCACGTGCAATAGCAATAGCCATACGTGAATCGGTAACTGTATCCATAGCGGCAGTCATAATTGGTGTATTGAGTCTGATGTTTCCTGCAAGTCTTGTTCCAAGGTCAATCATATTCGGGGTAACTTCCGATTCACCCGGAATCAGCAGTACATCGTCAAATGTAAGCCCCTCTTTCTGAAATTTGCTGTTGATATCAGTCAGCATAATAAATCCTCCTTTTACAATTTTCCAAAGCCTTTCGGCTTCGAATTTAAACCGAGTTTATTAACTTTAATAATAACATTTTTTTGTCATTATGTCAATAGATACTTAAAATTCTTCTAATAGAAAAAATATGTGGAATCAACACTTTGATTTGTCGAATTTAGGCAATATAAAAATTATCCACCCGTAGAATTTTTTGCATATATTTCAAGAATAAGCGATGCATCGGAGGAATCAACTGTATCATCCTTGTTAACATCGCCGAAAATACGCTGTTTCATCGTAAATGATACTTCTTCACCTGTTGATACACGAGAATATTCGGAGAGAACTTCCGAAGCATCAGCAGAGTCAATAGCGTCATCGTCGTTTACATCGCCGCGGATTACCTTGTCAGGGTCAAGGAATTCTATGCCGTTTTCCTCAGCATATTTTTCAGCGGCAGTACCTGTCTTGCCCCATATGATAAAATCTGCAATGGCTGTACTTCCGCTTTCGTGGGAGGAAGCCTCCATACCAATGGCGTTTTCTCCTATATCAGTCACTCCCGAAGGAATTTCCGTTTCAAGGATAACACAGCCGTAAAATGCTTCATCTCCGATAGTTTTCAGACTTTCGGGAAGCGTTACCTTTTTAAGCTTCGGGCAGGAAAAAAAGCAGTCATCGGGAATTTCTGTTATACCCTCATTCAATACTACCTCTTTCAGCTCATAACAGCTCATAAATGCCTTTTCACCGATACTTTTCACATTGTCGCGGATAGTTACCTTTTCAAGGTTGAAGTTGCCTGCATATGCCCTTGCGCCTATAGCAGTAATAGGATAATCTGCAATAGTCTCGGGAACTGCCACAGATTTCAATCCCACAGGCAGTAAAGCACTTGTAAGGGTTGCTGTTTTCCCGTCCTCGTTTACCTCGTAGGTGTAGGCTATTCTGTTATCGGACGGAGTTGCGCCGCTTCCTGCCGCAACAGGAGAAACAGCTATAATTCCGCTTATTATCGTAGTCAGAAGCTTCATTATATGCCCTCACTTCTGATGATTTCACCGTCAATCATAACAAGGACAGGCTCTGACATAAGGTCAAGAGGTGATTCTCCTTTGCGGTAAAGCTGAATATCAGCGTCCTTACCTATGGTAAGGCTTCCTGTTACATCGTCAACGCCGAGAATTTCCGCCGCGTCTATGGTAAGACTGCGGAGTGCCTTTTCCATATCAAGTCCGCCCTTTACAGCTGCCTGTGCGGATATAGGCAAGTACTGTATCGGTATAACAGTGTGGTCGGTGCAGATTGCAAGCTTTACGTTATTTTCAGCAAGCACAGCCGCATTTTTCAGATCCAGCCCCCTCATTTCGGGCTTACATCGGTCGCATATCAGCGGTCCGCATATAACGGGGATTTCTTCCTCACCTAAGATATCAGCGATTTTATATCCCTCTGTGCCGTGGATAATTACAAGTTCAAGGGAAAATTCCTTTGCTATACGCATAGCCGTGCATATATCATCGGCACGGTGGCAATGGAAAAAAGCTTTCTGCTTGCGGTCAAGGAGGGGCATAAGCGCCTCACATTTTATATCGTACTCAGGCGGCTCATAATTCTCATTATCAGAATAGTATATATCCATATCGTGGGCGTATCTGCGGGATTTATACAATCCCTCACGGATAATAGCCGCCGTTGCCATACGTGTAAGCGGCGTTTCGCCTTTTTCGTTATACACTCTCTTAGGATTTTCGCCAAGAGCAAATTTCATACCGCAGGTCTTGATAAGCATATCGTCAATACGTCTGCCTGCCGTCTTTATAACGCCTATCTCACCGCCGCAGGCATTGGCGCTTCCAGGACAGGAGGCAACGGTAGTTATGCCTCTCATTCTTGCCTCCTCAAAGCAGCGGTCAAAGGGATTTATACCGTCAATTGCTCTCATCTGAGGGGTAAAAGCTTCGGAGGATTCGTTGCAGTCATCCCCCTCAAAGTCAATTCCGTCCTCGATTATGCCAAGGTGGGTATGAGCGTCAATAAAGCCCGGGAGAAGCAATCCTCCCTGTGCGTCAAGACTGTCTTCGGGGATGTTTTCAGGGTCGCCCTCGCCTACAGCGCCGATATTTCCGCCGTCTGTTTCAAGCCAGCCCTTTTTTATGGTACCCCTTTCGTCCATAGTTACTATTTCAGCATTATATATAAGCATATAAAACCTCCGTTTATATCACTTCAGCATCTTAACAGCATCGGCAATAAGCTCCGCTGTACTCATAGGACTGCCGCTGCCGTCTATCTGTATTGTGGAATGTTTCTTATACACATCATAACGGGAGTTGAAGCGTTCTTCAAGCTCCTCTTTGGTGGAATTCACAACAATGGGGCGGTTTTCATCGCCGCTTATACGCTTATAGCAGGCTTCAAAGTCAAGGTCAAGGAATATAACAGCTCCCGACTTTGCCGCAGCCGCCGCAGAATCGGGATTGAGCATTGCTCCACCACCGCAGGCTACAACAGCTTTTTTTCCACAGAGGGATTTTATAACCTCCGCCTCAACCTGACGAAAATAGGTTTCTCCCTTTTGTGCGAATATTTCGGGTATACTCATACCCTCTCTCTCAACTATAAGCTCATCGGAATCGCAGAAGCCGTAGCCAAGCTTTTTCGCGGCAAGCTTTCCAACAGTTGTTTTGCCGCAGCCCATAAATCCGCATAAAAATACAGTCATATCATTTCACCCGTTCATCTTTTCGACTTCATCTTCAACAGCCTTTATGATTGCGGATATATCCTCTGAGGAAAATTCTCCGCCGTACCATAACTCGTGAGCCTTTACAGCCTGATATACGAGCATTGCCGCTCCGCCTACCGCTGTACGTCCAAGGGCTCTTGCCTTTTTCATAAGGAGAGTTTCAATGGGGTTATATATAACATCAAAAAAGCTGAGACAATTTTCAATTACTTCGTCGGACACAGGGCAAGCGTCTATTTTCGGGTACATACCCACGGGAGTTGCGTTTACAAGGAGGTCAAAGCTGCCCTCAATTTCGCTTACATGGCATATTTTCACAGATGCATTGCCGCATTTTGATAATATCTCTGCCATAACAAGCTGAGCATTTTTTACAGCGTCGGGAAGAACTGCAATTGTTAGCTCTGCACCGTGTAAAGCCGCTTCAATAGCTATCATTCTGCCAACTCCACCGCAGCCGATGAGGAGTACCTTTCCACCAAGGGGAAGAAGCTCCGCTGAACGGAGGAAACCGTCACAGTCTGTGTTATATCCCGTCATAACGCCGTTGTCATTGGATATACAGTTGAC
This sequence comes from Ruminococcus sp., assembly GCA_045531615.1. Lineage (GTDB taxonomy): Bacteria > Bacillota > Clostridia > Oscillospirales > Ruminococcaceae > Ruminococcus. The sequence goes on from JAZSEJ010000057.1 coordinate 108,931, forward strand.
GGAGTTGTATCGCTCTGCGCTTTCTCCAAGTCTGTCAGTCATTGGAATAATTTCCGTTTTATGGGGAATTGTTATATTGAAGCCTTTCAGCTCACGGAGCATATCTTCACTATTCGCTAAATTTTCGGGAGCAATATCAATAAGCTCGTAGCTGTAATCCTCAATTCCGCTTAAAGCAAAAAGCTTTTTATGTATAAGCGGTGACATCGAATGTCCGAGAGGATGACCTATAAGTCCGTATTTATCCATAGATTTCAGCTCCTTCAAGCCCTGCAAGGTTTTCTATATTAAGAGCATTTACACCTTTGAGTGTCTTTTTAACAAGTCCTGTAAGAGTTTTTCCAGGGCCGAATTCCACAAATGTATCTGCACCTGCTGTTTCCATAGCTGCAAGCTCTGCTGTAAAGCGGACAGGAGATACAATATGCTTTGCAAGAAGTGACGGCATATCGCTGAAATCTTTCAACTCTCCGCCTGTTACGTTGGAATAATACTTAACCTGCGGAGTATTGAATGTGATTGTCTTTGCTGTTTCATAGAATTTATCAGCAGCAGACTGCATCAGCTTTGAATGGAATGCACCTGCAACGTTAAGAGGTACAACTCTTGCCTTTAACTCCGCAAATACTTCGCTTACCTCAGCGATACCCTCGGGAGTTCCTGCAATAACTGTCTGCTGTGGGGAATTATAATTTACAGCTGTTACGTAATTTGAAGCATTGGCGCATACTTCCTCGATTTTTTCTGGAGCAAGCTTCATAACAGCCGCCATAGCGCCCTTATGCTCTGCTGTAGCTATCTCCATAGCCTCTGCACGGGCTTTTATAAGCCTAAAGCCGTCCTCAGCAGATACCATACCCGAGCTTACAAGTGCTGCATATTCTCCAAGAGAGTGGCCTGCTACGCCGTCAAAGCTGTAACCTTTTTCAATTGCCGCATTAAGACATACAAGAGATGTGAGCATAATTGCGGGCTGTGCGTTGATTGTCTTTGAAAGCTCCTCAATTGGCGCTTCAAAACAAAGCTGTTTCATATCCTTTCCAAGGATATCTGACGCTGTATCATATAATTCCGTCACTTTCGGGAAAGCGTCGAATATATCTTTTCCCATACCCTGAGCCTGTGATCCTTGTCCTACAAACAGTGAAATAGTCATAATTTTTATTGTTCCTTTCTGTGTAAATCGACAAACAAATCGACGATTTTGCCGAATTATTCTAATAAATCCTGTCTAAAATGACGAATTTTCATTTTCTTCCCTGTAAAAGGGGAAAAAATTCTTGCAAAAAACTCGGAAATGATTTACAATAGATGTATATGTATACTGCAAACGCACAACCGATATACACATAATGAGTGTATACTATTACTATAACATAAATTTGAAAATATTACAACACTTTTCTCAAAAATTTCACCTTTAAAGTGTTGAGTAAATAATAACTTCCAAAGGAGCAATGGAATGGGAATCAAATTATTGGCTATGGGAAGCTATCTTCCCGAAAAAATAATGACAAATGACGATTTTGCGAAATTTCTCGATACAAACGATGAATGGATACGCACACGTACAGGAATTACACAGCGTCATATGGCAGGCTGGGAGCCTGTGTGGTACATGGGCAAAAAAGCCGCTGAAAAGGCTATTGAAAAGGCAGGAATCTCACCGAAGGATATCGGTCTTGTTATCGTAAGCACCGTTACAAGCGATTTTGTAACACCAAGCATCGCAAGCCTGCTCCAGTATGAGCTTGGCATTGAAAACGCTGCTGCTTTCGACCTCAACGCAGCCTGCTCGGGATTTGTATTTGCCCTTGATACCGCAAGACGCTTTCTTGAAACAGATGATAATATGAAATATGCCATTGTAATTTCAACAGAGGCTATTTCTCGCATATGCGATTTCGAGGACAGAGGCTCCTGTATACTTTTCGGTGACGGTGCAGCAGCGGCTGTAATTGAAAAAAGTGACAGTCTTTATTCCTCTTTCCTCAACTCTGACGGAAGCGGTGCAAGAAAGCTTTATGCAAGAAACTGCCACCCTGCTCCGATTGTAAAAACCGAATCAGACTTTGAGGATGGATTTGAAAAGCAGGATATCCACAGCCTTTATCAGGACGGCAGAGAGGTATATAAATTTGCTGTAAAGGCGCTTCCCACAGCATTCAAGGCTGCCGCTGAAAAAATCGGCATTACAAGCGAGGAAATCGACTGGTTTGTACCTCATCAGGCAAATGTGAGAATTATTGAAACTGCCGCAAAAAATCTGGGAGCTTCAATGGATAAGTTCATTGTAACCCTCGACCACCACGGAAATACTTCAAGCGCGTCAATTCCCCTTGCCCTCGATGAGGCTATCGAAAAGGGCATTGTGAAAAGAGGTCAGAAGCTTGCTTTAGTAGGCTTCGGTGCAGGACTTTCTTATGGTAGTGTAATATTGGAATATTAAATATCCGGCGGATAATATCCACCCCTACAAAGATGTTTTTACCACACAATATATATTGATGTTGAAAAAGGAGGACTAATTATGAAAACAAGAATTACTGAATTATTAGGCTGTCAATATCCCCTTATTCAGGGCGGTATGGCCTGGATTGCGGAACATACCCTTGCCGCTGCTGTATCCAACGCAGGCGGTGTTGGTCTTATTGCAGGCGGCTCCGCACCTATTGACTATCTCCGCGAGCAGATTCGCCTCTGCAAGGAAAAGACAGATAAGCCCTTCGGCGTAAATATTATGCTGATGAGTCCCAATGCTGAGGACCTCGCACAGCTTTGTATAGATGAAAAGGTTGCAGTTGTAACTACAGGCGCAGGAAATCCTGGTAAGTTTATCCCTGCGTGGAAAGAGGCAGGAATAAAGGTTATTCCTGTTATTCCATCAGTTGCCCTTGCAAAGCGTATGGAGCGCGCAGGTGCTGACGCTGTTGTTGCAGAGGGTACTGAATCAGGCGGACATATCGGCGAGAATACAACTATGTGCCTTGTTCCTCAGGTTGTTGACGCTCTCGAAATCCCCGTAATTGCAGCAGGCGGTATCGCTGACGGCAGAGGTGTTGCGGCGTCCTTTATGCTTGGCGCAGAGGGCGTACAGATTGGCACACGCTTCCTTGCTTCTGAGGAATGTCAGATTCATCCCACATTCAAGGAGCTTGTTGTAAAGGCTAAGGACACCGACAGCGTTGTTACAGGAAGATACACAGGACATCCCTGCCGTAATATAAAGACAAAGTTTGCCAAAATGCTTGCAAACGGCGAAAAGGACGGTTCACTCACTCCTGAGCAGTTCGAGGAAGTTACTCTCGGTTCTCTCCGTAAAGCAGTTCAAGACGGTAATCTTGAGGAAGGTTCTTTCCTCTGCGGTGCTATTGCAGGTATGATTAACGACGTAAAGCCCTGTGACGCTATTGTTAAGGAGATTATGGAACAGGCGGAGAAGTTAATGCGTAATGCTTAATTCGTAATGCGTAATTATTTGTAGGGGGCGATGCCCACATCGCCCCGTCAAATTGATATAAGGGTAGGGATTATTATGAAAAAATATAAATTTATAAGAATGACATACACTCTCGGGTTGAATTATCGTTCAAGTGAAAAATATGGCAAAAAAGGTCATAGAGACATAATAAGAGATATGGCTGAACAGGGTTGGAAATTTGTTGGTCAGATACCTTCTATGAATTCCAGCTACGACCTTGTATTTGAAAAAGATTGTGAAAATTAAAACTTATTTATGTGGACTGCCAGAGGCAGCCCATACAAAAGCTAACGGCTAATAGCTAACGGCTTGCTTTGCAAAGCAAAGCACTAAAAATGGAGGTAAATTATGGCTACAGCAATTATAACAGGCGCTTCCCAGGGAATCGGCGCTTGCATAGCAAAAAGACTTGCAAAGGACGGCTTTGATGTCGTTATAAACTACTATCCCAGCGACAGCAGCAAGGAAAAGGCTCTTGCCGTTGCAGCTGAGTGTGAAGCTTTCGGCGTTAAAACACTGTGTATTGGTGCTGACGTTTCAAAATTTGACCAGTGCGAGGCTATGGTAAAGCAGGTCAAGGCTGAATTCGGCACTATTGACGCACTTGTAAACAACGCAGGCATAACAAAGGATACTCTCCTTGCACGTATGAAAGAGGAGGATTACGACGCTGTTATCGCTGTTAACCAGAAAAGCGTGTACAATATGTTAAAGCATACCTGCGCTGTTATGATGAAACAGCGCCACGGCAGAATCGTAAATGTTTCATCTGTTGCAGGTCTCTACGGAAACCCAGGACAGGTTAACTATTCCGCTTCAAAGGCTGCTATTATCGGCATGACAAAGACGGTAGCAAAGGAGTTCGGCTCACGTAATATCACTTGTAATGCCGTTGCTCCAGGCTTTATAAATACTCCTATGACAGCAGCACTTCCCGACGAGCTTAAAGCAAAGATGCTTGGTGCTGTTGCTCTCGGCAGATACGGCGAGCCTGAGGAAATCGCATCTGCTGTTTCATTCCTTGTTTCTGAGGATTCTTCCTACATAACAGGACAGGTTATTGAAATCTCAGGCGGTCTTTCAATGTAATCCAGAATAAAAAATACAGAATTAATTCCTTGGAATTCCTGGATTTTATCCAAACATTTCAGGCGGATAATATCCGCCCCTACACAATAGAGGAATTAAAATGCACACAGAAAGGAAAATGATAAAATATTATGAGCAGACGAGTTGTTATCACAGGTATGGGTGCCGTTACTCCCCTTGGCACAGGCGTTGAGAAATTTTGGGAGGGCATCAAGGCAAATAAAATCGGTTTCTCCTACATTGACGCTTTCGATACAGAACGTACAGGCGTTAAAATCGCTGGTATCGTCCGTGATTTCGACGAAACGGCATACTACGATGTAAAGGGCTGCTTCGATAAAAAAGAGGCAAAGCGTATGGACACATTTACAAAATACGCTGTTGTTGCCGCTCACGAGGCTATGGTAGACGCAGGTACTGACTTCTCCGATATCGACTGCTACAGAGCAGGTGTTCTTGTTGGCTCAGGTATCGGCGGTATTGACCTCACCCTTTCCGAATATTCAAAATATCTGGAAAAAGGCGCAGGACGTGTTTCCGCTTTCTATATCCCCATGATGATAAGCAATATGGCTTCGGGTACTATCGCTATGAAAACAGGTTTCAGAGGTGCTAACTTCGATATTTCCTCTGCTTGTGCTACTGCTACTCACGCTATCGGCGAGGCTTTCCGCAAAATCAAGGACGGCTACCTCGATGTATGCCTTGCAGGCGGTACAGAAAGTACTAACGTTGAGTTCACATATGCAGGATTTGCAAATATGAAAGCCCTCACAAAGGCTGATAACCTTGAAAGAGCGTCTATCCCCTTTGACAAGGAGCGCCACGGCTTTGTTCTCAGCGAAGGAAGCGGTGTTATTGTTCTTGAGGAGTACGAACACGCTAAGGCAAGAGGCGCTAAGATTTACGCAGAAATCGCTGGCTATGGCGCTACTGACGACGGATATCATATGACTTCACCTATGCCTACAGGCGAGGCAGCAGGTATGGGTATGACTCTTGCTATGCAGGAAGCTGGACTTGCTCCCGCTGATATCGACTACATCAACGCTCACGGCACATCTACAGGACTTAACGACAAATACGAAACAGCCGCTATAAAGCTTGCTTTCGGTGATGAGGCAAAGAATGTAAAGATAAATTCCACAAAATCAATGACAGGTCATCTTCTTGGTGCAGCAGGTGCTATCGAAGCTATTGTTGTTGCAAAGTCCATTGACGAAGGAATTATCCATGCAACTGTAGGTTATCAGGTTCCCGACGAGGAATGCGACCTTGATTACTGTGTAAACGGAAATATTCAGCAGGAAGTAAATGCTGCTCTCTCCAATTCCCTTGGATTCGGCGGTCATAACGGAACTCTCTGCTTCAAAAAAGTTAAAGAATAAGGAGACAGCCTATGTGTAAAATTCTTGATACAGTTGAGCTTGAAACTATTGAAAAGCTTGCAAAAATTGTAAAGGACAACGAGCTTTCGGAAATCACAATTTCCAACGACGACTGCAATATAACAATAAAGGGCAAGAAGTGTCCTCCCCCTGCACCTGCAATGGCTATGGGAATGCCTGTGGCTGCTCCTGCAGCTGCTCCCGTACAGACAGCGGAAGCTCCCAAGGCTGAGGCTCTCCCCGATGGCAATGTGGTGAAATCCCCAATTGTAGGCACTTTCTATCAGGCACCATCTCCCGATAAGCCGCCTTTCGTAAAGGTTGGGGATAAGGTGAAAAAGGGCGATATCATCATGATTATCGAGTCAATGAAGCTGATGAACGAGGTGCAGTCCGAATTTGACGGCGTTGTTGAGCGTATACTCGTTTCTGATGGTCAGGCTGTTGAGTTCGACCAGCCTATTATGATAATCAAGTAAGGAAGTTTTTGCTATGTCAGATATTTTAATGAATAAAGAACAGATAATGGAAATTATCCCCCACCGTGATCCCTTTCTTCTCATTGACGAAATCGTTGAAATGGAAGTGGGCGTTAAGGTAAAGGCAAGAAAGTACATCAAGGAGGACGATTTCTGGTTCAAGGGACATTTCCCCGGTTACCCCGTAACTCCAGGTGTGCTTATGGTTGAAATGCTTGCACAGGCAGGTGCTGTATGTATGCTTTCAAAGCCTGAATTCAAGGGTAAAATCGGACTTTTCGGCGGTATCGACAAGGCTAAGTTCCGCAGACAGGTTGTTCCTGGGGATGTCCTCGACCTTGAAGTTGAGATTATCCGCCAGAGAGGACCAATCGGCACAGGTAAGGCTCTTGCTTCTGTTGACGGCGAAAAGGCTGTTTCCTGTGAAATTACCTTTGTTGTTGCAGACGGTGATAAATAAACAGATTCGGGCATAATCCCCGACAATAATGGAGTACAATAAATGTTTAAAAAAATATTGATTGCTAACCGCGGAGAAATTGCGGTACGTATAATCCGTGCCTGCCGTGAGCTTGGAGTGCGCTGTGTGGCTGTTTATTCCACTGCTGACAGAAACGCCCTCCACGCACAGATTGCCGATGAGGCAGTATGTATAGGCCCTCCTGCCACAAAGGACAGCTACCTCAATATGAACGCTGTAATTCAGGCAGCTGTAAATGTAGGTGCAGAGGCTATCCACCCAGGCTTCGGCTTTCTCTCGGAAAATGCCGAATTTGCAAGATTATGCGAGAAAAACGGAATCGTTTTCATCGGCCCCTCATATAAATCAATTGAAATGCTGGGCGATAAGGCAGCCGCAAAGGAAACTATGGCGGCAGCAGGCGTTCCCGTTATCCCTGGTTCAAAGGGAGCTGTAAAGGATATTGACGAGGCTAAGAAAATTGCTGAAAAATGCGGTTATCCTGTCCTTGTAAAGGCTTCCGCAGGCGGTGGCGGCAGAGGAATCCGCCGCGTTGATTCTCCTGATGACCTTGAAGCACAAATTATCGCCGCACAGCAGGAGGCGCTCTCATTCTTCGGCGATGATACGGTATATATCGAGAAATTCCTTGTAAATCCCCACCACGTTGAAATACAGATTATGGCGGACAAAAAGGGCAATACCATTTACCTCGGCGAGCGTGACTGCTCTATGCAGCGCCGCAACCAAAAGATACTTGAAGAATGTCCCAGCCCCGTTGTAAGCCCTGAGCTTCGCGAAAAAATGGGTAAAGCTGCTGTAACAGCTGCCAAGGAGTGCGGCTACTACAATGCAGGTACTATTGAATTCCTTGTTGATGAGGAACGCAACTTCTATTTTATGGAAATGAATACCCGTATACAGGTTGAGCATCCTATAACAGAAGAAGTAACTGGATTTGACCTTGTAAAGGCTCAGATTGAGGTTGCCGCTGATATGCCACTGCGTATCAAACAGGAAGATGTAAAACTTACAGGACACGCTATTGAGTGCCGTATAAACGCGGAGAATCCAGAGATGAACTTCCGCCCGTCCCCAGGCACAATAAACGCACTCTACGTCCCAGGCGGCCCTGGCATACGTATTGACAGCGCTGTTTATCAGGGGTATACTATCACCCCCTACTACGATTCAATGATAAGCAAGCTCATTGTCCACGGTGCAGACCGTGATGAGGCTATACGCAAAATGAGATGGGCTTTATCTGAATTTATCGTAGACGGCGTTGATACAAATATCGACTTCCAGCTTGAAATAATAAAGCAGCCCGAATTTATGGGTGGAAACTACGACAACGGTTTCCTCACAAGATATATGAAAAAACGGAAATAAGGCGGTGAATACAGATGTTTGAAGATTTTTTTAAGGTTGTAAAGCACCGCTTCAACGGCGCTGAGGAGGAAGTAAGCGGCCCTGCATTCAAATGTCCGAGATGTCAGGGTACAGTTCCCCTTGAACGCTATGAGGAGCTTTTAAGGGTATGCCCTGCCTGCAATTACCACGGCAGATTGTCCGCAAGAGAGCGTATCGCCCTCACCTTCGACAAAAACAGCTTTGAGGAATTTGACAGCGAAATGATAAGCTGCGACCCCATAAGCTTCCCCGATTATCCCGAAAAACAGGCAGAACTTCGTGAAGCTACAGGTCTTAAAGACGCTATAGTGACAGGTACTGCTCTTGTAAAGGGAGAAAAGGCTGTTGTAGGCATTATGGATTCACGATATATGATGGCTTCTATGGGAAGCGTTGTAGGCGAGAAAATCGCCCGTGCTTTTGAGTATGCAACGGAAAATAACCTCCCTGTAATTATGTTTACCGCGTCAGGCGGCGCACGTATGCAGGAGGGTATAGTATCCCTTATGCAGATGGCTAAAACATCGGGAGCTGTAAAGCTCCACAGCGACAACGGCGGACTTTATATCACTGTTCTTACCGACCCCACCACAGGCGGCGTTACAGCAAGCTTTGCTTCTCTGGGCGATATTATTATTGCTGAGCCAAAGATACTTATAGGCTTTGCAGGCAGACGAGTTATCGAAAGCACTATGAAACAGCGACTTCCCGAGGATTTCCAGCTTGCAGAGTTTATGCAGGATAAAGGCTTTGTGGATATGATTGTTGAAAGAAAGAAAATGCGTAAAACACTTGCAAAGCTTCTTGCTCTGCATAAACCCGAAGAAAAGGAGGTCTGAGCCTTGGACAACAATAAAACTGCATGGGAGCGTCTTGCCCTCGTCCACACCAAGGGCAGACCAACTATCAGGGATTATATTCCTCATATTTTCACGGATTTCTACGAAATGCACGGCGACCGCTACTACGGCGATGACCACGCTATAATCGGCGGTATTGCTTATCTTGACGGCAAGCCTGTTACAATTATTGCACAGGTAAAGGGAAGAGACCTCAATGAGAACAAGGACTGCAATTTTGCAATGCCTCTCCCTGAGGGCTACAGAAAGGCGCTCAGACTTGCTAAGCAGGCTGAGAAGTTCCACCGCCCTGTTATATGCTTCATTGATACCCCAGGCGCATACGCGGGTATGGCGGCTGAGGAACGCGGTCAGGGCGAGGCTATTGCAAAGAATATAGCTGAGTTTATGACGCTCCGCACACCTATTATATCAATCGTCCTCGGCGAGGGCGGAAGCGGCGGCGCACTTGCCCTCGGAGTATGTGACGAGCTTGCTATGCTGGAGAATGCGCAGTACTCCGTTGTATCCCCACGAGGCTTTGCAAGCATTCTCTGGAAAGACGCAACACGTGAGGAGGAAGCCTGCAATATTATGCAGGTTACAGCCGATGATATGGTGCGCCTTGGAGTTGCTGAAACTATAATTGAAGAGCCTCTTGGAGGGGCACATAACGATTTAGACAAAATTTCCGAAAATATTAAAGAATATTTGTCACTCAAAATTGAAGAAAAATGTCAAAAAGATATTGACGAATTGCTAAAAGCAAGGTATACTAAGTTTAGGAAGATTGGCGAGTTCACAGAATAGCCTATTCTAAAAAATAAAGCGGATTAATTCCGTAAAAATCAAAAGATGGAGGAAAAAATTATGGTATTTGACAAGGTTAAGGAGCTTATCGTTGATCAGCTCGGAGTTGATGAGGACGTAGTAACTTCTGAAGCAAGTATTCAGGACGATCTCGGCGCTGACTCCCTCGACATCGTTGACCTCATCCAGACAATCGAAGATGAGTACGATCTCTCTATTCCCGATGAGGCTGTTGAGAGCATCAAGACTGTTGGCGATATCGTTGCATATATCGAGAACAACACAGAGGCTTAATCAAAGATATAAAAAATCCCCTTATGGGGATTTTTTTATTAATGGAACAGTTTAGTTAGTGCGTACTAATTCAAAATTATTGCATTTCACGCAAAAAAGTGATATAATTAAGGTTAGAACGATTTTATGAGGTAAAGTATGAAAAGAATTACTGTTATCACAGGTCATTACGGCTGCGGAAAGACAAATCTCTCTGTAAATCTTGCCCTTAATGCGGCAAAAATATGGAAAGATGTCACCGTTGTTGACCTTGACCTTGTAAACCCCTATTTCCGCACAGCTGATTTCAAACAGCTGTTTGAGGAAAACGGCATAAACCTTATTGCCCCTGATTTCGCTAATACAAATCTTGACGTTCCTTCGGTACAGTTCGATATCGAGCAGCTTGCCGCAGGCGACGGCTGCCTTATTATCGATGTCGGCGGCGATGACGCAGGTGCTTTTGCTCTTGGCAGACACGCACAGGCGCTAAATGGCTATACCGACGAGCTTGATATGCTCTATGTTATAAATCAGCGTAGAAATCTCACAGAAACTGCCGATGAAGCCGTTTCACTTATGTATGAGATTGAGGCTGCATCTCGTATGAAGCATACCGCTGTTGTAAATAATACCAATCTTGGCTGTGAAACTACAGCAGAGATTATCGCTGAATCTGCCACCTTTGCAAAGGAAGTATCAGCAAAAACGGGACTTCCCCTTGCCTTTACAACCTGCCCCGAGGAGCTGTGCAATTCAGCCGAAAACAACGATATACTCCCCATAAAGGTTTTTGTAAAGCCATTGTGGGAATTATAAACCAAAACTGTATATGAAAGTGTGGTGTAAGAATTGGCTAAAATGACTGTTATTACAGAACGCTGTAAGGGCTGCGGTCTTTGTACTGCTGCCTGCCCTAAGAAAATTGTTGAGCTTCAGAAAGAGAAGCGTAACAAGAAGGGCTATTTCTACGCTGTATGTACCGATCAGGATGCTTGTATCGGCTGTGCTATGTGCGCTATGATGTGTCCCGATTGTGCAATCACTATTGAAAAGTAAATGAAAGGAGCTTAAAGCTTTGGAAAGAAATCTTATGAAGGGCAACGAGGCTCTTGCTGAGGCTGCTATCAGAGCAGGCTGTAAGTGTTTCTTCGGTTACCCCATTACTCCCCAGACTGAGCTTGCCGCTTATATGGCTAAGCGTATGAATAAGGCAGGCGGCGTATTTTTACAGGCTGAGTCCGAAATTGCCGCTATAAATATGGTTCTCGGCGCTGCTTCCACAGGTGTACGCGCTATGACATCATCTTCATCCCCCGGAATTTCTCTCAAGAGCGAGGGTATTTCCTACATCGCAGGTTCCGACCTCCCTGCTGTAATCATCAATGTACAGCGTGGCGGCCCCGGTCTTGGCGGTATCCAGCCCTCACAGGCTGACTACTGGCAGGCTACAAAGGCTCTCGGTCACGGCGATTTCCACCTTATGGTGTACGCTCCTGCTTCTGTACAGGAAATGGTAGATATGGTAGTTAAGGCTTTCGACAAGGCTGATGAATACCGTGTTCCAGCTATGATTCTTGCTGACGGACTTCTCGGTCAGATGATGGAGCCTGTATCCTTCCCCGAAATCAGCGCTAATCCCACAGATAAGAGCAGCTGGGCTGCTGACGGTCACAAGGGCAAGAGAGAGCATCACATAATCAACTCCCTCTACCTCAAACCCGATGAGCTTGAAAAGTCCGTTCAGGACAGATTTGCAAGATACGAGGCTATCAAGGAGAATGAAACTGACGCTGAACTCTATCTCACTGAGGACTGCGATATTCTTCTCTGCGCATTCGGCGCAACTGCAAGAGTTGTTAAATCCGCTGTAAACGAGGCAAGAGCTATGGGTATCAAGGCTGGTCTTTTCCGTCCTAAGACACTCTGGCCTTTCCCTGTAAAGGAGCTTAACGAGGCTGCTAAGAACGCTAAGAAGCTTCTCTCTGTTGAAATGTCAATGGGACAGATGATTGATGATATCAAGCTTGCTATCAACTGCTCAAAGCCTGTTGAGTTCTACGGACGTACAGGCGGTATTATTCCCAATCCTGCTGAAATTCTGGCAGAAATCAAAAAAGTCGGAGGTGCTGAATAATGGCTGTTGTATTTGAAAGACCAAAGTCACTCCTTGATGTTCCAACACATTACTGCCCTGGTTGTACTCACGGTATCGTTCACAGACTCGTTGCTGAGGTTATGGACGAAATGGGTATCGAGGGCGATACAGTAGGCGTATGCCCCGTTGGCTGCTCCGTTATGGCTTATGACTATTTCGGCTGCGATATGATTGAAGCTCCCCACGGACGCGCTCCTGCTGTTGCTACAGGCGTTAAGCGTACAAATCCCGATAAGTTTGTATTTACATATCAGGGCGACGGCGACCTCGCTGCTATCGGTACAGCTGAAACTGTTCACGTTGCTACAAGAGGCGAAAATATTGTTGTTATCTTCATCAACAACACAATCTACGGTATGACAGGCGGACAGATGGCTCCTACAACTCTCCCAGGTCAGGTTACACAGACAACACCTTTCGGCCGTGACACTCAGCTTGCTGGATTCCCTGTAAGAGTATGCGAGATGCTTTCAACCCTCACAGGTACAGCATATGCTCACCGTGTTGCTGTTGACAGCGTTCCCCATATCCGCGACGCTAAGAAGGCTATCAGAAAGGCTTTCGAAACACAGAAGGCAAAGAAGGGCTTCTCTATCGTTGAAGTTCTTTCCACTTGTCCCACAAACTGGGGACTTACTCCCACAGAGGCTATAAAGAGACTTCAGGACGAGATGATTCCTTATTATCCCCTTGGAGTATACAAGGATACAACAGAGGAGGGCAATGAATAATGGCAGCTACAGAAATCATTCTTGCAGGCTTCGGCGGACAGGGCGTACTTTTCGCTGGTAAAATTCTTGCATACTGCGGACTTGTTGACAACAAGGAGCTTTCCTGGCTTCCCTCATACGGCCCTGAAATGCGCGGCGGTACAGCTAACTGCTCCGTATGTATCTCAGACGAGCCTATTGGTTCTCCCCTCGTAATCAATCCAGATATCCTCATCGCTATGAATCAGCCTTCATTTGACAAGTTTGTCAATGATGTAAAGCCTGGCGGTAAGGTAATCTACGACAGCACACTTATCGAAAATGAGTGTACTCGTACAGATATCGAGATTTATGGTATTCCTTCCTCTGAGCTTGCTGACACAAACGAGCTTAAGGGCGGCTCAAATATTATTCTCCTTGGAAAAACACTCAAGGAAACAGGCATTTTCACTCTTGATACAATGAAGAAGTGCATTGAAAAGGTTGTTCCACCCACAAAGGCACAGCTTATTGCAAATAACTTCAAGGCTATTGAGATTGGTATGAATAACTAAAACAATTGGCTTTCAGCTGTTAGCCATTAGCTTTTGGCACGGTAATTTTGCCGATATATCGTAAATAATTAAGGGCGGATTTCTATCCGCCCTGATTTTATTCAAACTAATCAAAAAGGCGGTCAATCGACCGCCTTTGTTATTATTCAGTTATGGGAAGTGACTCAATAATACCTGCAGTAAGCTTCTGAACTGCAAGAGCGTCAGCGGCTGTTATGCCGTTTCCTTGGTTGCTGCAGTCAGCATTTGCTGCACCCTGCTCGGAAAGTCCGTACTTGTCAGGATTTCCAAGTGCCTGATAAATTGCAGCTGCATCAGCCATTGTAACCTTCTCATCAAGGTTTGCATCACCGATAAGTGTTACTTCAGGAGTAACAGAAGGCTTATCTGTAGGAGTTACAGGTGACTCTGTAGGCTCTGTGGGAGTTACAGGTGGATTTGTCGGAATAACGCTGGGAAGCTCATATCCCTCAATGATTGAGTGGAATGCGCTCTTTGCCTTATAGTCCTTATCAAAGAGAAGCGGATACTGCTTGCCTCTCCAGCTCTGGTCGTCTGTAACACCCCAGAGAATTACTGCTGATACATTCTCTCTGTATTCATATATAGCATCCCAGATGCCCTTGTAGTATGCAGCCTGAACTTCAAAGTCAGCTGATGTTGGATTTTCAGGAGTTGTAACGTCAAGCTCTGTAATCTGAATATCAAGACCAAGATCAGAATACTTCTTGAGAGCGTTCTTGTACATATTTATTGATGGGAATGCAGCGTCAAGGCTCTGACGAGCGTCAAGGTGTGACTGCATACCGATACCGTCGATGATACCCTTTTCCTTGAAATCCTTAGCCATTTCAATGATAGCGTTCATCTTGCCGTCCATATACTCATTATAATCGTTGTAGTAGAGCTTACAGCCCTCGGGAGCGTACTTTCTTGCATATGTGAAAGCAGGCTCAATAAATGAGTTATCGCCGAATACCTGTACCCAAGCTGAATTCTGTGAACCGCCTGAACCCTGCTCGCCGGGTGAACGTGGCTTACCGTCTTCAAGCCAAGCTTCGTTTACAACGTCGCAGGCATAGAAGTCAATAGTAGGATAAAGCTCCACAAGCTCCTCAAAGAATGCTTTGATATAGTTTTCCATACGCTTAAGCATCTTTTCCTTGCTTACCCATTCACCGTCATCAGCATAGTTCTCCTTGAAGAACCAGTCGGGTGTCTGGGAGTGCCATACAAGTGTATGAATTCTTACAGGAACATTATTCTTTTTACAATAGTTAAGAAGCGGCTTAGCTGCACTGAATGAAATCTGTGGAACTGTATCGTCGCCTGTTTCCTCAGCGTAAGCCTGGCAAGCAGCCTTATTGAGTACAGCGTCAGGCTTCATTTCATTTCCGCAGGTAAGGCTCTGATAGAAGTGCTTCTCAACAAGGTCCATTGTTGAACGTGAGCTGAAATTATTTGGAACAAGTGAAGTACCAACCTTGAAGTCATTGCCGAAAATCTGCGCAAGGCCGGGAATATCCTGCTCAATAGGAGCAACAGGAACTTCTTCTACAACGAAATCATCAATAAAGAGGTCATCGCTTCCGCCTTCAAAGTAAACGTAAACGCCCTCCATTTCGTCTGTAAAGCTTACCTTTATCTTCTCAACAGACATCCAGTCGCTGCCGTTAAGATTCTGTACAAGGTTCTGATACTTTGGCTCTGTTTCACCTGTAACAGTGTACTGGAAGCTCATCATAGCACTTGTGTAGTATCTGCCCTTGATTTTTGCACTGATATAGTACTCAGTAAAAGGCTCCAGCTTGTCATCAAGACGGAAAGCAGGTCCATTCCAGCTTTCAGAACGTCCGCTGGCAAGAAGTGCTGTTTTGCCGCTTGCAGAATCCTCTGTTGAAGCTGAAATTTCTGTTGTGTCATCTCCGCCGCGGTTTGTGAACAGCGAAACATCGCCGTCCTCAAAGTCGAAGCTGTAGACTACCTTAGACTCAGCATCTCCGTCTGCCGCATAAACAGCAGGGGCTGTGCCGACAGCAATTGATGCAGCAAGAATAGCTGCAAAGCTTTTGGTGATGTGTGATTTTTTCATTTTTTTATCATCCCTCAATATATATTTCGCAATTTCTGCGATACTTAGATTTTACCACAATAAAGCGAATATGTCAATAAATCAAGACAAATATCACAATTTTTGGGGCAAAAGCTTTTTTTGACCGATTATTGCTGATATTATAAATTTATATCAGAACTGCCTTATTTACCCTTCTATATATACATTCAAACGAGAAGCAAAAAACGGACACGAAAATGGAATATTTTTATTTTTTAACTATTGCATTTCACAAATCCGACGATATACAGGCAAAAAATTACCGCTGTAAGGTAATCTTACAGCGGTAAAGAATTATTTACTTAATGGGAAGGTCGCTTAACTTGAGAAGTCCAGCGTGTACCTTCTGAATTGTGATAGCATCTTCAGCTGTTACACCGTTGCCGTTGCCGATAACGTCAGCGTTAGCCTTACCTGTAGCGCTGAGAGCGTACTTATCGGGGTTACCAAGGCTCTGGTAAATTGCTGTAGCGTCAGCAATTGTTACCTTACCGTCGTTGTTAGCATCACCGCAGAGCTTAACTGCTGTTGTAGGAGCGTTAGTAGGCTGCTGAGGTGCCTTTGTTGTAGTGGGCTTAGATGTTGTCTTAGTTGTTGTAACAGTGGACTTTGTTGTTGTAGGCTTGGATGTAGTCTTAGTTGTTGTGGGCTTAGATGTTGTCTTAGTAGTTGTGGGCTTTGTTGTATTTGAAGAAGAACCACCGCTGAGAACAACCTTTTCGATTGTTACGCCCTTATCGTGTGGCCACCAGATCATAGCCTTAACAGTTGCGCCAACGTTTGAAGGAATATCGTAAGTAACTTCAACCTTGCCGTTCTTTACGTCTACTTCAAAGTCTACCTGTTCCCATTCGCCTGTCCAAGTACCGAAACCGCCTGAACTCTGCAAATCGTTTGTGTTTACTGTGTAGTAGAGTGTAGCTGTCTTGTAGCCCTTTGCGTTGAATTCAGCGTAGTTGTTGATCTCGCCGTCGCTGCCTTCCTCTGTGCCAACTGTCATATCATCGGGGAGAAGTGTTACATCTCCGCCAGTAGAAGGAGCAGCTGTTGTCTGTGTGGGAGGTGTTGATGAAGGAGGAGCTGTTGTACCGCCCTGTGAGGGAGGTGTTGTGCCTGAAGAAGAACCGCTGCCGCTGTAAATCTTGTCAACGCCGTCGATAGAAGAAACTGTCTTACCTGTCTTGTAGAAGTGGTAGAGACCAGCAGATGCACCAACAAAACCAGCGTTGTAGTCGATAGCAACCTCGTTACAGATGTAGTCGCCCATATTATCGTGGTATGAACCGCTTGCGTCGCAAGGACCGCCTACGAGAGCACCAACGAGAGTGTGTGAGTTGGGTCCGAATGAGCTGTAGGGGCTCATATGGTCGCCGTCGGGATTCCAGTTGTTCATATTGAACTGCTCATAGCTTGTATAGCCTGAAGCTGCTCTGTGGTGGGGGTTCTTAGCAGAATTGCTTGCAAAACCAACAACGAAGCAAGTATTTGCAGGGTTGCTGCCTGTGATGTAATCCATCTGACCCTTAGCCCAGCTCTTGAAATCAGCGTTTGAGTTCTTTGTAGCTGCAAGAGCACAGAACTGCATTGTTGTGTTAAGACGAGCACTGCCCCACTTATCCATAAAGAGGTAGTTGCTGCCTGAAGCCTGACCGCCGATATAGCTGTTTACCTTACCCCAGTCGCCTGTGATGTGAGCATAAACGCAAGCTGCACCGAGACCTCTGTTATCCCAGCCGTCAACCCAGCCGAGGTACTGTGTCTGCTTGGAAGCACAGTCATTCTTGTACTTTTCATTCTTTGTAGCAATATAGAGCCAACCAGCAGCGTTAGCCTGCTCATCCTGACATCCGCTTGACTTATAGAAGCCGTTAGGGCCGTCAGTAGCAACAGCATTGTGCTGTGTTGAGAAGTTGTAGAGAGCCTCAGCGTATGTAAGGTCCTCCTTGTTTCCGAAGTTAATATAGTTCAGTGCGAGAGCTGCAGCATAGTCAGCAGCGATATCAGAAGCACCGCCTGATGTCCAGAACATCTTTCTGCCGCTGCCCTGATTCTCAGGAGGTCCCCAGTAGCTGTGGTCAACAGTACCGTCACCCTTCTGATAGAGGAAGTTTGAAACGGAAGAACCGCTGAGCTTTGTGGATCTCTTGAAGAAATCACAGAAATGGTTTGTGATCATTTTAAGGTGTTCACCCTGACCTGTTGCCTCATAAGCGTCCTTGAACTCATAGTAGCTCCAACCAAGAGATGAAGCTGTATAGCCCTGAGGAAGACCGAACATTGCGTGGTCACCTGCATCGTGGAAACCGCCCTGTACTTCATCGTCAGTATGGCAGTCATCACGCCAGGACAGACCTGACTTCTCGCCTACCTCAGAACCACACATATTAGCGTCGTAGAGGTAAAGAGAGTACTGGAGGAGTTTTGCGTAGTCATCGCTTGCAGCGTTTGCAGTTACCGAGGGAGCAGCTGCACCGAATGAACCTGCTACTGATGCAGCAGCAACCATTCCGCTGAGGACGACTGACTTAATTCTTCTGAAATTAATCATTTACATCACACTTCTTTCTTAATAATGAAACGTGCCTATAATACGTTTGTACATTTATTATACATAATTTTTCCGAACTTTTGGTAACATAGCAGTTACACAAAGGTTACATTTCGGTAAAAAACATATGATTTAAGTGAATTTCTCCGTATTGACTATAATTGCTTTGTTGGTTTTGTATATATTCACGGTAAAAAAATTATGCATTTGTACAAAACATAGCCTTTTATTGACAAATAGTTAATAGGTAATGTGATAATACATAGTTATTTAATATTATTTATATATATTGTAAAATTATATCTGTTGTTATATAAAATTAATCATTCAAATGCAAGAATATAAAAACAAATCCTGGAATGCTTTACTGCGATAATACGCAAAACACCGCACAGTATGGGCTGTGCGGTGTGGTAAAACTGTTACTTTGAAAGCGGAAGGTCATTTTCAGACAAAATGTTTGCACTTACTTTCTGAATTGTAATAGCATCATCTGGAGTTATACCCTTTTCGCCATTTACATCGGCATTTTTAGCACCCTGTGCAGAAAGAGCGTATTTATCGGGATTTCCGAGAGACTGGAATACAGCTGCTGCGTCAGCCATTGTTATGGCATCGTCGCAGTTTGCATCGCCGTAACGAATATCAACAGAGGGCTCTGTAGGTGGCTCAGTGGGAGGATCCGTAGGAGCTGCAGTTTCATCAGCAAACTTGAAATCAGCGTTGATTTCAGAGGCAGATTTCTTTATAGCGTCAAATGTTGTAGCGTCGCCGCCAAAAAGATTGGATGCACATGCGCTTGCAATAGCAAAACAGCCGTTGTAATCCAGCGCGCCCTCAGTATACTGATATCTGTCAGCGTGGTCTTCGTAGCCGTTAGCGTCAATACCGCCTACAAGCATACCGTAATTAGTGTATTTAGCCGCAGGATTCTGTGCTGATGTAATACCATCTCCGCCAGGATTTGCCGCACGGTGGTGGATATGTACAGGCCACTTGTCGCCGAAGCCTAACAGGAAGCTGTAACCCAGGTTGTTATCGCCCAGGATATAGTCAAGCTGCCACTTTGCACCCTGTGCATATTCGCTGTTGGGGTCGCCGTCGGCAACGGTGTAAGCGTCCATTTGTATAGCGCAGTTAATACGGGAAGTACCCCAGCCATTGGTGTTGTACTTGCCTACTGTCATACCGCCCTGCCCCTGAATCTCAACAATAAGCTCATCCTTGAAGGCTGTATCTCCTGTAGCCTTGTACATCAGAGCCGCATATCCCTGCCATACCTTATCCCAGGAGTATACCCAGCCGTCATACTGACTTCCGCCGTAATCCTTATTCTTAGGCACACGGGTAGGCTTGTCGCCTTCGCCTACAATCCAGAGCCACGCCTGCGCAATGGCTTCTTCATCCTGATACTGAGCGTCGGTGCTGTAAAATCCGCCGATACCGCCAGTGTTGTTGCCTACGTGTTTTGTGCCGAATTCAAGGAGCGCCTTTGCGTATTTCGCACATTTTGCGGAATATTCAGGGTCGGAATCCTTAAATACATAGGCAGCCGCGCCAAGTCCTGCAGCCATTTCACAGCTTACAGAGGAGTTATTGTCTGATGCCGTCAGCCAGAAAATAGGTCGATCATATGTCTGCACCTCGGGAGCAGACCAGAATGAGTGATCTGTGCCGCCCTCAGCAATTGTATGAGCTACAGCCACAACTTTTCCCGAATCATCGAGGAAAGTTGTTTTCATAAGGTAGTCGGCACCCCAGCGCATTTCGTATTCAAAATGGTCGCGGCAGTTTGCCTTTTCATAAATTCCAGGGTTGAGATAGTCGGAAATGCCAAGACTTGACAGGGCAAAACCGATAGTGAGATTAAATTTGATATGGTCGCCTGCATCATGCCAGCCGCCTGATACGTCAACTTTTCCGTCTCCGTCGGGGTCAACATATGCCTTGGCAGAGCCGTCAAGAGAGCCAACAGAAGCCTCTGCGTCGTAGGTGTGGCAGTCGCCTCTCCAAGTGAGTGGACCGTCTGTTATGCCTGTGCCGCAGGCATTGGAATCAAAGAAGTACAGGGACATCGCCAGTGCTTCCATATAGTTGTGGTCTGCTGCTGAGGTATTCAGAGCAGCCACAGGGAGTGAAGATGCTGCAACAACAGCAGAAGCAGCTGCAGCTGCAAGTTTTTTTGTAAGCTTCATAGTAAATCATCCTTTCGATATAGATTATTTCGCAAAATGGATATTATCCCTCTATTGTATACTCATTATAACACAAATAAAGGGGTTAATTGTGAAAATTTTGTGTAATTTCGCTACATTCTTATAAAAATCAGCATAATAGTCAATTTGAAGTACGCATTATTGTGCATATTTACAATCAGTGATAAAAGTTGACAGCTTAAATCTATAATGATATAATAAGCATATACAATGTAAAGGAAGTGACAATATGCCACGATTTTTTATAGATAATATTAACGAAAGCGATATAGTCTTAGAGGGCGAAAACGCCCGTCACATCGGCCGTTCTCTGCGTATGCGCCCCCACGAGGAAGTAACGGTATGCTGCGGCGGAATTGACTACGACTGCGAAATACGGCAGATTACCGATGACAGCGTTTACCTCGATCTGCTTGAAAAACACCCCTGCTATGCCGAACCGACAGTGGATGTTACGCTTTTTCAGGCTGTCCCGAAGCTTGACAAGCTTGAATACATCATACAAAAAGCCACAGAATTGGGCGTTTCACGGGTTGTTCCCGTGCTGACAAGACGCTGCATCTCCAGACCAAATGAAAAGGATTTTGCAAAAAAGCTGCCAAGACTTGCAAAAATTGCAGAGGAGGCGGCAAAACAGTCGGGGCGCGGAATAATCCCCGAAATATCGCCCATTGTTAGTTATAAACAGTGTCTTGAAATTATGAAAAATCTCGACAGAAGCGTTATTCTCTACGAGGGCGAGGGCGGTAAGCCTTTTGGCGATGTGGACGTAGAAGGCATAAAAACAGCAGGAATCCTCATAGGCAGCGAGGGCGGCTTTGATTCCGCAGAGGTTGACGAGGCAGTGGCCGCAGGTGCAGAGCGTATCTGGCTCGGAAAAAGAATTCTCCGTTGTGAAACAGCACCAATTTCAGCCCTTTCAATTTTGATGTTTTTAACAAAAAATATGTAA
Organism: Ruminococcus sp.; assembly: GCA_045531615.1. Taxonomy (GTDB): domain Bacteria; phylum Bacillota; class Clostridia; order Oscillospirales; family Ruminococcaceae; genus Ruminococcus. The sequence continues at coordinate 130,414 of JAZSEJ010000057.1, forward strand.
GTACTTGAAATCATTGAGAGAATGTGGTATAATATCTTATATGATTATCGGGGTCACCGCAAGCTTGCGATAACATTTTAAAATTTCACAATAAAAACTGCGGAGAAACGAGGAATATTAATATGAGCAAACTTTTAACAGGTCTTCTTATCGCTGGTGCTGCTGTAGCTGCAGGTGTTGTAGTAACAAAGCTCCTTAAGGGTAACAACGTTGAAGATGATTTCGATGATCTCTACGATTTCGATGATGAAGATATTGATATTGAAATTGATGAAGTAATCGATGATATCACAGATAAGGCTGAAGATACAGCTGAAAAGGCTGAGGACGCAGTTGCAGAAGCTGTTGAGGCAGCTGAAGATGTAATTGATGACGTTGTTGACGAAATCAAGGACGCTATCGAAGATTAATTTTGTATTCAGCGGACGGCTTTTGCCGTCCGTTTTTATTTTTTCGTCAAAATACAGATTTTTTCGAGATGTTTTTTGTACAAGTATACAAATTGTCGAAAATAGGGTTGACATTTCCAAAAATCTTTGGTATAATATAAAAGCTGTCAAGGACAGTTCAAATAAGTCCGAGGCGTAGCTCAGTTTGGTAGAGTGCTTGGTTTGGGACCAAGATGCCGCAGGTTCGAGTCCTGTCGCCTCGACCAAAATCGCCACAAAAATCAACCAAAAAATTTTTTGAAAAAATTTCAAAAAAGGGGTTGACAAATGAAAAGAATTGTGGTATAATTAATAAGTCAGTTAAGCTGGTGTAGCTCAGTTGGTAGAGCAGCTGATTTGTAATCAGCAGGTCGGGGGTTCGAGTCCGTCCACCAGCTCCATTTTATCGGCAATAGTCGGTAAATATCAGAAATTGTTAAGGGAGAGTTCCCGAGTGGCCAAAGGGGGCAGACTGTAAATCTGTTGCTTTTCAGCTTCGGTGGTCCGAATCCACCCTCTCCCACCAATTTCCCTTAAATATCCTCAGTAACTCCGCTTCAAAGACAGCGGATTTTTTTATGCCCTGAAAAAAAGCGGATTTGTACGGAAATGAACCTGTATTGTGCAGAAATAATATGGAAATAGCTGTTAATTATGTACAGGCTGCCTTGAGCAGTCCGTGGGCGGATAATATCCGCCCCTACAATATCCTATCCGAAATTGCGGCGGCAGCAAGCCACCGCCCTACAAATAAGGAGAGAAAAATATGATTAGAGAAGATTTGAGAAACATTGCCATTATCGCTCACGTTGACCACGGTAAGACTACCCTTGTTGACGAAATGCTGAAACAGGGCGGCGTATTCCGTGAAAATCAGGCTGTTGCAGAGCGAGTTATGGACTCCAACGACATTGAGCGTGAGCGCGGAATTACTATCCTTGCGAAGAATACTTCCGTTATGTACAACGGCACAAAGATAAACATCATCGATACCCCTGGACACGCTGATTTCGGCGGCGAAGTTGAGCGAGTTCTCGAAATGGTTGACGGCGTTCTGCTTCTCGTTGACGCAGCAGAAGGCCCTATGCCCCAGACTCGTTTCGTACTTTCAAAAGCTCTTGAAATGGGACATAAAATCATCGTTGTTGTAAATAAAATTGACCGTCCCGACGCTCGTCTTGATGAAATCGGCGATGAAGTCCTTGAACTTCTCCTTGACCTTGACGCTAATGATGAACAGCTTGAATCTCCCCTGCTTTTCTGTTCGGGAAGAAGCGGTACAGCTTCAATCAGCCAGTACGAGGCAGGTACAGACTTAAAGCCTCTTTTTGATACTATCATCAACTATATTGAGCCTCCAAAGGGCGAGGAGGAAGAGCCTCTCCAGATGCTCATTTCCTCTATCGACTACAACGAATATGTAGGTAGAATCGGTATCGGACGTATTGTCCGCGGCTCTATCAAGGTAAATCAGCAGGTTACAGTCTGCGATTACACAGGCTCAAAGAAGAATTACAACTCCAAAATCGTTTCACTTTTACAGATTCAGGGACTCCAGCGTGTACCTGTTGATACTGCTATGGCAGGCGATATCGTGTGGATTTCAGGTATCGAGGGTATCACAATCGGCGATACAATCTGCGCTACAGACGCTCCCGAGCCGCTTCCTTTCGTGAAGATTTCAGAGCCTACTGTTGAAATGACATTTGCTGTAAACGACAGCCCCTTTGCAGGCAGAGAGGGCAAATTCGTTACATCCCGTCAGCTCCGCGAGAGACTTTTCAAGGAGCTTCTGAAAGACGTTTCACTCAGAGTTGAGGAAACAGAGAATACAGACGCTTTCAGAGTTGCAGGACGCGGCGAAATGCACCTTTCAATCCTTATTGAAAATATGCGCCGTGAGGGCTATGAGCTTTCAGTTTCAACTCCCCGTGTACTCCTTAAAGAGGGCGAGGACGGCAGAAAGCTTGAACCTATCGAGCGCCTTGTTATTGACGTTCCCGAGGAGAGCGTAGGCTCTGTTATGGAGAAAATGGGCAGCCGTAAGGGTGAGCTTGTATCTATGCACCCACAGGGCAGCCGTATGAGAATTGAATTCCTTGTTCCTGCAAGAGGTCTTTTCGGCTATAAGAGCGAATTCCTCACAGATACAAAGGGCGAGGGCATTATGAGCCACGTTTTCGAGGAATATCAGCCATATAAGGGCGATATCGACCGCAGAAGCATGGGTTCACTTGTATCCTTTGAAACAGGCGAGGCTGTAACATACGGACTTTTCAATGCACAGGAAAGAGGACAGCTTTTCATCCCTGCAGGTACTCCTGTATATGAGGGAATGGTTGTGGGTATGTCTCCCAAGAGCGATGACCTTGTAGTTAACGTATGCAAGAGAAAGCACCTGACAAATACCCGTGCCAGCGGAAGCGATGACGCGCTCCGTCTTGTTCCCCACCGTATACTCAGCCTTGAAGATTGTCTGGAATTCCTTGCTGACGACGAGCTTCTTGAAGTTACTCCCGAAAGCCTGAGAATCCGCAAGAGAATCCTCAATAACAGCCAGCGTGCTAAGGTAAGAGCTAAGGGTTAATATAATGCGTAATTTTTGGGCGGTAAAAATTTACCGCCCTCAGTCTGTCAATAAAGGCATATTTTATTTAAGGGCGAGCAATGCTCGCCCCTACAATTAGCTATATTGCATTATTTTGTGTAGGGGCGACCATTGGTCGCCCGCAATTTCGGAACGAAATTCAGGTTTTTCGACAATCTCGGGGCGGTAAAAATTTACCGCCCTTTAAACTTGTCAGATTTCCAATCTAACGGCTAATGGCTAACGGCTTATATTCTGCCAGTCAATATTTCAAAAAATTATCACCTTAAATACATAATATACGCTTGAAATTCCGTTAAAATTGTAGTATAATAATTATATACGATATAATCGGAGGTTTATATGAAATTCAGAAAATTAACAGCAGCGGTATCAGCCTGCGTTTTAGCTGTATGCTGCATATCCTGCGAAAAAAATAAAGATGAATCCGTTTCTCTCCCCGAAATAGGCGAAAACGGAGTAAGCGACCTTATCTCCCCTGCCGCAGACAGTGATGAATATGAACTGGGACAGTACTACTACAGTGCCAAAGGCACAAAGCTTTACTGCGGCGACGAAACAGTTCCTGTTGAGGCTGTACTTGCCCTTGATAATTACTTTACGACCTTCCAGAACAACGATTTCGAGGGCTACAAAAGCACGATATATCCAGATTATGCTGAACGCTATGAAAAATATCTCCGCGAGGTATACAGCAAAGAAGAGGACGTTGATGACGATTACAGCATGAAAAATTCTTTTGATTTACGCTACAATATGCTCCGCGATGGCCTTAAGAATACCTTGCTCTACGAATCCGAAGAGAATAAAGAGTTCACAGGCGATTACAAATTAACCCGTATCAGAGCAGAATCAATTGTATACGAGGAGGGCGTAACCGAAGAAGCTTTTGTACAAAGCTTTTTCGACAGCTACAAGGACATCTTCGAAACTGATTATTACGAATTTGTAAAAAATGATGTTGACAGACTTTTACCTCTCACAATGTTCGTTATGGCAACTGCTGAGGACGGAAACGAGCATAAAATCGTCAGTGAGGCAAATATAATACTCGCTGAAAAAGACGGAAAATACTACACATTCGGCTAAGGAGCAAAAAAATTATGAAAAAGATTTTTATTGCAGCTATGGCAGCTGTTATGATGTGCACCGCAGTTGGCTGTGAAAGCCACGACGACCACTCCCACGCAAATATGGTAGGCAATGTAGGTGCGGAAAACGGCGATGTTGCACAGGAGGATATGCCCTATGGTGCTACAATTTACGAGTTACGCCCTGAATATGACGATAGGGTTAAATACACAGTTGAATTTGACAAGCGATATTTCGGCGGAGACGGCGAAACTGCCGATTTAAGGGAAATTTACCTTATTCACGATTATATAATCGCTGTTAATGAAAACGACCACGAAGCAATAAAAAACCTCTATTATCCTGGATTTCTTGAACACCTTTGTAAAGCAGGCGGATATGCAAATGCTGACGAATATCTGGACGGTATGAATTATACTCTGAAACAGACTCTGGGCGAGGATTTCGTAATTGACTATATCAGCGTTTCCGATTGTCTTACAGAGGGCGAAGAAGCTGATAACTACTTTAATTTTGCCGCTTCCCAAATAGCGTCATTTGACAGCTCACTCTTTGAAAAAATCACATCACAGAAGGTTGTAGAACTCGGCGGATATACCTGTTATTCAGCCGGTGGAAGCTCATACATACTGGAAAAGCACACTACTCCCTTTTACCTGAGAATTTACCAGGTTGACGGAGAATACTATTTATTCTAAGGAGAGATTATTATGCCATTTATCAACGTAAAGACCAACACAGCGATATCAAAAGAAGCTGAAATTGCACTGAAAACCGATTTAGGCAAGGCTATTTCAGCTATCCCCGGCAAATCCGAAGCCTGGCTTATGGTAGGCATTGAACCTGAACATATCCTCTATTTCAAGGGCGATGACGCACCTGCGGCTATGGTTGAGGTAAGTGTACTCGGCTCTGCAAATTCCTCCGCTTTTGATAAGCTTACAGGGGAAATCTGCAATATCCTCAATAACAGGCTTAACATAGAATCTTCGAGGATATACGTAAAATACTTTGCAACCAGCGATTGGGGCTGGAACGGCGGAAACTTCTGACAAATACAGCAAATGGCGGTCGATTGACCGCCATTTTTATCCTTATTTCTTAAATTTATCAAAAAGGTCGCCGATTTTATCGCCAATATCATCAAGGCTGATTTTTGCCTTAACGCCGTCGATTACCTTTTCAATCTGCTCATCGGGCAGATCAATTCCGATAACGCTCTCAACAGCCTTTACAGGGTCTTTTTTGAAATCGTCGCCGAAATCCTTATCATTCTTAACCTTGTTAACCAGTTCTTCAATTTTTTCTTTGATATCCATTGCGAATACCCTCCTTATAAATAATTTGGCAACTTCATTATATCATAATAAATATTATAAATCAAGGGAATTGACAACGGTTTGGCACATCTGTTAAAAAAATATCACTATATTTGTGCATATCGGAGAATTTTTTGAATTTCCACCATTTTCTTCCAAAAACGCCTTGTTTTTTATCTATTTTGACTTATATCTCTTGACATATCACAAAAAATGTTATATAATTATAATAATAACCACACCCTCATAAAGGAGAAATTTCTATGGAACACCTTGAAAACCGTGAGCTTTCCTGGCTTAAATTCAATAAACGAGTCATCGAGGAAGCAACAGATATAAACAACCCTCTCTTGGAAAGACTTTCGTTTTCTGCTATATATCAGAGTAATCTTGACGAATTTTTTATGGTTCGCGTTGGCTCTCTCACTGACGACGAAAAGGAAAACAACAAGAAAAAGGACAGTAAATCGGGTATGACACCCTCACAGCAGCTGGATTCCATTTATACCGCTGTACGTCGCCTCCAGCCAAGAGTTGAGGAGGCATTCAAAAAAAATATGGAGGAGCTTCTTCCCTATGGATTTGAACACGTTGCATTTGCCAATGCAACTCCCGAAGAACAGGCATTTCTGGAGCTTTACTTCAAGCGTGAGATAAAGCCCTTTATCACGGGTATACTCGTAAATGATGCACTGCCTTTCCCATTTCTTAAAAATAAGGAGCTTTATGTGGCAGTTCATATTGCCTCAAAAAAGGGTGCAGTAGTGGGAATGATACCTGTTGCCCACGAACACGCTGACCGCATTATCCCCCTGGGCAGGGACGGCAAGCGCTTTATTCTCCACGAGGAAGTTGTCCTGCAATTTGCACATCTTATGTTCAAGGGCTGCAAGATACAGGACAGAGCCATTATCCGTGTTACAAGAAATGCCGATATTATGGTAAATAACAAGGGCGCAGACTTCCGCGACCGTATGGAAGAGCTTGTAGTAAAGCGCACAAAGCTTGCCGCTGTACGCCTTGAAATAACAAACCAGTTCAGCCGTGAAGCACTGGATTATATCTGCAAAAAGCTTAAAATAGGCAATGTCCGTGTGTTTAATTCAAATATACCGCTTGATTTATCCTATCTTTACAGATTGCAGGAACTTGACCAGTCTCCCGAGCTTCACTTTGAAACCAGACTTCCCAGAAAAACGGCTATGCTGGCCGATAACCGCTCTGTATTCTCTCAGGTAAAGTCAAAGGATATTCTGCTCAGCTATCCCTTTGAGTCCATTACAACGTCGTTTATACGGCTTTTAGAGGAGTCTGCCACAGACCCGAAGGTTACATCAATAAAAATCACACTCTACCGCCTTGCGCGCAACAGCAAGGTTATAAGCGCATTGTGCACTGCCGCTGAAAACGGCAAGGAAGTCCTTGTTATGATTGAGCTTCGTGCAAGATTTGACGAGGCAAATAATATTGAGTGGTCAAAAATACTCCAGAAAGCAGGCGTAAAGGTTATTTATGGCCCTAAGGAGTTCAAGGCACACTCCAAGCTGCTTCTGATTAAGCGTAAGAGTACAGGCGATAAATTTGATTATGTAACGCAGGTAGGAACAGGCAACTACAACGAAAAAACATCCTCGCTGTACACTGACCTTATGCTGCTTACTGCCGACCGCGAAGTTGCCGAGGACGCAGAACAGGTATTCGAATGTCTGCTTAACGGCACATTCGTGGAAAAAACAAATAAGCTGCTGGTATCCCCTTACGCATTATTGCCTCAGGTGCTTGAAATGATAGACGAACAAATTGAGATAGCTAAAAACGGTGGAAAAGGATATTTTGCCGCAAAAATCAACTCCCTCAATGATAAGTCGATTATCGCCAAGCTTGTGGAGGCTTCACAGGCAGGAGTAAAAATTGAGCTTCTTGTAAGAGGAATATGCTGCATTATCCCAAAGGTTGAGGGATATACGGAGAATATCACCGTCCGCAGTATAGTCGGAAGATTTCTCGAACACAGCCGTATATTCATATTCGGCAAAGATACAAAGGAACAGAAGATATATATCGGCTCCGCTGATTTTATGAGCAGAAATACAATCCGCCGCGTAGAGGTAGCCATTCCCGTTGAGGACGAAAGGCTGAAAAAGCGCATACGCGATATGTTTAATATTATGATGTCTGATAATGTGAAGGCAAGAGAACTGCAAAGCAACGGCAGATATGTCCGTGTTGAGCCTCAGGAGGGCGAGGAACTGCTCAATTCTCAGGAATACTTCTATGAGGAAGCATACCGCCGCCTTGAAGCAAAGGCAGTCAGACAGGAACGTATGAAAGAGGTTCGCGCTCTAAAGCAAAAAACAAAGCCCGCTGCTAAAAAAACGAGGAAAAGTACAAAAAAGAAATAAAACCAATTAAGTAAGGGGCGATGCCCACATCGCCCCGTGCTTATATGGCAGATGTGGCGAAGGGGTAACGCGGTCGCGGATACGTGATTAAGTCTGTTTAATGGGGTATCTGCGGCGATTTCGTGGGTTCAATTCCCACCATCTGCCTCTTAATAAAAATACTAAATTCAATAAAAAATCCAGAGAAGAAAAAATCTTCTCTGGATTTTTTTCATCGGACACGGCACGCCGTGTCCCTACATTAATTACGCATTACGCATTACGAATTACGCATTTTTAATAAATGCTCCCACAATTTCCGCAATATAAGCGCGGTGATAGGGATCTGTGCCGAAGAACTGTGCAGGGATACCGTCATCTGTAAGGAAGCCGCTTTCCTGCATATCGTAGGAGTAAAGCTTGCGGCATACGAGAACAAGGTCAGCCTGCTCAATACCTACAGCACCCTGTAAATCAGCAGGGGAAAGACCTGTTTCAGCCATTTTATCGCAGTCTCTGCCCGAATGAGAGCCGCAGTATGCAAGAGCCTTGCGGTATTCCTCGCCGAGGAAAGAGGCTGTGAAAAGCTCGCCCTTTTCCACAAAATCGTATGTGTAGCGATTTGGGCGGATATAGCAGGTAAGCACATTTTTATTCCAGAGTACGCCAAGCTGTCCCCATGAAGCAGTCATAGTATTGAAGCTATCCATAGTGCCGCCTGTAAGGAGCATCCATTCCTTGCCGATTTTTTCAAAGGGATTGAATGAAAGCTCTGATAATTCGATTTTTCTGAATGACATAAATAATTCCTCCTCTGACTATACCAACAAGTCAGCACAGAGGCTCCCTGCGGTATGTCCTTTAATGATTAACCCTTAATGCGGATTTGTATCTCAGTCTTAGTTTATCTGTGATAAGCGCAATAAATTCGGAGTTGGTAGGCTTACCTTTGCAGGTATCAACCGTATACCCGAAAAATGAATTGAGCGTATCAACATTTCCTCTGTCCCACGCAATTTCAATAGCGTGGCGAATAGCCCTTTCAACTCTTGACGATGTTGTATCATAAGTATTTGCAACCGTAGGATAAAGCATTTTCGTTACACTTTCAAGAAGCATTTTATCCTCGATTGAATATAGTATAGCCGAACGCAGATAGTGATATCCCTTGATATGGGCAGGAACACCCAGCTGATGAATAATATCAGTGATAACAATCTCCATATCGTCGCTGAGACTGTTTACTCTGTCACCAAGTGCAGATGTGATGGCACCGAACATATCGTCTGCGTCATAGGGCTTAAGCAGAAATTTAGCTCCGCCGTTTTCCATAACCTGTCTTTCGATAAACTCGTTGTCAAATTCTGATGTAACGATGAACGCAGGGAATTTAACTCCCAGGTCACGCACTTTTTTCATAATTGCAACTGCGTCGCTGTCGGGAACTGTGATGTCGAGAACTACTGCATCGGGAGCGTCGTTTCTGACAGCCTCCACAATAACACTGCAGTCCTTTCTGCGTGTGTAGGCATACATACCTTTTTCTCTGAGCTTGTTTGCGATGCTTACGCCTGCTGCGGTGTCATCGCCGATGAGAACCTTTACCTTGTTGTTCATTTTTTCTTCCTCCATAATAGAAACTTTTCACTGAAAAACGCCATTGTATTTCAGCAAGACAATTTTATCACAAAGGAATGCCAATCGTCAACAAAATAATATAAATTAATATGAGAATTTAAAGCGGTAAAACGAATAATTTGTCCCCAGCCGAAGAATTAGTCCTATGATGCCGAAAAATCCGAAATAAAAGCAACATTAAAGCGGATTTTTGCGGGTTTTGTCGAAATTTACCCGATGGTCACCTCTAAAAACCTCCCTCACGGCTGAATTTCTATGACAAATATTACTTACTGCGTTGCCAAACCTTGCAATACATCAAGTATTACTGCGGTTTGTCGCCTTGTAACTAATATTTGTCATATACGAAATTCCGCTCGTGTTCCAGTTTTTAGAGATGCCCAAATTATCGCTTTTTCTTCATATTGAAAAGCATACCGTCGGCTATGTTACGCACTTTTGTCCCTGGTGGGAACATTCTGTCTGCCAGCTTTTCAAGCTTGTTTTTCTCGGTAACACGCTGTAAATTCGGCACTGTGGGAGCGTCGGTTATACCCTCGCGCCACTTTTTATGAGCGTCAGCAGGCATTTGATTTTTCAGCAGTCCCACATCCATTGAGCCGCCGTGTTCGGAAATAAGCTTAAGGGGCAGTTCAAAGCCATTATATTCAAAATCCTGAGAAATATTCCCGAAATGGCGTTGGAAAAGTCCGCTGAAATCCTCGGCGCCGCGGCATATATCGCTGTTTTGCGCCATTCCGTCAAATATGGCACGCTCTGTTTCGCCGAGAACGGAAATATCCGTCTTTTTGCAGCAGCCATACACAAAAAATCCAAGTATATAGGCGTTTCCGCAGAAATCGCTGAGGGCGGTCTTATTTCTGGGGATATCGAAGATATAAGCCGAATAAATGCCGAAAGCAAGGTGCAGGGGGAGAAATTTCGCTGTGTCGTAGTCGTAGACCTGCTTTGACTGGACATAGCTCCGCGCTCTGCCCGATTTTATCATATTTGCCGTAGTATCGGCAAGAAACAGCGCTTTTGCCCCCTTCATAATGGGAGTTTCAACATCGGCTGAAATATCGCCGCCGATATGAAGATGAGCCGCCGCCGATGCCTTACCCTTTTTGAGGATAGTGGAAAACACTGCATCTTTTGCATTTCCGCCGCTGTCTATCTCATTGGCAATGAGGATTTTTCCGCTTATACCGCACTTTTCCGCCATACGAAGCACTACCTCACGTGGATATGCCGTATGGGCAATAAGGACGATATTCTTTCCGCAGTCCGTCGCTGTATCAAGGAGCTTTTTTCCGAAAGCTCTGGGAAATACGTATTTTTCAGCCATTTCGCACTCACGGCGGATAAGCTCAGCCTTTTCCTCAGCCGAAATTTTCATCTTTTTTGCATATATGTCGTATATCTGTTCTAAAGTGACATCACATTTATCGGTATGCTTACGCCTTGCCTCAGTTTCCGCTTCAATACGCAGGTCTGCGAAGGATTTTTTGCCGTTTCCCGTCAGCTTGTACTCCCTTTCCATAAGCAGGAAAATATCATTTTCCTCGGAAAATGGGAATATAAGCAGAGAGCCGAAAAGTCGGAAGCTGACCGCTTTTATGCCGTTATCCCGTATTGCAGCCGTCATTTTATCCATAACATCACGCTGGTCACGGGTAAGGGGGACGGTTATTTTAAAATCATTGTTCATTGGAAATAATCACCTCTGTTACCATACGGCAGCGGTAGTTTCGGTAGTATCGCTTACATCACCGCTTGCTGTGGTATCTGTGGTACCTGTTGAAACGGCGGTAGTTACTGCCGTTGTGGATGTTTCATCATACTGCGGTACAAGCTTCTCGCCGCCGCGGAGTGTGAGATACTCGTCAAGAGACAATGCACCGTCAGAGTTGTAGGTCTTGATAAATGCCTCTTTATTGGTGTACACATCGGAGAATGCACCCTCCTCATCGTGGAGGTATTTACCGTACCACAAGCCAAAGAATGACCACACAGCATTGTCGCGGAAGGACATATCCATATCGGGAAGGGTACTGCATTCACTGAGAGCTATAATCTTTTCTTTGCCCACTATATTCTGTAAAGCCAAGAACTGCTCGTATCGGCTGCCGAAATCCTTTTCAGCAGGCAGATATATATCAAGGGAGGCTATATCAAAGGTACTCTTGTCCACAAGAGTCTTATCGTTCTGACCGTTCCATACCCATATAAGGTTATCAAGCTCGAAATATTCAGTATAGCGCGTATACATCAAATTCCAGAGCCATTTATAGTCCCTTACAGAGCCTGCTCCCCACCAGAACCAATCTCCCGAAGCCTCGTGGAGAGGTCTCCACAACACGGGTACGCCCTTGTTTTTCAGGGACATAAGCTGTCCTGCCATATTGTCAAGGTCAAGGATAATACCGTAGCACTGCTCGGAAATTTTACCCTCGCCGTAAAGTCCGCGTATTTCCTCCTGGGAAAGCTTTGCTATATCAATATCAGTTACAGCATCGGAAATTCTGAAATCAGTCTCCTTTGTGTATACAGAGGGCTTCTTCTTTGAGGGAGCCTCCCAGTACCACATAAGTCCCACTATGCCGCCCTTGTAGTGCCATTCTGCACAGGCGTCAATGTCCTTGAAGGTGCTGTCAAAGCTGCTGCCCGAATTGTGCATTGCTGAAAAGCGGATTACAGGGTATTTTCCCGTAGTCTGATATATCAGCTCCAGCTCCTTGTTTGTTTCATCAGAGGCATACTGTCCTGTAATAGTGTATTTACCGTAATTCTCCGTAAGAAAGCTCATAAGCTCCTTTGCGGACTCCCCTGCATCCTCGTTGGAAAGGCTGTTTTCCGCCTTATATTGTATTGTGCTGAGGGATGTATTATTGGACAGCTTTAGATAATCAAGATTTAAATTACCGTCAAGGGGACGAAGCTCGATTTTTGTTTTTCCCTTGGTAAGAAATACGCCGTAAAGGGTAATAAGCGTGAAATCATCGCCTTTTTTTGTGACAAATGTGGCAGTTTCCTTTTCATTTACGGATACGCGGCAATTTACCGCCTTATCTGAGGCTATGCTGAATGAAAGGTCGTAATGCTGGTTACTGGGTGCGTCAACCTCAAATATAACATATCTGCTGCCGTCCTTTTTGAAGCCTGTAACATAACCGTCACCGCTGAATGGCTTAACATTGGGATTTGTAGGCTTTTCTGTGCCTTCCTCGCCCTCTTTGTCCTCTTTCTTCTCAGGAATTTCATCGCTGAATTCAAGTCCCTCGGTCATTAAAGCGTCCTCAGCCTCGTATACGTTGCCTGTGCGCTTTTTCTCAATTTCAGGGTAGGAAATGGGATAATCGGGAAAAGTCTCCGCAGGAATTGTTGTAACAGCCTCAGTTGGCGCTGTTGTTTCTTCAACCTCAGATACAGATATATCGCTTTCTCCCTTTTGTACTTTTTTGCTTTCACAGGCGGCAAATGCAGTCATCGAAACTGTAGCTGCTGTGAGAACTGCCGTTATTTTTTTAATGCTCATACTTTATGTCCTCCGCTTATGCCGTAATTGTGTATGTTTCTCCCTCAACTGTATCGAATACGATTGCACCGTCCTCGATTCGGGAGTTTACTGCTGCACCGTCGCATATAACGCTTGCCGCACCGTTTACTCTCAGTCGACATACTCCGCCGCAGAGGGAAATAATTTCAGCTTTTTCAAGTCTGCCCTTTTTCCAGCTCATAGCTATCTCAAAGCCGCCCTTTCCGCGGAGTCCCTTTACACTGCCCTCGCTCCACTCATCGGGAAGTGCAGGAAGAAGCGTGATTGTGCCTGCGGTACTCTGCAGAAGTGCCTCGGTAATTGCCGCAGTTCCGCCGAAATTTCCGTCAACTCTGAATGAAGGCTCTTTATTGATAAGATTGGGATTGGTGGAGTGGGTTATAAGCTTTTTGAGGTTCTCGTATACCATATGGCCATCGCCTAATCTTGCCCACATATTGGTTATCCAGGCACAGCTCCAGCCTGTGTGTCCTCCTCCGTGAACAAGTCGGCGGACAAGGGTTGCTCTTGCTGCGTCTGCAAGACGTGGAGTTTTTGCAGGAGTTATGATATCCGCAGGGTGAAGTGCAAACAGCTGTGATACGTGTCTGTGCCCTGCCTCAACTTCCTCATAATCTGCCGCCCATTCCTTAATCTGACCGTATTTGCCAGTTTCAGGGACAGGTATGCGCTCCAGAAGCTTTTTCAGCTTATCAGCAAAGCTGCTGTCCTTGCCGAGAATTTCAGCTGCTTTTATGACATCGTTGAAAAGTACGGTTATAATCTGTGAATCCATTGAGGGGCCTATGCACAGGCAGCCTGTAACGCCCTTTGGGGTGATATATGTATTCTCGGGAGATACTGAGGGACAGGTTACAAGTCTGCTTTCACTGTCCTCAATGAGGAATTCAGCGAAAAATTCTGCGGCTGCTCTGAGGATATGGTATTTTTCTTCAAGGAAATCACGGTCAAGGGTGTACTCGTAATGCTCGAATATATGAAGTGCAAGCCAGGCTCCCCCTGTTACCCACAAGGTGGAGGGCATCCACAAGTCCTGAGGAGCTGTATCTCCCCATATATCGGTGTTGTGGTGGCATACAAAGCCCTTGTCTATGCCGTACATCTCCTTTGCCGTAACAGAGCCGTTTTCACGTACTCGCTCCAGCAAATCAAACAAGGGAAGGTGACATTCCGAAAGGTTGCAGCTCTCCGCGCACCAGTAATTCATTTCTGTGTTGATATTTACGCTGTAGCGGCTTCCAAGCTTGGGGAGCATATCCTCGTTCCATATGCCCTGCATATTCATAGGCTGTGTGCCTGCACGGCTGGCGGCTATCATAAGATATCTGCCATAGTTGAAATACAACTCTATAAGCTTATTGTCGTGTATCAGACGTTCACAATCCATACTGTCCATAACGTCGCCCTGGAGACGGTTAAGACGCTGTTCTGTGGAATATCCGCTTAAATTTTCGCCGCTGTTGTCAATGAGATTAAGCTCAACGCGGTCGAAAAGCTCCTTATAGTCGGAAACGTGGCGGTAATAAAGCTCGTCATAAGTGCAGTCAAGCGCCATTTCAGCGTCAACCTCCGCCGATTCTATGTAATTCTCCGTGTAAAAGCTTGTTCTTGCGGAGAGGATAAGCATAACCGAATCAGCGTTCTTTATGGATATCTTATTGCCTACTGTTTCAACTGTGCCGCCCTCTGCCCTTGCACCAAGGCAGGCGGCGAAAAATATGCCGTCGGAGCTGCCTGTGCCGCCTGTGAAGATAATCATATTATCGCCGCAGGGACGGTTTTCGTCGTAATAATCATCTCTGCCGCCTAAACCACAGGTCAGGCTAATGCTGCCCGGGGTATCGCTGTGGATATCAACTACCATTACCTGGTCGGGAGCAGAGCAGAATACATTTCTTGTGTAAAGCACACCGTTTGCTGTAAAACTTACGCCTGTTACAGCTGTGGAAAGGTCGAGTATTCGGGAATAATCCCTCACTTTGCCGCCGAATTCCATTGATATGGTCAGATCGCCCAGTGGCATATAATGACGCATATTCTCGGGAACACCCTGCATTTTGCGGAATGCGGTCATTTCAGCGGCAGGTATATCCCCTGCCTTTAAAAGCTCGCGGACTTCTGCAAGTCCCTCTTTTGCATCGGGATTTATTCTGTGGCGGAGACCGCCAGACCATACGGAATCCTCGTTGAGGCGGATAAGCTCCTCTGCTGCCTTGCCGAATACCATACCACCTATTCTGCCGTTGCCCACAGGAAGCGCCTCGCTGAAATCTCTTGCTGCCGATTTGTATTTAAGTAATGTTTCAGACATAAATTTCTCCTGAACCGTAGTTCGTTGTTCGCTTATAGATATACATTATACATTATACCATAAAGTCAAAGAAAATGCAAGTTTGATGACTTTATCGGGTGAAATTGTGAAAGTGGAATTTCAGACAATAACGCTCAGAGCAAAGCCGTCCGGCGGGCTTTGTGAGGTGTTGCCTTTACATACCCTTTCACTATAGGGCAAAAATCGGCCTTTTTTCAACCAAAAATGGTTGATTAATGAAAAATAATTTTTATTTTCTACTTTTTCACCAATTGTCAACAATCGGAATTGTAGGGGTTATACAAAATTTACTGTTATATTTTTATTGATTATGTTATATTATATTGCGATTATGTAGGGGCGGATATTATCCGCCCGCAGTCTGTATAAAAAGGCATATTTTATTTAAGGGCGAGCAATGCTCGCCCTTACAATTGGCTATATTGCGTTATTTTGTGTAGGGGCGACCATTGGTCGCCCACACTTTCGGAACGAAATT
This sequence comes from Ruminococcus sp., assembly GCA_045531615.1. Classification (GTDB taxonomy): domain Bacteria; phylum Bacillota; class Clostridia; order Oscillospirales; family Ruminococcaceae; genus Ruminococcus. Next base: position 146,228 of record JAZSEJ010000057.1, read on the forward strand.
CAGGTTTTTGGACAATCTGGGGGCGGATATTATCCGCCCGATAATAATTGACTTTTTCCAATCAATGGTGTATAATATATAGGTCACGATGGTGACATTTTTAAAATTGCACCTTGCAATTTTAATGGATATTGGAATGAGGTGAGAGTGTGGATGCATCTGTACAATAAAAAACGCTTTTTTATTGTGATTTTAGCAATTTCAGTGTTGTGTCTAAGTGGGTGCTTTTATACAAAAGAGGATATAACGGAATACACAAAACAACGCTTAGAGGAGGAATATGGAGAAGAATTTGAAGTAAAAATAGTCATTGACAGATATTCAACTATTTCATATCCAGCAGATAATCCCGATTTGTTGTTCTATGCTACTTATGTAGAAAGTAACGATAATGGGTATAATTATTATGTACAGGAGATTGTTTCGCAACAATTTAAAGAGCTTGCCTTATCAAAATTAAAAACGATATCATTTGATTATTATCTTGATGTGGATTTGAGTTATCTTGAAACAGAAAAAATATCAGATTGCGAAATAACAATTGAAGAATATAACCGTTTAGTTGAGGAAAAAACTTATCCAAGGTATAGTGTTTATTTTTCCTACGAAGCTTTGAATATGCCAGATGAGCAAATTTACAACCTTATAAATTCTATTGCCGAGATAAAAGAACAACGAGAATGCAATGTTACATTCTATTTTTTAGCTGATGCGGACTTGAACTTGATAAAAGAAAATTTTTCTACATTTCCTTATGTTTCAGGTTCATTATATAATGACACACTTGAAAAATATCCTACGATTTTTCAATGTACTGAAGATAACGCTTTAAAGAAAACCAAAAATGAAATTCTAACCCAAATACAGGAGGTAAAAAACAATGAGTTATACGGATAAGGAATTACAAATAGCAACGCAAATCGCTTACATGAAATGATGTGTAACTGCCACATAAGCTCCCCTTCCTTCACTTTCCCCCTCTCCCGACTTTTTTCTTTTTTATGACCTGTTTTTATATGTTTGTTTATTTTACACAACTCAAAAAATCATACTTTGATTATCTTTTGAATTTCGTTCCGAAATTGCGGGCGGATGATATCCGCTCCTACAAAAATGGCGTAAAACTTCCGATTTCCAGAGGCAGCCACAATAAATTTCTTCTGATAAACTGATGTATGTGAAAATGTTGTGAAATCAAGGTGTCGATTTGGTGATTTTTACTATTGCATTTTTCGACAATATGTGATATAATGTATAAAAATTTATTATTTAAGGAGAAATATATTATGTCTAAATGTTTTAACTGCGGCGCTGAATTTGAGGGCGGCTACTGCCCTGACTGCGGAGTTCCTGCAAGCAATTCCAATCCTGCACCTGCTCCAAGACCTCAGGCTTATAATCCTCCCCCTGTTTACAACAATATCAACGTAACAAACACTGAGACTACATCTGTAGGCGGCTGGTTCGGCTGGCAGATTCTTATCGGTTTCCTCGGAATTATCGGCCTTATCATTATGATGTGCGTTTCCCGTGACCCCTCTGCTAAGAATTTCGCTAAGGCAAGCCTTATCTGGTCTATTATCGGTCTTGTACTCGTAATTCTTCTGTTTGCTCTGGGCGTTTTCGCTGGTATTGCATCAGAAATGTAATTGTTCACCTATACAAAAATATATCCTCCCTGTGTTATTCACGGGGAGGATTTTTTGTACCTCTTATAGTTATTCCCTCGTCGTAATCATCCAGGAAATGATGTCTGTTTTCGCCGATATGATAGGAAATAAGCGTTTGCAGATTGACATTTTCCGCACTTCTGAAAATATTCATATCAACAGCAGGGTTTGTCTGCCTTAACTGCGCAAGGAGCGCCTTTATCTCCGCGCGTTTTGAGCCTTGCTCCGATTTCTCCGACATCGAACAGGCACAGCGTATAAATGACAGCTCGTTTGCCTCAGTCCAGTCAACTATATCAGCCTCGCGGACGAGGTAAAGGGGGCGGATTAGCTCCATTCCGCCGTAGTTTTCTGAGTGCAGCTTGGGCATCATCGTCTGCATCTGGGAGCCGTAGAGCATTCCCATTAATATTGTTTCTATAACATCGTCGAAATGGTGTCCCAATGCGATTTTATTGCATCCCAGCTCCTGTGCCTGCTTATACAACCAGCCCCGTCTTAGCCGCGAGCAAAGAAAGCAGGGGTTTTTCGGGGATTTCTCCGCTGAATCGAATATATTTGTCTTATAAAAGGAAACAGGCAAGTCCAGCAGCTTGCAGTTTTCCTTTATTTTTTCAGCATTTTCCGCGCTGTAGCCAGGGTCCATTGCGATATACTCCGCTTCAAAGGGGATTTCTCCGTTGCGCTGTAATCGTCTGATACACAATGCCATAAGTATGGAATCCTTGCCCCCTGATATGCACACGGCTATTTTGTCCCCTTCGTTAATAAGGCGGTAATCGCGGACACCGCGGCGGAATTTTGTCCATATCTTTCTGCCGAATTCTCGGCATATGCTCTCTTCTGCCTGATTTATCATAATATCACCCATTTATATTATAGGGGGAATTCGGGGAGATGTCAAGCGTTTGGCAGCTTTTAGCGTAGGGGCGAATATCGTTCGCCTGCAATTTCAATTATAACTTTCTGTACTTTTTTGTATGTGCTGAATATTTTTGCAGGAAACGGAGCAAAGCTTGAACTGTTTGCGCCTACCGCAATAAATATGGCGATATTTCATACATACAGATACAAAAAATCCAACATAATAAGAAAGTATGATTTATTTGCTGTCGTTTGCTCTATTATTGCCGCTGTAATTACCGTCATTGGCTCTGTAATAGCAGTATTTGTGAAGTAGATGAGGTGCATAATGGAAGACAGTTTAGTTTTAAAAAACCGCCTGAAAGAAATACGCTCCGAGAAGAAAATATCTCAGGCGGAGCTTGCGAAAATGGTGGGCGTATCGCGTAATGCTATCAGCTCCATTGAAACAGGGCAGTTCAGCCCTACGGCTAAATTAGCGCTTATTCTGTGCATTGCCCTTGATAAAAAGTTTGAGGATATTTTTTACTTTTAATAGCATACATCATTTATTCGGGTGGATTTTTCACCCGAATATATTTTTTTCAACCATTTTTCCACATATTATTCAGCTAACAGCTAAAGTCTAACGGCTAATAGCCAATAAATAGATAAATTTGTTATATTTGTCGTTTATTTCCGCTTTACTTTTTTTATAAAATAGTGTATAATAATTATGTATACGATTTTACATCTGTAATTCAGCTGTAATTTCACCAAATCTGATTTTTAAGAGGCATTGCATATTATGGCGAAGAAATATTCTCTCGGTATCGACGTAGGTTCTACAACCGTTAAAACCGTAATTACCGATACGGCAAAAAATATTATATATTCCCGTTATCAGCGGCATTTTTCCAAGGTCAAGGAAACTGTAACAGAACAGCTTGAAATTATCCGTGAAACTTATCCCCACGATGATTTCACTGTCTGCATTACAGGCTCGGCTGGCCTTGGACTGGCAAATTCCGCAAATCTCCCCTTCGTGCAGGAGGTCCACGCGGCTTTTCTTGCGGTAAAGGAAAAAGCTCCCGACGCTGACGCTGTTATTGAGCTTGGCGGAGAGGATGCAAAAATCATCTTCCTCACAGGCGGCGTTGAGCAGCGTATGAACGGCTCCTGTGCCGGCGGTACGGGTGCTTTCATCGATCAGATGGCAACACTTCTCGGTATTACTGCCGATGAGCTTGACGCTCTCTCCCTCAACGCACAGAAAGTCTACCCTATAGCCTCACGCTGCGGTGTTTTCGCCAAATCCGACATTCAGCCCCTCCTCAATCAGGGCGCTTTACGCGAGGATATAGCCGCAAGTATTTTTCAGGCGGTTGTTGACCAGACTGTTTCAGGTCTTGCTCAGGGACGTACTATCGAGGGAAAAGTCCTTTTCTTAGGCGGCCCTCTCCACTTCCTGCAGGGTCTGAAAAATGCCTTTGTGAAAACTCTCGGTCTTGATGACGAACACGCTGTATTTCCCGAGGACGGCCCTGTTTTTGTGGCGTATGGCTGTTCTCTCCACGGCGCAGCTCTTGAAGAACGCTACACCATTGACGAAATGGTTGATTTGCTGAAAAATGCCAAAGTCTCTGATGATATTATTACAGGTGAACCTCTTTTCGCTTCACAGGCTGAATACGAGGAATTCATTGACCGCCATAAAAAATGTGACTTAGGCTATGCGGATATACGTACATACAAGGGCAATGCCTACCTTGGAATTGACGCAGGCTCTACAACTACAAAGCTTGTGCTGATAACAGAGGACTGCCGTATTCTCTATCACCACTATTCCTCAAATATGGGTCAGCCTCTTGATAAAATCGCCGCACAGGTAAAGAATATCCGTGAGGCTATGAATCCCGATATCACTATAAAAGGCTCTGCTGTTACAGGCTATGGCGAGGATTTGATAAAGGCAGGTCTTTCAGTTGACCACGGCATTGTTGAAACTGTTGCCCACTTCAAGGCAGCGGCTTACTTCTGCCCCGATGTTGACTTTATTATTGATATCGGTGGACAGGATATCAAGTGCTTCCGCATAAAAAATCACAGCATTGACAGCATTATGCTTAACGAGGCTTGCTCCTCAGGCTGCGGCTCCTTTATACAGACATTTGCAATGGCGCTCGGCTACGATATTTCCGAATTTTCCAAGCTGGGACTTTTTGCACAGCACCCTGTTGACCTCGGCTCGCGCTGTACCGTATTTATGAACAGCTCCGTAAAACAGGCGCAAAAGGACGGCGCTACTGTGGAGGATATTTCCGCAGGCTTGTCCTCGTCTATTATCAAAAACGCCATATACAAGGTTATCCGTGCAAATTCTCCCGATGAACTGGGTAAAAATATCGTTGTTCAGGGCGGTACTTTCCTCAATGACGCGGTTCTCCGTTCCTTTGAAAAGGAACTTGGCAGAAACGTTATCCGTCCTGCAGTTTCAGGACTTATGGGCGCGCTGGGATGTGCTTTATACGCAAAAGAACGTACCGAGGGGACTTCTACCCTCATTTCCGCAGAGGAACTGGAGAATTTCAGCTATACATCAAAATCTGCAAGCTGCGGCGGATGTACTGCAAACTGCCGTCTTAACATAATCAATTTCGGCAAGGGACGCAATTTTGTTTCCGGAAACCGCTGTGAAAAGGGCAGCGGCAAGGCGAAAAAGAACAATATCCCCAATCTTTACGAGTATAAGTATAATAGTGTTCTCGCTCTCAGAACAACGGAACAGCCTAAGCACCCTGTTGCTAAGGTTGGCTTGCCTATGACTTTAAGCTTTTATGAGCAAATGAAGTTCTGGCAGACTTTCTTCAATGAGCTGGGATTCGAAACTGTCATAAGCGATGAAAGCTCCCGTGAGATATACTATCTCGGTCAGCATACTATCCCCTCTGATACCGTATGCTACCCTGCAAAGCTTGCTCACGGACATATCGAATATCTCCTTGACAAGGGCGTGGACTTCATTTTCTACCCTTGTATGAGCTACAACATCGACGAGGGCGGCAGCGATAACCACTTCAACTGCCCTGTTGTAGCCTATTATCCAGAACTCCTTGCGGCTAATAATCTGCGTCTTAACGACAAGAATTTCTTCCGCCCATATATGGATATGAACAACAAGAAAAACATTATCCGCGTTATGAAACAGACGCTGAAACACTATAATATAAGCGGAAAAGTTGCCGCTGCTGTTGACAAGGCTTTTGAGGCATACCACAAGCAGCAGGCGGATATTTCCAAAAAGGCTGCGGAAATAATCGCGCAGGCAAGGGCGGAAAAGCGTAATATAATCGTTCTTGCCGGCAGACCATACCACATCGACCGTGAAATCAATCACGGCATACACAAGCTTATAACAAGCCTTGGTATGGCTGTTGTCACTGAGGACAGCGTTGCGGCTCTTGGTGAAACTCCTGAGCTTGGTGTTCTCAATCAGTGGACTTACCATTCAAGACTTTACCGCGCCGCACAGTACGTCACAACTCAGCCCGATATGCAGCTTATTCAGCTTGTATCATTCGGCTGCGGAATTGACGCTGTAACAGGCGATGAAGTCCGCCATATCCTCGAAAGCGGCGGAAAGCTGTACACTCAGCTGAAAATTGATGAGATAAATAACTTAGGTGCGGCAAGAATAAGACTGCGAAGCCTTGTTGCCGCTATGGAACAGTCTGATTAAGCAAAGCTTTGCTTTGCAGCTATTAGTTATTAGCCGTTAGCTGATGAATAATAACTAATCTTAATATCTAAAAGCTAATGGCTAACAGCTCTTAATTTTAAATTGTATAGGAGATACATATGCCTGAATATGCAAAGTTTACCGAGGAAATGATACCTACTCATACAATCCTCGTTCCCGATATGCTGCCGATTCATTTCAAGCTGCTTATCGCTATATTTGAAAGCAAGGGCTACCATATGGAGCTTTTGCAGAATGATTCCCGTGCAGTCGTTGATGAGGGGCTTAAAAACGTCCACAACGATGCCTGTTACCCCGCACTTCTCGTTATAGGTCAGTTTATGGATGCTCTCAAAAGCGGCAAATACGACCTTGACAAGACGGCTCTGCTTATAACTCAGACAGGCGGCGGCTGCCGTGCTTCAAACTATATCCACCTGCTCCGAAAAGCAGTTGATAAGAATTTCCCGCAAGTTCCCGTTGTTTCTCTCAATTTCAGCGGACTTGAAAAGGACAGCGGATTTAAAATCACTGCATCAATGTTCTTTAAGTTTCTCTACGCCATACTTTACGGCGATTTGCTTATGACCTGTTACAACAAGTGCCGTACATACGAGGTTAACAAGGGTGAGGCTAAGGCTACCCTTGAAAAATGGCAGGATGCTTTAGGCGAAATGTTCCGCAGAGGTAAAGGCTACACCAAAACGAAAAAGCTTTACCGCGATATTATGGCCGATTTCGGTGCAATTAAACTCAGCGGCGAAAAGAAGGTTAAGGTTGGTATCGTAGGCGAGATTTACGTTAAATACTCCCCTCTTGCCAACAATCACCTTGAGGATTTCCTTATTTCTGAGGGATGTGAGCCTGTTGTGCCGTCACTTCTTGAATTCGTTATGTATTGTGCGGTCAGCAACTTCAACAATGCTGCACTTTACGACAGCAAGAATATGAAATCTATGATATTCAAGCTGGGTTATAAACTGATTTATGCTAAGCAAAAGGAGCTTATTAACATTATGAAGCAGCAGGATAAATTCGAGCCGCTTCACGATTTTGAGCATCTTCGCAAACTGGCTGATAAATACATAAATCAGGGCGTTGTTATGGGCGAGGGTTGGCTTATTCCTGCGGAAATGGCAGCTCTTGCAAAATCGGGAGTTGAAAATATCATCTGCGCTCAGCCTTTCGGCTGTCTGCCTAATCATATCGTTGCAAAGGGTATGTCCCGTGCTATCAAGGACGATAACCCCAATGCTAATATTGTTGCTATCGACTATGACCCCGGCGCTACAAGAGTAAATCAGGAAAACCGCATAAAGCTTATGCTGGTAAACGCGAGACGATAAAAATACCGCACAAGACCTTTTTCACGGTTTTGTGCGGTTTGTTGTATTATTCTTCTGATGTTTTCTTAGATACTTTTGCGGCTTTATCAATTGCATTGAAATGCTTCATTGTCATACCGAAAAGTACAACTTCACTTATTGCCAATACGATAATAGCAATTGAACAAGGCAACAATGCTATAGCTGCAATTATATTGAGAACAGGTATGAACATAAGTACCAGACATGCAACAAATCCGATTATCAAGTATATTAACCATTTCCGCAGGCTTTCCCATTGCGCTGAAAGTCCCTTGTCTGAACTGCGTGTCACCTCGGAACAGGCACTGAATTTATAGCACTTGCTCACTATAGAAAGTATCAGAACAATTATACCTGCAATAGGTGCTATAAGCTGAAAATCATTATCCAGTGCGAGAAGAATTGTAACAACAGAAAGTACCTCACATATTATAAGCGTAATCGCCGATGTTTTAAAATCATCGCTGAATCTATTCAGAACAAAGCATACAACGATATATGCAACGGTACATACTATCGAAATTCCAATAGCAACAGTACCTGCCACAGGAAATGCGTTTTTGATTAAATCAATATCAAGTATTGAGCATATAAGCTGTCCGATACTTATGAAAAACAATATAGTAAACCATTTTCCAAGCCCTTTTGATGTAACAACCGGCTTTGATGCAAGTCCGCTTCTTTCAAGTCCATACAGCTTATCATTGTTGTAAATCATACTGCACGAAAGCTTATTTTTGCAGTCTGAACATTTATCAAGTCCCTTTGATGTAACACAATCAACGATTTTGCAATCCCCTGTTCTGAATGATTTGCCGTTTTTGCACCCCTCACAGCTGTGGTCGTTTTCTGCGCGGCATTTTTCACAATCTTTCCCGCAATAACTCATATTCATTTTTAAATCCCCTTTTTGTTATTTGATTTCCTTTGCTTTTTTTGCCATAAAGAATATCAGTACAACTTCCAATGCCTGCTTAACATAAAGTGAAACGTTTGACAGATTATATAAAAAATTAGAAAATATATATTTGAAATCCTGTTCACTGGCTGCAGATCCGATAAAAAGTGAGATGGTTTGCCAGATTGTGAGTGGTACATCTGCGACAATGTAAAGTATAAGTACTATATTCCACCATTTACAGATTTTCTCATCTAAAGGCTTGGAAAATGTCTTATGTGCGATAAACGTAAAAATAAAAGCCGCTGTAAGCAAGTAAGGATTTAATGTATTCAGCAATCTATATATTGGACCTGCTTGTGTCAAACCATTTAACATCTCTAAAAAATTATTTGCCTCAGCATTAGGAATGAAATTTGAAAACATCCCCCGTGTAAAGGGCATTATCACTTGCACAATGCAGGAAGCACCCATAAGTATACCGCTAATTCTGTAAAATTTGCCGTATTTACCAAGCAAAATCAGAACAACTGCCGCAACAGCAGAGAAAAGCCAATATACAGCCTGATTTCCCATATTTGGCACAGGTACATAGCCGCCTGTCTTTTCGTAAAATGAGAATACCAGCCTTGCCGCTGTTACCCCCAAGAGCCACCATAAAAGCTTGCTTATTTTTTCGCCCTTTGTGTCTTCGTAATCGTTATTTTCGTTAACGATTACATTTGTGTTGTTTTCGTTCATAATAAAATCCCCTTTTGTAAAATTCTACGTTTTTCAACGCAGTTATATTATACCATAAATGTAGCTATATGTCAAATTATAATGCATATTTATGGCTTTCATTAGTAATACACCGCAGCACACAAAAAGGTTGCATTGAAACAAAAAATTTTTTTCTGAAAAAATGTCCACTTTTTTAATTCCAAACGATTATTATAACAGGAGGTGATAATATGGCGGACAAACTTGAAATGCTTGTTGAAAACTTCGGTGCATACGTTAAAGCTATAATTGTAAATAAAATCGGAGGGATTGCCTCTTATGAAGATATCGAGGACTGTATCAGCGATGTCTTTTTAGAGATATGCAAAAATCCCGAAAGCCTCCCCGAATCCGAAAAAGAAACAAAATATTACATCAATTCTATTGCAAAACGTCGTGCTGTTGACTATTTCCGCCGTATTACCTACCGTGAAAACAATTGCGGCGGTAATGACGAGGATTTAACCTCTGTCTCCGACAATCTTAATGTGGAGGATATCGCTCATAAAAACGCTTTGAATACCGCCCTATGGAATGCGGTACAGACTTTAGGCGAGCCTGACACATCAATTATTGTATACCGCTATTTTTACCGCAGAAAAGCCCGTGAAATCGGAAAAATTCTTAATCTAACCCCTGCCGCCGTACACAAGAGAGCTCAGCGCGCGGAGAAGAAAATCAAGGATATTCTCGTAAATCAGGGTTTTGATGAATAACAAACCACCACAAAAAGGAGGTATGACAAATGAAAAAAGATTTATTTAACTTCTCAGATTTCGATGATAGCATTGTTGAAAATATCGCCGAAAATTATCCCGATATGAATAAATCAGAGCAGAAAGCTCTATGCGGAAAAATTCGCAAAAGGCTGGATGCAGCGGAGCTTTCAACCGCGGCTGACGTTGTAAGCGGCGTTGAGCCTGCTAAAAAGCCTGTATTCCGATATGTATTCGGAACTGCGGCGGCGGCGGTCTTTGCCATTGCCCTTTTCCCTGCAGCTTTCAAGGCGCTGAAAAATGTCCCTGACGCTCCCGAAAATATTCAGGAATCCCAGATTATTGCGGATTATGTTGCACCTTCAACTGAAGAGGATGAAAAATCGACAACGAAAATCGGAGAAACAGGAACTGTTTCGACTCTTTGCGTAACCACCGAACCGACAGAAGAATCGACAAATTCATTGACTTCTGCTGTGAATGGCGAATCAGATTCATCTGCGGCAGAAAGAGTGACAGCAAGGACAGCTGCAAAGTCAGTGTCAACGACTCCCTCAACGACTACAAAGCCTGTGACGACTACAAAGGCTGATGTTGTTGCATCAGGTGAATACGGTACAAATGTTACATGGACGCTGGATTCTGAGGGTACGCTTACATTAAGCGGCGAAGGTGCTATGAAGAGTTTCGGAACCGTTGACGGTTATGGACCAAAACCGATGTGGTATGCAAGTGATTCTGTCAAAAAGATTGTTATTGAAAATGGCATTACAACAATTGGTAACGAAACATTTTATGGTTGTAAAGCCTTGACTTCTGTTACAATTCCTGATAGTGTTACAAGTATCGGTAAATATGCGTTTGAGTATTGCAGCAAACTTGAATCAATAACAATTCCTAATAGCGTTATCAGTATCGATGCAATGGCATTTGCACATTGCAGCGGATTAAAAACAATAACAATTCCCGATAGTGTTACAACTCTCGGTGAAGACGCATTTTTCTATTGTACCAACCTTACTTCTGTAAAGCTTTCGAAGAATCTTAAGAGTATTGAATCCGCAACATTTTTCTTCTGCGAATCTCTTAAATCCGTTGAAATCGGAAATAAGGTTAAATCTATCGAAAATAGTGCTTTTGCGTGTTGTTTTAAACTGACAGATGTTACATTGCCCGAAAGCGTTAATTATATTGGTGATGATGCGTTTTTCCGCTGCGAAAGCCTTAAAACAATTACAATTGAAAATCCTGATTGTGAATTCTTTGATACACATTCTATAATATGTAACGAGTACGACAGCTTAACAGATGCTATTATAGCTGATTTTACAATAATCGGAAAAGCAGGTTCAACAGCTGAGGAACACGCTAAAAAGTACGGCATTGCCTTTAAGGTAATCGGAAGCGAATATGAAGAACCAAAAGCTGAAATTGACTGGTCATTTGGCGATTTCACGGATAATGTATGGAGTGTTACTAATTCGGGTTATTCTGAGGTAATTACAAATACTGGCGAACTCCGTGAATATCTTGGTAAAATTTACCATGATGAAAAGGTTGAGCAGTATCTCAATCAGTACAACGACAGCTATTTCAAGAGCAACGTGCTTGCATTAAAGGCAGTTCAGCAGAGGGCAGGAGCAAGAAGTGCGCTGGAAATCGAGGATTTTGCCGTAAACAACAGCAAAATCAAGCTTACAGCCAAGTGGAATATGGACGAGACGGCAGCTTGTGTTATGTCAATCAACCTTGTAAAGCTTGAAATTCCAAAGTATATGTATGTTGAACAGCCGATTAACTGGAATATTCCTGGTGAAAATGAGGAATATTATAATATCCGCATGAAAGAAATAGAGGAGTATGAGCGTCAGAACATCTGCACAATGGTGCGTGAAAGAGCAATCCTCAACGGCGAAATGGCAGATGTAAACCGCCTTACATATAAACAGGCAGAGAAAATAATCAGAGAAAACGGCACGCCCAATGGTATATATGATTCAGCGTATGCAGACAGAATTATTGAAGCGTTCAACGAAATCTGCGAATGTCCTGATATTATTGGCGGAAGCGGAATTACACGTTACGAATATTGGTTAGGCGATAATTCCGGCAATGAGAAAATAATTGTATTTTCAGAACAGCCTGCGGTATGGTATGAATCAAAATACGGCAGAGAACAGTTGGTCTGATATTCAACAATAGCAATTACGGTATATAGCCAATTTGCGGGGGGCTGTCTTTGGCAGTCCCCATGGAAACAACAACTTATTCAACAGACTTAAAGGTATATTTATACCTTAAAAAATAAAACATAATGGAGGTAAAAACTATGACACACAAAAATCTCAAACGAATTGCCGCATTGACAGGCGCTTTACTTGCTGTCAACGCAGGGGCAGGTGTATTTGCACCTTGTTCCGCAGAATATGACTTTGCTGCATATGCTGCTGAATCAACAGAAGTAGCCACAGAAAAATACGGAGTCTGGGTATCAATGGAAACTGAAGAAACTCGTCATTACTATGCTATGGGCGAAGAACTCTCCCTTGAAGGATTTTATATTTCAGGCTTCTGCAAAAGTTTTGACGAAGAAGGCAAATTAATCAGTAAAACAGAATTTAAACACGAGAATTTGCTGGAAATGATCGCCAACGGAACAGTAACAGTTGACATAGGAGATTTTTATACTGATATTTGTTCAGGAAGCCATTGTATAACCATAACCTACGGCACAGCGACAACTGAAATATGGGTAGAAGTTACAAATGAAAAAGAATCCCACGGTATGATAATTGAATCACTTCCAACAAAGACAGAATACCTCCTCGGAGAAGAACTTGACCTGACAGGCGCTAAAATAACAGGTTTCTTTTCAGACGGCACAAATCGCTATGAATGGGAAAATGCTGATTTAAAGACACTTGTTGACGAGGGTGCAATAACAATTAATACTTTAGATTTTTATGATACAACACAGAAATCGGGTAAGCGTAGTATCTACTTTGGCTACTATAATGCATTTGGAAGTATTTGCGTTGATGTTATAGATCCTAACGAGGAAAACACTTTGACACTGCTCACTCTGCCTGATAAGCTTACTTATAAGATCGGAGAAAAGCTTGATCTGACAGGTGCAAGTTTTTCTGCTTACAGCTGGCAGACAGGTGCAGTCGATAAAATCCCCGAAGGTGATGTTTCAGAATACGTTGATAACGGCATATTAAAGCTTGACGCTTCAGAATTTGACTACACAAAGCCCGGTACTTACACTATTACTTTAACATATGGATATGACACATATTTCCCTGATACAAAATCCTTTGAAGTAACCGTTTTAGATGAAAAGTCCGAGGAAGAGCATATCTATGTCAGCGATCCTGATAAAACGGTTTACGGATTCGGTGAAGAACTTGACTTCACAGGCGCATTTTTAACGGTTGCAGAAAATAATGATTTTGATAATGCTGAACCCTGGTTCTTAACAGATTTGATTGCCGAGGGACTTGTTACGGTTGACGCTTCAGAGTATAACTGCAATGAAAAAGGTCGTTATAAAATCTATTTCACATACGAGGGCAAAACAGACAGCATAACTGTAACAGTAGAACCAGTAGATGGTCCCGATGTATACGATGCCATTTCAGTTAATACACAGTATATGAAGACTGAATACCAGATTGGTGAAGAACTTGACCTTACAGGTGCATTATTCGGAGGCTACAAACGCAGATACGGTTTCCTCAGTCATTTCATGGATTGCAGTCTTCCCGAATATGTTGAGAAAGGCATGTTAGATATTGAGGCTACTGAATTTGATAATACAACTCCAGGTACATACACAATTTATGTTACCTACGGTCTTGATACTACTTCATTTGATGTAACTGTTAAGGGTAAAAGAGTAATCCCCTCAGGCGACTCAAACGGTGACGGTGAATTCACAATTGCTGATATGGTAATTGTTCAGAAACACATTATGGGCAAAAAGACAGCTATACTCTCCGACTGGAAATGTGCTGACTTTTATGAGGACGGAAAAATAGACGTCTATGACTTCATTATAATGAGAGAAAATTTTGTTAAGAATATGAAATAACAGTCGCCTTGCGGTACCGTGTAAAAGCGGTGCCGCTTTTTTGAAGATTCTTTAAGGCAATAGTTGAAAAATATTGCCTAATTTACTTGACACTTACAAATACCGCAATTCGTCTTGACTTTTCCTCGAAAAATAGTATAATTAATATATAATATAATTTACGGGAGTATGATACTATGGCTTTACAGTTACATTCACAACTACCACCCATACAACACGAAAAAATCAAGCAGGAGCTGTTGTCGGACGAGTTTATTGAACTTGCAAAGGAAAAATCACTGCCAATTGAAACACTTATGGCTTATTACCGCTGTGTGATTATGGAGATTGAAACAAAATTCTGCGTTCTCAACGAGGAGCTTTCCCTGGAATACGACAGAAACCCGATTGAGACTATTAAAACCCGTCTTAAATCCTGGGACAGCCTTTTAAAGAAAATGCGCAGCAAAAACCTGCCTATGACTCTTGATTCACTTGAAGAAAATATCTCCGATGTGGCTGGAATTCGTGTTATATGTTCATTTCAGGAGGATATCTACCGCCTTGCGGAAAGCTTTCTCCGTCAGGACGATGTGAAGCTTATCGAGAAAAAGGACTACATAAAAAATCCCAAGCCAAACGGCTACAGAAGCCTGCACCTTATCGTTGAAGTGCCGATTTTCCTCCAGAATGAAACACGCTATATGAAAGCCGAGGTGCAGTTCCGCACCATTGCTATGGATTTCTGGGCAAGTCTTGAACATAAACTACGCTATAAAAAGAATATTTCCGATGCAGATGCAGAAATGCTTGGTAATGAGCTGCTCATATGCTCTCAGATGAGCGCCGAGCTTGATGAGCGTATGCAAACGGTTAAAAATAAGATTTCTGTTGCTGAAAAAATGAAATGATCGCTGTTTGAGGGCAAATTTCTGCCCTCAAAAATTTTTTATAAATTCCTGTAACGTTTTGTATTTCCCGATTGTCTAATTATCAGAGAAACAAAATAACGCGTTATTCTCTGAATTTTTTAACGAACCGAGGTGAACCAATGGAGAACTTTGATAAGATATACGAGCTTTATGCCGCCGATGTCTATCATTACGCCCTGAGCCTGTGTATGAACGAAGCCACAGCCAAGGATATACTACAGAATACAATGCTGAAAGCCTTTACCCACTACGATAAATTTCGCGGCGACTGCTCTGTGAAAACCTGGCTTTTTGGCATAGCAAAAAATGAACATCTGAACAATGCCAAACGTGCAGATAACAACAATCTGCGCCTTGACCACGCTGCAAATGCCCTTGATGAAAATATCGAGCATAGCTTCGGTGACCGTTTTCAGGCTCTGGAAATACATAAGCTTCTCCATAACCTTGATGAACCATACAAGGAAATATTCACCCTTAGAGTTTTTGCAGAGCTGAAATTTGCCGATATAGGCGATATTTTCGGCAAAAGTGAAAACTGGGCGAGAGTTACTTTCTACAGGGCAAAGGAAAAAATTATACAGCTTCTTAAAGACGAAACGGAGGAATGAAAATGAACTGCAAAATTATTAAAGACCTTATCCCACTTTCCGAGGAGGGGTTATGCAGCGATGAAAGCACTGCAATGATTAAGGAGCATATCAAGGACTGCGAAAATTGCCGTATGCTCTATGAAAAAATGCCTATGGATAAAGAAGCCGCACCTGTTCCCGATGAAAAGGAAACTTTCAAAAAAGTCAACCGCAAAATGAAAAAGCTTACGTGGAAATCGGGTATATGCGGCATACTTTTACTGGCTATTTTAGGCGTTCTTGGCTATCTCACCTTCGGGCAGATTACAAAAATGGAGGGACTGCACAGCTTTGAAACAATAGTGGAATCTTTTGAAGTACGTAAAATGGCGGAATATATAGCCGATAAAGATTTTGACTCCCTTGTTTCAAATCACGGAAACAGCTTAGAGGATTTGATTTTTTTAAGTGGCTTAACTTGCACAGAAGAAATACGTAACCTTGATGTGAAATATCTCAGCGAGTCCTATGAAAAAGTCTACGGTAATTCAAAGGTAAAGGATATTTCCGTAAAATCACAGTATATACTGGCCGGAAATTTCGGCGAAGCATCAATAATAGCTCATTTAGTAACGATAGAATATGATAGCGGACAACAGCTTGAGGCATCTTTTATAAAGGACTCCAACGGATTATATAAATTAATTTCTGCATATGACGAAAATGGGAACCATTCATTAGATTCTGATGTGAAAAAAAGCTATGAAAATCCATTTTTACAGGCTCTGACTCATTTTTCCTATCATTCAAATTACCTTAAAACCTATCCTATTGACTTAGCCTTTTTTGAAGATTTTTTCAGACCTGAATACTATGACACCTATATTTGCAATCGTAAAGAATTTTATGATGCAGGATATAGTATAGACAATATCTATCAGAATATTGATTATAAATACGATAATGAAAAAGACCTGCTCTATTATGATGTAGCTGTTCACGCCCATGACGAAAAGGGAAGTGCTATTATGACAACACGGCTTTATTACGATTATATCGGATTCTACTCACCTGAACGAGATACCATAAATGTAGTTGCTGACAACTGCACCCCCGAACTTGAAGAAGCCTTATACAACTTCTTCGGCTGATACAAACAAAAACAACGTCCCCGAAAAATATCGGGGACGTTGTTTTATATGAAAGTGTGTATGTAATGTATCGCCTGTGAAACGATTTACAGACCTCGTTTTTATGTTTATGAAGCCTGATTTTAATTCGATTAACCCTTTACACCACCAAGAGCAACACCAGCGATGATATGCTTTGAAAGAAGGAAGTATATCACGAGAACGGGCAATACTGTGAGGAAAAGTCCGAGATAGATTGCACCGAACTCTGTACGGTAAATATCACCGTTGAGCTGGCTTACCATAATAGGAAGTGTGTGCTTTTCAGTGTCGATGAGAAGAATCTGAGGGAGGAACAGTGTGTTCCAGCTTGTTACAAATGCAAAGATAGCCTGTGTAGCCATAGCGGGCTTCATCATCGGCAGAGCAATCTGGTTAAAGATTCTGATTTCTCCCGCACCGTCAATTCTTGCAGACTGCAGAATTTCCATAGGAAGCGCAGGTATCATATACTGTCGCATAAAGAATACAACGGAAGGCGCTGCGATAGATGGGAGAATGAGTGCGAGGAAGTTGTTTGTCAGTCCGATTTTGTAAACAAACTGATAAAAACCGATACTTGTTACCTGTGCAGGTATCATAAGTACGCACATAATAAGTGTGAAGAAAGGCTTTCTCAGTTTCCAATCATAAGCAACCAGCGCATATGCCGTCATTGTAGAAAAATAAACTGTACATATTGTTGAGCTGGAAGAAATGATGAGGGAGTTAAAAAATCCCTTCAAAGGGTCGAATGACTTACCTAAAAGCACATCCAGGTTATTGAAGAAGTACGTTGAAGGAATGAGAGATACAGCGTGCTGCTGAATCTGTGTTGTACTTCTTGTTGAGTTGATTATCATAATCACAAAAGGAAACAAGCTTATGATAGCAAGTGAGATGCAGAGTATATAAGCCAACACCTTGAAAACTATGTTTCCCGAGCCTTTACCTGCTACTATCGCCATTTTTTCATTGCCTCCTTCTTCTTTGCCTCACGACGAGCTATTTTCTTTTCCTTTTCGATTTTAGCTTCATCCCTGTCACGCATAATCCAGAAGAGGACAGCGGAAAGAGCAGCAATAATTACGAAAAGAATCATACTTGCAGCAGCAGCTCTGTTGTAAAGATACTTTCCGCTGAAAGCCTGATTGTAAATGAATACGCTGGTTGTAAGAGTTGCATTATCAGGACCACCCTGGTTGAACAGCTTAGGAATATCGTACATATTAAGACCACCAACAAGGCTGGTAATAAGTGTGTACAGAAGAACTGTTTTAAGGTTAGGTACTGTAATTTTCCAGAATGTCTGCCAACCGTTTGAACCGTCAATTTCAGCTGCCTCATAGATATCAGGGCTGATACCGAGAATACCTGAAATAAGAACTATCATTGTATTTCCGTACCATGTAAGGAACTGGATAAATGCAATAATAAGCTGTGAAGGTGTTTTATACACCAGGAAGTTATATCCTTCATCACGAAGTCCTGTTGATACGAGAATGTCATTAATAGGACCTACAGGATATGCAAACAGAGCGTTGAAGAGGATAGCAACTGATGCAGCAGTAATGATATTGGGCATATAGAATACTACTTTAAAGAAGCCCTTACCCATAATCTCATTTCTGTGAGATGTGAAAATAGCTGAAAGAAGCAGAGCCATTGTAATCTGAGGTGTAAAGTTAAGCACCCAGATAAGCACTGTATTCTTCAAAGATGTTATAAACGACTTATTATGAAGAATTGTATCAAAATTCTTAAAAGGCTCGTCAAGGAATTTCCAGGTTGTGTTATTAAGTCCTACACAATCTGTAAAACCGAGAATTGTCGTATAAATTGTGGGATACAGCGAGAAAATAAGGAATATTACAATAAAAGGAATACTGAAAATATAACCCCACTTAGCATAGCTGACGCCCTTTAATTTTGTTTTCAAGCTTTCGCCACCACCTTAAGTTATGGCAATTCCGCACAGGGTATACACCCTGTGCGGTTTGCGTTATTTTGATTTTAAATTATTCTGCTTCGATAGCAAGGTTATCGTTTACGTTGCTCTTGAAGTCAGCAATAGCCTGTTCCTTTGTCTTCTGACCGGATGAGTACTGACGAACCTGGTCTCTCCAGAGCATATTGATGCTCTCATCGTTAGGAGTGAGGTTCTTACCGTTTGCGAACTCGTTAGCAGGAACGAATACGTCGAACATATTCTGACCGCCGAGGAAGTCAACAGAACCGTCAGACTTAGCCATAACTACGCCTGAAGCAACACAGTCCTTTGTGGGTGAATCAGGATTGTATGTTCCGTTAGCCCACATATACTGGAGACCTGTCTCAGATGTGTCAAGTGTGATCCACTCGATGAGGTCGCCAACAGCTTCCTTCTGATCGCTGTCCTTGTTAGCAAGTACCCAAGTACCGCCCCAGAAGAAGCCAACTGTAGGCTCACAAACAGCCCAGTCACCATATGTGCCTTCGCCGATTGTCTTACCGCCGCAGTTGTCAGCCATTGTGTAGTTGATGAGCCAAGCAGGACCAAAGTAACCGAAGATACCCTTCTCGCCTTCGCCCTTCATATCAGCGAACCAAGCATCGCCCCAGTCCTCTGTGTTGTTGTGGTAGTCGTTGTCCATAAGCTTCTTGGAGAAGTCCATAAACTCAGCACGCTTATCATCGATAACGAGCTTGTCGTCTACTACCCAACCGGATTCAGAGCTGTTCTCAACAGCGTGCCACATATCACCGTCACCGGAAACAATACCATAGCCCTTAGCCTTGAGAGCATCAGCAGCCTCGAAGAACTTATCCCAGCCAGGTCCGATCTTGTCCTTGATTGTTGCAGGATCATCTGTTCCGAATACATCCTTAGCGATTGAACGACGGTAAATGAAAGCACCACCTGTAGCCTGGTAACCAAGGCCAACTACCTTGCCTTCAGGATTTGTACCGATATCTACAGAGTACTGAGCAATTTCAGCAGCAGAGATAGCGTTAGCTACGTCAATGCCGAGATCCTCGTAAGGAGCAGCATACTTTGCAGCTTCGCCCTGTGTATACTTAAGAACGAATGCAGCCTCAGCAGCATAAAGGTCGGGAGCATCGTCACCGCCAGCGATAAGAGCCTGGTCAAGAGCAGGCTGATAAGCACCGTCTGTTGTAGGAATGATTGTCTTCTTGATTTCGTACTTCTCGCCGAACTCAGGGTTAAGCTCAATGTACTTGTCTACCATTCCGGGAACTTCCTCTGTGAAAGCCCATACGTTGAGAACTTCCTTAGCACCGCCGTTGTCAGCAGGCTTCTCGCTCTCAGAATTGTCAACTGTAGAGTTACCTGTGCTGTTGTCAGGTGTTGTGCCTGCATCTTCCTTTGGACCACATGATGTCATAGCAAGAAGCATAGACATAGCTGCGAGCATAGATAATACCTTTTTCATAGTAAAAACCTCCATTAATACATTTTAATTATTAAAATTTAATATCAACAGATACGCACTTTGTATCTGTCAGATTCTCGCTTAATGCGTCGGGCTGAGCTGTTCCTGCGTAGAGAGTGAATTTATCTCCGCCGCTTACTCTTTCGCCCTCATTGTTGATAGCCTCAAATGCGCTTTCTGCGATTTTCAGCTCAACTGTTTTAGTTTCGCCCTTTGCAAGGGAAACTCTCTTAAATCCGCAGAGGCTGTAATTCAACACAGCATTTTCGCTGTATCCCTTTATGTAGAGCTGAACTACATCTTCTGTATCATATTCACCGCTGTTTGTAACGGTTACTGTTGCTGTACCGTCATTATATTTAATATCGGTACACTCAACCTTTGAGTATGTAAGTCCGTAGCCGAAGGGGTAAAGGATATTTTCGTTATCCGTTACATACCTGTAGGTACGTCCTGCCATACTATAATCCTCGAAATCGGGAAGTCCTTCCGCATTCTTATAGAATGTTACGGGAAGCTTTCCTGACGGTGAAGTCTTTCCGAAGATTATATCTGCCAGAGCTTTGCCGCCGCACTGACCCGGATACCACGCGTGAATTTCAGCGTCGCAGTCTGCGTCAACATTTATCGCGCTTCCTGCTGCCGTTACGATAATAACGGGCTTTCCACGCTTCATAACAGCTTTTACAAGCTTTCTCTGTGCTTCGGGGAGGTAGAGGTCGTTTTTATCTCCTGAGGAGAATTCGTTACCTGTATCGCCCTCTTCACCCTCAATTGTAGCGTCAAGACCAAGGCAGAGGATAATAACATCTGAATGGTCAGCAACAATTTCGGCTTCTGCTATACGGTCGTCAGCCATACCAAGAGCCATACATCTGTCCTTGTAGAGGTGACAGCCCTGTGAGTACATTACTCTGCCCTCAAACTCGTCCTGTATTCCCTCAAGGAATGTTATGTATCTGTCAGCTGTGCCATTGTAGTTGCCCTCAAGGGCTGCACGGCTGTCGGCATTGGGACCGATAACTCCGATTGTTTTGATTTTGTTCTTATCAAGAGGAAGAATACCGTTATTTCTCAGCAGAACCATTGAACGCTTTGCACATTCAAGGGACAGCGCCTTGTTCTTTTCACAGGCTACTATCTCATTGTCCAGCTTGTCGTATTCGGTTTCCTCGTCGAACATTCCAAGGCGGACTCTTGTTCGCATAAGCTTTACGCAAGCCTTTTTGATATCCTCCTCGGTTATAAGTCCCTCTCTCAGTGCAATGAGCAGGTGAATGTAGGTGTTACCGCAGTTGAGGTCACAACCTGTTTTCAGTGCCAGTGCTGCCGATTCGGGAGCAGTTTTTGTTACCTTGTGATTAAGATGGAAATCGCGTATTGCCCAGCAGTCGGAGACGAAGTGTCCGTCAAAGCCCCATTCTTCAAGCTTTTTCATAAGCTCGGTGCTTGCACAGGCAGGCTCTCCATTTACTCTGTTATACGCTCCCATTACGCTTTCAACCTTAGCCTCTTTTACAAGAACCTCGAAAGCGGGAAGATAGGTTTCAGCCATATCCTTTTTGTTTGCCACCGCGTCAAATTCGTGACGGCAAGCCTCGGGACCGCTGTGAACCGCAAAATGCTTTGCACAAGCCGCAGTTTTCAGAACTTTTCCGCTGCCCTGAAGTCCCTTTGTGAAAGCAACTCCAAGTCTTGCTGTAAGGTAGGGGTCCTCACCGTAGGTTTCCTGACCTCTGCCCCAGCGTGGGTCGCGGAATATATTGATATTCGGTGACCAGAGGGTAAGTCCCTTGTATATATCCCTGTCGCCGTGAGCTGAATACTCATTGTATTTTGCTCTCGCTTCATCGGAAATAACGTCTGCTGCCTTTTCAAGGAGTTCGTCATCAAACATTGCTGCAAGACCTATCGCCTGCGGGAACATCGTTGCAACTCCTGCTCTTGCTACACCGTGCAAGCCTTCGCTCCACCAGTTGTATGCAGGAATTCCCAGACTTTCCACTGAAGGAGCGTCATATTTGAGCTGTGACGCAGCCTCTGTTACTGTAAATCTGCTTACAATATCTTCTGCTCTCTCCTGTGCGGTTAATGCTTCGTTTTTATATTTCTCCACTCTAACCGTCCTTTCTTTCGGATTCATCTGAATCCTTATTCTTTATAATTGCCCATTTTTCACGGATTATCGCCGATTCTCCCGGAGCGTAGCTTTTCAGCTCTCCCAGAAGCTCGCATTCAAGAAACAGATGATTTGTATATGTTTCAAAATTGCAGGCAAAATCGGGATATTCCATTTTACGGTAATTATCGAAACTCATTCTGAAAATATGCTCATCTCTGCGGTATTCCACATATCCGTCAGTCACATTGAAACCAGCCTTGAAAGCTCTCTTGTTCTGTGGGTCCTGACGAAGAACAGCATATTCATTTGTAAGGTCAAAGCGTTCATCCTTTATATCAGTATAGCTCCAGAGAGCCATTGTCCTGTTGGGGAGAAATCCATTGTCGTCCTTACATAAAGGTATGTACTCGGTGCCGCCTGCTGCAAGTCCCGTTATTGACCAAGGAGCAAAATATGCAGGCTTCGAGGAGCAATTCTCTATTTTGTTCAGAATGTCAACAGTATTGTCGTCATTCATAGTTATTTCCATACTTATCTGCTTACCAAAAATTGTTACAGGAGCAAGCAATGTAAGCTTGCCGTTGCAAAAATTGTATACAACACCTGAATTATCGGGAAGATAAGTTTCAGGCATCATCTCAGGAGCAGTCCATACTCTGTGGCCGCCGTAAGCGTACCATACGCCGTAACCGCGGTTGATTTCATAGAAATTGCGGTCATTGTCCTCAAAAAGCATATTGCTTCCGTCAACAGCTCCGAACCAGACTATTCTCGGCCCTGCATCAGCTGTTGCTATGAGCTTTATTCTGCCATTTTCAAGACAGACGCAGTTTCCGAAGGTTCCATAATTTAACTCCGAAAATTTTACCGCCATTTCCACACCTACTTAATGCACATCATTCATTTTTCTGAAATTGTGCTTTTTCTATCTTATGAATTAATTATATATCTTTTTCTCTGTTATCACTAATCAAAAATTGCGGTAGTCTGTTCATCAATTGCTGAATTTACACAAATTATTCAAACAGTATTTACAAATTATATCGTTTTAGTGTATAATAATAACAGAGGACGAGAAGAAAACTCCCGTAGTATGGTCTTTTTCGTCAAAATCACAAATATTACAAATCAGAAAAACCGAGGTGGCGTTTTATGATTAAAAATCTCACAGGAGTATACGAAACCGTAGAGTACGAAAACAAGCGCGTTGTTATGCTCCACGACAATGTCGAAACCGAGGCATATCCCACTCATTGGCATAATGCCGTTGAAATCATCATCCCTCTCACCAACGATTTCACCGTAGTTTCAGGAGATAAGGAGTATGTTCTGAAAGAAAAGGAGATACTGATTATTCCGCCCGGAGAGCTTCACTCTATGCCTGCAAGAGAAGGCAGAAGAATCTTCTTCCAGTGCGATAATACGCAGCTTGGCGGCAATGCAATTCTTGACTCTCTCCTGCCCGTATTCAGCTCATCGGTATACATAACTCCCGAACCCGACAGAGAGCTTTATCTCATCGCACGCAAGGGAATACTAGATATATACTCCGATTATTACTCGAAATCCCCTGTTGCGGACGCACGTATATATATGAATCTGCTGAACATTCTCACTGCTGTACGTGAATCTCAGCTGCGTCAGGCAGGAAACGGCGAAACCAATGATAATATAAGCTCCGATGACAGCGCAAAACTGAAATACGTTATGAATTACATCAACCATAACTTCACAGAGGAGCTTTCACTGGATACATTAGCAGAAATTGCGGGCTACAGCAAGTTCCATTTCTCGCGCCTCTTTAAAAAGTATAATAATATGTCCTGTGTTCAGTATATCAGCTGTAAACGTATTAAAATGGCTGAGCAGCTTCTCTGCGACCCCAATATTTCCATAACGGATATCGCTATGCGTTCAGGTTTTCTGAGCCTTACCACATTCAACAGAATTTTCAAAGCTCACAAGAACTGCACCCCTTCTGAGTTCCGCAGATTGTTCAAAACTTCTGATAACTCAGATTAATGGCTATAATACGTCATTTAACATTATCTAAAATTATTTTTTATCACTTTCTTTAACAAGTTAGCAAATTTTGTTTTTAAGACAGCAAGATTTGATTAGTCGTTTTCAACAGAAAGCGTTATAATTTATTTAACAGGATAAGTGATGAGCTCCCTCATCAGCACGGGGAACTGTCAAGCTTATCAAAAATATCTGCAAGGACGGCTCTGATGCCGCACCTGCACATATTTATATTAATAAACGGAGGTTTTTAAAATGAGCGAATTTTTCAGCAATATAGGCAAAATCCCTTACGAGGGCAAGGATAGTACAAATCCCCTCGCATTCAAATATTACAATCCCGATGAGGTTATCGGCGGCAAGACAATGAAGGAGCAGCTCAAGTTTGCTCTTTCCTGGTGGCACACAATGGGCGGCGACGGTACAGATATGTTCGGCTGCGGCACAACAGACAAGACATGGGGCGAATCAGAGCCTGCTGCTCGCGCTAAGGCTAAGGTAGACGCTGCTTTCGAGATTATGGATAAGCTTTCTATCGATTACTTCTGCTTCCACGACCGTGACCTCTCTCCTGAGTATGGCTCACTTGCTGAGACAAATGCAGAGTTCGATAAGATTGTTGATTACATCGCTGAGAAAATGGCGGCAGATCCCTCTAAGAAGCTTCTCTGGGGTACTGCTAAGTGCTTCGATCACCCACGCTTTATGCACGGTGCAGGAACTTCTCCCTCTGCCGACGTTTTCGCATATGCTGCTGCACAGATTAAAAAGGCTATCGACGCTACAGTAAAGCTTGGCGGTAACGGCTATGTATTCTGGGGCGGCCGTGAGGGTTATGAGACTCTCCTTAACACAAATATGGGTCTTGAGCTTGACAACATGGCTCGTCTTATGAAGATGGCTGTTGAATATGCTCGTTCTATCGGTTACACAGGCGATTTCTACATTGAGCCTAAGCCCAAGGAGCCTACAAAGCACCAGTACGATTTCGATACAGCTACTGTTCTCGGATTCCTCCGCAAGTATGGTCTTGACAAGGATTTCAAGATGAACATTGAAGCTAACCACGCTACTCTTGCACAGCACACATTCCAGCACGAGCTTCGCGTTGCTCGCGAGAACGATGCTTTCGGTTCTATCGACGCTAACCAGGGCGATACTCTCCTCGGTTGGGATACTGACCAGTTCCCCACAAACGTATATGAGGCTGCTCTCTGTATGTACGAGGTTCTCAAGGCTGGCGGCTTCACAAACGGTGGTCTTAACTTTGACTCAAAGGCAAGACGCGGAAGCTTCACACCTGAGGATATCTTCCACAGCTATATTGCTGGTATGGATACATTTGCTCTCGGTCTGAGAATTGCTGATAAGCTTATCTCTGACGGACGTATTGACAAGTTCGTTGATGACCGTTATGCTTCCTGGACAACAGGCATCGGTAAGGATATCATCGATGGCAAGGTTGGTCTTGCTGACCTTGAAAAGTATGCTCTTGATAAGGGCGAGGTTACTGACTCTCTCTCCAGCGGCAGACAGGAAATGCTTGAAGCTGTTCTGAACAACATTATGTTCAATCTCTAATTTTAGATTTTTTGAATTTTTCATTGTTAATATACTTTTATTTATTGCTTTTTAAAGAATTTTTTACACTCCCTTCTTAATTATGGAATCCTCCCTCGTTTGTTGGTTAGCGAGGGAGGATCTTTTTCTCCCCTGCGGTAATGGTCGCGAATGATATAACATTTTCTGTACATAATTTTCTCCTTTCGGGTGGGATTTGCTTTTGATGTTTTCATCACACCCTCTCACTATAGGGCAAAAATCGCCCTTTTTTCAACCAAAAATGGTTGAATATTGAAAAATAATTTTTATTTTCTACTTTTTGGCTAATTATCAACAAGATAAATTATGCAAATATAATAGAATTTACTGTTATAATATATAATCTTTTTTCTAAACTCATTTTATAAATTCAGTCTTAAAATTTCAAATTTCAACCGCCGAAACAAACATATTCTTCTGTGACAATACCACATAAGCCTACACGAAATCTGCTTGCTATAAGCTAATGACTATTGCCTGCCCTCACTTTACATCGATTTAACATTTCTGCCGTTTCAGATTTAACATTGCTATGATATAATCTGTATGAAAAATGAAACGGAGGAAAATATATGGATATTTTTAACGTCTTAACCCTTATCGGAGGCTTGTGCCTGTTCCTGTTCGGTATGAACATTATGGGTGAATCCCTTGAACGAGGCGCCGGCAGCAAGCTTGAAGTTATGATTGGCAAGCTTACAACAGGTAAGCTCACGGGTTTTCTCACAGGTCTTGGTGTAACCGCCATTATTCAAAGCTCATCAGCTACTACTGTTATGGTCGTAGGCTTTGTAAACTCTGGTCTTATGAGCCTTAAACAGGCTATTCACGTTATTATGGGTGCTAATGTAGGTACAACCGTTACAGCCTGGATTTTAAGTCTTGGCGGTATATCGGGTGATAATCTTTTTTTAAAGCTTCTAAAACCTACTTCATTCACTCCCGTTCTCGCACTCATCGGTATCGGCTTCTATATGTTCACCAAAAGCCCAAAGAAAAAGGATATCGGTATGATTCTCCTTGGCTTTGCCACTCTTATGTTCGGTATGGACACTATGACAGACGCTGTATCAGGATTAAAAGAAGTACCCGAATTCCAGCAGCTGTTCATTATGTTTAAGAACCCAATTCTCGGCGTTCTCGCTGGCGCAGTACTTACAGGTATTATTCAGTCAAGCTCCGCTTCTGTGGGTATTCTCCAGGCTCTTGCATCTACAGGCGCAGTTTCCTACGGTGCAGCTATCCCGATTATTATGGGACAGAACATCGGTACCTGCGTAACAGCGCTCATCTCCTCTGTAGGTACTGCTAAAAACGCTCGCCGTGCAGCTCTTGTACACCTTTCATTCAATATATTAGGTACTATTATCTGCCTCAGTATATTCTCAATTGTTAATCTGCTTATTTCACCCGCTATATTTGATGAGTCAGCAAATCACGCTGGCATAGCAATATGTCATTCTATATTCAACATTGCCTGCACATTTATTCTTCTCCCTATGTCAGGACTTCTTGAAAAACTTGCATATAAACTTGTTCCTGAAACAGAAACAACAGAAGATAAGAAGTCAATTCTTGACGAAAGACTTCTTGCAACTCCCGCTATCGCCCTTGAATGTGCTTACAATCTTACACAGGAAATGGCTGAAATTGCTTCAGCTGCCCTTAAATCAAGTATTGAATGCCTCTATTTATATGATGCAGAAACAGCTGAAAAAATACGTGAAGCTGAGGACCAAACCGACCATTATGAGGATATTATCGGCACGTATCTCGTAAAGCTCAGCACTCATCAGCTCAATGAAACAGAGGGTGCAACAGCCTCTATGCTCCTTAAAGCTATCGGCGATTTTGAGCGCATCAGCGACCACGCTGTGAATATTCTCGAATCTGCTGAGGAAATGCGCGATAAGAAAATCATATTCTCCGCTGACGCTGACGTTGAAATGAAGTCACTTTCCAATGCCGTTTCTGAAATTGTAACCCTTTCCTATACTTCATTCAAAAATTCCGATACAAAACAGGCTACTCTTGTTGAGCCTTTAGAGCAGGTTATCGACAGAATGAAGGAACTGCTCCGTTCAAGACATATCGAGCGTCTCCGTGTAGGCGGATGCGGTATTGAAGCAGGCTTTGTATGGAATGACCTTATCACAAATATGGAGCGAGTTTCCGACCATTGCTCCAATATTGCCGGCTGTGTGATTGACGTTAAGGAGCAAAATATGAATCTCCACGAATCACTGAAACAGCTCCGCACTGACAACGATTTCTACAGAAAACAATTTGAAGAATATACCTCGAAATATCTTTCATTTGTTTAAACCACCTTATTTTCCCCCCTCGTCCTTGTACGAGGGGATTTTTTTGCATAAAAAAATCCCCCGAAAAATCGGGAGATTTCTTGTTATTTGACAACGAATGAATAAACAACAGGAATCATTACAATAACAGTCATTACAATCAAAGCAGGAATATATAACCCAAGCAGGAAGAGAGGCAGAAGTGCAATCCCGCCGATTGTCCAGACAAAGCCTGCAAAACGATGCGTCTTGTCCCATATTCTTTCATCGGAAAGAGTGCGCGGAGTTTTTATTCCAAGGAAGCTGTTCTGTCTTGTTTTTGGCATATAATTGCCGATTAAAATAAGCATAACAGAGATAAGAAGTCCTGCAACTGCTCCGACATTCGTCAGCTTTTCAAGTGCATAGAGGATCATCATACCCTCAATTACAAAAGCAAGTATAGGCATTATAAAACGCACTATTGTATTCAATTTTCCGCTGTTTTTCGTACGTTCATCTGTGCTTGTAATCAGACAGCAGACAATCTCCATAATTGCCAGAAATACAGGTATTGCCACAACTGCCGCTAATTTCGGCATAAATCCGTCAGGCTCATTTGACATATTAAAATGAGTTGCTACTTTATCGGGCAGCTTGTTGTATACCACAAATCCGGGAATTACTGCACAGAGTGTCAGTACTGCCGCAAATATATCTGTTTTAGTCAACATCTTTTTCATAATTATCCTCCAATTCTTCTTTGCTGTCTGAGTGAGATATGAACTGTGCCGTCCACATCATTATTTCCTCAAAGACAGAGGTATTAAGCGTGTAATAGATGAAATTTTTTTCTCTTGTTTCGTATACAAGCTCCGCATTTTTAAGCTGTTTCAGATGATATGATACCGTAGCCCCTGTCATATCAAACTGCGCTGCAATTTCCCCTGCGGATTTTCTTCCGCTTCGGAGCATTGTGAGTATTTCTCGCCTTGCAGGGTCTGACAAGGCTTTGAATGTTTCAGGAAACCCCATAAGTATCCCCTTTCTGTTAATTATCTTTCAGTACGTACTATTTAGAGATTTTTCTATTTAGAAATCTCTCTAAATATATAATATCATATTTTCTCGTGTTTGTCAAGAGGTATTTTGAAAAATTTCTAAATACTTTTTCCATAAGGCATATAATATCCTCCACCTTACACCTCGACTGTCAAGCTGCACAAATTAGCCTTCACAAATTTGTGCAAACATACAAACTTACAAAAACCTATTGACAAACCCTTATTTTTGTTCTACAATATAAGTAGAATATAAATCAACTATATTTTAACAGCCAATAACTAATGGCTAAAAGTTGACAGCTCATAATTATGCTTTAACAAAATCCCCTCCCCCGAAACAGCAACCTAATCATATTTTTATCAAAATCAATACAAATCCTTATAAAAATTTGCTGAAATACCCTTTTCCCTCTTGCTTTTTTTTTCATTTTGTGGTATGATATAGGGTAGAATATTAGGAGCTAATCGATGTAAAAATTGATTTGCTGCTAAAAAATCAGTTGAAAATTATTATGTTTTCAGCCGATAAAATACAACGTGCTGCCAGCACGGGTCAGGAGAAAAAAATGCCAAAGATTCAGGATATTAACAAAATCATGATTATCGGTTCAGGCCCCATTATTATCGGTCAGGCCTGTGAGTTCGACTATTCGGGAACTCAGGCTTGCAAGGCTCTCAGAAACCTCGGCTATGAGATTGTTCTTGTAAACTCTAACCCAGCAACTATTATGACAGACCCCGACGTTGCCGATACAACATATATCGAGCCTCTCAACGTTGAAAGACTTACCCAGATTATCGAGAAGGAACGTCCCGACGCTCTCCTCCCCAATCTCGGCGGACAGTCAGGTCTTAACCTCTGCTCTGAGCTTGATGAAGCAGGTGTTCTTGAAAAGTATGGTGTACGTGTTATCGGTGTTCAGGTTGACGCTATCGAAAGAGGCGAGGACCGTATCGAGTTCAAGAACGCTATGAATAAGCTTGGTATCGGTATGCCAAGAAGTGAAGTTGCTTACACTGTTGATGAAGCTGTTAAAATCGCTGAAACTCTCAAATATCCCGTTGTTCTCCGTCCTGCTTATACTATGGGCGGCGTTGGCGGCGGTATGGTATACAACGTTAACGAGCTTAAAGTCGTTTGCGAAAGAGGCTTACAGGCTTCTCTCGTTGGTCAGGTTCTTGTTGAGGAATGTATCTTCGGCTGGGAAGAACTCGAGCTTGAAGTTGTACGTGATATCAACAACAACAAGATTACTGTCTGCTTTATCGAAAATATCGACCCCGTAGGCGTTCATACAGGCGATTCATTCTGCTCTGCTCCTATGCTTACAATTTCTGAGGATGTTCAGAAGGAACTCCAGGAAATGTCATATAAAATCATTGAATCTATTGAAGTTATTGGTGGCTGTAACTGTCAGTTCGCCCGTGATCCTGAAACGGGACGTATTGCTGTTATCGAAATCAACCCCAGAACTTCACGTTCTTCTGCCCTTGCTTCAAAGGCAACAGGCTTCCCAATTGCACTCGTTTCCGCTATGCTTGCCTGCGGTCTTACTCTTGACGAAATCCCCTGCGGAAAGTATGGTACTCTTGATAAGTATGTTCCCGACGGCGACTATATCGTTATCAAGTTCGCTCGCTGGGCATTTGAGAAGTTCAAGGGTGCAGAGGATAAGCTTGGCACTCAGATGCGCGCTGTAGGCGAGGTTATGAGCATCGGTAAGACATATAAGGAAGCTTTCCAGAAGGCTATCCGCAGCCTTGAAACAGGCAGATATGGTCTTGGCTTTGCTAAGAATTTCAACAGTATGTCTAAGGACGAGCTTCTTGACCTCCTTAAGAATCCCACAAGCGAAAGACAGTTCATCATCTATGAGGCTCTCCGCAAGGGTGCTACAATTGATGAAATCTTTGAGCTTACAAAGATAAAGAAATACTTCCTTGAGCAGATGCTTGAACTCGTTGAGGAAGAGGAAATGCTCCTTACATTAAAGGGCGCTGTTCCTGAGGAGGATATCCTCAGACAGGCTAAGCTTGACGGTTTCTCCGACCGTTACCTCAGCTCTCTCCTTGAAGTTACAGAGGAAGAAATCAGAAACGCACGTATCGGCTTTGGTATCTGCGAGGCATGGGAGGGCGTTCACGTAAGCTCCACAGAAAATGCTGCTTACTACTACTCCACATATCACCTTGCAGAAGACAACAGCCCTGTAAGCACAGATAAGCCAAAGATTATGATTCTCGGTGGCGGTCCCAACAGAATCGGTCAGGGTATCGAATTCGACTACTGCTGCGTTCACGCTGCACTTGCTCTTAAAAAGCTTGGCTTTGAGTCTATTATCGTTAACTGCAACCCCGAAACTGTATCAACAGACTATGATACTTCCGATAAGCTCTATTTTGAGCCTCTTACACTTGAAGATGTTCTCGCTATCCACGACAAGGAAAAGCCTGTAGGCGTTATTGCACAGTTTGGTGGACAGACTCCCCTTAACCTTGCTAACGACCTTAAGAAATACGGCGTAAATATTCTCGGTACAACTCCTGAGACTATTGACCTTGCAGAGGACAGAGACCACTTCCGCGCAATGATGGATAAGCTTGAAATTCCTATGCCTGAGGCTGGAATGGCTGTAAATGCTGATGAAGCTATCGAAATTGCAAACAGAATCGGTTACCCTGTAATGGTTCGTCCTTCTTACGTTCTTGGCGGACGCGGTATGGAAATCGTTCACGATGACGAAATGATGCGTATATATATGAATGCTGCTGTTGGTGTAACTCCTGACAGACCTATCCTTATTGATCGCTTCCTCAACAATGCTACAGAGTGCGAGGCTGACGCTATATCCGATGGTACACACTGCTTTGTTCCTGCTGTTATGGAGCATATTGAGCTTGCAGGCGTACATTCAGGCGACTCTGCTTGTATTCTCCCCTCAAAGAATCTCTCTCCTGAAATCGTTGAGACAATCAAGGATTACACAAAGAGAATTGCTGTTGAGATGAATGTATGCGGTCTTATGAATATGCAGTACGCTATTGAGGGCGATACAGTATACGTACTTGAAGCTAATCCCAGAGCATCCAGAACAGTTCCCCTTGTTTCCAAGGTTTGTGATATCAATATGGTTAAGATTGCTACAGAGATTATCACATCTGCACTTACAGGCAATCCTTCACCCGTTCCACAGCTGAAAGGCCGTCAGATTGACCACTATGGTGTTAAGGAAGCTGTATTCCCATTCAATATGTTCCCTGAGGTTGACCCGGTTCTCGGACCTGAGATGCGTTCAACAGGTGAAGTTCTCGGTATCTCCGACAGCTTCGGTGAAGCTTACTATAAGGCACAGGAGGCTACAAAGAATTACCTCCCCGAAAGCGGTACAGTTCTTCTCAGTATCTGTGACAGAGATAAGCCTGAGCTTATTGACATTGCAAAGGGCTTCAATGAACTTGGATTTAAGCTTCTTGCTACTCACAAGTGCTACAAGCTTCTTGTTGAGGCAGGAATCCCCTGTGAGAGAATCTTCAAGATTTACGAGGGCAGACGTCCCAATATTGCAGATGAAATTGCAAACGGCGAAATTCAGCTTATTATCAATACACCTGCAGGTAAGACAAGTATTCACGATGACAGCTACATCCGTAAGTCAGCTATCAAGCACCGTGTAACTTATATTACAACAATGGCTGCTGCAAAGGCAAGTCTTGAGGGTATTAAGTATATCAAATCAAACAAGAATATCAGCGTGAAGTCCTTACAGGCACATCACAAGGATATCAAGTAATATAAGGGAACCTCTAAAAACCTCACTCGCAGCGAACTTTCTATGACATTTCGCTCGTGTTCCGATTTTTAGAGAACCCTATAACAACAAAGGACGTTCCGTTATGGAGCGTCCTTTTTAGCATTCAGCAAGCAATGCCTGTATTTCCTAAAAAATATATACGGCTGCACGAAAGCACAGCCGCATTATGAGGGATAAATTAGAAGATGTCATTTCTATGTTCGCGGGATTATCTCGCCATTTGCAGGAATTTTAACGCGAAATCGCCTGCGGGGCTGCCCGCTGAGGGATAAATTAGAGGATGTCTTAATTATCTGCCTTAAAAGCATATCTTGCAAAGTTGTAAATGTGGGCGTGGATACAGTTATCACCGTGATATCCGCCGTTTACATAGTGCCAGATATGAGGCACGTTGTTCTGTGTAAAGCTGTTATGATAGCCCTCGGGAGTTGTATAAACTACCTCATCATTGCTTCCTGCTGTGAGGAAAATAAGTGAGGGAGCTGCCTCCTCAGAAGCAAACTTGAATGAGCCTGTTACTCCGGGAGCTGCACAAATTGCACCAACATATCCGAACTTGTCAGGGTACTTCATACCAATGAGAAGTGACTCTCTGCCGCCCATTGAGAAGCCTGTAATAGCTGTGTTCTCTCTGCCTGTTGCAACGCTGTATTCCTTTTCAATAAGAGGCATAAGCTCTGTTGTGAGAACTGTTCCAAAGTTATCGTATGCGATATTATTCGCATCGTCCATTCCTGAACAATCATTCTGTGTCTGGCTTGAATAAATGTAGGGGAATACTACAATCATATCCTCAGCTGCACCCTCGGCAATAGCATTACCGATAATCTGACGAGTGTACATTGTGCTGTTGCCCTTGATAATCATTCTGTCCTGATTTTCCCAGTAACCGTGCATTACGTACATTACGGGGTATTTCTTGCTCTCTGTATAGCCAGCGGGAAGAAGCACGTTATATGGCTTCTCACGCTTGCAGAAGTCTGAATAATAGCTCTTTGATACGATTGTACCATACTGTACTCCAGCTTTTTCAGTTTTTGAATCGTTGGGTTCAAACTCTGAAACAAGCTTTGCAACCTCGGGAGTATAAACTGAAATTGTCTTCATTACAGCCTTTGCAGGCTCAGGCTTTTTCAGTTCAACATTCTGACCAAGAAGATACTTCTGAAGAAGTACAAGGTCAGCTACAGTATTTCCACCGTCGGCATTTACATCGGCTGCATATGAGGCTGTATCGCTCTTGAATGAACCTACAACGCCCTTTCTCATTTCAATAAGGTCGAATACATCAACAACACCGTCAAGTGTTACATCGCCTGCATAGAAATCATCAGCTGCAGGAGGAGTAACTGGAACTGTGGGATCAGGAATCTCGGGAGCTTCGGGGCCGTTAATCTTTGTGCCTGCTACAGCACCAATTGCTTCTTCAATGTAGAAATTCTCTGTTCCTGTTTCTGTTTCAACATATATCTGCATATTTGTTGCATCAGATGGGATAGTATAATTGGGATTTGCAAGCTGTACCCAAGCTCCAGGGATTGTTTCGCCCTCGGCAATCTGATCATAATGAGTTTCACCGTCTGAACCTGTATATTGCAGCTTCATAAAGAACTTTGTTGAAGCATCACCGTCAAAATATGTTGCAAGTGTGCTGAAACTGTATGTTTCGCCTGGCTTGAATACCTTTGAATTAAGCTCCTTTGCAGCACCGTTCCAAGCAGATGTTCTTTCCTGAACGAGAAGCGCCTCTGCACCCTCGTAGAAGGTACGGCCGCTTGTCATAACAGTTGCATCTCCTCTGCCTGCCCAGTCAGAAACATCGCCTTCAAATGTATCGTGATAGTAGTAACCATTTTCGTCAGGCTGTGAACCAGGTGTAACTCCGCTGCCCTCAAGGCTTACAACAAAGGTTGTAACGCTGCTTGCAGGAAGCTGTGCGAAGAAGCTGCTGCCGTCGTTTTCAAGATTTTCTGTAAGTGCAAGATTTTCGTTTGCTGTTGTTCTCCAACGGTCAACGTCAATAATTTTCTCTCCGCTGCCGATTGAGAATTCCTGTGCATAGCCCTCTGTACCCTTATTGATAGCTACGATTGTTACCTGCTTGTTGTCGTTCTTATATGCGGAAACGAGAACATTGCTTGCAGGCTGCTCTGTTGCTGCAATTCGGATATCACCAGGACGTACCCACTTGGAGTAATGTGCCATATTATATCCACGCTTGGAAATTGAACCGTCCTCGCTCATTGGACCGTAGCTTCTTCTGATGTACCACCATACATAAGCGCTCATATTTCCTACAACAAGGCCGTTATGGATATTCTCTGATACCTGAATAGCCTCAGACCAAATATTATTTGAATCTGCGTGGCTGTTGGGAACATAAACCTCTGTCATCCAGATTTCCTTGCCGCTGTTTTCAAGAGCAGGGAAGTCCATCTGGCTTCTCTGTGTGCCGTAGAAGTGTGTAGCAAAAAGGTCACAGTTTGCCATAGCCTTTGAGTTGTTGAGGATTTTTGTATAATAGTCCTTATTTGTATACTGGAATGTCTCTGGGGACATTACACGTGTACTTGTGATTTTATCTGCATAATTTGCAAGGAAGTCGGTTGTTTCGTCAGATGACCAAGCTGTCCACTCATCTGCGTAGTCAGGCTCGTTCTGAACAGAAATTGAGTAAAGCTCAACTCCCTGACTCTTCATATATGAACCGAAATCATTGAGATGCTGCGCATAAGCTGCATAATTTGACTTAGGAAGATGAAGCTTACCGCCTCTTGCACCGCCTGTACCTTTTTCAGCAAGATTTGAGGGCGGCTCCCAGGGTGAAGCGAAGATTGTAGCTCCCTGTGACTGTGCGTATTTAGCTGTTGCTACTGCCTTGTTCCACTGATTCTTATCAGGGTTTACAAATACTCGGAGTATGGACATACCAAGCTGGTTATCGCCGTTGCCGAATGCAGTTTTTCTCTGCGACTCAGTAAGGTCCTGACCTGTCCATTCAGGGTGGTTGATACCGCCGAAGCCCTTGATTGTCTGGTACTCGGTGGTTGTGTCGATTACTACTCTTTCAGCTGCCGATGCTTCAAGGATATCCTCATCCATTGGCATAACGGCAAATCCTGTAATCAGCATTGCTGCTGCAGTTACTGCTGAAAAAGCTCTGCAAATGTTCTTTTTAATTTCCATTATTAATCAGCCCTTTCTATGAATTTATTAACGTTTTTCCCATATTAACATTATATCATATTAAATATGTTTTTGCAACGTACAATATGAAGATTTGGTGGATTTTTTGAAGATTTGTTAAGTTTGGACTTGACTTCAATGTTAATTCGTTGTATAATAGAACAAACAAATATAATATGAGGTGTTATTTATGAAAAAACTATTACTTATTATAACTGCCGCTATGCTTTGTCTTGGTGGGTGCGGTCACGACTCCGAACCCCTTACTGAAAAAAATTCCGATATTTCATCCGAGACAACTGATGCAGTCCCGACAGATAACGAAAACGATGCAAGTTATAACGAAGATGAATTGATTGCAGATATTGAGGAATTCAAAAAAGGTTTTTTTCCTATGAATGAAACAGCAATGGAAATTCCCGAAGAATACTTCACGGTTCCAGGTGATTGGAAAACTGTGAATTTTGAAAACGGTGTTTCTATGAAAGTCCCAGCTGATGTCAATAACTATGAAAAATCTACAATTATTGAAAAATATACCAATGAAATTCCCGAGGAAAACATAAAAGAAACAATAACGGTAAGCTCTGTACTTCAGAATGATTGGTCAGAAGTTAAAACTACAGAAGAAACACCCGAGGAAAAGGAAATGATGAATCAATTCTTTGAAATGATGAATATGATTTCCTATGAAGAAAGCAAAAATGACGAAAATCTCTACGACAAACCTCTCGCTGAACTTGGAATTGAAACAAACGGCACAAGATACGGACGTATTAAAGCCTTGTTGAGTGTTACCGAAGCTGACCTTACAGGTCTTGATGAAATCACCGCAAATACAATTCGCTATGCAAAGGGCGTTTCCTTATTGCCATATCAGAATGCATATATCCTTGAAACTGAAACAGCACATATATTTATTCACCAGTATGGAGAAGATTCAAACTACTGGATAAATGTAATGCCAAGTGAAAATCTTGAATACTGCTTTATAGTAAAAGCTGAGGATAAAGATACCGCACTGCACATTGCTGCATCTGCGGAATATAATGATTAGAAATTCATTAGCGGACTGCCAATATCCGCCCCTACAATTCTAACCTCTAAAAGCAAAAAGCCGGCCGTAACCCAAACGACCGGTTTTCTGATTTGTCTTGCCCTTACAGTTATTTTTTTCTATATTATATTCTTCCGAAGTGTGCAGATAACGGAAGAAATATAATCAGTTGAGATGTGTCCTCTGATAAGAGGGAGAGTGTTCATCGGGAGTAATCTCCCGATGAACCTTTTTATGAGGGATAAATAAGATGTCTTTTTAATTACTTTACACTCCAGGAGTCAAACTCTACATTTCCGCTGAATACGAAGTATACATCCTTTGTTCCTGAAATGCTTGATACTGTGGGAACTGTTACGTTCTCCATTGTGGATGAAAGCTCTGCATAGCCGATAACATCGCCTGTGGGTGAGCCTACACATACCTTGATAGCTGCTCCGTCAGAAGATGAAGCCTTGATTGTAAGTGTATCTGTGCCATTCTTGAAGTTAACGCCGCTTACCTTTGTCCATTCGCCCTTCTTACCGATAACCTTTGTATCGCAAAGACCGCTTGTTGTAATTCCCTTGGACTGGTTGGACATTGTTTCAGCCTGTACTGTTGTATAGGGATCAAGTGTTTCAATCTGTGAAACGCCCTTCATTGTACCTGTTGCTGAGAACATACCATTGGAGAATGTTGCCTCGTCAATGTGAGGTGAACGGTAGTTACCGCCAAGGTCTATTGAACCGTCAGTATTGAGAGCCTGAATGTTCATTTCTCTTGAAAGATTACGGCTGTGATAGAGCATATAGTACTTGCCCTTGAACTCAACGATTGAGTGGTGGTTATTTCCGCCTCCGTCAAGCTTATAGGAAGCAGGATTCTTTAATGCAATTCCCTTGTAAGTGAATGGACCAAGGG
This sequence comes from Ruminococcus sp., assembly GCA_045531615.1. Classification (GTDB taxonomy): domain Bacteria; phylum Bacillota; class Clostridia; order Oscillospirales; family Ruminococcaceae; genus Ruminococcus. Next base: position 184,455 of record JAZSEJ010000057.1, read on the forward strand.
GATTTGTAGCTGTCATTACTGCGATTTCTGCATTGCCGAAGCCATAGGGATTTCCGCCTGTGTTCCAGTTTGTGCAGTATGAGTAGTAGTAAGTATTGCCAACCTTGAGAATACTTGAATCCTCAAAGAGATAAGGAGGATTCATTCTTACAGCTGATCCTGAGAGAGATGTCATATCATTTCCAAGCTTGATTGCTCTTGCTGTACCGGGATCAGCTTCCTTGCCGCTGGGAACTCCACCGCCTACGTAGAGGTAACCTGAGCCGTCATCGTCAACGAGAACAGCAGGGTCGAAGAGCCATTCAACATCGCCGAAGCCTGATGTGCTCTTGTTGATAAGTGCCTTGCCGATAGGATCTGTGTAAGGTCCCTCGGGGCTGTCAGCTGTAAGTACGCCGATACCGCCTGCACTGTCTGCAAAGTAAAGGAAGAATTTATCCTTACCGTTGATTGTCTTCCAAGCTGCATCAGGAGCCCACGCATAAGTTGCCCACTTTGCAGCACCATTCTGAGTTCTGCCGTTTCTGCCAGCTACGGGAATTGGACCGTGGTCTGTCCAGTTTACGAGGTCAGCAGATGAGAAACAGTTGATTGTACCTGAGTTGTATGTATTTACCTGGATTTTTCCGTCGCTTCTGTATTCAGGAGCGTCGTTTGTTGTGTATACATAAAGTCTGTCCTTGTATACCATAAATCCTGGGTCTGCTCCGAAACGATGTGTCCAGAGCACGTTGTTTTCGCCGTCATTCTTCCAGCTGCTGTTGATTGAAACACCCTTGAAGATTGCTTCCATAGCTGCTGTGTCAACGGGAGGTCTGTTGTTGGGGAATTCGTTAATCATACCTAAAAGGAACTGCTGTAAAAGCACGATATCGTTTACTTCAACCTTGCCGCTCTGGTCAACGTCTGCAGCTTTTACTGTTGATGAATCTGTTATATCTCCAAGGAGTACCTTACGCTCTAAAATCATATCGAATACTGTGATAACTTCGTCACCGTCTGTATCACCAAGAACGATTGTTGAGGGATCACGAGGAATATCGGGCTGACCTTCGCCTGCAATACCTGTGCCGCTAACAGCACCAATTGCTTCGTCAATGTAGAAATCTGTGAGGGATTCTTCTGTTTCAATGTAGATTTTTACGCCTGTAGCATCAGAAGGAATTGTATACTCTGTATTTACAAGCTGTGCCCATAAGCCGTTAGGAGCAATTACATTTGCAACCTCATCATAAGCTGTTTCGCCGCTTCCGTCAGTGTATTCAATCTTCATCATGAACTTAACATTTTCGCCTGAATTCTGCTTAACATGTGCGCTGAAGCTGTATGTTTCGCCTGCCTTGAATGCGTTGCTGTTAAGTGTGTAAATTGCACCCTGCCATGTTTCTGTTCTGTCAGAAACGTAAAGTGAATTATTGCCCCACTCTGTATAATGCTCTGCTGAACTCTGAGCAACTGTGTTTCCGCCACGGTCTGTCCAGCTGCTTGTGCCATCCTCGAATCCGCACTGATACCACCAGCCGTACTCGTTAGGCACGATCTCAACCGTTCCGCCTACGCCTTCAAGAGGACCGTTTCCGTCACCAAGCTGCATAAGTGTTGTGTATGCTGCCTTGGGCTGATTGTTTGAATCGTAAAGGAGGGCGTTTGAACCTGCGCTAAGCCATGAGTTAGCGTCATTTGGTCCCCATACCTGAATAAGAGTTACACGGCCATTGTACTTACCGCTTGTATTTACTTCCATAGCGTGCTGGAAGATTGCCTTATACTTATTTGCCTGATCCTGAAGTGAATACTTACCATTTTCAAGAGAAATGTCAAGCTCTGTTACCTGAACATCAATACCGAGAGCCAGATACATATCCATTGCCTGTAAGTAGGAATCAGTTCCTGCAAAGCCTGTTGCATTTGCTGGAACGTGGGACTGCATTCCCATACCGTCAATTAATCCCTTTGCTTTAAGAGGCTTCAGAATTGTATTGATGATACAATCACGCTTGTGATCCCAGTACTCGTTATAATCGTTGTAGAAAAGCTTACAGCTCGAAGGAGCGTACTTTCTTGCATAAGTGAAAGCTGTTTCGATGAAGCTGTTATCACCGTAAACTGCTACATATCCTGACTTACCGCCCTCGACATTATTATCACCGGGAAGTCTTGCGCCGCCGTTGTTTGCTGTTCTGTTTGAGTCATCGGATACAGCCTCGTTAACTACGTCATAAGCGTAAAGGTCAAGGTTAGGATACTGTGTTGCAAAAGCATTGAATGTATTCTTGATGTAGCTTTCAAGACGCTGATTCATAACAGAAGGGCTTACCCAACCTGCGTTTGCATTAAAGCCTTCCTTGAAGAACCATGTAGGAGTCTGGCTGTGCCATACAAATGCGTGACCTCTGAATCCCATATTGTTCTTTACACAGAAGTCAAGAATTGAAGCACATCTGTTGAGTGATACATTAACATTTGTATCAGTTGAGCCATTCTGTACGAGAACTGCATCTGCCTTTGTTTCATTTTCGCACTCGATTGCGTTGAAATCCTTAACATAGTTTGAGGTAATTCCCGAGTTACCTACTGTGCCGCCGTTGAGGATATTACCTACACGGAAGCCATAGCCTGCGAATGCCTCTTTCAGACCATTTCCGGCAGCCTTTACAGCTGCAGTTTCCTTACCTGTAACGACGCACTCATCAATTACAAAATCGGCAGTACTGTCTGTTGTGATTTTCATTTCAAATTCATATGAACCCTTTGGAGCCTTGAATTCTGCTGAAAGCTCTGTCCATTCGCCTGCTTCTGCATTTGCTGAATCAAGCTCAACAGTTGTTTCCTCATGAGTTTCATCATCTAAATAAGTAAGAGAAAGGTGGAATGTTTCAGCTGTGTCAGCCTTTACATTTATGCTGTATTTGTACTTTTCACCGCCGATAAGGTAAAATCCCTTAGATGATGCAGCACCCTCTGCGGAAGAATCTCTTCCTGTTACAAGCAGACCTCTTGTGCCGTTTATACCCTCAGCTGGAACAAGTATTTCTTCTTCTTCTGTGTGATGCCAACCGTCATAGTTTTCATCAAAAGTATCGCATACAGCTTTTACTGTTTGGAATCGCATACCTGCAATCTGAGGCATAACAGCAAAGTTACTTGCTGAAACGGCAGCAGCAACAGCTGCTGCAATTAACTTCTTCTTGTTCAAAACGATCATCCCTTCATAAAAAAATTAGTCTTTTGTCAGCAATGATGTTATTTTCACATCACAAAACTGACGATTTTTGTTTATTTCGTACTCGTTGATTTAATTATACACTATTAACAAACCGTTCACAACCCACAATTTGCAGAAAAGGTGGATATTTTGAAGAATTTTTCTTGATTTTTATTTCGCAATATGCTATAATAAAAATAAAAAAGAGCAATATATGGTACTCGAATAGCAATATATGACTGAATTATAGCAAAAGGTGATTGATTTTATTAATTTTCGGAAAAGAAATAAACATTGGGAGGTGGAATATTAATGGGAGATAAAAAGAAATTAATCGGCGTGGTTGTTGGAAAGGTTTCAGAATCAGTACAAAAGGTTATGATTGACGGCATAATTTCTCAGGCTGAGAAATGCGGATTAAACACAGCCGTTATATCAAATATTCATAACCTTTCATATATGGAATATTTTGCTAATATAAAAGTAGAAAATAAAATATATGAGCTTGTACACTCTCCTCGTCTTGATGGTATTGTTGTTATGGCGGAAACTCTCTCCGAACACGATATGCGGCCTATGATACTTGAAAGGCTGAAAAGTGTCAATGTGCCAATTGTTATTGCAGGTGAAAATATTGAGGGATATATCTGTGTGAATAATGATATAAAGGACGATTTCAAAGAGATTGCACGTCATCTCACGGAAGTTCACAACTTTACAGATATTGATGTTCTGACAGGACAGCCAGAATATTACACATCCCACGAAAGAGTGCAGGGCGTCCAGGAAGTCCTTGAAGAAAAGGGTATTCCTTTCGGGGAGGAAAATATAATCTACGGTAATTACTGGACAAATTCCGGCGAGGATACCGCTATGGAGTACATAAGCGGCAAAAGACGTATGCCCCAAGCCGTTATATGTGCCAATGATTTTATGGCTTATGGCCTTATTGACACATTTTTTGACAATGGTGTAAAAGTAGGAAAGGAAATCTCTGTTGTAGGCTATGAATACGTCGGCGAAAGATACTATCACTATCCCATTTTAAGCACATACTCCAGAAACAGGTATAATATCGGTGCAAAGGCAGTAAGTATTCTCAACCACCTTATTACAGGCGAACCCGAGGATGATATATCCTTAAAAGGCTGTATGGTCACAGGCGGAACCTGTCCCTGCGGCAGCGATAAGGAATTTATGAGAGGTGAGCTTCAGAATATCCGCCGTTTACAGTTCTACAATAATATGACTATATGCGGAAATTTCGAACATCAGCTTGCAATGTGCCGTTCTCTCAGCGATTATATCAGGGCTTTGCAGGATTATGCCTATCTTATACGCGACCTTGACGGTCTGTATCTGTGCCTCTACGAAAATTGGTGCAGTCTTAATGAAATATCCGACCTGGATAAAAGCTCCAACGATGAAATGATGACCCTTTACCGCATAATCAGTCCTATTCAGGTTTCATCAGATCCCCATTATTTCACGAGAAAAATGCTATACCCTGACGAATTGCCCGGTGCAGGAGAAAATGTACATCTCAGTTTTGTACCTATGTTTACAAGCGGTATTGAAATCGGATATTTCATATTCCTGTACACAAAACCTGACAGTTATGATCCCTTTGTAATTGACTGGATAAACTCTGCTGTAATCGCGCTTAATATTCTCCGTATGAAGAATGATATCAATGAACTTTTAGAGTACAATAACCTTTCTGCTTTCAGAGATACTGCAACTGGTATGTATAACAAAGACGGTTTTACCCGCGAAATCCAGAATCTTTTCAAAAAGGCAAAAAAAGGAGAGTCTATATCAGCTGTATTACTTAAAACCCGTGTATTTTCCGATAAGAACAGAATTGATGAAAAAGGTGTTTCAGTAAAGCTTGATATTGAAACATCTGAATGTATGAAAAAGCTTTCTCTTAATAAAAACGCCATATGTGCAAAGCTTTCAGATAATCTGTTTATTTTTGTATCAATCGGAAATCACAGTGAGGATTTTCACGAAAAAATTGCAGACAGACTGCACAACCTCATTATACACTCTCCTGTATATAAATCAGCAGGAGAAACAACGAATATACTTACCAGCGGACTTACAATATATGCTCTGAATACTTCTTTAGATGAGCTTATGCAGACGCTCACAGATCAGATGAACAGGAACACGGAAAATCTGAGTAATCTCAGGAAAACACAGAATTTCACTGAATTCAACAATATCAAAAAAGCGATGTATAAGCAACCAGATAAAAAATGGGAAGCTGAAAACGAATGCCGCGATCTGCACCTCAGCTGCGGTCATTTCCGTGCGGCTTATAAAAGTATATTCGGCGTAAGCTTTCATCAGGATTTAATACAGAGCCGTATATCACTTGCAAAGTACCTGCTTATGACCACATCATTAAGTCTGCCGAATATTGCTTTAAAATGCGGATATGAGGACGATAAGTACTTCCTGCGCCAATTCAGACAGCAGACAGGTGTAAGTCCAAACGCATACCGCAAATTTGACCTTATGTAGAAAGGCTGATTTTTATTGATAACTGATTTTCTCATACGTTCATTCGTAAAGGACTATAAAAACCCCGACCGTCCCGAGGTACGCAACAACTATGCAATGCTTTCGGGAACAACAGGAATTATCGCAAATATCGCTCTTTTCCTGCTTAAACTGTTCACAGGAATATTTACAGGAACAGTGGCAATTATTGCCGACGCTTTCAACAATATTTCCGATGCAGGCTCCTCTGTGGTGACTATGCTGGGATTCCGTATGTCATCGAAACACGCGGATAAAGAGCATCCCCTTGGTCACGGCAGAATGGAATACATAACCGCATTTATTGTCGATATTATGATAATGATTGTGGGAATTGAGCTTCTGAAAACTGCGGTGGATAAAATAATACACCCTGAATTACCCCAATTCCGCCCTATAACACTTATACTGCTGGGTATTGCCATACTAATCAAGCTTTGGCTTTTCCTGTTTTACAGGAAAATTGGCAATACAATTGATTCGGCGGCAATAAAGGCAGCATCCCTTGACAGTATATCAGATACAGCGGCAACTTCTCTTGTATTTATATCAACACTTTGCGCTAAATTCTGGGATTTTCCCCTTGATGGCTGGGCAGCTCTTATAGTATCTTTTCTCATTCTCCTTGCAGGCTTCAAAGCGGCAAAGGAAACAGTTGATTTGCTTCTGGGAACTGCCCCCTCACAGGAATTTGTGGAGAGCATTTACTCCTTTATAAAAAAATATCCCGATGTTATCGGGACTCACGACCTTATGATACACGATTACGGTCCTGGACGGCTTATAATCACACTTCACGCTGAAATCTCAGAGGAATGTGAATTCAATCACGCCCACGAGGTAATTGATATACTTGAAAAGGATATGCAGGAACATTTCGGAGCAATTGTGACAATACATCTTGACCCCATTGCCGTGAACAACGAACAGGTAAACAGGCTGAAAAAAATTGCAGAGGAATGTATGCTTGAAGTTGATAATTCATTCACCCTCCACGATTTCAGAATAGTCAATGCGGAGAGCTTCACAACACTTCTTTTTGATTTGTGCATCCCCGTTGATTCAAGATATAAAGACGAGGAAGCTGCAGAGCTTGTAGCCGAAAAAATAAAGGAACGGGATTCTTCTTTCAAGACGGTTATTCATCCTGAACATCCGTTTGTTTAATTTAAAACCGTTGCCTTAGCTTATATAACGAAAAACAGCACCAATTGCGGTGCTGTTTTTGTTATTATAATGTTATAGCCGCTTCAAGAGCAATCTCCATCATATCACGGAACGATATCTGGCGCTCCTCGGCTGTGGTGGATAAACCCTTTAATGGACAATCTGATACTGTAAGTATGCAGAGGGCATTTTTGCCTGCTCTTGCCGCGTTCATATAAAGTGCCGCGGATTCCATTTCAATGGCAAGAACACCCATTTTATTCCACTCTGCCAGGCTGTTTGCATCATCGTAGAATGTGTCTGAAGAAAGGATATTTCCTGCGTGATAGATACATCCCTTTTCCTCCGCAGCCTTTACAGCCGCCGCTATAAGCTTCCAGCTTGCAGTTGGTGCATATGTGCCAGGAAGTCTGTACTGTGTGGCATAGTTTGAATTTGTACTTGCACTTACTCCGATGATAACCTCGCGGAGATTAATATTATCCGCAATTGAGCCTGCTGTGCCTATGCGTATGATATTTTCAACATCATATTCACTGTAAAGCTCGTGGGAATATATACCCATAGAGGGCATACCCATACCGCTGCCCTGTACAGACACAGGAACACCCTTGTATGTGCCTGTAAATCCCAGCATACCGCGTACCTCGTTGTAGCACACGGGATTTTCAAGGTATGTTTCCGCAATAAATTTTGCTCTCAGAGGGTCTCCCGGCATAAGGACTGTTTTTGCAATATCCCCCTTTTTAGCGCTGTTGTGTGGTGTAGACATAATAATTCCTCCTTATCTGTTTAATACTTTTTTTACTGTAGCCATCATAGGCTTAAAGTTGTAAACAGTTACGGCTGCGAATATAATAAACAGCCAAAGTCCCCATACAGGCGGTGCTTTTATAACAATAATGCTCATTACGATGAGAAGTCCCGTATTTACAAAGGAACGGAATGCCTCAAACTTGAACGGCACATAATATCTTGCATCGATGATTCTTGCCCAGAAGCAGAGATAATAACTCATAAGCGTTGCAATCGCCGCACCGTGTATGCCGATTACAGGTATCATTACAAAGTTGAGTATAAGATTTGCTACACACGCCGCAAGACTTGTCCAGAAGCTGTTTTGTGTATGCTTTGTAGCAGAATATATACCGCCAAGGAACTGATTAAGTGCTGTAAATACTGCCGCCATTATCAATACTGGTGTATAAATATATGCTATACTGTAGCCGTCATAGTTTTTATCAGAAACAATGAAATCTGTTACAGGCTTTGAAATCATTATAAGGCCTGCCGCCGCTATGAAAAGCATCGACTCATACGCAGAGTAAACTCTTTCATAAAATTTATTTCTGTCAGCCGATTTATTTTCATTTATTGCGGACATATTCCACGCCTGAAAAAATATAGTTGATACCATTGAAATAAGATTAGGTATTTTATTTGCTACTCCATATATTCCTGTAGCAGATTTTCCAAGTTCAACTTTGTCGCTGTGCATATATGTGAGGAAAATTCTGTCGGAAAGGCTTGTTATAGTCCACATTACTATTGTGGGAATAAGTGGCAGTGCAAATTTCATCATCTTTCCAGCAAGTTTTATACTGAAATGTCTTATACCAAAAAAACTGCTAAGACTTGCTGCATAATAGAGAAATAAAGCTGATAAGAGATCAGAGCATATAACGGACAACAGAGCTCCTTTGACGCCCATTTTAAAGCCTGCGATGAAAATGAAACTGAATATAAGCAGTGTGAATGTTGCTATTATACCGTCAACAGCATAAAGTCTTACCATATCTCTTGAACGTACAAACTGTGCACACAGCATACGTAATGCCGATGTACAGGTATATATTGCAAGCATCAGCGAATATCCCGTTATAAAGTCAAGAAACGGTATAAACCGAAGTCCGGGAACTATCAGTATGACTGCAATCATTCCAGCAAACGTAAGACAAGCTGAGGTGGAAAATACCTGTTTTTTATCGTAGCTGTTATCAAGTCCAAATCGTATCAGATATTCCTGCAATGCCAGTGTGAATATAGGTTGCAGGAAAAGTGCCATTGTATCAAGATTCTCCTTTGTACCCATATCCTCAGGACTGATAAAATTAGTATATAATGTAGTCAGAAATATAACAAGTATTTTTGAACCGAAATTTCCTATGGCGAAAATCAACGTATTTGACGCCAGTTTTTTATATTTATTCATTTACTGCCTCCTTTTATACGGCACAGATTGGCTTCTCCCGAAACAAGGCTTTTTTCGCTTCCGTCGAAAAGCCTTAATATGAGGTTTGCATTGTCATCAATGCCCACAGCATAGCCTTCAACAGCTTCACCGCCCGTATTTGCCGTTATATAATTCCCTGTAAGAATCTCACGGCGGCGATATTCGCCAAGATGTGCCTTTTTTTCTATATTCTTAATGTAATATTCAAGCCTGCCGAGAATTTCCCCGCAAAGCTCATTTCTGTCAATTATCTTTCCCGTTTCAGCCTCTATTGATGTGGCAATATCCTTGATTTCATCGGGAAATTCACATTTGCGGACATTTATGCCTATACCGATAACGGCATAGTCAAGCTTTTTCAGCTTTGGATTTAATGCCGCTTCTGTAAGTATACCACAGATTTTCCGCCCGTTGAGATATAAATCGTTTACCCATTTTATGCGGATATCTGCACCGCAAAACTTTTCAACAGCCTCTGCGGCGGCAACCGCGGCAGCTGATGTTATCATCGGCGCAAGGGAGATATCAAAATCAGGGCGGACTATAATACTCATATAAAGTCCCATTCCCGACGGAGATTCGAAGCGTCTGCCAAGTCTTCCCTTGCCGCCTGTCTGGTAATCGGCAATTACTGTTGTACCGTGAGCTGCTCCCTTTGCCGCAAGCTCCTTTGCATATGTGTTGGTGGAGGGCAGCTCTTCAAATACAAATACCTCTCCCCTCATATTATCCGACGTATTAAAGGCGGTTATTCTCTCCGCCGAAAGCTGATTTGTATTCTTCATAAATTTATTACCTGTATTTATTATATCATATATATTTTGAAAATTCAATAACTTTTCAATTAAGGCAATACCTCACAGAGCTTGTGCGAAAGAAGCAAGCAGATTTCGTGCAAAGCCGTCAGGCGTGCTTTGTGCGGTGTTGCCTTAAATAAATCCAAGTGTTCGCAATAAAAACAGCCACAAGGTCAATGTAAAGGCAGAGCATATAGTTGTAAGCATTACCGCAAAGGCTGTAATCGTTCCTTTATGTCCGAAATTTTTCACCATAACAAAGCAACTGCCTGTTGTAGCACTTCCAAGCATTACAAGAATTGCCACAAGCTTTTCACCGCGAAAGCCCATACTTACTGCAATAGGCAGGAACATTCCGCAGAATAATATAAGCTTTATAAAGCAGATCCCTACAGTTACACCAATTTTACTCTTAGCCTCGCTTGTCTTGAAGGAGGCTCCCAGTGCAATAAGTGAAAGAGGCGTTGCCATATTACCCATATAGGATATAGTTTTTGACATTATCACAGGCTGAGGAACTTTCAACAATGACCATATAATACCTGCTGCTATTCCTATTATAATAGGGTTGGTTATAACACCCTTTACTGTATCAAGGAAAAGCTCCTTTTTACTCTCCCCCTTTTTTTCAGGAGAAGTTGCCGCAAGAATTGCCACCGCTATGATATTATATATAGGTACAGTTCCAACTATCATCAACGCTGCCATTAATGACTCGCCATAGATATTTTTTACAAAAGCAATACCGAGTATAGCCGCGGAACTTCTGTAGCAAGCCTGTATTATCTCGCCCCGTTCCGCTTTAGCCTTATGAAAAAGAGAATACACAACGGCTATACCTACGCTAAAAAATGTGACAATAACGCAGAATCCTACAAGTTTTCCGTCCCATACAGCGCGGAAATCCGCTGTTGATAAGTCCATAAACAAAAGTGAGGGCAATGCGGCTCTGAATGTGAATTTGTTTATCTTTGCCGTTGTATGGTCGTCCAATAAATCAACTTTTCTGCATATATAGCCGAATATCATCATCAGCACAATTGGCACAGAGGCATTGAGACTAAAGCGAAGATTTTCTATAAACATCATTTCACCCCATACTGCGGATTATCGCTGTAAATCCAAGCAATACTGCCAATAATGCAACATTGACTACGGTGAATACTCCCATATAACGCAGGGATTTTGCGCCCTCTGAAGCTTTGTAGTACTGGAATGAAATAAGGCTTGCAAGGGAAGCAATAATTGTTCCCAATCCGCCGAGATTTACGCCGAGAAGAAGCTCTTTTCCGTTATCTGTGAAGCCTGAAAGCATTACTGCCGCCGGGACATTGCTTATAATCTGTGACAGTGCAACAGAAACCACAAGCTCTCTTTCTGCCAGAATTCCTGAAACGAAGTCTTTTACAGCTTCAACACGGGCTATATTCCCCACGAATACGAAGAAACATATAAATGTGGCAAGAAGTCCGTAGTCAACTTTAAGTAAAAGCCGATAATTGGTCGCTAATGCGGTTACAACTGCTATTATAAGGCATACCCAATCAGGAATTACACGAAATACCGATAAAAGGCATATGATAAACAAAACTGAATATATCATTGTTTTCCATTTGGAAATATCAGTTATATCAGCTGATTCGCTGTTGCATTCAGACCGCGGCAGAATCAGACACATCAACAAAAGAAGTACAAGGCTTAACGCCGCTGAGGGAAGCATTGTCCCGAAGAAATCTCCTAATGTAAGCTTGTATTTATCGTATATAAATAAATTCTGGGGATTGCCGAATGGCGTTACCATACTTCCAAGATTTGCCGCCGCTGTTTCAAGTACAATTGTAAGTATGCGGCTTTTCTCGTCCTTTATTCTGTCGAATACCATTAATGTCAGCGGCACAAAGGTTATAAGTGCCACATCGTTTGTCACAAGCATTGAGGTGAAAAAGCAGACTATTGTAAATATTATTCCTAAGCGTCGTATACTGCCTGCATTTTTAAGAAGTACTGCTGTCAGCTTTTCAAATATGCCTACACTTCGGAAGCCTCCTACTGCTGTCATAAGGCAGAAAAGCTGTATCAGCACTGTAGGATTTATATAATCCTTGTAGCCGCTGTCGGGGGGGATTATAAATACTGTTGCCAATGCCGCAATAAATGCTATTACAAGCACAGGCTGGTCTTTTATGAATTTTTTTACTCTTTCCAAGTTTTCATCTCCAGTTTTATTTCATTTATGCAGTCCTCAATATCACTGTCATTTGAGAAACGCTTTGCAATTCCTGCAGCTGTTAACTTTTCCTCGGAAAAGTCCTCGCAATCTGCAAGAAAGCGTCTGCAAAGCTCTGCATACTTCGGTGAGGTCTGGAGACGTTCACGCTCAACTGCTCTTGCAAGCCTTATGCCGTCCTCTACCTCAATATATATCGGTACTACAGAATTACCAAAATGCTCCTTTATTTTCATATAGCTTTCAAGTGTACCTATTCCAATACAGTTATCTCTTTCAATGCTGATGCTGTCCCTTGACGTGAAATAAATCCACTCTCCGTGAATTGTGTTATATATACGTTCCTCTATTACCTCCCCTGCTGCTTTCATATTTTCAAAGCAGGTACGGTTAACAAAGTGATACTCTCTCCCCTGCACCTCATTCTCACGCATTGGTCGTGTTGTGTAAAGCACTATGGGCAGCAACTCCATTTCATTCATAAGCCTTTTGTAAATGGTATCTTTTCCGCTTGAACTTTTTCCCATTATGTAAAAAATACGATTCATTTTCAACCCTCTTTTCATTGAATTACTTCATATATAATTTTATCATAGTACAAATAAAGTGTCAAGAAAAATGTTCCATATGGAACACTCCCCTACAGCAATATAATACAAATCTCTCCCTCCTCCCCCACTCCCCCGATTGTAATACTACTATTTTTATTTGCAGCAATATAATTCAAGGGGAGTGGTCTATATTTTTCATAATTGTTGCAATTATCACTTTTCTTTTGTCATAAAATGTGTTATAATAAAATCAGCAAAGAAAATGAATTTTAATAAATAACAAGACAATAATAAAAGCGAGGTAATAAAAATGAACAATGTAAAAGAAAATATATTCTATGTGGGAGTAAACGACCACGAACTCGACCTGTTTGAGGGACAGTACATCGTGCCAAACGGTATGGCATATAATTCTTATGTAGTTGTCGATGAGAAAACTGCCGTCCTTGATTCTGTTGATATAAAGTTCGGCGACCAGTGGCTTGATAATATCACTGAAGTACTTGGTGATAAGTCCCCTGACTATCTTATTATTCAGCATATGGAGCCTGACCACTCTGCTTGTATAGATAAATTTATTAACAAATATCCTAATGCGATAATTGTAGGTAATGTTAAAACCTTTGATATGCTTCGTGCTTTCTTCCCCGACCTTGAACTTCCAAACACTCTTACTGTTAAAGAAGGCGAAAAACTCTCACTGGGAAATCGTGAGCTGACTTTTGTAACTGCTCCTATGGTGCATTGGCCTGAGGTTATGCTGACATATGACAGTACAGATAAGGTTCTTTTCTCCGCTGACGCTTTCGGAAAATTTGGCGCTCTTGACGTTGAAGAAGAATGGGCTTGTGAGGCTCGCCGTTACTACTTCGGTATTGTTGGAAAATACGGAATGCAGGTGCAGGCTCTGCTAAAAAAGGCGGCTGCACTTGATATCCAGACTATCTGCCCTCTCCACGGCCCCATTCTTACTGAAAATCTCGGCTATTACTTAGACCTTTATAATACCTGGTCAGGCTATGGCGTTGAATCAGAGGGAATTTTCATCGCTTATACCTCAGTTTATGGTAATACAAAAAAAGCAGCTGAGCTGCTCCGCGATAAACTCATTGAAAAAGGTTGCTCTAAGGTTGCTATTGCTGACCTTGCCCGCGAGGATATGGCAGAATGTGTTGAGGATGGTTTCCGCTATGGTAAAATCGTTCTTGCAACTACAACCTATAACGGCGAAATGTTCCCTTTTATGAATCAATACATTGATGCACTGGTTGAAAGAAATTATCAGAACCGTACTATTGGTATCATCGAAAACGGTTCCTGGGCAGCTATGGCGGCTAAGCGCATTAAAGCTAAGTTTGAAAAATCAAAGGATATTAAGTTCACAGATACAATTGTTTCTATAAAATCTGCCCTTAAACCCGAAAATATTGCTCAGATTGATGCTCTTGCAGATGAGCTTATGAAATAAGGTGACATTATGAAAGTAAAACTCAATCCCGATGAGGCTGTTGTGGCAAGAATAAAAGAGGGACTTGAAAAAAAGGACGGCTACTGCCCTTGCCGACTTGCTAAAACACCCGAAAATAAATGTATGTGCAAGGAATTCCGCGAACAAATCGCTGACCCAGATTTTGAGGGATTCTGCCACTGTATGCTTTACTATAAGGAGAAATGATATGGCTGAAATTACAATTACTAAAGAAAATTTTGATGAGGAAGTACGAAATTATAAGGGGATTGTTCTCCTTGACCTGTGGGCAAGCTGGTGCGGCCCCTGTATGATGATTGCTCCAACTGTTGCCGAAATTGCCGAGGAAATGGCGGGAAAAGTCAAAGTCGGCAAGATTAATGTAGATAAACAGCCTGAGCTTGCAGCTGCTTTCCGCTGTGAAAGTATTCCTATGCTTGTAGCGGTAAAAGACGGAGCTATTCACAATATTTCCGTTGGCTACAAGGAAAAGACAGATATTCTGAAAATGCTTGAAATCTGAAAAAATTTCGAAAAATGACTACACCTCCCCTGTATAGTACATACTATAAGGGGAGGTGATTTTTTGATTGGTTTTGTTTTAGGAACAATGCTGGGCGGCACTGTGGGTGTTGTAACTATGTGCCTTTGTACTGTTGCAAAAGCGTCCGATGAAGAAGCGGAATGACCGTATACAGCCATTCCGCTTATGTTTAATATTTACTTTTCGGGAACTGCAATAACATCCTTACGCATATAAGGTCTTAATGCTTCAGGAATTCTGATACTGCCGTCCTCGTTGAGGTTGTTTTCAAGGAATGCAATAAGCATTCTGGGTGGAGCTACAACTGTGTTGTTGAGGGTATGGGCGAAATACTTATTTCCGTCCTCGCCCTTGACACGGATTTTAAGACGGCGTGCCTGTGCATCGCCAAGATTTGAACAGCTTCCAACCTCGAAATACTTCTTCTGACGTGGTGACCAAGCCTCAACGTCGATAGACTTAACCTTGAGGTCAGCCAAGTCGCCTGAACAACATTCAAGTGTACGAACGGGAATATCGAGAGTGCGGAAAAATTCAACAGTGTAGCTGTAAAGCTTGTGGAACCAATCCATTGACTCCTCGGGTTTGCAGACTACTATCATTTCCTGCTTTTCAAACTGGTGAATACGGTAAACTCCGCGTTCCTCAATTCCGTGGGCACCAACTTCCTTACGGAAACAGGGTGAATAGCTTGTGAGAGTCTTAGGAAGTTCGACTTCTGGTACAATTGTGTCGATAAACTTACCAATCATTGAATGTTCAGATGTACCTATGAGGTATAAATCCTCTCCCTCAATCTTGTACATCATACCTTCCATTTCAGCAAAACTCATTACACCTGTAACAACGTCGCTTCTGATCATAAATGGTGGGATGTAGTAAGTAAATCCCTTATCAATCATAAAGTCACGTGCATAAGAGAGAATGCAGCTCTGGAGCTGTGCGATATCGCCGCAGAGGTAGTAAAAACCATTACCGCTTGTCTTTCTTGCGCTGTCAAGGTCAATACCATTGACTTTTTCCATAATGTCAACGTGATAAGGAACCTCAAACTCAGGTACAAAAGGCTCACCAAACTTCTCAACTTCAACATTTTCACTGTCATCCTTGCCTATCGGTACTGACTCATCGATTATATTCGGGATAACAAGCATAATCTCACGAATATCAGCTTCGAGCTTAACTTCAAGCTCCTCCATTTCTGTGAGTTTTGTACCAAGCTCAGCAACCTCAGCCTTTGCAGCCTCAGCCTCATCCTTCATTCCCTTAGCCATAAATCCGCCGATTTCCTTGCTCTTAACCTTACGCTGATTGCGAAGATTATCGCACTCAACCTTAGTTTTACGGTACTGCTCATCAAGTTCAATTACATTATCAACAAGTTCAAGCTTTGAATCCTGAAACTTTTTCTTAATGTTTTCCTTTACAACATCGGGATTAGCTCTTAAAAATTTAATATCTATCATTTTTTTACTCCTTACTCCTCAACAGTCAGCTTATCAGCAATGGCTGCAAGGTCTTCTTTATCATAAAATTCAAGTATCAGAACGCCCTTGTTCTTACCATAGTCAACTTTGACTTTACGACCAAGTCGTTCTTTAAGGGAAATTTCCATTTCAACAAAATAATTGTCTATTTTCTCATCTAAAGGATGTCTTTTCCCCTGATTTTCAGCGGATTTCTGAACCATTTTTTCAAGCTGACGGACAGTCATACCGCCGCCTGCTGCACGATTAGCAATAGCAATCTTCATTTCATCGTCATCATAGGTAAGCAAAGCCTTTGCGTGACCTACAGTTAAATCGCCATTTTCTAATAACTTCAATATTTTTTCCGGAAGTGCCAGAATGCGTATCGCATTTGCCACTGCAGAACGGGATTTACCTACAAGCTTTCCGACTTGTTCCTGAGTCATACCGTAAGTTTCAATCAATTCGTTATAACCATTTGCTTCTTCAATAGGATTAAGGTTTTCACGCTGCAGATTTTCAATAATAGCAATCTGCATTGTCTCAACATCAGATAATTCCTTTATGTTAACAGGAACTTCGTCAAGTCCAAGCATTCTTGCAGCACGCCATCTACGTTCGCCTGCTACAATCTGGTATCCGCCGCTTTCAAGAGGTCGGACAAGAATAGGCTGTAAAATACCGTGTTCACGAATTGAATCGGCAAGAGTTGAAATTGATTCAGTTGAAAAATGCTTACGCGGCTGATCACGATTCGGCTCTATATCAGAAGTGCGGAGAGTTGTTTTAATCTGCACGTCACTGGCATTATCACTGAAAAGGGAGTCAAGACCTGCGCCTAAGCCGCCTTTTGCCATAGAAATCACTGCCTTTCTTTATTAAATTTAAATATTCCTCTTCTTTTCTTCTGAGGAAGTTCAAGTGGCTCTCCAAGTAATTCAAGTCCGAGAAGTGTATATGAGTCGGTTCCTTTTGATGTTTTATCATAATACATTACTGGTTTTCCATGGCTCGGAGCCTCGGAAATACGCACATTTCTTGGAATTTTAGTCTGGAACACCTTGTTCGGGAAGTATTTTTCTACTTCTGCTACAACTTCGTTGGCAACATTAAGTCTGCTGTCAAACATTGTGAAAAGTATTCCCTCGATATCCAATGATGGGTTATAGTTGCTTTTTACAATTTTAATTGTATTTACAAGCTGTGAAAGACCTTCTAAGGCGTAAAATTCTGCAAGCATCGGCACAATTATTGAATCGGCAGCAACAAGAGCGTTGATTGTCAAAGATCCAAGTGCTGGTGGACAGTCAATTAATATATAATCGTAATCATTTTTTACAGTAAGCAACTGCATTTTTAGTCTATTGACACGATTTTCCATATTAATAAGCTCCATTTCAGCTCCAGCAAGTGTTTCAGTTGCTGGAATAACGGAGACATTTTCAAAATCGGTAACAATTACAGCATCTTGTACTCTGTTTTTCCCAATTATTACATTATAAGAGCTTATTTCAACGGTGCGTTTTTTAATTCCGAAGCCTGTAGTTGAATTACCTTGTGGGTCGAAATCAACACAAAGCACTTTTTTTCCACGGGTGCCGAGAAATGCGGCTAAATTGACCACTGTAGTCGATTTTCCTACACCGCCTTTCTGATTAGCAACAGCTATGATTTTGCCCATAGAATCATCCTTTCTTTATAGGATATACCGCAAAAACGGCTTACTACAATATTATATCACAATCTGATGAAAAAGTAAATACATAGATGTATATTTTTTCATTTTTCTCAAAAAATGTTCCACATGGAACACTTTTTGATGTTTCACGTGGAACATTCATGCATCTTATTCAAAATTGTTTCACGCAGAATCATTATCTGGAGGAAGAAAAATGTTCTACGTGAAACATATGGTACCTCATACACTTTTCATTGGAATACGAACTCTGTACTCTATGTATTCTTCTCCCTGAATTCTTCTCGATTCAGCAGCAATTCCAGCTGATTGCATTGTCTGTATAGCTTTATTTATGGTATTAAGGAAAATATTCACATTTTGAAATACAGCAGAACGCTTTTTATAACTCTGTTCTTCCTTCTTTTTACCAATATAATTATCAATCAATGATTCTGTTTTTTCTACATTCAAGTTGTTTTTTGCCACTTTTTCAAGTATACAAAGTCTATCCTCCGCGCTACCAAGTCGAAGTAGGGCTCTTGCATGACGTTCAGTAAGGTTAAACTTAGATATAATATCCCTTTCTGCAGCTGTCAATCGAAGTATTCTAAGCTTATTTGCAATAGTACTCTGTGCTTTCCCAAGCTTTGATGCTGCCTCCTCCTGTGTCAGTCCGTAATAACTAATTAGTTTTTCAATTGCTGCCGCCTCATCGAAAAATGATAAATTCTGTCGCTGGATATTCTCTACAAGTGCAAGGATAGCTGAATTTCTATCGCTTATTTCATATACAATACATGGAACAGACTGTAATTCACACATTTTTGCTGCTCTAAGTCTTCTTTCTCCTGCAATTAGTTCAAACTTTTCTCCGATTCTTCTCACAGATAGAGGCTGAAGTATTCCATTATTTGCAATTGATTCCGCAAGGGGAACAATTTCCGACTCCTTAAATTCTGTTCTCGGCTGATTAGGATTTGGAATTATTTTACCAATTTCCACCTCATAAACCTTATTAATCTGCTTTTCCTTTGTTAAATTAAGAAAACCTGCCATTTTTGTTGTCCTCACTTTTTCTTTATTTCACCACTTTATGGTGCTAAATAAATTTTATCATATTCAGGAAATAAAATCTATTAAAAAAATCCGCCAAAATTCGTCATTTCAGCGGATTTTTATATATAATTCATTTTGATTATAAACTTTTTTTCTTAATTTGACTGCTGTTTCGTGGGTATTTTGTCGGAGTATGCGATAACTTTTTTATATCAACAATTATTCTTGCATCTCCTTCAAGGGAATAGCTATGAATTTCAGAAATAGTGGCACCAAGAATCGAAATAGCATTTTCAGATTCCTGTAAATTTTCAGTAGGGCCTTTCATTGATAAGAATTCACCACCGTTTTTTACAAATGGAATGCAATATTCAGACAAAACAGAAAGATTTGCTACTGCTCTTGCACATGAAAAATCAAAGCTTTCTCTATATTCAGGCATTTTTGCAATATCCTCAGCACGTCCGTGAATGAATTCTGCGTCAATATTGATAAGCTCACAGAGCTTTTCAAGAAATGTAATTCTCTTCGCAAGGCTGTCCAGAAGTGTAAGCTTAATATCAGGTCGCATTATCTTCAATGGAACAGAAGGAAATCCTGCACCTGTACCTACATCTATAATAGATGAATTTTCTGGAATGTCTACATATTTTAACAGTAACGCACTGTCAATAAAATGCTTTATTAATATTCCTTCTGAATCAGTAATAGCAGTAAGATTTACATTGTTGTTATATTCCACAAGGAACTCTGCATACTTATCAAATTTGTCATATTTTGATTGTGACAACTCAAGACCATATTTTTGAAATTCAGAGTAACATATTTCAAAACTAGGTAACATATATTCACCCCTGTTCCTTTTTAAGCCATACAATAAGCATAGAGACATCAGCAGGAGACACTCCGGAAATTCTTGATGCCTGTCCAATTGAAACAGGCTTAATTTTGTTCAGTTTCTCTGCTGCTTCAAGTCTCAAACCGTGAATTTGGCTATAATCCGTATTTTTAGGCAGTAGTTTCTTTTCTAGCTTCTCTGCCTGATCAATCTGTGCGAGCTGCTTTTCTATATATCCCTTGTACTTTATCTGTAATTCAACCTGTTCACAAACATCATATGGAAGCATAGGACGATTTACATCAAAAATAGCAAGATCGTTGTATTTAAGCTGTGGGCGACGGATAAGTTCAACAATCCTGCAGCCGTTTTTTAATGGTGCAGTACCCTTCTCCTCGAGCATTTTATTCAATTCATCTGATACTTTTATGCTTTCACTTGAAACACGTTTTATTTCTGCTTCTGTAAGTCTTATCTTCTCATTTAGCTTATCAAGTCGCTCCTGAGATACAAGACCTATTTTGTATCCAATAGGCATTAATCTCTGATCAGCGTTATCCTGTCGCAAAATCAATCGATATTCACTGCGTGATGTCATCATTCTATAAGGATCTGAACATCCTTTTGTTACGAGATCATCTATTAAAGTACCTATATACGAACCGGAACGCTCTAATATCATCGGCTCTCTTCCAAGTACTGACATAGCAGCATTTACACCTGCGACAAGTCCCTGAGCAGCAGCTTCCTCATAGCCCGAGCTTCCGTTGAATTGACCTGCGCCATATAATCCGGGTAAACTTTTAAATTCGAGGGTTGGGAGCAGCTGTAAAGGATCACAGCAATCATATTCAATTGCATATGCTGGTCGCATAATTTCCACGTTTTCCAATCCATTTATTGTCCTGAGAAATGCAAGCTGTACATCTTCGGGCAGTGATGATGACATTCCCTGTAAATAGAATTCGTCTGTTGATAATCCCATAGGCTCAACAAAAAGCTGATGACGCGGTTTATCTGAAAATCTGACAACTTTGTCCTCGATTGACGGACAATATCGAGGTCCTACTCCCTCTATTCTTCCACCATATAAAGGTGATCTGTGAAGGCTTGACATTATCACTTCATGGGTATTACTGTTGGTATAAGTAACATAACAACTTACTTTATTTTCTAACTTATCAACAGGTGTCTCGAAAGAAAGTGGAACAATTTCCTCATCGCCATCCTGCTTCTCCATAACTGAGAAATCTATACTTCTCCTATGAACACGACAGGGTGTACCTGTTTTAAATCGACGAAGTTCAATACCGTTATCAATCAAACTTTGAGAAAGTCCGATGCTTGGCAATGCAGCATCTGGCCCGCTTTCAAATGAATTTTCTCCAATATGAATTTTTCCTTTTAAATAAGTACCGGTTGCAATTATAACACATTTGGCAGTATATTCTGCTCCTAGAGATGTTACAACTCCAATAATTTTTCCGTTTTCAGTGAGTATCTGTGAAACTTCACCTTGTTTTACACATAAATTTTCCTGTGCTTCACATACTTGCTTCATATATTTATGATACTCAACTCTGTCTGCCTGAACTCTCAGACTGTGAACTGCAGGCCCTTTTCCACGGTTAAGCATACGGCTCTGGATAAAACATTTATCTGCAGCTTTACCCATTTCACCGCCAAGAGCATCAATTTCCCTTACAAGATGCCCCTTTGCTGTGCCCCCAATTGACGGATTACAGGGCATATTTGCAATCTGGTCAAGAGAAATAGTAAACATTGCAGTTTTCACTCCAAGTCGAGCTGATGCAAGTGCTGCCTCAACTCCTGCATGACCGCCGCCAACTACAATGACATCAAATTCACCCATTTTATACGACATAAAATTACCTCTTTAAATGTTCCACGTGAAACATTTTGCTCCACAAAATTTATTTTCCCACACAAAAACGCGAGAACACTTCATCAACTACAGCATCAGTTATACGTTCACCTGTAAGCTCCAACAAGTACTGCTCTGCTTCATCAACGAGGACATTAACAGCATCTAGCATTTCACCAAATTGAAGTGCTTCGATAGCTGAAGTTACTGCTGATACTGCATTTTCAATACAAAGTTTCTGTCTCTCATTTGCTGCAGTTACCACTGAAAAACTATCAGAATTAATCTCAAACAGTTGCTTTATAGCTTCTTCCAATTCTGAAATGCCTTGATTTTCCTTAGCAGAAATATATACTATTTGTTTAAAATCTTTTTTAAGGAGCGAACTATCAAGCTGCATTTCCTCATCTGATTTATTGATAACTGCTACACATTTTTTATTTTTAATTTTATTAATTAAATCAAAATCGTCCGCCATGAGAGGACAACTTCCATCGAAAACAGCAATCACAAGCTCCGCTGACTCAACAGTTTTCCAAGCGATTTCTACACCTATCCCCTCAATAATATCCTTGGTTTCACGGATTCCTGCCGTATCTGAAAGGCGCAGGGTAATATCACCAAGTCGCACCGATTCCTCAACAACATCACGGGTTGTACCTGCAATATTCGTCACAATACTTCTCTCACATCCGCTAAGGCAATTAAAAAGAGTTGACTTTCCTACATTAGGTCTGCCAACAATCGCTGTAGCAACGCCGTCACGAACAATTCTTCCTCTATCGTAATCAGCAACAAGTGCGGATAAATCGTTGCGAACAGATTCAAGCTCAGACAAAATTGCCTCAGGTTCAACCTCGGGAATATCCTCGTCAGGATAATCAGTCCAAGCAGCAAGTCCGCTTAAAAGCTTTAATAATCGCTCAGAACATTTTTTAGCAGCCTTGAAAACTGCTCCTTCTCTGAGAGTTTCGGCCATTTTAAGCTCCAGCTCTCCCTTTGCAGAAATAACGTCCATAACCGCTTCCGCCTGCGTCAAATCAAGCTTTCCATTGAGAAAAGCACGCTTTGTGAACTCGCCTGCCTCAGCTGTTGACGCTCCGTTTTTCAGGGCCGCACGGAGAATTTTCTTTGAAACAAAAAGTCCGCCGTGGCAGGAAATCTCAGCCGTGTCTTCACCGGTGTAGCTATGTGGAGCTTTAAAAATCGTCAGTATACAGTCATCAATCCGCTGTCCATTGTCGTGTGCAATACCATATGCACAGGTATACCCTTCCATATCAGCGACTTTTTTTCCGCCGAAGGGAGTGAAAATCTTCTCCGCAACAGCAATTGCCATATCTCCCGAAATGCGTATAACAGCGATTCCGCCCACCGCATTAGGAGTTGAAACAGCAGCAATAGTAGCCATAATTTTCTCCTATAAAGGGCTGTCACAAGTCAACCTGCAACAGCCCTCTCTTAATTAAAATTCGATTTTTCCGTAAAGTCCGCCTTCCATTGAATCCTCAGGCTTTGGCTTCTTGTAATCCTTTTCAAATGATGTTGAAAGGTCAATTGCCTTTGCCTCAAAATTCTCATGACGACGGTCACGTCCGCCGTTTCTTCCGCGTCTGTCGTCACGGCGAGGACCTCTGCCTCTGCCGCCGTTATTGCGGTTATTTCTAGGATTTGTAGAAGAAATAATAATCTTTCTGTAAGGCTCCTCACCAACTGAACGTGAAGCTACGCCCTCAATATTTGATACAGCAGAGTGAATAACACGTCTTTCATAAGGATTCATAGGCTCAAGCTGCTGTGAACGACCTGTTCTGATAACAGACTTTGCAACCTTAGCAGCAAGCTGCTCAAGAGTTTCCTTTCTCTTGCTTCTGTAGCCAAGACAATCAATTGTGATACGATAATAATCCTTATCGCCCTTATTTGCGATAATAGAGCAAAGATACTGGATAGAATCAAGAGTTTCGCCGCGTCTACCGATAATTGTACCGTTGTTATCACTTTCAATATTGATAACAGCGCCTGTTTCGTTCTGATACACAACATAATTTGCTTCGATATCCATAGCATTGAAAATGCTGATGATGTAATCTCTTGCAATCTTTACCTTAGGATTCATAAGAGCTTCATCTTCAATGAGAGTAAAATCATCGAGGGAGAACTCCATATCATCTTCTTTTGCAGGAGCCTCAGCAACAGCAGGAGCTTCCTCAACAGGAGCAGCTTCAATTACTTCTTCCGTAGCTATAACAGGCTCAGATACCTCTACAGCATCAGGAAGAATAACAGCCTCAGGAATTTCAACAGGTGCAGGAGCTTCTACAGCTTTTTCCTCAACAACAGGAGTTTCAACCTTAACAGCCTTAGGAGCGTCAGCAACAGTAGCCTTAACCTGTGCATCAACAGCACCAAGTCCTAAAAAGCCCTTTTTGCCCTCGTTAATAATTTCAAATTTGATTTCACTTTCACTTTTTCCGAATTTCTGAACCGCCATAGCTTTTGCTTCTTCAACGGTTTTCGCAGTAAATAACTCTGTCATTTTAATACCTCCTTAAATTTAATCTTCATCTGTAATAGAATCATCGTATATATCGCCATACTTTTCAGCCATTCTGCGTCTTGCGTCGTTAATGGCGTCACGATTGGCTTTATTCTGCTCTGAACGTGACTTCTTTTCGCCTGAATCTGTTGAAGAACCATTGTTCTGAGCCTCAAGAGCAGCCTGCTGCTCTAACATTCTCTGCATAAATGTTTTCTTTTCTGGGTGCTTTTCAGCATAGATACGAGCCTTTTCCTTTTCCTTTTCATTCATTGCAACAACTCTGTCATGTGTGAAGTAGCAGTTGAGTGCAAAAGTAACGAGGAATGAGAAAAGTGATGACCATATCCAATAGAAACCGATACCGGCAGGAACACCAAAAGCAATCCATATAGACATAAGAGGCATTAAAAGCATCATTACATTCATACAGCCGCCGCCTGCCTGAGGAGTGGGATTTGTTTTCTTCTGGTGAACCATTGAATAAATACTTACGAGAAGCTGAGCAAGACCTGCAAGGAATGGGATTGCACAGAGGATAATAGCCTCTTTATCCCATACATCAGGGCTGAGAGTAGGAGTTTTACCCAGATTAGCACCGAATATTGTAAAATTCTGAGAAAATTCAGTAACAAGTGAGGAGAAGCTCTCTCCGATGTGGCTGAATTCTGATGGATGTTTATCGAAAACCTCCATAGTAAGAAGCTCGTGTCTGAGATTGTTAGACTCAATAGCGTTACCGCCATTAACATCCTTGAACTTTACAGCAAGCTCAGAAGCCTTTTCTACAGCAGCCATTCTAACATCCTTTGAAAGACGGAGAATATGCTTTACAGGCTTGTATACAACGTCGATAACACCGAAAAGCAGGAACATCTGAATAAAAGCGGGGAGACAGGAGCCCATAGGGTTAACGCCTTCCTCCTGATAAAGCTTCTGCTGTTCCTCCTGCAAACGCTGAGGATTGCTTGAAAAGCTTTTCTGGAGCTTTTGAAGCTTCGGCTGGAGCAGCTGCATTCTTGCGGCGCTTTTCTGAGTCTTGTAGCTCATAGGGAAAAGCAGCAGCTTGGTCACCAAAGTAAATAAAATAATAGCGATTGCATAGTTAGGAACTATGTTATAAATAAGGCTCATAAGGTATCCAAGAGGAATACCTATTAATTCATAGATAAAATTCAATTTCAATTCTCCTATATCAGTAATCAGAGGAGCTTTCCCCTGTACCTATCTTTTCTTCTGTTATGGCAGCTTCACAATGAAGCTGAGTATAATCAATTTTCTTCACCTTAAAGGTAAACTTATCAGGAACGTGGTCAATTCCCCCCATAGACCAAGGATTACAGCGTAGTATCCGCCACACTGCAAGAGCCGTACCGCGGAAAAAACCATATTTTTCAAGTGCTTTCAGAGCATAGCAGCTGCAAGTGGGATAATACTTGCACACAGGCGGAAAAAGGGGAGAGATACACTTCCTATAAAATTTAACAAGTGCAATGGCAATGAATTTCATAATTACTTACTGAACTTTTTTACTGCCTTTTCAATTTCCTGAACACCGTACTTATTGAAGTATCCGCAGTACTCATCGGATTTAATGCCGAGAATACCGCTTCTTGCCACAATAACGATATCAATACCCACAGGGAGTTTAACTTCGGAATTACGGTAAGCAAGGCGTATTAGGCGTTTAGCACGGTTACGAGCAACAGCATTGCCTATTTTCTTTCCTGCGGTAATGCCGAAGCGGTTATAGGGACGGTTATTTGGCCTTACGTATATAACGGAATATTTAGAAGTGATATATCTGCCTTTTTTATAAAGGCAAAGGAAATCCTTATTTTCCTTCATAACAACGGTATACAGCATAATAATCCTCCCGATAACCTAATAAAAAAGACCACAAAAACGTATTTTTGTGGTCAGCGTCGTCAGTGAGTTAATCTTGCTCTGCCCTTAGATCTTCTACGAGCTAAAACCTTTCTGCCGTTCTTAGTAGCCATTCTCTTCATGAAGCCGTGCTCCTTCTTTCTGTGGAGCTTCTTAGGCTGATATGTTCTTTTCATTCTGATATCCTCCTCTCAGTGTTAACTAAAAGAGCCTTACGCCCTTATTTACATATTACACTTAAGAATTATACTTCAAAAGCGCCGATATGTCAAGGGATTTTCGAATTTTTTTTCATTTTTTCTTAATTTTGATTATTTTCAACAGTTATATCTGAGGTATATGGGAATGTTTTGTAACTTTTACAGATTGCCCTTAATCGCCCAATAATGACAATATTTTATAAAATATTATCATTAACTTCATCATATTTTTAATTCTGATTTCATTAATTCCTTTTTTCAACATTTCCCAACACCTACACCAACACCCACCTTGTCCACATTTTCACTCTCCACCAACTGTTGAAAAGTTGAAAAACACTGTGGAAAACCTGTTGTATTTCACAGTTTCAACACCTTAATACTTCTATCTATATCGTTAAATAGTCCTTTTTTCAACATGGTCTAACTATTTCAACACTCTTTTCAACAATGTGTCAAATCAGATGTGGAAATTCTTCTTTTTTTCTCTACATTTTTTATTTTATATCCCTTGCTTTTTCAACAACAATATGTTATAATAGTAGTATATTATTATAGGAGAGTATCGTTATTTGCAAAATTTCCGCCCAATTCTGCGGTATTTTTCTGTCGGCAGCACCTTAAGAAAAGACGGTGCTGTCAAAAAAGTTCACTTAATGGAGGTAAAAAATGAATTCATTTAAAGAATTGTTCGACAGCGTCAAGAATTATTGCCTTGAAAATAACAAAATCCCTGCAATCGGCATAAAAACCTGGATAGATCCCCTTACTCCCGTAAGCTTTGACGGCTCAACCGCCGTTTTCAGTGTAATTACCGATTTCCAGAAGGATATTGTAATGAGAACATACGGCGATATCATCAAAGAAGCATTTTTCACACTTCTTGGTTTAAATATTGAAATTGTCATCAATGTTGAATCAAACGAAGTATCCACAAATTCATCAATTCCCACAGAGGAAGAGCTTGAAAAGAAGAATGCAGAGCTTGAACAATCCTACAAATTCGCAAATTATGACTATACTTTCGATACTTTTATCGAAGGCCCTTCAAACAGCTTTGCCCTTGCCTGCAGTAAATCCGTTGCTAAAAACTGCGGAGAAAGCGATGTTTCAGGCTATAATCCGCTGTTTATCTACGGCCCCTCAGGAATGGGTAAAACTCACCTTATTACAGCTATTGCCAATGAGGTAAGAATTACACGTCCAGAGTACAACATTGTTTATATCACCAGCGAAACTTTTGGAAACGACCTTATCGCTGCTATCCAGAAGAACCAGATTTCCGATTTCCACGAGAAATACAGAAATGCCGACGTTCTCCTCATTGACGATATCCAGTTCTTTGCAGGAAAAGAGCGTATGCAGGAGGAATTCTTCCACACCTTCTATAAGCTTCACCAGGAAGGCAAGCAGATTGTAATCACCTCCGATAAGCCTCCAAAGGAGCTTATCACCCTTGAAGCAAGACTTCGTACACGTTTTGAGGGAGGACTTATCGCAGATATTTCCGCACCTGACTTTGAAACAAGACTTGCAATTATTACAAGAAAAAGCGAGCTTCTCAACCTTAAAATGCCTGCTGAGGTATCGGAATTTATGGCAAACCGCCTGAAATCCAATATCCGTCAGTTAGAGGGAGCTGTTCTCCGCCTTAAAGCGCTGAATCATTTTGCAGGAAGCCCCATTACAATTTCAATGGCACAGAGCGTTATCCGCGATGTTCTTACAGATGAACAGCCTATCCCGATTACTGTTGAAAAGATTATCAGCGAGGTATCCACAGTTTACGGCGTTACTCCCGATGATCTCCGTTCAAATAAGCGTTCACAGCAGATTTCAATTGCACGTAAGGTGGCTATATACATAGTCCGCGAAATTACCGATATGCCTCTTGCATCAATCGGAACAGAATTCGGCGGACGCGACCACTCCACAATTGTTTACTCTGTAAACAGCATTGTAGCCTCAATTGAAAAGGATTCAAATCTTAGCAACCTCGTAAACGATATCATCAAAAATATCCGCGACAAGAGCAAGGGTTAATACAGGGTAATAAAGGATATAAAGTTAAAATAAAAAAATATTATATTTTGATGTCCGTTTTTTCCTTCTCATTTGAATGTATATATAGAGGGGAAAAAATAACTGTTGAAAAGGCTGATAAATCATCTGCGGAAATAAACAAATTTCCCACCTAAATTCAATGTTGAAAAAGTTGAAAATCAGACTTTCAACTGAGTTTTCAACACATTGTTTAAAACTCAGTTGAAAACATTCCAATCAATTTATCCGCATTATACTGGAAAAGATATGGAAATAAAAAAAATCAGATTTCCCACTTTTCAACCTGTTGAACTTTTCAACATTTCACAAGCTGTCAGTAAGAATCACAAATAAAATAACTAAATCCCCTCATTCCACAGATTTTTCCACTTTTTATAAACTTCAACTCCACAATTCTCAACTAAATTCACACTCCCCCGCCCCACTCCGAAATTTCTAAACACATCCCACATTTTTACAACACCCCGATGTGGACGAGCTTTCGGCTGTTTTACGTCATTTCACCCACATACTGACATTTCAACACCCTATACTACTACTACTATATTTTATTATACTTATTTTATCATATCATTACATATTTCCTTTTTTCTTAGTCTTAACATTTCTTATCTTAACTTATCACATCATATCACAACACATCTTTTACACATCAAAAACACGGGAGCTGACGCTCCGCTTCATATACCAATAAGATAACTTAATATCTTCCACCTTACAGGAGGTTTTATATAAATGAAATTTAAATGCAAAAAAACAGAGCTTAGCGAAGCTATTACAACCGTTTCAAGAGCAGTACCACAGAAGTCAACAATTCCTGCTCTTGAAGGTATAAAAGTAAAGGTAACACCAGGATGCGTAGAGCTTACCGCATATAACCTTGAAATGGGTATAAGAACTACAATTAATGCCGATACTTCTGATAGCGGTGAATTTGTTGTGAATACCCGTCTTTTCAGTGAATTCACAAAGAAAATGACAGGAGAAGATATAACATTTTCAATTGATGAAACAAATGTGATACATCTCTCATCAGAAGCTACAGAATGTGATTTCTCCTCTATGTCAGCCGATGAATATCCTGATCTTCCCGTACTTGATACAAAAAGAAGCTTTTCTGTTCCGCAGAATGTACTCCGTTCTATGATAAATATGACAGGATACGCTGTTTCACAGAACGAAAGTAAACCTATTTTCACAGGTGAGCTTTTCGATATTGAAGGTGAAAGCTTTACAATGGTAGCTATAGACGGTTTCCGACTTGCTATCAGAAACGAAACAATCAATAACAGTGAAAAATTCAATTTTGTCGTACCTAAAAAGGCATTGCAGGAAGTTTCAACACTTATCCGCGATGATAGCGCTGAAAACTGCCTTATCAGCGTAAATGACAGACATATTATCTTTGAGATAAACAATTTCTATATCATATCCCGTCTTTTAGAGGGAGCTTTCCACAACTACAAAATGAGCATCCCCACCAGCCATAAGACAGAAGTATTCGTAAATAAAAAGGATTTTGCAGCTTGTCTTGAAAGATGTTCCCTTATTGTTGATGAGAAGAACAAATGTCCTATCCGCTGTGAAATAGGCGGCGGTGTTATGAAAATCAACTGCAAAACATCAATAGGCAAGGTAAACGATGCAATTTCTGCCGATATTTCGGGAGAAACCGTAACTATCGGCTTCAATAACAGACTTATGCTTGAAGCATTAAAGGCTGCCGAGGGCGATAAGGTGCGTATCCGTCTTAACGGCGCAATGAAGGTTATAGAGCTTCTCCCCCCTATGGGAGAAAGTTATATTTTCCTTGTTATGCCTATTCAGCTTAAAAACTAAGAGCCAATAGCTTTTAGTCTATAGCCTTTAGCTGAAATAAACTGTAATTTTCCTGTTATCTTTTAAAGCTAATGGCTTACAGCTAACGGCTTGAACTTTTAATTCATAATTCTTAATTATTGAGGGGTATAAATATGCCTGAAATTAAAATCACAACAGAATTTATAAAGCTTGATGCTCTCCTTAAATTTGCCTCAATGGTAGGCTCAGGGGGAGAGGCAAAAATGCTCATACAGGATGAGCAGGTGCTTGTAAACGGCGAAGTATGCACTATGCGCGGAAAAAAAATCCGTCCTGGTGATACCGTGAAAATAATAGGCGGCGATGAGGTAACTGTGTGCTGATAACTCACGTTGAGATAGACGGATTTAAAAATCTGTCGGAAATCTCATTCATTCCCGACAATTATTATAATATCATAGTGGGCGCAAATGCCCAGGGGAAAACTAATCTTCTTGAAGCCCTGTGGATTATGTCAGGCTGCAAAAGCTTCCGCGGCTCCAAGGAAAGGGATTATATAGCCCTTGACAAAAGCCGTTTCACCTCTGAGGTTGGCATAAGAGATGTTGTCCGTGAGCAGAAAATCACCTATGAAATGATAAAAGGCGGCAATATCACGAAAAATATCACCATAAACGGGGTAAAGCAAAAGGGTACAAGAAATCTTTTCGATGTTTTCAAGTGCATCGCGTTTATCCCCGACGATGTGGATATTATAAAAGGCGCGCCCGAAAAACGACGGAATTTCATTGATATGGCAGCTTCACAGCTAAATCCTGTTTTTGTTGCTCATATAACTAAAAATCAGGCTGTAATGAATCAGCGAAATGCTCTGCTGAAATCAATTATGCAGGGCGGATGTGACGCTTCAATTCTCGAAATATGGGATAAACAGGCGGCTCACGAGGGTGCTCTTATCTCCTATATGCGCGACGGCTATATAAAAAAGCTCAACGAAGTATGCAGCGGACTTTATTCCTCTATTTCAGGCGGAAAAGAAGTTCTTGAGCTTGAATATAAGTCAAATGTATTCAGAGCAGAGGATTTTGAAGAACCCTGCGGTGAGGCTGCATTTGAAAAATACTACAATAAACTCCGTGAATCGGCGGAGTACGATATCCGCACAGGTATAACCCATTCGGGAGTTAACCGTGACGAGATAAACATAAAAATAAACGGCATAAGCGCCAAGGAATACGGCTCACAGGGTCAGATAAAATCGGCGGCGCTTGTTATAAAGCTTGCTCAGGCGGAGATATTCACCAAGAGGAGCAAGGAAGCTCCCGTGGTATTTTTAGACGACGTTATGGGGGAGCTTGACGAAAATCGTCAGAGATTTGTTTTTGATATAATAAAAAATATGCAGGTATTTATCACAACACCAAATGAAAGTGCGCTTTTACCCGATATAAAGGGAAAAATCCTGCGTATAAGCGGCGGCAGAATAGCTGAGGAGGTATAGATGAAAAAAGCAATATATCTTCATATCGGCAATAATTATTCCGTTGATGTCCGTGAAATTATCGGTATTTTCGATATGGATAACACAACTGTCACAAGCTGCACGAAAAAGCTGCTTGATAAGGCAGAAAGGGAAAAAAGGCTGTTTTTAGCCACATACGAGCTGCCAAAAACATACATCATCACAAAAAAACGCGTATATCTTTCACAGCTTGCTGCAAGCACGCTGAAAAAGCGTCTTGAAAGCGGCGGAGGGTATAATTAATTTGTAATTCATAATGCATAATTCTTAATTATAATAACCGGGAGGTAATCATGAGTCAGCAGAATACTAATTACGACGAAAATGACATACAAATTCTGGAAGGACTTGAAGCTGTAAGAAAAAGACCAGGTATGTACATCGGTTCAACAGGTCCCAGCGGTCTGCACCACCTTGTATACGAAATCGTCGATAACTCTATTGACGAGGCGCTGGCAGGCTTCTGCACCGAAATAAAGGTTGATATACTCCCTGGAGATATTATCAGGGTATCCGATAACGGTCGTGGTATCCCCGTAGGTATCCACCCGAAGGAGGGTATTTCTGCGGCTACCGTTGTTTATACCATTCTCCACGCAGGCGGTAAATTCGGCGGCGGCGGATATAAGGTATCAGGAGGACTTCACGGCGTTGGTGCGTCTGTTGTTAATGCCCTTTCCGAATGGCTGGAGCTTACCGTAAAGGACGGCGAAAATGTATGGTTCCAGCGTTTTGAACGCGGTCATTACGATGAACAGCTTAAAGCTATCGACAAGACATCTGAAACAGGTACAAGCGTTATGTTCAAGGCTGACGGCGAGATTTTCGAAGAAACCGTGTATAACTACGAAACGCTTCTTAACAGAATCCGTGAACAGGCGTTCCTTAATGCAGGCGTGAAAATAGTGTTCACAGACAATCGTGATTCTGAAAACATTCAGAGCGAGGTTCTTCATTATGAGGGAGGAATCCGTCAGTATGTAGAGTTCCTCAACGAAAAAAGAGGAAATCCTCTCACCGAGGATATAATCTATATTTCGGGAAAACAGGGCGACGCTTTTGCGGAGATAGCTCTCCAGTACAACGATACTTATAATGAAACTATCTTTTCATTTGCGAATAATATCCACACAAAGGACGGCGGAACTCACGAAACAGGCTTCAAGTCTGCCATTACCAAGGTCGTTAACGACTACGGCAAGAAAATGGGACTTCTCAAAGATAAGGAGAAGCTTTCCGGCGACGATGTACGTGAGGGACTTACGGCTGTAATTTCCGTCAAGCTGACCGAGTGTGAATTTGAGGGACAGACAAAGGGACGTCTTGGAAATCCCGAAGTAAAGCCTTTTGTAGATAAGCTTATTCAGGAAAAGCTCATGAATTATCTTGAGGAAAATCCTGATACGGCAAAGATGATATTTGAAAAGAGCATTTCTGCGTTCAAAGCCCGTGAGGCTGCTAAACGTGCAAGAGATGCGGAGCGTAAGAAAAATGCTTTCGGCAATAATTCAATGCCCGAAAAGCTGGCAGATTGTGCAGAGCGTGACGCAAGATATACTGAAATTTACATCGTAGAGGGAGACTCTGCGGGTGGTTCTGCAAAGCAGGGACGTGACAGAAAATATCAGGCTATCCTTTCTCTCTGGGGAAAGATGCTCAACGTTGAAAAGGCGCGTATCGACAAGATTTACAGTAACGAGAAGCTTATTCCTGTTGTAACAGCTCT
This sequence comes from Ruminococcus sp., assembly GCA_045531615.1. Taxonomy (GTDB): domain Bacteria; phylum Bacillota; class Clostridia; order Oscillospirales; family Ruminococcaceae; genus Ruminococcus. Next base: position 217,861 of record JAZSEJ010000057.1, read on the forward strand.
TGGTACAGGTATCGGCGAGGATTTCGATATAGAAAAGCTCCGCTACGGCAAAGTTATAATTATGGCCGATGCCGACGTTGACGGTATGCACATCAGAACTCTGCTTCTGACCTTCTTCTTCCGCTATATGCGTCCCCTTATCACAAATGGCAACGTTTATATCGCACAGCCGCCTCTTTTCAAGGTATGGCGCGGCAAAAAGGAGCGTTATGCTTTCTCTGACGAGGAAAGAGATAAATTCATAGCAGAGCTTTCCGAGGAAGGAAAGTACAAGGTTGAAGTTCAGCGTTATAAAGGTCTTGGTGAGATGGATCCCGAACAGCTCTGGGAGACTACTATGGACCCCGAGCGCCGTACTATCGTGAAAATCGGTATGGAGGACGCTTTAAAGGCTGACGAGACATTCGCAGTCCTTATGGGTGATAAGGTTGAGCCGAGAAGAAAATTCATCGAGAAAAATGCGAAATTCGTGCAGAACCTCGATATATAAAGGGCAGGCTATGGAAGAAAATATAAAGCTTGTAAAGGAATTCAGCCATACACCGCAGATTATGCGGCAAGGCATAAGGGTATATCAGAAAAAATTTGTATATCCTAAGGCAGTTGTAAAATGCGTTGTCTATCTGCTTATGATTGTGGGAGTTGTGGCGCTTATCCTTTCGGGAAAGCTTAATGAAAGAATAAAAATACTTGGCTATCTTGCCTTTGTAGGACTTATTGCGTTAATTTTCCGCGAATTATTCAATCCTTTGAAGCAAAGGGATAACATTGTGAGGACAATGACGGAAAACGAGTTCAACCCGATTTACAGACTAACAGTTAAGGAAAAGACTGTTGAAATCTCTACCATTGAAGATGAAACAGATTTTGAGGATTTATCTGAGGACGACACAGACGTTGAAAGCGATGAAAGCTGCGATACGGAAGATACTGTTATCCCCATTGACAGCAGCTTAAAATTAATTGAAGAAGATGAATTTTTCCTTATTTCCGCTTATTCAAATATGATATATTATATCATTCCAAAGGCAGATTTTTCACCTGAGGAACTGGAAATTATGCGCAGTATTGCAAAATAAATCTGTAGGGACGGATATTATTCGCCCGCATTTAAAAAACGTTGAAAAAATCTGAATAATAACAAGGAGGTTCAGCGTGTTATATAACGATAATTCAAAAATTATTCATTCCGAGCTTGTGGACGAAATGGAAAACTCCATGCTCCAGTACGCAATGTCGGTTATTGTTTCAAGAGCCCTGCCCGATGTAAGGGACGGTTTAAAGCCTGTTCACAGACGTATTCTCTATACACTCCACGAAAATGGACTTACTCCCGAAAAGGCTTACCGTAAGTGCGCCGATACTGTCGGTGCCGTTCTCGGTAGATATCACCCACACGGCGACGCGTCTGTTTATGACGCTCTTGTAAGACTTGCACAGAATTTCTCTCTCCGCTATCCCCTTGTGGACGGCCACGGAAACTTCGGCTCAATTGACGGCGATAAGGCGGCTGCCTACCGTTATACCGAGGCGAAAATGGCAAAGCTTACTCTTGAAATGTTACAGGATATCAACAAAGAAACTGTTGATTATATGCCAAACTACGACGACCGTCTGAAAGAGCCTGTTGTACTTCCTTCAAGATTTCCTAATCTGCTTGTAAACGGCTCTACAGGTATCGCTGTTGGTATGGCTACAAATATCCCTCCCCATAACTTAGGCGAGATTGTAGACGCTTTACAGCTCCTTATTGACGATCCCGACTGTACTCTTGACCAGCTTATGGAGCATATCAAAGGGCCAGACTTCCCCACAGGCGGTATAGTTATGGGCAAGGCAGGTATTCGTGCAGCCTATGGTACAGGACGTGGAAAAATCGTTCTCCGCAGCCGTACTCACTTTGAGGAGATTAACGGCAGAAATTGTATCATAGTGGACGAAATTCCATATATGATCAATAAAACCCTTATACTCAAAAATATCAATCAGCTCTGCAAGGATAAGCGCCTTGACGGTATCTATTTCCTCCGTGACGAGTCTGATAAGGACGGTCTGCGTATCGTTATCGAGCTGAAAAAGGACGCTATCCCTGAAATTGTGCTGAATAAGCTGTTTGCTTTGACAAAATTGCAGGATACCGTAGGTATCATTATGCTTGCCCTTGTAAACGGCGAGCCGAAGATACTTACGCTGAAACAGATGCTCAGCCATTATCTTGACTTCCAGGTTGATGTTATCCAGCGTCGTACACGTTTCGACCTCAGAAAGGCTCTTGAAAGAGCGCATCTCCTCCAGGGCTTTATCCTTGCCGCCGATTATATCGACGAGGTTGTGGCTATTCTCCGCAGCAGCAAGACTATCCCAGAGGCTAAGGAGCGTATGATTGAGCGCTTCAAGGATGTTGATATGAGCGCACTTCTTGACCGCGCCCAGTACGATATGACAAATATCCACAATCTTGAGCATCAGATGGGACTTTCCGAGGATCAGGCTGAGGCTATTGTTCAGATGCGTCTCGGTGCATTGACAGGTCTTGAGCGTCAGAAGATAACAGACGAATTGTATGGTCTGTTGACTAAAATCTCCGACCTTGAAGATATTCTTGCTGATATTAACCGCGTTTATGAGATTATTATGGAAGACCTTAACGCTATCCGCAAGAAATTCAGCGATAACCGCCGCACAGATATTGAATCCGTCAGCGGTGAGGTTGATATTGAGGACCTTATTCCCATTGAGGATTGCGTTGTAACCCTCACAAATAACGGTTATATCAAGCGTATGCCCGTTGCGGAGTATAAGACTCAGAAGCGCGGCGGACGCGGTATAACAGGTATGAAACAGCGTGAGGAGGATTTCGTAGAGGAGATGTTTATCTGCGGAACTCACGATAACATTCTCTTTATCACCAACAAGGGTATTATGTACAAGCTGAAATGTTATGAGATACCCGACGGTTCAAAGGCTTCAAGAGGCTTCAATCTCATAAATCTGCTGCCTCTTACTGAAAATGAAAAGGTTACAGCGATGATTAAAACCGCTGATTTCGGCGACGACAGATTTATAACAATCGTTACGAAAAACGGTAAAATCAAGCGTACGAACCTTTCACTTTACAAGAATGTCCGCAAAAACGGACTTATTGCAATCGGTCTTGATGAGGGCGATGAAATTGCAGGCTGCCGTATGACAAACGGAAATGAGCAGATTTTCGTGGCAACACGCAACGGTATGGCTATTCGTATTGAGGAAGAAAAGAGCAGAGCGCTATCCCGTTCGGCTCACGGTGTAAAAGCTATAAAGCTTCGTGAGGGTGACTACGTTGTAGGTATTGCTAAGGTTCGTGAGGGTGCTTCATTGCTTACAGTGACCGACAACGGCTACGGTAAGCGTACTGAGATAGACAGCTACAGAATACAGAACAGAGGCGGTTACGGACTTACTAACTACAAGGTTGATGAAATCCGCGGTCACGTCTGCGGTATCAAGATAGTTGATGAAACAGATGATGTTATTCTTGTTTCCAGCGACGGTGTAATTATCCGAATCCACGCCGAGGATGTGCGTATAATGGGCAGAATTGCCAAGGGTGTACGCGTTATGAGAGTAGGCGAGGGTGCAAAGGTTGTTGCATTTACACGTACAGAACGTGATGAATCAGCAGAAACCGAAAAGGTTGAACAGCTTACTGAGGAGCAGATAAGAGCTGCCGAGGCTGAGGCTGCTGAGGAGGAGAAGAATGAAGTTATCATCGAAGCAGATGAAAACGAGGACGAAGAATAAAAACAGCACAATGTGGTTAATAATTACAGTATTGATATTATTATTCTGTGCGATTATCTGCATTCTTGTTGAAAATAATTGCATTCTCATAAAAAGACGAAATAATTTCGATGGCGATACAAAAATACTTCATATTTCTGATTGTCACAAGCGGAATAATGCTGATTTTAATAAGCGCATTATAGACACTGCAAAGGATGAGAAGCCCGATGTTATATTCATAACAGGGGATTTGGTGTCCCGTACAGAAACCGATTTTTCGGCTACTGAGGGACTTCTGACAGAGCTTTGCGGTATTGCTCCCGTGTATATGTGTATGGGAAATCACGAGCAGAGCCTGAAAAAAGATAATCAGCGTGAATTTCTTGACGTAGTAGCGAAAACTGATGCAAAGTTGCTTGTCAATGAGGGCGAATATGCTGAAATAAAGGGCAAAAAGTATTATATCTGCGGTGTAATGCAGGATTACTCAGTATATAAAAAAGACGGTGGATATAGAAATCTTGATGATTTCACCCTTGATGAAATGAAAAAAAATATGGGTGAATGTCCTGATGAGGAGGTTCTTCTCCTTGCACATAACCCGATTTTCGGAGAAGTATACGCTGAATGGGGTGCTGATTATACTTTCAGCGGTCACATTCACGGCGGAGCTGTACGTCTTTTCGGAGTTGGTATGCTCTCACCTGAACGACGATTTTTCCCAAAATACTCCAAGGGAGTTTATGATATATCAGGTAAGAAACTGCTTGTGTCAGCCGGTCTGGGCAAGTTGAGGATGTTTAATCCACCCGAAATTGTCATATACAATATATAAAAATACTGCACAAGTTTTCTGTTGAGAATTTGTGCAGGTTTTTTATTTTATAAATTCCCATATGCCGAAAATGATCAATGCCACACCGCCAATCCAAGAAAAATCGCGGTTTAAATTGGCTATTTTCCGACCTGTAAGACTTCCAAAGAGTATAGCAAGAGATCCTGCAATAAAGGCAAAAATTGCCGATATTGCGGGATTTATTTCATATCCCACACCAAGGCCGATAGAAACAGAATCAAGAGAGGCGGCAATTGCCAGTGCAGCTGCTTCTTTAGGAGACAGTATTTTCGAGCTGTCAAAGTCCGCGGCAGTGTCGTCAAGGTACAGCTTTACCACAATTCCGCTGCTTCCCGTGTGCAGAGAAAGCTCCCCACGTTCAGAAAGGTTGCGTACAAGATTGCGGATAAGACTTTTAAAAATGGTTGATATTCCCATTGCGGTAAGTATTACAAAGCCGCATATTCCGCATATATTTTCGGGAATAATAATACCCAGAAGCCGCGAAAAAACAAGGGATATCCCAAGAAAAAAGGCGCTGATTGCATTTATGACAATGGCGGAAGAAAAGGGGATTTTAATGCCGCAGGAGCGATATGCGGCAGCTGCAAGAAAAGTATCTATACTGATAATAACCGAAAGTATAATTTCACGGAACAAACTATCACCTCAATTTTATAATATGCCGAAAAAATAAAATTGACACATTATAAATAGGATGCAATATAGTCCGAAAAGATGTCAACAAAACTGTGGGGAGTTTTCAACACTGTGTTGAAAACGGAGTTGAATCTCAACCGTATTTGTTGAAAACTCTGTGGAGAGTGTGGAAAAACACGTAATATCCCTGTTTTTTTTTGCGAAATTTCTTGAAAAAGTGTTGGATAAAAGGGGAAAATGGGGAAACAATAAAAAAGTATTGTGGAAAACTATCTGCAATAACATCACAAAAAAGGAATTGATTTTGTATGAAGAAAATTTTAGCCGCTGCGGCGATTTTATTTACTTTACCCTTTGTATTAACAGGTTGCGGTGAAAATGATGAGCCTGATGCAACAGGTAAAGAGCATTTCGAGGATTACGATTACGGCAACAACGCTGATAACAGAGATGAACACGCTGACAGAGATGAAAACAGAGTTGAAGATTTCGCTCACGATGCAATCGACGGTGCGGAATCAGCTGCTGATGACGTAATTGACGGCGCTGGTAATGCAATGAATGATATTGTCGACGGACTTGACGGTGAGCGTGAAACTAGCGTAACATCGGGAAATTCTGCTGATAATGGCACATCAACAACAGTAAAAGCTGACGAACGATAAGAGTTTTCAACACACCTCCAAGTAAATGTTGAAAAAATCCCCCTGATTATTTTAAATCAGGGGGATTAATATTATCCGCAGACAGCCTTTATAGCCTCTGCCATAATTTCAGCATTGAGAAGCAGACTTTCCTCGGTAATAAACTCGTCAGCACCGTGCATATTGCCGCTGCCGCCCTCGTATTCAGCACCGAAAGCCACGCCGCCTTCGATATCGTGGACGTATGTACCGCCTCCAATGGTAATACAGCGTCCCTTTTCGCCTGTAACCTGCTCATATACACGGAGCAAGGACTGTACAAAATCGCTGTTTTCGTCGGTATAATGGGGATTTACAGCCATAACTGAATCCACTGTTATACCTGCGGCTTCAAGCTTTCCACAGATGATTTCCTGCACATCTTCCTTTGTTCTGCCAAAGGGGAAGCGGACATCAATTCCGCCCTCAATATAAGTCTTTTCAAACTTTTCAACAGTTTTCAACAATGATAATACACATGTGAAATCTGCCGATTTTTCGCCAAAAATCACACTTCCCTCAACATCGCCGTGTTGAAAGATTTGTTTAAGATTGTTAAGAGCTGCTGAACCTCCCGAATAGTCTGCAAGGAATTTTGTAATGGCATTTTCGCCCTTCTCGGGAGTTGAGGCGTGAGCCGACTTACCCTCATAAAGTGTTGACGATGAATCAGTTTTAACAGAACAAGCCATTGGAACAGCGTTGATAACCTCTCCAGCCTGTATTTCCATTTTTTCGGTAAGCTCCGCGGAAAAATAAATTCTCAGCATACCTTTTTCGCCATTTATTACGGGATATTCACCGTCTGGAGTGAATACCATAGGAGGGAGAGTGTGATTTTTACGGTAATACTCGATATCATCGCCGCCATTTTCTTCGTTAGTGCCGAAAATAAGGCGAACACCCTTTTTAAGTGGGATATTCAGCTCTTTAAGCGCCCTCATAGCAAAAAGAGATGCTACAGCGGGTCCTTTATCATCAATTGTTCCCCTGCCCGTTAAAATGCCGTTCTCGCGCTTTAAAACGTATGGATCAGAATTCCAGCCGCTGCCCTCGGGAACAACGTCCAGGTGTGAAAGAATACCAAGAGCCGCTTCGCTGTCATTAAAATCAGCTGAGCCTGCATAGTTATCAACATTTTCCACAGAAAAACCAAATTCCTTGCATTTGTCAAGCATAATTTCAAGGGCCTTTGCGGAATTTCTGCCGAAAGGATAACCATCTTCAGCTGATTCCTGAACGCTTCTCACTGCGATAAGCTCACCGAGAAATGCAATCATCTCTTCTTTTTTATCTTCAAGATATTTTCTTATTTCTGTCATAATTTAGCTCCTTATTGGGGGATTATAGCAAAAAAACCGCAGTAATCTGCGGTTTTTCGCCTGTTAGTGTTTCCACAACAGTAGAAAGAAAGGATAAATATGAAAAGTGAATATATCAGTTAACAATAGCTCTTTCTGTTTCCTTATCAAAGATATGGATTCTGTTAGGATCGATAGCAACCTTGATATCATCGCCAGGCTTAGCTGTTGTTCTGGGGCTAACTCTTGCTGTAAGGCTGTTGCCCTCGCATGTGAGGTAGAGATATGTCTCAGCACCCATCATTTCTGTAATTTCAACATAAGCATCGATAACACCAGTTGTAGCGTTGGAGAGGTACATTTCCTCGTCGTGGATAGACTCAGGACGGATACCGAGAGTAATCTCTCTGCCAACGTAGTTAGGAAGCTCATCGTTAACCTTTGACTCAGGAACGATAATCTGATACTTAACGCCTCTTGACATCTTAGTGTCATTTGAGCCGAATTCTACGATAAACTGACCGTATTCTTCCTTAAGAACAGCGTCAATGAAGTTCATCTGAGGTGAACCAAGGAATCCAGCAACGAACTTGTTTACAGGGTTCTCATAGAGGTTCTGAGGTGTATCAACCTGCTGTACAAAACCGTCCTTCATACAAACGATTCTGTCACCCATTGTCATAGCCTCAGTCTGGTCATGAGTTACGTAGATAAATGTTGTACCGAGCTTCTTGTGAATCTTTGAAATCTCGGTTCTCATCTGTGCACGGAGCTTAGCATCGAGGTTTGAGAGAGGCTCGTCGAGAAGGAATACCTTAGGTGAACGAACGATACAACGACCGAGAGCAACTCTCTGACGCTGACCACCGGACATAGCCTTAGGCTTTCTGTCGAGGAGGTGAGTAAGGTCGAGAATCTTTGCAGCCTCGTTTACCTTTCTCTCGATTTCATCCTTGGGTACCTTACGGAGCTTAAGTCCGAAAGCCATATTATCGAATACTGTCATATGGGGATAGAGAGCGTAGTTCTGGAAAACCATCGCAATATCTCTGTCCTTAGGTGCAATATCGTTTACAAGGCGGTCGCCGATGTAGAGCTCACCCTCTGAAATCTCCTCAAGACCTGCAATCATACGGAGAGTTGTAGACTTACCGCATCCAGAAGGTCCAACGAGAACGATGAACTCCTTATCTCTGATTTCCAAGTTAACATCTGTAACAGCAACAACACCGCCGGGGTATTTCTTATAAATATTTTTAAGTGTTAAGCCTGCCATTTATTCCTGTCCTCCAGTTCAATTTTTCTTTGCCGATACCATCTTTTTATATTTCAGCACAATATCAGCTATAATAATATAATACCACTTTTTAAAAAAAATTTCAAGATACTAAATTGACAAACTTACAATTAGTTGTTTAGCATAAATGCCGAAAAATAGCCAACAAAATCAGTGGAAAAATCCTCAAAATCTGGAGGAGAGAATAAGTTTTCAACATCTTTGTGCAATAATTCCATACACTGCCCAAGCCGCAGATTTTCGGGCAAAATCAGTCCTCCGATAGAAATTCGCATTAATCTTTCAACATGGTTTTCAACAGCGGCAAACATACGTTTTACCTGATGATATTTTCCTTCGTGAAGTTCAATTAATGCCAGTTTATCGCAGTTTTCAACAGCTTTCACCTTAGCTGGAAGGCACTTTTCACCATTGCTTAGTACAATACTTTCTGCGAATATGTCAATATATTTACTTTCAAAACTTCTGTCAAGTTTCACAAGATAAATTTTCGGCACATGGCTCTTAGGAGAGAGCATACGATGAGCAAGCTCGCCATCGTCTGTAATCAGCAGTGCGCCAAGGGAATCCTTGTCAAGTCGGCCAGCGGGAAACATCCCTTTTTTGCGAAGTTCAGGCGGTATAAGCTGCATAACGCTTATACCATCATTTTCCTCTGTTGAGCTGACATATCCGTCGGGCTTATTAAGCAATATATAGCGGAATTTTGAAGCAGAAACAGCAGTTCCGCAAATTTCAACGGATGCTGTATCAGAATTAATTTTAGTATCGGATTTTTTGATGATTACACCGTCAACGATGATTTTCCCCTTGGCAGCAAGGGTTTTAATCTGACTTCTTGTATAGTCGGAACGCTCCGAAATGTACTTATCAAGGCGAATTTGCGGCATATTTACTCCTTTAGGTATATTATCGTACTGAACGGGCATATTATTAACAAAACAACTTGGAGGTTGATTATGTCAAAAAAGTTATTAGGTCTTATTATCATTGCAGCTACAGTGCTTTGCGGTTTTATTCTTTTCGACCCCGATTACAAGGGTACACCTGAAATTCCCGAAAGCGCACCTGTTGACGCGTCTACAGAGGCAAGCAGATGCAGCTATTTCGCCTCACACGGCTGGGAAGTTGAGGAAATCTCATCAAAGGATATAACTATCCCTGTGGATTTTTCGGGAGAATACGAAAGCTATGCCGCATTGCAGGATAAGCAGGGTATGCCTCTCCGTGAATATGCAGGTAAATCGGGAAAACTGTATATCTATGAGGTGCAGAATTACGCTCCCGATGAAAGCAAAATGCTGGCAGAGCTTCTTGTCTGCGACGACACAGCTATAGCATCACTGGTTTATAGCGACAATGGCAGCGGAAAGCAACTTGCAGTAAGTTGACATTCAATCAGTTTCAAGCTCACTGATAATAGCGACAAAGCTCTCTACATCGGTAAAGTCCTTATATACAGAGGCAAAACGGATATAAGCAATAGGGTCGATAGCTCTCAGCTGTTCCATAACAAGGTCGCCTATTTCCTTTGAGGGAGCCACGTTTTTCAGCTCGTTTGCGTAGTGATTTTCAACATTATCAGCGATTTTTTCCACAGCGTTAATATTGACAGGACGCTTTTTTATAGCGCTAAAAATGCCCTTTATGAGCTTGCTTCGGTCGAAAGGCTCATAACTGCCGCTGCGTTTTTCAACCATAAGCATAGGTTTTTCAATTATTTCATATGTTGTAAATCTTGTACCGCATTTGATACACTCGCGGCGGCGCTTTATACGGTCATCTTTTGGACGCGAATCGATAACTTTAGAGTCGGGAAAGCGGCAATATGGACAAATCAAGGTATTCACTCCTTTTGTTAAAAAATCAGGCAAAGGGTTCAGCCATTTTTGTTAATATATTATAGCTTGAAATTAGTTCTGAAATGGAGCTGAAACCGCTTCTGTAAAGTTCAAGTATAACGCTCGCATCGGGATTTAGACTGTGAAGCTTCTCAAGAAACGGCTTGAAGCGGAAATTTCCCCTGCCGATAGGCAGGCAGTCCCCAAGCTCACCTGAGTCGCTGATATGAACGTGTACGACGTTTTTACCTGCCGCGTCGAGAAATGCAAAGGGAGTTTCTCCTGCTCTAATAGCCTGTTTTGTATCGAGAACAAAGGCAAATTCATTTCCTAAAATTGACGATATATCGCGGATAAATGCCGATGAACGACTCTGACACCGCGTTACATTTTCAACAGCAACAGTAACGCCGAATTCTTTACCGAGCCGATAAAGCTTCGAGTATCTTTCGCAGTAGAAATCTTTCCCCTTGTCGGCTTTTCCGCCGTGAAAAACAAAAATTTCGGCACCCACGATATTCATAAACTGAAAATACAATTTGTAATATTCAAGAATATCGTTCATTCGTCTTTCGTACTCAGAGAAGAACATAAGGGGTTCGATTTCGCAGGTGAAAGGGTGAACCGAGGGGCAGCATATATCAAACCGCTGCAGCAGCTTTGCCATACTATGCGCAAAGCTTTTTTTCAGCTCTGAATGGGTATTTACAAACAATTCTGTACAGTTTACGCCATTTACAGCCAGCTCATACAAGCTTTCTTCGATAGGCTTCGGGAACAGACAAGCTGTAGAAACTCCGACTTTCATCGGCTCACACTCCTTTCTTGTGTATATACGTATAGTATTATCTTCTTACTTCATTTTCAAACAGAAGCACAGAATAATTATCATAAAACTGATGAACGGCTTCGGGAAATTCATCGGCATAGGCGAAAATTTCAGCCGCAAGTCCCTCTTTAAGAAATGTACGCAGAGAATCATGAGACTGCCCGTGAACTTCGTCACAAAGAGAGGAAACGGCGATTACACGACAACCGTCAAGCTCCATAATGCGGAAAGGCCATATACGGCAGTCGAAGGGCTTTTCATCGCCGAGAATACAGCCGTTTTCGGCTAAAGCAGGGCAGGAAAACAGTTCATCGTCGGTCATTTTCCCTACATTCAGCACATATCCGCCGCCTTTTTTAGCGAATTCTGCATCGGGTACAGTTGATTTCACCTTATTCATCGTATTTTCTTCAAAAAGGGGAGTTTCCCACACATCGTAGCGGTCAAAAATACAGCACATTCTGCAAGCAGCACAGGAGCTTCCCTTGAGGATTTTTTTTATCATATCCCTCACCATTTTCGTCATATTTTACATAAATTATACCACAAAAAAGCATAAATGTCAAACTTGAATTAGTTGAAAAAGTATGATATAATAGAGTAGAAATAATGAAGAATCGGAGGAATTTATGTTCACAGGATTTTCAAAGGAAGCATTTGATTTTCTTTTTGGCATAAGAATGAACAACAACAGGGAGTGGTTTGAGCCGCGTAAGAAGATATATACAGAGCATATCTACGAGCCGCTGAAAGCCCTTACAGAGGCGATATACAAACCATTTTCGGACAGCGGAATGATAAGCAAAACGGGGAGGATTTACCGTGATGAAAGCTATCCCCCGTATCTCCACTATCGCGATACATTGTGGATTTACATCCGATATAATGCCTGGGACTGGAGCAAAACCCCTACTCTTTACTTTGAAATATCCCCCGAGGGAGCAGAATTTGGTTTTCGTATATCCAAGCCTGTGGCAGCGGTTATGGAGTATTTCCGTAGTGACATCGCCGAAAATCCGCAATATTTCCTTGATTTGATAAATATGCTGAAAGAAAATTTAATAGAAATCGGCGGCGAGGAGTATAAGCGAAAAAAGAAATGCACAGTCCCCGAAGCCGAGGAGCTTTTCATTAAAAAGGGATTGTCTGCATGCCGCAAAATCACCGATATATCGGCATTAAATCGCTTAGAGCTGATTGATGAAATAATAGATGTATTCCGACTTGTAATGCCGCTGAACGACTATTTCCACGGAATTGTCAATAAAGTTGAGGCGGAAAAGCTGATGACGAAAATAGAAGCAATATCAGCCGAAAAAACAGAGGGAACAGAACTTGTAAAAGCTCCCGATGTGGAATTTATGTGGTAAATCAAAAGGGATTTCCGTTTTTTAGGAAATCCCTTTTCGCATTATTCAGTAAGCTTTTTTCTGAGAATAATCATATCGAAAACGTCAACATATTCATCACTTGTAAGGTCAGCACATTTAAGCTGAACATTGGATAAATTCTCCTTGCCAAGGATGTATTTCTGTAATAATACACCGTCAGAAATGGTAATACCGCCGTCGCCGTTGATATCTCCCTGTGAAACAGGCTGGATAACCATAAAGCTTATACCTATTAGAGGGTAAATCTTACCGCTTTCGTCCTCAGCCTCAACTTTGTAAACGTATGTGCCAAGGTCAAGCTCGTTGAACAGCATACTGTTGTCAAATTCACCAGAAAGGCTGTATGTAAGGCTGTTGGGATTCTTTTCAAAGACGTAAACGGGAGTAACACCGTCAGCCTTGTAGATGCCGCCTGTAAAGCGTGTTATAGGCAGATTTGAAGTAATAGTACCGCCTAAGCTGACAGGTCTGCCTTTAGTAATCTGACCGTCTGGAATAAGAGCATTTGAAAGTCTCATACCCGATTCGGGATTATCAAGAAGGCGGATATATTCCATTGAACAATATCCCGTAATATTGCCGTATTTTATATGTGCCCACTGTCCGTCGCCCTTAATGACCTCAAACTGATTTTCGGGGTAAATCTGACCGATAATATCATAGTTTGAGCCGTGACCACTTCTGATATTGAGATAAGAAGTGATATTTTTTGTAACGTAAATGCCTGCATATTTATCAGAGCAGGTACATTCAGCAGGAGTTACAGATGTATCGGGAGTTGTTGATTCTGTGGGATTTTCGGGAACTGTCGGTGATTCGGGAGTTTGTTCCATAGAATAAGTGAAAAAAGTTTCGGGGTCATAATATGTAGCTGTAGGATAGCCGCCGAGGAGGGTGTCACATATGCCGAAATGAACGTGATTTCCGTAGGAATTGCCTGTATTGCCTACATAGCCGATAACATCGCCTGCATTGACAGTCTGACCAGCGGAAACAGCTGTGGAATTACAGTGAGCGTAAAATGTGTAAATTCCAAGGCTTTCGTGGCGGAGGATAATGAGATTGCCGTAATCGCCCATCCAGCCTGCGGAAACACATACACCTGCAATGGGGGCGTAGATGTTGGAATTAGCGTCAGCAGGGATATCAATAGCGTTATGACCGCCATAGAGACCGCCTGAATTGCGGTTGTAGTCGAAGGGAGTAGTAATCTCATCGAATTCGGCTTCTACAGGCCATAATGCAGCAACAGCGGCGTTTGCATCCATAAACCATACCTTATTGAAAGGCATGATTGTCAATGACAAGAGCATAGCACAGAAGATGGTGAAAATTTTTTTAATGAACATGATAATCATACCTCCAATTGTGTCGTTTATGACACGAAAATTTTATTTTGCCGCCTTTTGGCGGTTTTGGACGTTTTTTGTTGAGATTACACAAAACAATCAACAGTTGATTGTTTATTATTGAGAATAACTAAAAAATACAACATAAATTGACAAAAAGATTAATATTTTTAATTTAAAAGATTTAAATTTTAGGCAATACCATACAAATCAGAATTAACTGATTTGTACAGTAGTGCCAATTAGATGTTAGATTTTCAGAAGTTAGAGGTTAGATTTATGGATAATTCAAATCATCGCACCACTCTAACAATTCTACATAATTATGCATTACGCATTACGAATTACGCATTAATAAGCTTTACCCCAGTAAACCATATGCTGAGCAGGCTTACCGCAGCATACACAAGTACCTGCGATTTTCTCCTGCATAAGAGGGATACAACGTGAGCCAACGCCTGTCTTTTCCTTGACCTCGTCCTCGCAAGCTTCCTCGCCGCACCAGAGCGCCTTTACAAAGCCGTCGCCGTTCTTTTCGAGAGCCTCGATGATCTCGTCCATATTAGCGCAGGAATAAGTCTTTTTCTCTCTGTTTTCAAGAGCCTTATTGAACATACCCTGACGAGCCTCGTCAAGCTTCTGAGCAACAGCAGACTCAAGCTCATTAATAGAAACAGTAACTTTCTCGCCATTCCAACGGGAAGCGATAATGCAATTGCCCTCCTCAATATCACGGGGGCCAATTTCAACACGTACAGGAACGCCCTTCATCTCATACTCAGCGAACTTCCAGCCGGGAGAGTTCTCGCTGTCATCGAGCTTAACACGTACACCTGCAGCTGCAAGGCGGTCTTTCAGTTCATTAGCCTTATCAAGAACGCCCTCCTTATGCTGAGCAATAGGAATAATAACAGCCTGTACAGGAGCGATTGCAGGGGGGAGAACAAGACCGTTATCGTCGCCGTGTGTCATAATAACTGCGCCGATAAGACGAGTTGTAACGCCCCAGCTTGTCTGGTGGGGATATACACGCTTGTTTTCTTTGTCTGTGTATTCAATGTCAAATGCCTTAGCAAAGCCATCGCCAAAGTAGTGGGAAGTACCAGCCTGGAGTGCCTTACCGTCATGCATAAGAGCCTCAATAGCGTAAGTAGAAACAGCGCCTGCGAACTTGTCGCTCTCTGTCTTTTTGCCCTTTACAACAGGCATTGCAAGGGAGTTTTCGCAGAAATCAGCGTAAACATTGAGCATCTTCTCTGTCTCAATGATAGCTTCCTCAGCTGTAGCGTGGATAGTGTGTCCCTCCTGCCAGAGGAATTCTCTTGAACGGAGGAAAGGACGAGTAGTTTTCTCCCAACGCACAACGCTTACCCACTGATTATAGAGCTTGGGGAGGTCGCGGTAGGAGTGAACGATATTTGAGTAATGCTCGCAGAAAAGAGTTTCGGATGTAGGACGAACGCAAAGTCTGTCCTCAAGCTTTTCGCTTCCGCCGTGAGTTACCCAGGCAACCTCGGGAGCAAAGCCTTCAACGTGGTCTTTCTCCTTCTGAAGCAGACTTTCGGGGATAAACATAGGCATACACACGTTTTCGTGACCTGTAGCCTTGAACATACCGTCAAGTATACGCTGGATATTCTCCCAGATAGCGTAACCATAGGGGCGGATAACCATACAACCCTTAACGCTTGTATACTCAACAAGTTCAGCCTTTTTGCATATATCGGTATACCACTGCGCAAAATCCTCCTCCATAGAGGTTATTGCAGTTACCATTTTTTTATCTTTTGCCATTGAAAAAATTCCTTCCATTTTATAATATCTCTATTTTATATTATAACACTTTGAGAGATTATTGTCAATCTCTGTTTGTTTGTTGTTCTCATATAAAATTTTAATATTCACATAAAATCTTATGTACAAATTTACATATGAGATTTATTTTTGTTTTAATGATTATGTTGATAATTACGCATTAATCAGAAAATATCCTTTTTCTTCTTGATATATCGTCTTATCAGCACAAAAGCCATAAGAAGAACGCAGAACACAAGGAAAACAGGGGCAATCCATCTGTTTACATTTTCATCCTCAGCGGATTTCATTTCTGTCCATAAATCCTGCATAAGCTGGTTAGCTTCATCGGAGAGATTCACGAAAACAGATGTCTTATCGCGTATAAAATCCTGATTTGGATATGTAATAGGGCTGTTCTGTACTTCCTCGTCAAGCATATTGAATGCCGCCTGATGTGGTGTAGAATAGCAGATATAGTCGATATTCGCAAAGGCTATATCAGGCTCGCAGAGAAAGTTGATATACATTTCAGCGGCTTCTTTTTGCTTTGCGGATTTAGGAATACACATAGCGTCAACAAAAAGATTAGTACCGCTTTTGGGAACAACGAAGTCGAGAGAGTCATTGTCTGCCATAATAGTGAGGGCATCGCCTGCATAGTATGGGGCAATAAGTGCATCACCTGCGCCCATTTTGTCGAAAACCTCGTCCATAACGTAAGCCTGAACGATTTTCTTCTGTGAAAGAAGCTTTGCCGCTGCGTTGCGCATTTCTTCCTCATTTTCGGTATTGAGGGAGTAGCCAAGCATAATTTCTGCAATGGCGAAAGCGTCACGAGGGTTGTCAAACATAAGAATCTGGTCGGCGTAGTCCTCATTCCACAGCAAATCCCAGTCAATATCCTCTTTGGGGATATCAATCATAGTTGTGTCGTACATTATACCTACAGTACCCCATGTATACGGCACAGAGTAGGCATTTTCAGGGTCATAGTCCTGATTGCGGAAATTCTCCATAATGTACTTGAAGTTGGGGATATTATCGAAATTGATAGGCTGAATCATATCCTCCTTAATCATTTTGCTTATCATATAATCGGAGGGGATAATTACATCATAGGAAGCCGCACCGCCCTTTAATTTAGCGTAAAGCTCCTCATTTGTGGCAAAGTTGGTGTAGTTTACCTTGATGCCTGTCAACTTTTCAAATTCGCCGTTTACGTCAATAGTACCCTCGTCAGCACCTGCGGAGATATAATCGCCCCAGTTATAGACGTTTATGGAGATACCTTTACCCTTGAATCGGGTATAATAATCGGGGTCCTCATAGGTGACAGTCTGCTGTGTGACTTCTTCTTCCTCCTCAATTTCAGCAGAATTATCTGCTTCTGCACAGGAGGCAAGGAGAGACATACACAGCATTGCCACGGAAATAAAAGAAAATAATTTTTTCATTGTCACTCCCCCTTATATTTTTCCTGCTTTTTTCAGCGCCTTTTTCTCGATGATATTCTTCACAATGAGAATAATTACAACAGATATGAAAATAAGGGTTGAAAGAGCGTTGATTTCGGGAGATACCTTGCGTCTTGTCATTGAATAGATTGTTATAGGCAGCGTCTGGGATGTAGAACCGCTTGTAAAATAGCTGATTACGAAGTCATCAAGGGAATATGTGAAGGACATAAGGAAACCGCTGATAACTCCGGGCATAATTTCGGGAAGTACAACCTTTCTGAATGCCTGTACAGGACTGCACCCTAAATCCTGCGCTGCCTCATAGATATGAGGGTCCATCTGATTGAATTTCGGCATTACGTTGAGAATAACATACGGCACATTAAATGTGATATGTGCGATAAGCAGCGTAACAAAACCGAATTCAAGGTTCATACGTGCTGCAAAGAACACGAAAAGAAGCATAAGGGATACACCTGTTACAATTTCGGGATTGATAATAGGCATATTTGTTATATTCATAACGATAGTTTTCGGCACTTTTCTCATATTGTTGATACCGATAGCCGCAAGAGTTCCTAAAACTGTAGATATAACGCTGGAAACGCAGGCTATGATAATAGTATTTATGAGAGATGAAATAATAATCCTGTTGTTGAAAAGGCGGATATACCAGTCAAAGGTGAAGCCGCTGAAAACGCTTCGGCTTTTTGTTTCGTTGAAGGAGAAAACAATAAGCACGAAAATCGGTACATACAGGAAAAAGAGGACGAGTCCGAGATATACTTTACCTAATTTTTTCATTGCCGCACCTCCTACATAAGCACCTGGTCGTCAGGGTCAAACTGGTTCATAACGGTCATAATAACAAGGATTATCACCATAAGCACAAGGGACATAGCCGCGCCAAGATGCGGATTATAGGCATTTCCAAGGAACTGCATTTCTATAAGGTCGCCAACGAGCAGATTTGAGCCGCCGCCAAGCATACGGGAAATAATGAATGTGGAAATAGCAGGTACAAAAACCATTGTAATTCCCGATGTGATACCCGGTATACTGAGGGGGATGATTACACGGAAAAGCGTCTGCATATAGCTGCAGCCTAAATCATCAGCCGCCTCAAACATACTGTTGTCGATTTTTTCCATAACTGAGTAAAGGGGGAGAATCATAAAGGGAAGATAGTTGTATACCATACCGAGAACAACAGCTCCCGATGTATTTATAAG
Source organism: Ruminococcus sp. (assembly GCA_045531615.1). Taxonomy (GTDB): domain Bacteria; phylum Bacillota; class Clostridia; order Oscillospirales; family Ruminococcaceae; genus Ruminococcus. The sequence goes on from JAZSEJ010000057.1 coordinate 236,298, forward strand.
CTTGAACGGGCCAAGACCAATCATACCAAGGAGATGATTGATAATGCCGTTATTGCCCAACAAGGTCATCCAGGCATATGTACGGAGGAGGAAGTTCATCCACATAGGGAGCATTACAATCATAAGCATTGTACCCTGTTTGTGTTTCTCCATACGGGAAAGTATAAATGCCACGGGATAGGCTATAACAAGGCATATTACGGTAGCTATCAGTGAAAGCCATATGGAACGGACGAAAATATTCGCGTACTGTCCCACATCGGAGATGTATTTCATTGTAAATTTGCCTTCATCATTGGTGAAAGCGAAAAATGCAATCATCAGCAGGGGAACGAGGATAAATACCACCATCCACACAAGATAGGGTGCAGAAAAATATTTCAGCTTCATTGTCATTCCTCCGATTTCTTCATAATGTGGATATCAAAGGGGTCGAAGGCAAGTCCCACCATAGAGCCTGGAGCTTCTGCCTTTGTGGAGTGAACAGTCCACTTGTGGTCAACGCCGTCAATTATCATTTCATAATGAACGCCCTTGAATACTACGGATTCAACGATACCTGTAAGCTTTGCGGAAGCGGCAGGGATAATCTGTACATCCTCGGGGCGGATTACAACATCCACAGTTTCATTCTTGCCGAAGCCCTTGTCAACACATTCAAATTCTCTGCCGTTGAACTGAACAAGACAGTCACGGAGCATAGAGCCGTTGAGGATGTTACTCTCACCAATAAAGTCTGCAACGAAAGCATTTACAGGCTCGTTATAAATATCTGTAGGAGAGCCTATCTGCTGGATTGAGCCGTTATTCATAACAACGATGCTGTCGCTCATTGTGAGGGCTTCTTCCTGGTCGTGGGTGACGTATACAAAAGTGAGTTCAAGCTCCTGCTGGATTTTACGAAGCTCTATCTGCATTTCCTTACGGAGTTTAAGGTCAAGAGCGCCCAATGGCTCGTCCAGGAGCAGCACCTTCGGATGATTTACAAGGGCGCGGGCAATAGCCACACGCTGCTGCTGACCGCCTGAAAGACGGTTTACAGTACGTTTTTCGTAGCCCATAAGGTTTACAAGCTCCAGCATTTCACCAACGCGGCGGACAATTTCCTTTTCGGGGACTTTCTTTACGCGCAGACCGAATGCTATATTTTCATACACATTGAGATGTGGGAAAAGCGCGTATCTCTGGAAAACGGTGTTGACGTTTCTCTTGTGGGGGGGCAGTCCATTGATGCGCTTGCCGTCGAAGATAACATCGCCGCTTTTAGGCTCAAGAAAGCCTGCTATGATACGGAGAGTTGTGGTTTTTCCGCAGCCCGATGGGCCGAGGAATGTGACGAATTCCTTATCCTTTATGTCAAGGCTGATATTTTTGAGAATCTGCTCGCCGTCCTCAAATTCCATAATGATATTTTTAAGGCTTACAATATTTTCCATATAAAAACCTCCTTAGATTTTTCAACGATTAATTATAGCATATATTTGTATAAAAAGCAATATATTATGGGAAATTTAGCTATCAGATAATCTGAGAAGAATAATTGACAGAAGTAAAATATTATGCTATAATTTTGTCTGAGAAGTATGCAAATCTGTCAGGGGTGACAGTGCTGTTTTTTACATACCCCTTCACTATAGGGCAAAAATCGCCCTTTTTTCAACCAAAAATGGTTGATTATTGAAAAATAATTTTTATTTTCTACTTTTTTACTAATTATCAACAGGTGCAATTGTTGTTTTATCACAAAATTTACTGTTATATATTTTGAAAATACTTATTTAAAATTATAGCCAAAAACAATATTGACAATCCAAAAATTTTATGCTATAATATATGAGCATTGATAATGCAGGGATTAAATAGGGGTAACTTAATATGTATGATTATGAACTGGAAAAGTCGCTTGAAGAAAGACAGGCGGAGGATCTGGATTTTAAGCTGAAAAGAAATCGTATTAAAATCAATCACAGAAAAAAAGTACATAAAACATATAATGTTATTAAATTCATCGTTGTCTTATCTATTCTGATATGCATAGTTGATATTGTATGTGGTCCAGGTGTCTTTATATTTATTGTTCCTATTTTTACAGTATTGCTTTCAATAGCTTTACTTGCTTATGTAAATCAATGTCCTTTTTGTTCTTCTGAAATATATCTTAAGGGTATGGATTGGGAAATTATTCTTTCTAACAGATGTTCTTTTTGCGGAGAGAGACTTATTCCTTCTGAGCATTTGAAAAAAATCGAAGAACGACGCAAAAAGGAAAAATCGGGGGGGAAATCCGATTCTGACTAAAAAATAAAAGGCAGATGCTTAAATCTGCTTTACATATGCTTGTGTAGCACAAAGGTAGTGCAGCGGTATCGTAAACCGCAGGTCGTGAGTTGTCGATAAAGCGACATCACAACGGACACAGCAAGCCTTGCAAAATTTAAACTTAATATCAAATGCTTGTGTGGCTCAGTCGGTAGAGCAGTTCATTCGTAATGAACGGGTCGCAGGTTCGAATCCTGTCACAAGCTCCAATAAGAAACCGCCAAGAATTCTTATTCTTGGCGGTTTTTTGTTTCTTTCCGAACTGCAGAAGTCTCATTCATAGGGGAGGATTTTCGCTATACACTTCTGGAAATGACTGCTTAACTCATCGTGAGCAACTCACGTTTCATAACACAAAGGTCAAATACATCAATAAATTCATCTTCACACAAATCGCCACACGCCAGTTGATAAGTGACGCATCATTTTAAAATATCCGTTGCTGATACGGATATATGTTTCCGCAATCGTGACGGCGATTCCACATGCAGTTTTATATTCAATCTCCAATTTCTTATTTCTATTCTTTTGGTGATAAATTGCAAAGGCTCAAAATCAAATACGGAGTGAAAAAGCGCCTTGCACTTTTCGGTGCAAGATGCTTTTTTGCTTAGCCTTCGTAGCAGAACAGGATTTTGACGAGATTGTAGATGGGGCGCTTGATATTTAAGGGCCTGACAAATCCGATGTCATAGAGAAACGAGGTAGTTTCGCTGCTTTCCTTTACGTTCCACACGCGCTTTGTCGAAATGTCCTCAAATTCGCATTTTTCGGAATCGGCAATCTCGCCGAGAAGCTTGTTGATCTCTGCTATAGTGGTATTGTTATCGTAATTTTTCAAGGCTACGATGACAATGCGGCACCCCTTGTTTTTTTCTCTGATAGTACCGATAAGAGCGCGGTAGTTTTCTTCAAATGTGGGTTCTTTACCGCCAAAGTCGGAAACATCTGCATCTCCGATATGTACGATGACGGTGTCGGGGCAAAGCTCGGCAACGCATTCGCTGTAAATCTTTGCCGCATCAGCTGCCGAAAGCTCCGAAAAGCTACGGTTGTAGATATTGCCGCTTAGTGCGAATGCTTGCTTCAATTCTCCAAGAGGAATATTAACATCACTGCATCCACCGAAAATAACCGTACCGTCAGCCTCGGCAAGCTGATTGAGGAATTTATATTTTGCAATCTCTTTTTCAAACATATCTGTAATCTCCTTTAATTCTTATTTGCTTTTTTGTCAAGTGCCACGTTCCTGAAATACACAACGAGGTTGAGAGAAACGATTGCAAGGTTAAGCAGATATGCTACCAATACATAATTGATATTTCCCAGTACGATCTTTGCTGAAATACCGGCTATGTAACCCGTGATGATAAGAAGAATGAATGGCAGACTTGTACTTTTTGAGGTTTGTGCTTTGTACGCCTTGAACAGATTCATAGGCCAAGAAAATCCGAAGCATACGAGCATGATTGTTTCGAGAATAGGTGCAATTTCCATAAGTAAATCTCCTTTGTGTTATTTGTTGCTATCAGCATATCACGAGAGAGCGTATAAATCAATTTTACAAAAATAAAGGATATCTTTTTTTCTCATTTTTTATTTATTTTACTTTCAAAAGCTGTTTTTAAAAGTAAAAATATGATATAATAATGAGGGTAGCATATAATGGGGAGGCATATATGAAAAAGAAGAAATTGGCGGTAAGCAATTCCATTCACCAAATACAAAAACGAATATTCTCAACGCAGCTTATACTGATCCTATTGCTCGCAATCGTGCTTGGCGGCGCGGGAATTATCATCAACGTAACTTTTGAAACGCAAAAGCGAGATCGAAACCTACAAAATATTTCTCAAACGATCGCCAGCTCACCGTTGCTTGACGATATGGAAAGCGGAATAAACACCGAATACTTGATCGAGTATTTCGATTCGTTGCAAAAATCCCTCGGAGATATTGACGCTATTTCCATTGTAAGCACAGATAACGTGCGCTTGTATCACACCAAACACGCCTTGATTGGCACGATCTACGATGGTACGATGCCTATGTTTGAGGATAACGAGTTCTATGCCGAGGATAACGACGGCCCATCAGGAAAGCAACGCCGTGCCTACGCTGCCATTTACGACGATGACGGAAATTATGTCGGATTCGTTATCACGGTAATGCTTCAAGCGAACATCCGAAAAGAAACGCTTCAAACACTGTTGATCTTCTCGCTGATCACCGCTGTTGCCATTCTGTTGGAGGTTATCATTTCTGCGGAGCTTTCGGGAAACATCAAAAAGAAGCTTCACGGCTATGAGCCGGATGTCTTTTCCGCTATGTACCAAGTGAGAGATAATATTTTGGAATCACTCGCGGAGGGAGTACTTGCTATTGATAAAACCGGAACGGTGCAATTTATCAACACATCCGCAATGAAAATGCTTGGATGCAAGGAGCTTTCAGCGGAGAATGATGTTGTCGGTCAGCCCCTTCAAACGATATGCGATCCCGCCGTGTTTGAAAGGACACTTTTAGCTGGTGAAAAGGAATTCGGCGTACACGAGTCACGTTTTGAAAACACCAATCTTCTCATCGACCGCATACCGATCAAAAATGAGTATGAGATCATCGGTGCTGTCGGTATTCTGCATAACCGCGAGGAATATATCAAGCTGATGGAGGATCTTGCGGGAACACGATACCTCGTGGAATCTATGAGAGCCAACAACCACGATTTCACCAACAAGCTTCACGTCATTCTCGGTCTTCTGCAAATGGAAATGTACGATAAGGCATCCGCTTATATCGAAAATTTCACCATTGTGCAGAGAGAAACGATCAGCAAAATTATGTCGGCAATCTCCGAGCCTGCCGTAGCAGCTCTGCTCATTGGCAAATCGGCAAAAGCATCCGAGCTGAATGTGAAGTTTGTTTTGGAGAAAGGCTCGGCGTTTTCAAAGAACGATTATTCCATTCCCACAGAAACGTTGATCACGGTGATCGGTAATCTCATAGATAACGCCTTTGACGCGATGAATGAAGCGAATGGAGATTATGACAAACCGAAGGAGCTGTTGTTTGGTATCTATTCAAATCAGGGTTCGCTCTTGATTACGGCAAACGATACGGGTGTTGGCATCAAACCAGAGAATATGGAAAAAGTATTTCAGAACGGCTATTCGACCAAGGGAGAAGGCAGAGGAACGGGGCTTTATCAGATCAAACGAATGGTTGAAAATCTCGGCGGTGAAATCATAATTGAATCTCAATTCGGCACGGGCACTACGGTTACCGTAATCCTCGGTAAATAAAGGAGTAAGGAAATGTATTATAAGGTTTTAATCGTTGAGGACGATCCAATGGTATCAATGATCAACGAGCAGTATGTCAATCGCAACAAAGCCTTTCGCGTTGTGGGAAAATGCAAGGACGGAAAAAGTGCACTTGAATATCTTAAAAATAACACCGTTGATCTGATCGTTTTGGACGTATATATGCCACTGATGGACGGCTTTGAAACGCTCCGTCAGATTCGAAAAAATAAAAAATCGGTGGATATTATTATGGTAACGGCGGCAAATGACCGCGCATCCTTGGAGGAAGCCTTACATCTCGGCGTAGTGGATTACCTCGTCAAGCCGTTTACCTATGACCGTTTTCGTATTGCGCTTGATAAATATGTTTCGCACCTTGCCGCACTTAAAGACTTTGATACGCTCAATCAGAAAAACATCGATTTTATCATTGAAAACTCCCATAAAAAAAGCGATGAACTCTATCCCAAGGGCATACAAGAAAAGACCATGCAGATCATTCTCGACGAAATGAGAAAGAACCCATCAAGATGGACAACGGGCGACGAAATTTCCGAGCGTATCGGTCTTACGGGCGTTACAGTAAGAAGATACCTAAATTACCTTACCGAAAAAGGAATTCTACTCTCCGAGATCGACTACGAAACGGGTGGCAGACCGTGTATGATGTATCGGCTTTCTAAATAGTTAAATAGGAGTCAACTTTTGAACAGTTTAATTGGACTGGTGAGAGTTAACTCCTAATTTTTATCGCAAAATAGTGGGTTTTATAAAAAAATACCGATTGGACACTTTTGCGCAAAAAGCTCGAAATCGGACAATAAAATCAAAAAAAGAAACGACTTCTGAACCCTGCTGACCCAAAAGTGAAACGGCGGCAAAATTTGTATTTACCACCGTTTTGTCATTCGTTGCGTAATTTTTTTCTGATTTCTCTGAACTGCTCCGGCAGTTCTTCAAGGGACATATTTCTCGGAACACTCGTTGGACCGTTTTCCTTTGCAGTGGTGTAATACCATTCCTTGAATTCCAAAACCTTTTGTATCTCGGAAAGCTTAGCAATGGATTGAGCATTATGGATATGAGGAATGCATGAAATCTGTTCTGGAATCCATGAAGAAGCTGCAGACCAACTATCTTGACCTTTGCCTGCTACGCCTGTCGTGATACGGGAATATGTGCAATAAAGGATGATATGGCAGAGGTACTGCAGAAAATAATCGATGCCGATGTACTTGTGTTTGCAAGTCCCGTATATTTCTACTCTGTTGATGCACAGCTGAAAGCGCTTATCGACAGAATTGTTGCTCGTTGGCTGGAGGTCAAGGATAAGGAATTCTATTACATCGTCACCGCCGCCGATGAAGAAAAGGTTTCGGCAGACACTACAATCGCCTGCTTCCGTGGTTATGCCGATTGCGTAAAGGGTGCAAAGGAGATGGGTATCATCTACGGGATGGGTGTTTATGAAAAAGGCAAGGTCAAGGATACAAATGCTATGATCGTGGCTTATGAAATGGGCAAAGGGGTATGAAACCAGTGCAAACTACACCCTTGTATTCTATAAGTTGACGGTGAAACACCTGCCGATCTCAGACTGGCATAGTAGTGATCAATTTCGTCACGTATTGACAATAAAAAAACGCTAAGAATCGACGTTCTTGGCGGTTTCCTTTTATATACGTGCAAACTTAAAATACTTCATTTATATAGGAAAGTTTTGTCTAAACATGAAGCATTGTTATATTGCTTTTTCTGACAAATTGTGCTATAATTAAAATAAAAAAGTGTACCAAAATGCAAAAAAATGATTGAATGCAACTGAGAATAGAAAGCATTTATAGTGGGGAAGAGAGGTAGCAATGAACACATTTTTTGAGAAAATCACCCAAAATAGAGCTAAGATAATTCGAAAACAAATTAAAAAAGGATTGAATAAAATATCAAGTACTAAACAAGATGAATTGTATATATTAGCGAGAGAAAAAGTATTTTTAGAAGAATATTACATGAACAATAGTAGTAATATTGATACCACTACATTTATTGATTTATACAATTATTATAGTGGAACTCAGAAAAATCTTTTAAGTTTTTTTAGTGAGCTTATTACTACAATTGGATTTACATTAATTTATGAAATGCTACTTAGCGAAGAAGCGGGAATAGGAAATATTATTTTAGCTTTATTTAAGCTCGCAGAAGAAGCCCAACTATTAGTTGCCAAAATAGTTATTGTTGCCTCTACTATAATTGTAGCATTAATTATGGGTGTGATAGTTTACTCTTTTACCAAAAATCTTTACAAGAGAATTGAAGAACTTTTCTTTATGTATAACGCATACGATAAAAAAGAACTAAATGAATACCATTGTAAATTATTAAGTCAAATCTTGCTTCAGAGAGAAAAAATCGAACAGAATAGAGTAGAATATGAATTGCAAGAAAAATTAAATCTTGATTATGGAATAAAGAAATATACACTCGAAATAATTGATTAAAAAGGAGGTCCATACATGACCGAAAAAGAACAAAAATCCGCAGCGAAGGCATTCGCTGAATATTGGAAAGATAAAGGCGATGAAAAAAGCGATACACAAAGCTTTTGGCTGTCGTTATTGCATGATGTGTACGGTGTAGAAGAACCGACAAAATATGTTAGTTTTGAAAAGCGTGTAAAGGATACCACCACTAATTTTATTGATGTGTATATTCCGTCAACAAGGGTAATGATTGAGCAGAAAACGCTCGGCAAAAATCT
>JAZSEJ010000077.1:0-9196 GCA_045531615.1 Ruminococcus sp.
ACACGATAAACTCATCCTGCAATATCGCCGCATAGCGAAGCGGCATGCGGAATCAAGGGATAGGGGTAGTAGGGGTAAACCGTAGGTTTGACCCCTACCCTTGCGTCTACAACTCGTCTAAACGGCGGTAAAGCCACACCGCAAAGCGCATTTAAATAGAAAAAGGGGCGGAAGATGACTGGCTACCGATATAGAAGTTTTCTAAACATTGTATAAAACTTAATACAGCGGATTATGAAAAGAGACTCGTAATTTAACGAGTCTCTTTTAGTTTTGCTCATAACAGCCCAAACTCATTTTAAACCTGTCTTTTCTGTATTTTTTAAATCTTCAAGACATTTATAGTATTCTTTTATAGACAAGTCTGTACAAGCTTTTCTGTTTTCAGGTGAACGTTCTAAAAAAGCTTTTTGAGTATAGTATAATGTGAAATCGTGTATCGTTGCTGCTAATGAAGAGCAATTAGTACACCATTCTTTCAATTCACTTGGAGCAATATCCAATTGATTTTCTATGTGATATAATCTGTTTATTTCTTCAACAATAGGAGCTATTGCAGCAATAAATTCTTTTTCAGTTATATCTTCATTTTGATAGTCATTGTACAAAGATATAAAGTGTTCGGCTGAGGTTGACAAGGCTGTAATCATTGTTTTAGTGTCAGTGATGAATTGTTCTATGGTAGTAGTATGTTCTGTTATATAGGATTTCATCGTTTTATAATATGCGTGTATATTAAAATGAATATCAGCTATTATTTCACAATTTGAATTTATTTGATACCAATGTTCCTTATCTTGTGTTTCATCAGCCCAAGTTGTATGACATAAATAATTGTTATTGATAATATCGGTTTCATCAAGCCCAAAATAGCTGAATATTAGATTTGCATTTTTATAACGCCATTTTTGTTCTTGTTTTTCATTATTGTAAATTTCCAAGTGTCGAACCTCATTTACAATTTCGTGATTGATTATAGCAATTTCATTAAATGAGTAAGGAGTTTTTAAAATGATTTTTACACTATATCGTTTTGCTATACTACTATGTAGAGGTTGAACAGAATAAATTATATATTTTTCAGTTTCTTTATAAAACGTATTAGTAACATACGGATGATAATCTTCTACTTTGAAAAATATTGTTCCGCCAACATCAGCTCTATAAATGGGAGTTTGTTTTTTAGTCGGATTGTTTTTATTCCATATTTCTAGTAATAAAAATAATAATTTATGTATATCAAAAAGTGATTTTTGTCCCTTTTTAATGGTTCCATTATGAGTCAATGCTGTGGACAAAAAATATGTAAACAAACTGCATTTGCCACTTGGATGAGGATATGAAGATTGAATCGCATTGCTTGAGGCAAATACAGCATATCCATTTCCTGCAAACTGACTTACTGTGTCATTAATATGAAAAACAGATGGAGAGGAAACAGAAAAATTCCCTGCTAAACAACAGTCTAAGAAAATCACTTTGCTTTTTGCAGATATTTCATTAATGTAAGTGATAATGCTTTGTGTATTTATCATTTTATCGCTAAACACCAAATAATGTTGATTTGAAATTGTTGCCCCGTGACCTGAAAAATAAAATAAAAAAATATCATCATTTTCTATTGACGTTGACAATTTTTTTAATTCATCTATAAATTCTAATGACGTTACAACCTTATTTTCTCCACAAACAACAACATCTTCTTTATTAACATTTAGTCCATAAACAAAAGCATCTTTCATTAACCTTATGTCATTACTGCAAAATGGTAAATTATTAGCTTTTATTATAGAATAATCACTGACACCAACAATTAGTGCTTTGATTTTAGACATTATAAACTCTCTCCTTTTAATATAAATCATAATCATAAAATATCATATTTATACACCAAAATGTATTTCTTCTGATTCATTAAAATTCCCATTGAAATAATATTCCAAAAGTATAGTTTTTTTGGTGTAGTTTATCTCATAATAAACACCTAATTTGTATCTGCAAACGTGTTCTGGGAGTACTGTTCCGTCGTATGACCATATATCGTCATAACTATCTTTTGTTAATGCAATCAGTCTAAGTCTGTCATTATCCTTATCTTTTTTAGGGCGAGTATGTTTCTTCATTTCAATAGCTATCAGATTATCTTGTTCAACATTTTTACCCCTGCTATGTATTATTAAATCACAATTTATTTTAATAATCCGAGAATTACCATCCTTATCTAAAGGACAGCAAGTTTTAATTTTACCATTTCTGTTTCTATTATATTCAATATCGACATGATATTTTTTATACTTCGTTTTTTGTATAAAAAAATCTAAATGTTGTTTTAATGCACCACATAAAGTTCGTTCGGATACTTGACTTAAGAATAATTCTAAATCATCATTCAATAGTTTCTTATTACCGTTTAGAAAAATTTGCCTTAGTTCCAAAGCCATTTCATCCATAACTTATCCTCCTAGTCATTCCAATATCATAACTCTGACTTTCGTTATCCTACGCCTTCTACTATTTAACATTTAAATTTCTCATATTAATTAAAAATAGTACCAATTCCAAGTATTTTATAGGACAACTCCCTCATCACCGATTGACTTGTATGTAAGCGGCTTGCCGCATTGTATGCAAAAGTTGATATCCATTATAGTACCTCTTTATATCTTGAATTTATGTCCTAAAATATCAGCCGTTTCTTCTCTGTGATTTTCTCCAAATTCTTTGCGGACAGTAATCAGGCTTAATGTGTCATATCCTAACTTGTGATAGGTTGCTAAAGCGTTTTTATTCCTAGGGACAACATCCATACATACAGCGGTATAGCCTTGTTTTTGTTTAATTATCTCCTCGGCTGAATTTATCGCTTGACTACCAATACCCTTACCTCTGTATGCTTCATCAACAAATACATCCTCTATCCAAGCAACATTTCCGCCCTTATACCAAATATGAATAAACCCGACAGGTGTATTATCGTTTTCAATTGTATATAATTCGTGCTTTTCACAAGTCCACATTTCGATATTTTCTTTTGCCAACGTCAATTCAGGGCTGTTTACTTGTCCGTTTATTGCTGAATGAAATCCGAAGAAAGAAACGATGTAGTCAACGATTAGACTTTCATAGTTTTCATTATATGGAACTAAATCTATCATTTAAAGTCCTCCATAGCTTTAGCTAATCCCTGCGGATTATCAATGTTAACCTCGTGACCTGAATTTTCAATCGTAGCAAATTTGGCGTTTGGCAGCTTTTTAGTAAGCTTTACTGCTACTTTTTTATTGACATTATCTTTTTTGCCACAAAGAACAAGCACAGGACAGGATACTTTGTCAAGACCGTTTGTGAAATCCATATCAGCCATTGAATTTGTAAGTGAAATAAAATCCTTTTTTGTAAGTCCGATATCTTTGAATTGACTTTCAGGCATAAATTTAAACAGCACATTCTGAACTTTAAGCAAGAATTTCGGCATATCATACTGTGGTGCAATAAGTATAAGAGAATTTACTTTCTTTGGAAAATCAATAGCATAATTGAGTGCAAGAACTGCACCGAGAGAAAGTCCACACAGATTTAACGGCTTGGAGAAATTATTACAGTAATCACAAAAAGCATCATACATCTTACTATAAAAACAGTTTACTTCAGTAAAAAAATCACTTAATTCTGGACAGACTGTTTCCGTGCCATCAGGTAAAAAAGATATCGTTTTATCCCAGCTTGAAGCATTCTGTCCCATTCCGTGTAAAAGTATGTATTTCATTTTAGTACCTCTTTCAAATCAAGACTTCAAAGCACTTCCTACAATACTGTATGTATTTATCCGTTTTATCTGTTTTATTATTTTCAATCCAAAGCAGAACATTTTCTAAAAGTTCAAATTCGGATTTTATATTTATATCGGATATCCCTAATTTACTTGCCATTCTGAATATATCATCATAGCAATCTTGTCCACGAGAATGATGTTTCAGATTTGCAACCCATAATTTCAAAATATGAGTATAAAAATCATTCGCTGACATAGCCTGTTGTTTGCTGACAGTTGTACAATGCGGTTCTGCTGTACAACACAAATCCAGAATAAGAAAAGGATTTTCTTCATCAATAGCAAGCGAAATGATATATTTGTCAGGAACAAGACTCGGAGCATAATCGGCGAAAATAATATTTAGCTTACTGCGTAATAAGTTTTCCAGTTCCATCATAAACTTTCCATTATCATACCCTGATACATCAATTTCAATGTCAATATCAGAAAGCTCATCATAAGTACCATTTGCAAGGCTTCCGTACAATTTACAGCATTTGACCTGTGGTAATGAGTTAAGTATATTCATTACGTTTTCAGCAGCGTTTAAAAGCAAATTGCTTATTTCAATCCTTCTTTCATATACGACATATCATTCAATCGTACAATAATACGATTTCCGTCATCATCTTCCTGCAAAACAGAAACACCGCCTGTCTTGCCTGATAGATTACACTTGTCCAGCATTTCAATATCTATACCAAGCCATAACGCATAAAGTATGCTTAATGTACCGTCGTGTGAAACAATGATAATATCTTCGTTTGTTTTAGCAAGCACATCATTCAGGAATTTTGAAAGCCTGTCCCAAACATCAGCTTTAGACTCTGCTCTGATAAAAGGCTTATCATATACGGATTTTGCCCAATCAATCGTGCCTTGCCACACGGGACATTGCTGGTTGTTTCTTGCCCATTCCTTTGATTTTCCGTTTGCCTCGCCTAAATCAAATTCCCTCAATGCAGCTGTAAAAATAGGAGTTGCATTAAAATAGTCTGAAACAATTTCAGCAGTTTGTTTTGCTCTCGCCAGGTCAGAGGAGTAGATAACAAATTTCTGATTTTTATATTCATCGGCAAGATTTTTACCAATTGAATGAGCCTGCTTTGTTCCAAGTTCGGTTAAATTCCAGCCGCCTAACGAGCCAATCATTTTGTTTATATGCTGTTCGGATTGAGTGTGCTGGATTGTTATAATATTTCTCATTTCAACACCTCTGCATAACCATCAACACAACTAATGTCGCACCAAACCTGTACCTCTATGTAATAAAATTTATCACTTATATGCCGAATAAAATCAATAGCTGAACCATCATAATCAGATATAGCTTTAATAAGCATATCCTTTGTAAGCATTGTAAATTCACCCTACTTTTTAAGAACTGCCATACTATCGCCGTATGTAAAGCTGATACAGTTATCGGGAATGCTATTCAGTGGTATTTTTGTCACTGTTCCATTACCAAACCATTCATTAAGATATTCGCTGCCCTGAAGTACAAATGAAAGAGGATGCTTTTCTGTTGCTTTTCCGCCCATTTTGACAAATTGAGAATATAAAAACTCATCGGTTTTCAAGCGTTCAGGATAATAATTTTCAAAATCTGCAAAGCGATAAAATGCTGTTGTATCTTTATTTTGCTGTGCCATTTCATAAGCAAGAGCAAAGGCTTCTTCCTTTGGTAATCTCATAATATTTTTCAGTGGAACACAGCTTGGATGACAATAATTCACTATATATAAATCGTCTGTAATCATTTCATTACCTCCCAAATCCCATTCAAATCTGCAATTGTATAATCCTGCCCGAAATCTCCGCCTTTGTTACCCCTATCCACCCATACTGTTTTTATATTCAAAGCCTTTGGCCCGAGGATATCGTCGGTTATGGAATCACCCACAAACAGCACCTCTTGAGGATGTAAGTCATTTTCTTCAAGTATCTTTTCAAAAAACAGCGGAGAGGGTTTATAACATTTCAGATTTTCTGAGGTATAGACTTTATGTACTCTGATTCCATTCTTTTTCATTACGCTTTTAAGCACATCATTGTCAGTATTTGAGCCGATGAAAACCTGATATTCAGACATAAACCTTTCAAGCACCGCTTTTGTTTCGGGGTAAGCCTCACGCTCAAATGCACCTGATAATAACGAATCAGCATCATTTTCTGCATTTCTGCTTACACCGAATCTGTCATAAAACATCCGTATCCGTGTGATAAAAATTTCACGCTCGGTCTTGAATATACTGCTGTCTGCAGTGTGCTTTTTGTAAAAAGCCTTCCATTCATCAAGGAAACCCTTTTCGTCAACCGTACAGCCGTTTTCGGTTATGTATTGCATTATTGTTCGTGCAGAACCACCGCTTGTGACCTTAAAAAGCGTGCCGAATGCATCAAAAATTATTGCTTTCATAATAACTCCTTGTTTTCTCCAAGTTCCACACCAAGCTATTCCAATCGTATTGTATGAATATGTTTTATTTTATCAGGCATCCGGGAATAATGCCTGCTCTTCATCTAACGCTCTGTTAGGACGTAAAAACACACATCTTGATACTCGAAATCTCACTTTACAGTTTGGTGTCACATCTCGTTTTGGCATTCCATACGAATTAGGCTTTCCTCCGGACGGCTCACCGATAATTTCTGCAATTCCATTATCTTTTAATGTCACGGCAAATGTTTTTGCACTACTAAAAGTCGTATTAGAAATCCTACAAACCAGTTTATCAGGGAATAAGAATTCTGCCTTAGAATTCGGTATTTCATCACTTCTTTTTGAGTTTATTTTACATATTCTGTCTGAATAATCTATCATTTCATATCTATGAAAGCTATCTACATTGATATGCTTTATAAACTCATCAATCACTGCAGACGAACCACCCATATTCCTGCTCAAATCAAGTTCTAACTTTTCAATATTTCTTTCTGTACAAAGGTATGCCAGTTCTTTTAGTGTATTCTTATATTGCTCATCGCAGATACATTCATCAAGATGCAGCACCGCAGTAGTGCCCTTTATTTCATAATATGCTGCTGTTCGTTCTCTGAAATCTATGTATCCATCGTATTTTTCAAGCGTACATTGTTTTGAAACTAACCTTCCTTTATTTTTGAAGCCTACACTGTACGCTTCTTTTTTACCAAACATTCTTTGCAAATTCATCTTGCTGAACATATGATAATTCATATAGGGATATTCTATCATTCGACTTTTTACAAGATATATGTTTTCGTGCGGAATAAATTCTGATAGAGATTCTAAGATTAGTCTGGTAGACATTTCTTCAATACTAATAATTTCTGTGTCTATATCTATGTCGCCATAAGGTGCCGCCAAATAAAGGCGTTCACCTTTCCAATAAGCACTAATTTTCAAACAAAGGTCATCATTAGTATACGGTATTTCAATATTTGTATGACCATCTCCCAAAAACATAGTTAGCTTCGTCATAGCATCTACCAAGGAATTGTAATCGACGATTTTTTGTTTGCATTTTACATATAATTCGTAAAATCTTTCCATATTATTGCTGTAAAAAAAAGAAGGATGTTTTTTTAAAGCAATATATAAATACTCAAAGTCCTCTAAAAATTTTTCTCTGTCCATTCTTTGTCCTCTGATTAAGTTGATTTTCGACGCTTCACATAACAGGCGGCATTTTACGTTTCGCTGATATTCAGCCTTTCGATAACATAATCGCTCATATTCTCACCTTGCTTTACTTATATAAATTCTTCTATTCTTATTTCAATAATCTTCTTGAGAAAATTCAAATCCTCAACGCTTGGATTATCAACTCTGAAAGTGCAGCCGCAGACAGCTTTAAACTCCCGTCCGAAAATAATCTTACGCCGTCCGCCTCCGCAAGAACCGCAATTACCGCAGTGGTCTATATGTTTCCACGCAAGTTCCTTTATTTCATCATCAACATCATATTTATCAATCCATTCCGATTTTATATCGTCAGACCATACTGTCCAAAGATTTTGCGGCTCGTCCGTGTCTTTTATTGAGATAAAACATACGCAATCATTATTGTATTTACACCAATAGTAAATTTTATCTTTCCAGCAATCGCTATTATCCTTATAAAATGTCAAACCATTATTTTCTAAATAAGCAACAAAGTCCAAAGCGATTTCTTGTTCTTCTGAAGATAATTCTCTGCAGATATGGTCTTTTATATTAAGTTCAGTCATTGTTACCACCGTCAATTTCAATTATTATATTATCAATCCCCGAAAACTCAGGTACAATAATAGATTTGATATTTGCTCTCATATCTTCTCTTACACCATTTATACAGCAATTTTTTTCACCGCCGATACTCTTGCAGTCATCTTCAATCAACACATCAGGACAAACACGTTCAACGATATCGCTGTATCTTTCGCCTTTATCTCTGCAGAGAATTTCGGTATAGGCGATACCATAAAAATCAATAACAGATTTTATAAAATTGTAACGATTTTTGCGAACATAGGAGCAAAGAAATATATCATGACCTTTGCTGTGTAAGGAATTGATAATATCAACTGTGTTCCCAATCGGTTTGTAGCCGTGTTTTGAAAATAGGAACAACACAGGTTTAGTATAAAATGTTGTTCCTTCTATGAAAATCATTATTTTCATTTTTCAGTCCTCAGGTGTCCAATCATCAGCGGGTCTATGCTGCGGCAAGGACAAAAACCACTTTACCCCGAAACAATCTGTTACTATTGCCGCATAGGGGCTCCACGGTAATTCGCATATATCTAATTCAACTTTACCGCCGTCTGATAAAATTGCAAACGCCTGTTCAAGTTCATCACGAGTATTGAAAGGCACACCCAGTTCAATAGGATTTCTGTCTGTGTATGTATCTTGCTTTGCTTCAACAACGCAGCAAAATTCCTCGCCGTTTTTCATCAGCTCCGAATGATAATATGTACCGTCATTATTTAAAACGTGATATCCAAGCTCTAAACCAAAAGCTGCTTTATACATTTCAATAGCCTTTGGACTGTTTTTAACGTAAATTCCTATTCCTATCATTTTGGGATTACCTCCGCGTACATTACATCTATTTATATAATCGCATTTAGCTTAATTGACTTCTCGCCTGAATTTAATTAAAATACCCCAAATTACATTATATCATATGATTCGGTTAATTTCAACAAATTAACGACATATTCCCCCTTTTAATTTGAAATTTTAAACATTCCTGACAGTTAGCACAATTTATAAGAGATTAAATAGTTATTTCGTAGCAACGTTACAAAACAACCAGTAACGTTGCTTTTGGTTTGTTCACTTCTCCAAACTTTTATAAACAGGTGTAAAAATGCCCATTCCCATAGCTAACTTATGAGAGGCAAAATAGTAAC
>JAZSEJ010000102.1:0-2652 GCA_045531615.1 Ruminococcus sp.
ACATCCGAAGATGATTGCAATCGGCGTCCATTCCAGCTGTCCATGCTTTCTGTAGTCCATATACGCAAGACCGATCTTCACGAACAGAAGAACGACCAGCACTACGTCAATTACGGGGAACACCACATTATCCACAATGGACTTGATCTGGGACTTCGCATCATTCCATGTGGACTGGATGGCTCCTGAAACATCGCCTGCCGCATATGCCTGCATCGTCAACATATTAGCGAATGCGACGGCACTTGCCAGGGTTGCGGCAATTTTCTTTTTGGTCTTTTTAAGCATTCATATCACTCTCCATTTCCACCAGCCTGCCTGTCAGCACAGTTCTGGCATTGTCAAATTCATAGGAACAGGTTGAAAGCAGTACAAGCCTGTCCTGTTCTGTCAGCTCGACTTCCTCATAGATTCGGGAAATCTCTTTCAGATGCGGCATCCATTCGTCAAGGCTGCGAAAACCATTGTAGATTTCATCATGCCAATCCGTCACAGCCACAGAGAAAAAGTCCAGTCTGTACACAGAATCCGCAGTATACACCCATCCGTAGGGATGACTGTCATAATAGCTCTTATCCTTGAATCTGCACACATTTGCGAACATACTTCCGTTCTTCATGTTATGACCGTACAGGATGTTGAAGTTATTCTGAAATCTGCTTTCACAGCGGTAATCCAGTTCAATGCATCCGCATTTCAGACTGCGTCCGTCTGTGCCGTGGGTAAGATAGAAATCATTGTCCTCACCCTGCATAATCGGGTAGTTGATGTTTGTGTTGGGAATATAAATCCAGCCGATGGCATCGGGATAGGTTTCCTGCAGTTCCTGTGCCTGTTCTTTCAGTTCTTCACAGATATCAGGTGACAGAACATTTTCCTGTACACTTGGAACAATTTCCGAGGTTGCGGAACTTGTCGTACCTTCCTCAGATGTTGTGTCAGAATTGCTTGTGTCTGTGGTTGTTACAGACTCTGTCGGTGTATATGCCAGAGCATCCCTCGTAATCACAGACGGCATATACGGTGGCAGATCATTCTCTGCAATTTTCTGTGCAATGTCATCTCTTGTGAGCAGATATACTCCTCCCAAAAGGAGGGCGGCTGCCGAAGCAACCGCCATAATGCGAATGGTTTTCTTTTTCATATTATTCCTCGCTTTCAATAAAGTCGGGACAGAGTGCCGCATAATCGTCAGACTCGTCCTTTTTCTTTCTGCTGATACCTGCAATGAGAACCATTACAAGACCTGCCACAATCATAAGAATTCCGGGCAGTCTGCTTGTGGTATCGCCTGTGGGAATGTCGGGAGTATCAGGAATCGGCTCGTCATACATCACGACAGGTGTAATAGTACCGTCTGCTTTGACTGTGAAATCAATGGAGTTTGCGATCTTGTAACCGTTGGGAGCTGCTGTTTCTGTAAGTGTATAGGTCTTGCCTGCAATGAGCTTTGCCTCAACGATATGAGGTTCGTTTGTAGATACCCATTCCTCGATTACTTCGCCGTTTTCATCAATGATCTGGAGGGTTGCACCAACAAGTTCCTTATCATTGGTGATGTCCAGCTTGCTGATTTCTACCTTGGTTGTATCATCCACCATTACAATGAGAGGATGTCCATCCTCGGTAGTTGCAGTTGCATCCACGTTCTCAACAATTACAGAACCGTCTGCAAATACTTCGAAGCTGATGTTTGTTGCGATGATATATCCGTCAGGAGCTGCGGTTTCCTTGAGCGTGTACTTGCCCACAGGAAGTTCCGTTACGACATGGTTTGTACCATCGGATACCCATTCATCAATGACTTCGCCGTTCTCATCCACAAGCTGCATTTCTGCACCTGCAAGCTCTGAGCCGTAGATGTCCTGCTTGCTGATTTCTACTGTAATTCCCTCGTTTTCAGCTGTGATTTCGACAGTATCGCCGTTCTCATTGATTGTTACAGGGTACTGCTTATCCGAGAGAATATATCCGTCAGGAGCTGCAATTTCTCTGATCACATACTCACCGTAAGGGATTTCTGTGAACTCGAAATAGCCTGTTTCATCGGAGATAGCAGTCTTGATGGCTGTATCCGCAGTGAATGTTTCTGTACCAACAGCGAAAAGACTGAAGAGTGCATTTGCAAGGGGTTCGTCGTCCTCATTTACCTTGTAGCCGTTGGCATTGCCACGCTTGAGGTGGTTTTCAAAAGTACCGCAGTCGATATTGACTGTGGTCATTTCCTGTCCCATATACTCAAAATTCACGAGATACTTCTCGCCGTTAAGCATATAGTGTTCATCGGTTGCGATTTCCTGTACATAGTAGCGACCAAACGGAAGCTGTGCATCAAACTTTGCAGTCATGTCCTCGCTGAGAGATACCTCTGCGATCATGCCGTTTTCAGGAATTACAGAGCCGTCTGCTGCAGTGATAACTTCATCTGCAAACAGTCCGAAGCGTACAGAGAGATACTCGCCGTTGTTTCCGATTGCAAACTGCTCATCGTACTCCATAAACTTGTAAAGCGTAATCTCTACCTCCTGATAGTCATTGATAAATTCCTGATTCACTGTATCTCTCACCTCGATTTCCTGTCCTGCGTAGGTCAGTTCCACTGTTTCAGCAACAGCGTTCTGAACGTAACCGTAAGGAGCCTTGATTTCCTTT
>JAZSEJ010000056.1:0-3392 GCA_045531615.1 Ruminococcus sp.
AAGACACCCACAGTTCCCAAGATTTCGATAACAGACGCCTTTAGTTGAATGTGCTTAAAATGCCGAAAAATCGGCGAGCTTTGCTCGTCGAGGTGAGCTGAAAGGCGGCTTTTGACGCCTTTCTTTTAACCTGCAAACTATCTTTCCTCTGAAATTGACCTGATTTTCGCCATTTTATCAACTTTGTTCCGTTATGTGAAATCATATCCAATCTTTGATTTGTATCGCTCACACTCTGCAAATTCGGGGGTTATTTTGCCCTCAACTGATTTTGTGGTGCAATTACCCAATGCGAGAATGCAGGGCAAATTTCGGCTTAATTATGCGTGACGGTAACTTCAATCCGTGACGGTAACTCTGCAATGAAATTTCTACCGACACGCTCTGAATAATAATCAAGGTGAATAATTCTTCCTGAATGAGTTCTCTTATACTGAAATTCAATTCCGTACTTACTAAGTTCATATCCATTCTGAACTAAATCTCTTGTTACTCTGTTTGGAAAGAATTCTTCATCGGTAATTGATTTTAATTCTTCAATTAGTTCTGTTGCTGTACCAACGAAATGGAAACGCTTTCTGATGAACAGATAAACTGCAGAGAGAAAAATATTGTCATGACTTTTCTGCGGAGGCGGTTCATCCGATACAATCCATTTCATAACAGCTTCGTTAAACTCAACTGCAATTTCAGCGTTGCCGATGTCACGTCCGACACAATAAAGAGTACCTTTTCTGCTGCCACGAAATGTTTCAGCGAGTACCATGCTGCCGTCAGCACAACCGCTAATTCCTGTGCTTCCTGAAATCATATTAAACGGATCGCTGTCTTTACATTTTCGTGTATGATGAATAAGCACTACTGCGATGTGAAGCTTATCCGCAAGAGCTTTCAGCATTGACATCTCTTTGTAGTCCTTACCATAGCCTGACTCCGTTTCGTTACGCACCTTTTGTAATGTGTCAATGATAATTACTTTCAAATCAGAATGATTATTATAGAAATCCTCAATCTGATTTTCAAGACCGTTACCGATTGTATCAGCCATTACAGCGAAGTGCATATTCTCTGTTGGCTCAGCTGATATACTGAACAGTCTGTCCTGTATACGGACATAGTTATCTTCAAGGCACAGGTACAGAGAAGTTCCTTTAACAGTTTTTCTCTTGAGCACATCACTTCCTGTTGCAATGCTGTGACAGATATCAAGTGCAAGCCAGGATTTTCCAACCTTTTGTGAACCTGCAAGAATATATAGTCCTTGTGCAAGAAGTCCGTCAATGACATACTCAATAGGTTTGTATACCGTTGAGAGTATTTCCTCAGCAGTATTCGTTTGTAGTTTCTTTTGCATTTTATCACACTCCTCTTTTTGATTTCTTGATTTGAACCTCCATTCCTCAATAATAAGCCCCACACAGCCAACAGTAAAACTTGAAACGAACATCACCTCGACAGAATTATTTGTGTCGGCTGTGTCGGCAAAACAAATACGCACCACAGAAAAATCTGCGGTGCGTAATGCTTACATATATTCTATGTCCGTATTTTTCAAAAAGGTATAAAATGTGGAGACATATATTTTTCGGTGTTTACGACATTTGTATTGACAAGAGAAAAATAAGTGGTATAATAAAATCATAAGATAAATTTTTGGAGGACAGCTATGCAAGGTTATATTCACGTTTACATCAAGGATAAGCATATTGAAGTAATGGGACAGGAGTTTTTGCTCGGTGAGTTGTCACTATCCCTTATGAATATATCGCAGGAACAGATTAATAAAATCAGACCGCTTCACAGTAAAATTGAACAGCTTGCAGGAATAGACAGATTTGAGCATTTATTCTACAGACACATTTTGCATACGGATAAACAGCGTAAGCTTGAACTTGCCGCCGACAGATTAATTAAACTGCCGACATTTTCCGAATGGACTGAAATTCACAATGCAGTATGTGATATGATTGATATGCTTCGTGAAATCAAAATCTTTGAAGTGCTGCTTAATCCCATTGATAAAAGCTACATAGAACAATATTCATCGCTTGAATACAATTCTGAGGAGTATAACTTTGCATGGCTCTGTTATCTTGAACTTATAGATATTATTACAGGATATTTTGAAGATGCAGTTGCTTTTGCTCGCACAATTACAAATTTTGCAGATGTAATTCTTGCAGGCTTGAAAAGTCTCGACAGTCATAGTTTCTCCCTTGCATACAGTATGTTTATGAATGAGCCGCAGTTTAAAAATCTCATTGCAAGTCCTGATGATAAAGACGGACTTATGTACACACAAGAGGATTTTGTTCTTCTGCAATATATCCCTATGCCAAAATCAAAAGACAGCAAAGAATACTGCATTGCTGAATATTACAAGACCGATAATTTACAAGCTGTAGCAAAAATGGATTTCCTCAAGGGTCTTATGAATGGTCATCATCCCAGACGCTGTAAGCAATGCAATAGATTTTTCCTTATGACAAGAGGTTATCGAACAATATATTGTGATAAGCCATCGCTTGAAAATCCGAGATTTACATGCAGTCAGGTTGCATATAAACAAATCCGACGTAAAGAAGAAAACGCAACGAATCCAAAGTATCTTTCTTACAGAAGATGTGTAAAGAGAATTGAGAAATGCTATCAGCGTGGAACGCTTACCAAAGAACAGGAAAAACAGCTTATCCGCAAAGCTTATGATATATATCATACTGCTATAACCTCTCCGAAGTACAGTAATACTGAACTTGAAGAACTGCTGAAATCAAAGAATTTATATACACAATGCGGAATAACACCGCCGAAAAAGGGACGTCCGAAAGGGGTAAAATGACAAGAGAAGAATTACTTAACAGCTGTGAAGGCATTATACATACTCAGGCTAAAAAGCTTTGCCGCAGATACAAGCTGAACAATAAAGATACAATATCCGACCTTGAACAGGAAGGCAGACTTGCTGTATTGAAGCTGATAAAAAAGAACACATACGATCCGAATAAAAGCCTGTTCCATATTTATGCACAGTCCTTTATTCACGGAGCGATGCGCAGATATATTGAGAAAAACATAGGAAATCTGTCACTTTCAAAGCAGGAGATGAACACAATCCTTGATGCAAAGCTGATGCACTTTGATGGTTATTCTAATGATGAAATATGTAAAAAGCTGAACATCACGTCAGAAGAACTGGGCAAACACCTCGGATATGATTTGAAATCCTGTTACATCAATGACCTTACGGAAAGAGAAGATGATGATCCTTACGACCTTGAAATAATGGTAGATAGGACAGCGAGCAATCCTCATAAATTCGTTCACAGGCGGTACTGCATCAAGTATTTCAAAGAAATATTTGACTTGCTTTCCGACAAGGATAAAAGTCTGCT
>JAZSEJ010000040.1:0-49714 GCA_045531615.1 Ruminococcus sp.
CCTTTCTTCAGAAAGGTTTTCCCCAGTAAGTTCCAATGAGACTCCGTTAAATTCCAATTTGTACAACCAAATAAAATAAACAACCGCCCGTGGTGAGCAAACCACAGGCGGTATATATACGTTTTTGGAAATTCTAACGAAATCTTGCAATAAAAAGATGGATGTGATATAATGAAATAGAAAAATGCGGAAAAGGAGAACATTATAATGGGATTGTTATCGAGAGTAAAGGCTTTTCTGAGAGGCCCAAGGTATAGAATTAATAGAGAAATTTTAGCTGAATATGTTAATGAATCAATGCAGTTTTCTGTAGAGAATGATTTATCGTTGTGTGATGAGTTTTATTTATCACCAACTGAAGATGGAATAGCCGAACATATTATAATTATCAATAATGATGCGACTTGTGATTGCCCATTGGAATCAGAGAAGGATTTTACAGGATTTACTCTATATGTTAATAGATCATCTTATTATAATCCTGAAAAGGATGAAATTTATCGTAGCATTGAGGAATTGATCCGATATAAATTGGCGGATTTCCCGGAATGGTTCATAATACGAGGCGAAATAGTAGAGGCGGATAAATACGAATTAAAGCCTGTTGAATATTAAAAGTAAAGAGAAAATCGATGAAAACTATAAATATTAATGGAAAAGAAATAAGCTACGTTCTCGAAAGAAAGTCGGTTAAAAATATAAATATCAGGGTGAAGCCTGACGGAGTAGTATATATATCCGCAAATAAAACAGTTCCTGAAAAATACATACTGGAACTGCTTGAACAGGACAAGGATAAAATCATATCAATAATCGAGAAAATAAAGCAGAATCGAGAAAAACTTGAAGATGATATAACAAGTACAATGTATCTTGGAGAGAAATTGCCAGTTGAAATTATTGACGATTGTCCTGAACGGGTACAGTTTGACGGTAAGATAGTTGTTGTATATACCCTGACTCCAAAGGATAATCAGCGTATTCGCAATATAATCTGGGATTGGAAATTCAACCAATGCAGAAATATTTTCATTGACGTTAATAGTGAAGTGCATAAGCGATTTATCGAAGTAGGATATAATGTGCCGTTTTCTTTTATCACGGTCAAGCTTATGAAATCAAGGTGGGGCAGCTGTAATGTAAAATCCGGCAGATTTTCAATTAATCTGCGTCTTATGGATTATCCGATTGAATGTATATACAGCGTATTCTATCACGAATATATGCATTATGTTCATCAGAATCACTCCGCAGATTTTCATCGTGACCTTAATAAAATTTATCCTGACTACGAAAAGTATGACAGGATTCTGAATGGGAAATAGTGATCTGGAGGTAAATATGCCACAGTAAGAAAACCCTGTGCAGAACTTGATGAACTGAAAGTAAAGTACTGAAACAAGCTGACGATACTTACTAGGGGTACATGATAATCAACAAGCCTCGCTAGTATCGGCGAGGCTTGCGTTTTCTTAGTGGACGCGGTTTTATTTGACTGTTACGATGTTACAAGGCATTTAAGGTAATACTAAAAATCAAAATAAATTTTAATAAGGAAGTAAACACAATAATAAAGCAATAAAGCGAAAGATAATTTGATGAGAGATTCGGCAATGTCGGCTCTCTTTTTTTATTAGGTATAAGGTAATACGAAAACCTTATACCTGCAGCAAGATGTGTTAATAATAAGAATATTTAATGTAATTGTATTGATTATAGAATATTGCTTAAATTTATAACGAAACAGGATGATAAGAAGTATCAGAAAAATGATGTGAATTACATAATCGAAAATCCAAGAGTTTGGTTTTAATGTGAACTTGTTGATGTAGAATAATAATTTTATATAACCTTGTAATTGTTAAATATGAACTAAATGTAAATTTTTCACATTGTATGTCACTCGAAATCTTTTGTAATTAATTGAAACTGTTGCTTTTTTGTGAAATACGACAGTAAATTCGTGTTTATATACAGCGTTTTAACAATAGACACATGTTGGATAATTACTTGTAGTTGAATATCAGCTGTGTTATACGTGCACAAAAGTAGTTGACAACTACTAAAAGATATAGTATAATATGTATGTAATTTGTACAACACTAATCAATTATTGCGCTTTTAAAATAACGCTAAAAAAATTATGTTATTTTTTGAATAGCAAAAAACAGGAGGTATCAAAGAAAATGAAAAAGAATGGTATTTTGAACAGTGAAATTTCACGAGTGTTGTCGTATATGGGACATACGGATTGTATCGCAATAGGTGACTGTGGGCTTCCTATTCCAGATGAAACGGAGCGTATAGATCTTGCACTTGCGTTTGGGATACCAACTTTTATGCAGACTCTGGAGATAGTGGTGAAGGATTTGAAAATTGAGAAAATTATTCTTGCCGAGGAGATTAAAGAAAATAATCCAGATATTCTGCGTGAAATTGAAGCCTTGTTCAGCAGCTGCGATATTGAAACAGAATTTGTTAGCCATAGTCAGCTGAAAGAAAAGACAAAAGACTGCAAAGCCGTCATAAGGACAGGAGAAACTACTCCATATGCCAATATTATTTTGCAGTCAGGCTGTATTTTTTCATAGCAAAGGAGATGAAATTAAATGAAAATTGAAATGAAAGGTATCAACAAGGCGTTCGGATCCAATCAGGTTCTTAAGGATGCAGGATTTGTTCTTGAGGATGGCGAGGTTCACGCTCTCATGGGCGAAAACGGTGCTGGAAAATCTACGCTTATGAAGATACTGACAGGAGTTTATACAAGAGATGCAGGAACAGTTATCGTTGACGGCAAGGAAGTAATATACAAATCGCCGCAGGAAGCCGAAAAAGCAGGAATTGTATTTATTTATCAGGAACTGAACGTACTTTTTGATCTTACAGTTGAAGAAAATCTTTTTATGGGTAAGGAAATTACCAAAGGTTTTGGCATATGCGATAAAAAGGCTATGCGTAAAAAGGCACAGGAAGCTATGGACAAAATGGGTGTAAAAATACCTATTAATGCGGTAATGTCTGACCTTTCTGTAGGACAGCAGCAGATGGTTGAAATCTGTAAGGCACTTATGGTTGACGCAAAGGTTCTCATTATGGATGAGCCTACAGCTGCTCTAACACAAAGTGAGACAGAGGGGCTTTTCAAGCTTATCAAGAGCCTTCGCCAAAAGGGCGTATCAATTGTCTATATCTCACACCGTATGGAAGAAATTTTTGAACTCTGTGACAGAATTACAATTCTTCGTGACGGTACTTATGTTGGTACGGAAAAAATCAAGGATATCAATATGGACGATATCGTCCGTATGATGATAGGTAGAGAAATCGGAGAAAGATTCCCTGCACGAGATGCGAAAATCGGTAAGGAAATGTTGCGGGTTGAGGGAATTACAAAGGGTAAGACCTTCAAGGATGTTAATTTCAGCGTCAAGGCAGGCGAGGTTCTAGGTGTTTCGGGACTTATGGGTGCAGGACGTACTGAAATTATGCACGCAATTTTTGGCAATCTTCCCTTTGAAAGCGGTAAGGTTTTCATTGAGGGCAAGGAAGTTACCATAAAGAATGCCCGTGAAGCTATAAATGCAGGCATAGGCTTTATCACTGAGGACCGAAAGACCGAAGGACTTCTCCTTGAAAAGAGTATATCCGAAAATATTGCTCTCGCAAATCTTAAAAAAATATCGGATAAATCGGTTGTGAAAAAATCCAAGGTTGACGAGCTTGTTAAAAAGGGAATTGATGAGTTCCGCATAAAATGTTTCGGTCCCGACCACGAATGCAATAATCTTTCAGGCGGTAATCAGCAGAAAGTTGTATTTGCAAAATGGGTTTACACCGATCCGAAGATACTCATTCTCGATGAGCCTACACGAGGCGTTGATATCGGTGCAAAAAAGGAAATATATAGTGTGATAAACGATCTCGCAGCTAAAGGTGTTGCAATTATCCTTGTTTCTTCGGAACTTCCGGAGGTGCTTGGAATGAGTGACAGAATTATGGTTGTTCATGAGGGTAAAATCACAGGAATAATTGATGCTAAAGAAGCAGATCAGGAAAAAGTAATGACATTGGCAACAGGAGGTACATTATAATGGCAAATAAAACAGCAGCAGTTGCAGCTCCGACTAATAAAAAGAGCTGGACTTCATATATCGGCGAATATGGTGCATTTATCGCACTTGTATTCCTTGTAGTAGTAATAAGCGTAGTAAGCCCTGAATTCAGAACAGCAGGAAACTTTCTCAATCTGTTGAGACAGGCAACATTTAACGGGCTTATTGCATTTGGTATGACATGCGTTATACTTTCGGACGGAATTGACCTTTCGGTTGGATCGACACTTGCTTTAAGTGCTGTAATATCAGCAAAACTTATAATGCAGGGCGTTCCTGCAATTCTTGCAATGATTATTGCTCTTATTTCGGGTACATTGCTTGGCATTGTAAGCGGACTTCTTGTTACAAAAGGACGTTTACAGCCGTTCATTGCAACTCTTATCACAATGACGGCTTACAGAGGACTTGCCCTTATTCTTACAGACGGTAAGCCTATTTCGAATATTGCAAAGAGCATCGCTGACAGACCTAATCAGTTTGCATTCAAGCTTGTTGGAAAAGGAAATTTCTGCAATATCCCGATTCCTGCAATTCTCCTTATTTTTGCACTTATTGTATTTTATTTTATACTTAATAAGACAACATTCGGCCGTAAGGTATATGCAACAGGAAGCAATTCTAAGTGTGCAAAGCTTGTTGGTGTAAACATCACAAAGACGAAGGTTATTGTATACGCTATTTCAGGCTTTATGTCAGCACTTACTGGACTTATTCTTATTTCCCGTCTTGACTCTGCACAGCCTACTCTTGGCGACGGATATGAGCTTGATGCTATTGCAGCTGTAGCTCTTGGCGGTACTTCAATGAGCGGCGGTCGTGGTAAAATTACAGGTACAATCGCAGGTGTACTTATCATCGCTGTACTCAACAATGGTATGAATCTCCTTGAAGTGTCCACTTACTATCAGGATGTTATCAAGGCGGTTGTAATTCTCGTTGCTGTACTTTCAGACAGAAAGCGTTAAACTACTAAATCGGGAGGTAATAACCTATGAAAAAATTTCTGGTTTTATTTTTAAGTCTTATAACAATGTTGTGTCTTACTTCTTGTAAGCTGATTACAATTGACGGAGAGGATAACGGAGGCGGTGCTGATTTCGCAGGAAACGGCTCAATCGGACTTTCTGTATCAACTCAAAACAATCCTTTCTTTGTAACTCTTGTTGAGGGCGCAAAAGAGGCTGCAAAACAAGCTGATGTTCAGCTTGTTGTAGTTGACGCTGGCGATGATGCTGCAAAGCAGGTAAGTGATATTGAAGACCTTATTGCGAAGAATGTCAGTGTTCTTATTGTAAATCCTGTTGACTCTGATACAGTTTCATCTGTTGTACAGGATGCCGTAAACAAGGGTGTTAAGGTAATTTCCGCAGACCGTGTAGTAAACGGAGTTGACATTGACTGTCAGATTGCTTCTGATAACGTACTTGGTGCAGAACTTGCTACACAGTATATCGTTGACCAGGTAGGCGAAGGTGCCAAGGTTGCAGAGCTTCAGGGAACAAGCGGTGCCTCTGCTGCTATCGACAGAGGCGAGGGTTTCCACAATATTGCAGATGCAAAGCTTAAAGTTGTTGCAAGTCAGCCTGCTGATTTCGACAGAACAAAAGGTATGACTGTTATGGAAAATATGCTTCAGGCTAATGGCGATATTAAGGCTGTATTTGCAGCTAATGACGAAATGGCTCTTGGTGCTATGGAAGCTATTTCCGCATCAAGAAAGGATATCCTCGTAGTTGGATTTGACGCTACAGATGACGCTATATCCTCAATTAAAGACGGCAAAATGGGTGCTACAATTGCACAGCAGCCCGATCTTATCGGTGCTACATCAGTAGAAACTGCAATCAAGCTTATAAACGGTGAAACAGTGGAAAAGTCAATCCCTGTAGAGGTAACACTTGTAACAGCTGAAAACGCAGGTTAATTAAACAATATTCCCTGCTCTGCATATGCAGGGCAGGGATTTTTCAGAAAACGGAGGTTATAAAATGAAAGTATTAACAATCGGTTCAATGAATATTGACTATGTATACAGCGTTGACCATATTGTGCAGCCTGGTGAAACCCAAACAACAGGCGGTATGAACGTGTTTCTTGGCGGCAAGGGAATAAATCAGTCAATGGCTCTTGCAAAGGCAGGTGCTGATGTGTACCACTGCGGATTTATCGGCTTTGACGGTGAAATGTTCATTGATGCTTGTAAAGAATACGGCGTGAATTCTGATTACATCCGTAAAATTGAGGAAAAAACAGGTCATACAATTATACAGGTGGATAAGAATGCACAGAACTGCATACTTCTCTATGGTGGTGCCAATCAGTGCCTTACAGAAGAATTTATTGATGAAGTAATTGGGAATTTTGAAAGAGGAGACATTCTTCTGTTGCAGAATGAAGTTAATCTCCTGCCGTACATTATTGACAAGGCGTATGAAAAGGGTATGACAATAGCCCTTAATCCTTCGCCATTCAATGAAAAGCTTATGGAATGTGATATGAGTAAAATAGGAATATTCCTTCTTAATGAGGTGGAGGGTGAACAGGTAACAGGCGAAAAAGAGCCAAATGAAATACTTGATAAGCTTCAGTTACTTTATCCTGAGGCACAGATTGTCCTAACTCTTGGAAAAGACGGTGCTGTATATGCATATAAAGATGAGCGTTATGCACAACCGATTTTCAGAGTACAGGCAGTAGATACAACTGCTGCAGGGGATACCTTTACAGGTTATTTCCTTGCAGGAATAATTGATGGCATGGCAATTCCTGATATACTTAAAATGAGCGCAAAAGCGTCATCTATTGCAGTAACGAGACATGGTGCAGTTCAGTCAATTCCCTTCAGAAAAGAAGTAGAAGAAGAATTGGATATAAATTAAATGCTATATCGATTGAAGATAGAAATTATGAGGCTGAACTCATAGACGAGTGTTATCAGAACATCATAAAATATGGCATTGTGTTCTATCAGAAATCCTGCAAAATAAAAAAGCCTGATGTACTCATCGAGTATATCAGAGCTATAATGTTAATCAGTTTACTATGATGAAAATTCATAACACGAAGGTTGTAGGTTCGAATTCTACCGCTGCAACCAGAAAATCCTCGAAATATAGCTGTTTCGGGGATTCCTTATTTTGTGTGAAATTGGTTTTGACCCTTTAACTTAAAATAGCGTTGATTTGAAGTAGGAAATTTGCTCCTGCCATTTTTTCATTTCATACGTCAAAAACTCGTAGTCTCGTATTTTGTAGTTTGGTTTCACCTTGTTTGCAGAAAATAATCAAAGCTTTTAGCTTGACGAAAATTCTTTCTAGAACCGTGAGTTTCTAAAGGATGTAAAGCTTGACATTCTTTGCCTATTATGATAAAATATAAAAGGTAATTCGGGGTACTGATTCCGGATAAAACAGGAGATGAAATGTCTGCTGTTTTATCCATTTTTTATGGAGGTTTTAATGAATAACAATAATTTTACAGAAGGTGCTATAGTACCTAAACTGCTGAAATTTATGCTGCCTGTTTTGTTTGCTATGTTTTTGCAGGCAATGTATGGTGCTGTTGATCTGCTTGTAGTAGGACAATTCGGCTCAACAGCAGATGTTTCAGCTGTTTCAACAGGTTCTCAGATTATTACAACTCTTACTAATCTTATTGTGAGTTTTTCTATGGGTATTACAGTAGCTGTTGCCCAGTATATCGGAAAAAAGCGTGCTGATGATGCAGCTCGGACTATCGGAACAGGACTTATCATATTTGCAATAACGGGAGTTATTTTTATGATGATAAGTATAATCGGAGCATCATTGCTTACAAAGACTATGCAGGCTCCGCAGGAAGCATTTGATCTGACAATCAGTTACATCAGAATTTGTGGTGTTGGATTCCCTGTTATAACAGCTTATAATCTGCTCGGCAGTATTTTCAGAGGACTCGGAGATTCAAAAACTCCTTTAATAGCAGTATGTATAGCTTGTGTAATTAATATTCTCGGTGATTTACTGTTTGTTGCAGGTTTTAATCTTGGTGCTTCTGGTGCAGCAATTGCAACGGTAATCGCCCAGTTGATCAGCGTAATTATTTCATTATTTTTAATAAAGAAAACAAAGCTGCCGTTTAAATTGCATAAATCAAATATCAGATTAGAAAGACAATATGCTTCAAATATAATTCGCATTGGCGTTCCCATCGCTTTACAGGAATTTTTAGTAGGAATATCATTCCTCGTAATGATTGCTATAGTAAATCGTATCGGGGTTACTGCTTCGGCGGGAGTAGGCGTAGCAAATAAGGTTTGCAATTTCATTATGCTTGTACCGATTGCATTTATGCAGTCAATGTCTGCATTCGTTGCTCAGAACTATGGTGCAGGATTTGCTGACCGTGCAAAAAAGGCACTCAAAAGCGGAATTATTGTATCTTTCGTTTTTGGAATTGCGATGTTTCTGCTGACTTATTTCCGAGGTGACCTGTTGGCAGGAATATTCTCTAACAACGCCGATACTGTATCTGATGCATGGGATTATCTTAAAGCCTATGCCATTGACTGTTTGCAAACTTGTTTCCTTTTCTGCTTTGTTGGATATTATAACGGAATAGAGAAAACGAAGTTTGTTATGATGCAAGGAATATGCGGAGCGTTTCTTGTAAGAATTCCTGTAGCCTTTCTGATGCAGCATTTCGGTAACGGCTCGCTTTTTCAGATTGGACTTGCCATCCCTTGTTCAACAGTTTTGCAGATTATCATGTGCTTTGTCGCTTACATATATTTTGGTAAGAAGAGTACAGAAAAATCAGTGACATGATGTTAGGGCAACACCGCTATTTTGCTTTTGCGTTTGTTTTAGTTTGAGTTTTGTGGATCCGAGAGTATATTAAAGTAATATTGCAGCGATGTGATGTTAATTGAAATAACAAAATATTGTAAAAAGGGGAAATTTCATGAAAAGAAAAATACTATATCTATTCCTCTGCTCGTTGATGATGGCGGGAGGCGTTTTCGGGTGTGAAAGTAAATCTGATTTATCACAAAGCGGAAGTTCAACAATCACTGACATACCTGCTGAAGCAATGGAAAGATTGAATAAAGCTCACGATATAGAGCCTGTAATCGCACCTAAAGAGGAATGGGATACTGAAAAAATCTGCAATTCATTTTATATAAATGGCAAGCAAATTGACTATCCATTTACTATTAATGACCTGGGAAACGAATTTGAAATGATTGATACTGAGGAGTACAAATTTAAATACAATGAAGAAAAGAAAAAAATAAGTTGCTATTTGACATATTACGGAGATGTAGTTGCATATGTCGGAATTGATGATTGCGATAATCCAACCGCTGTATTGGACTGGCCTATTGATACAATAATATTTACGAACGAAGCAAGCAAACGTAAAGTGTTCCCTGTTTCATTTAACGGCGTAACAGTTGGCGACAGCGAAGAAAGAATGTTTGAAAATCTTCCATTTATGAAGGTCTATGAAGCTGGATTGTCGAGTGATGACATTGATTATTATTTGTCTTACGAAAATGACGATATAAATGTTAGATGTCATAGCACAGAAGGTAAGGTTAATTTAACTTCAATTAATTTCAAACACAGGGGATAACTTATAATAAATATAAATACAAATACATTAACAACCATTGTGAAAAAACAACGATGTTATTTTAGCAGATCGAGAAGCTTTATCTGCCATAGAAGATGTCGTGCTTGAAGGGCTTTATATTTTTTCAGTCTATCAGTCTGATTTAGTGCGCCTTGCGGTTAATAATTGAACATAGTTCTGTCCCTCTGCACTTTTGCAGAGGGATTTTTGTTTCGGTATTCTGATTTTTGGATATATGTGGTGTTGACCTAACCATAAGCCCGATTTCTGGACTTTACATATAACGCATGCCATTCACGCTATTGACATATTTCTCATAATGCGTTATAATAATATAGTCCCAAATGGGACTGTGGAGGTAAATATGAATCAGAAAACTCATCAGCTTTTAAACGATGTAAACTGTGCAATCATCAAGTTTCGTGGGGTGTATTCCGCATGGTCTAAGAAGCATGGTATCAGCTACAACGAAATGCTTGTATTATACACAATCCGTGATAATGGCTATTGCACACAGAAAATGATATGTGACAGCTATCTTCTCCCGAAACAGACGATCAACAATGTAATAAGCGGTATGCTGAAAAACGGCTATCTCTGTGACTCTCCCGAAAACAGTACAGGTCGTGAAAAGGCGTATATCTTCACCGACAAGGGAACGAAGTACGCAAAGCCTTTGCTTGCTTCCATTAACGCAGTTGAGGAAAAAGCGGTTTCTGAAATGGGATATGAAAAAATTAGACTTATGACAGAGCTTGTCCGTGAATATGATAATGTGCTGAACAAGACACTTGCCGAGGAGGAAGCGTAATGGATACTATCAGACGGAACAGTGATTATTTTGGTACAGAAAAGATAAGCAGAATTCTTTTTAAAATGGCACCGCCTGTTATGCTCGCACAGCTTATTCAGGCACTTTACAACATTATCGACAGCGTATTTGTGGGACGGTACTCCGAATCGGGACTGACTGCTCTTTCTATCGTCTATCCGCTACAATTACTTATGATTGCATTGGCTGTGGGAACGGGAGTCGGAATAAATACTGTAATGGCGGCAAAGCTGGGACTTTCCCAGAGCGAAAAGGCAGACGAATACGCAGGCACGGGAATGCCGCTTGCAGTCGTCTTGTGGGCGGTTTTTGCGGCTGTGTGCTATGCGATAATGCCGCTTTACGCAAGGTTACAGACCGACTCTCCCGAGGTCATAGCCGATGTTATCACTTACGGCAGGATCGTCTGCGTGTTCAGCTTCGGCTTGTTTTTAGAGAGTATCTGGACGAAAGTATTACAGGCACGGGGCGATATGAAAACTCCCATGCTTGCACAGATACTCGGTGCGGTGACGAATATTATTCTTGACCCATTGCTGATTTTCGGAATGTTCGGACTTCCTGAAATGGGAATCGCAGGTGCGGCGGTAGCGACTGTCGCAGGGCAGATTGTGGCGGCACTTGTGGTGATGAAAAAAGGCTTTTACAGGTCGCCGTCAATCAGAAAATATCCTCATTATGTGGGTAAGATATTTCGTTTAGGACTCCCGAATATCCTTATGCAGTCAGCGTACACGTTGTACATTTTCGGGTTGAATATGATACTTGCAACATTCTCCGATGCCGCTGTAACGGTGCTGGGGCTTTACTATAAATGGCAGACATTTTTCTTTATTCCGCTTGGTGCTATGCAGACCTGTATCGTGCCTGTTATCAGCTTCAACTATGCTGCAAGGAACACTGAACGATGTAAAAAAACGCTGAACACAGCGATACTTTTCGGCTGGGCTTTGATGTTCCTCGGAACGCTCTGTTTTGCGATTATTCCCGAGCCAATGCTGAGATTTTTCTCAGATGACGAGGAAGTAATACGCATAGGAGTAACCGCATTCCGCATCATCGGTATCAGCTTTATTCCTCTGGTGACATCTCTTACATATCCTGTTCTGTTTCAGGCGGTGGGAGCAAGTTTCAAAAGCTCCTTACTGACAATCATCAGAACGGTATTCCTGTTTGTGCCGTTGGCGTATCTGTTTTCACGATTCGGCTTGCAGTATTTCTGGCTTACTTATCCTGTGACGGACGGAATAGTATCGATTATCGGCTTTTTTATGAGCAGACAATTTTTCAGAAATCCGTATCTTACCAAAAAGTCAGAAGAACATCCGAACGCTATATTGCAGAAATCAAAGCAGGGCGTTATTATCACCATAGCAAGACAGCATGGCTCATCGGGCAAGGAAATTGGCAGACTTGTTGCTGAAAGGCTTGGAATACCTTTTTACTATAAGGAAGTTACTGTCCTTGCTGCACAGGAAAGCGGACTTGACAGAGAGTTCATCTCCGACCTCAACAAGAACGCACCGCAGCTTATGCACGAGCTGTATCTGAGTAATATCGTCGTGCATCAGGCGATACTTGCACAGAAGAAAATCATTGAAAAAATCGCAGAGCAAGGCAGCTGTGTCATTGTAGGCAGAGCGGCGGACTATGTGCTGAAGGATTATCCGAATGTAGTCCGTGTTTTCATTCACGCACCGAAGGAATATCGTATCGGCAGGGTGATGGAGGTCTACGGTGACACCCGTGAGGAGGCGGAAAAGAATATTGCCCGTTCCGACAAGGCTAGGGCGATGTATTACAAGAATATTTCTGGTCTTGAATGGGGCGATAAAAGTAACTATGAGCTTGTAATTGATAGTTCAGTCGAAATAAAGGAAAGTGTGGAAATAATACTGAAAATGATAGATTAAATCATTTAGAATAAGTGTATTCGGATCATCTGTGAGCTCTTATAGTGCTGCTTGAATGATTCAGAAAATATTGTATTTGCGGTGATTTTGTGGTATAATGAAATTAACAAAACTCGGGGGAGAGGTGTGTAATGTATGCGAATAAAAAGGCTGATTTCATTTGTTGCCGCATTATGTATCGGTTTTACATCATTAATTACCATAAGTAATAGTGTGATTGCCGCAGAAGATAATACAGAATACACGATAATGGACGAAATTCACGGAGTCAATAATTCTGTATTCTATATTGCAAGACCTGATGAAGCTTCACTTACTGTTATAAATGCGTCACAGTTCGGATTATCAGCTGATGCAGAGGATAACACGCAAGCTATGCGAGATGCATTTGAATATTGCAGACATCATCCTAATACTAAGCTTGTGATTGATAAGGGAATCTACTATTTCAGTCCTGAGGAAGATATCTATCTGAACACACTGAAAAATACTTTGATTGATGCAAATAATGCTGAATTTATTTTCAGCACACCGCATTATTTCAAAGTATATGCCTGTGATAATGTCGAAATCAGAAATATGATCGTTGACTGGAACTGGGATACACTCCGGCTTGGTTCTCTTGTAAAAGTTGAAAATGAAAATGATGCAGAAAATACGCTTGAGATAGAATTTACTGAGCTTGATAAGGTTGATGCGGATATCCCTCTTTTAAGCTTTATGCAGTATGATCCTGTTGACCTTGTTGCAGGAGTTCACGGTAGCTTTAAGATATACAGTCCCTTTGTAGATACAGAATGTATCAAAAATGTCGAAAAGGTGGAAGGCAGACCGAACGTGCTGAAGGTCACACACAGCGGTGCATTGGATTATTTCCGCAACGATGAGGTGTATCTGCTTCGCCATTACGTTTACGGCGGACAGGTTTTTAATACAGTAGAAGAATCCAGTAACATCACATACAACAATATCAGTATCTATGGTGCCTGTGGCATGGGATATGTCTTTGCTTACGGCTCAAATCACTATCAGATCATTAATTCCTATATCGGCTTGTGGCCTGGTGCGGAAGATAAATACAGAATTTCCACAACGGCTGACGGAATTCACATTTCCAACTTAGGAGGCTATTTCCGGATTGATAACTGTGACCTGAGCTTTTGTGGTGATGACATTCTCAATGTACACAGCAATATGTTCTATATCAAAAGCATTGATGAAAGCAGAAAGATCATGCAGGGAACTGTTCCGAATAAAATCGTTGAACCGGGACATACATTGAGTTTTATGAATCTGAACTTCAATCCCATTGACTGTGAAGCAACGGTTGAATCCATTACAAGAAATGGATATGAAGCAACAATTACATTAACTGAACCGCTGCCAGAATTTATCACAACTGATATTGTTGCGTATAACAAGAACAGACACTCGGCAAATTATGTTCTGACGAATAACTATGTTCATGAAACAAAAGGACTTGGATTTCTGCTGAACAGTGATAACGGACTCTGTGACGGAAATACATTCTACCGTACATGCAGCCAGACATTACAGATCCGCACAGACATTCCGAACGATAAAGTCATCGAGGGAACGGGTGCAGACCATATTCAAATTAGCAATAATACGTTTATTGAGTGTAATTTTGGCGGCAGAGGCGATGTGATTACAATTGAAAGTCTGCTGAATGGTGAACGTGTTCAAAATGCTCCGTTGGCAGAAATCAGAATTTTTGACAATGAGTTTACATCATGCTATCAGGAGGTTATCAATGCAGATAATGTCAACGGCTTGACAGTTGAGAACAATATTATCAGGGATTGCGAAAACTACATCATTGGCGAACATTGCAAAAATGTAAAGGTTGAATCGAATACATTTTTTTCCAAGGGCGATGTCAATGCAGACGGTGAGTTTACCGTTGCAGATGTAGTTGCACTCCAGAAATGGTTGCTTTCTGTTCCGAATATAAAGCTTGCCGATTGGAAATCCGCAGATTTGTGCAGTGATAACAGAATGGATGTGTTTGACCTATGTCTGATGAAACGTGAGCTCTTGAAAAACAACTGAATATTATACTAAGAGCCTTCAATTACGAAGGCTCTTATTTATTATTGAAATATTATATCAAAAGTGATATGCAATACTACTCCCAATAAATTCTGTGTCACAAGATTTATTGGGAGTACTTGAAAAGTATACCATAATTGGTTATGTTATTGTCGTCTCATGTATTAATTTGCCCTGTAGAAATCATTGCATAATAGTAAAGTATTTCTGATGCATCAGAGGCATCAATACAATTATCTTTATTAAAATCGAAGCAATAAAGCTGTAAAGGTGTCATATCAGGGGCGTTGCCTGTACTTGATGCTGCATAATAAGCAAGTACGGCGGATGCATCTGATGCGTCAATGGAACCGTTACAGTCAGCATCCCCTCTCATCCCGTATGAAAGCTCAGTAAATTTCATTCGCGATGCAAATGCATCGTTAAGGCAATAACTACGCACTGCTATTTCAGTATTTTGATTATCTTTTCGTTCAATTCTGAATGTGGCGTCCCACTCAACTGCCATTACCTTGCGAAGAGTACCAACATCGGTTACGCCGTGGCGCTTCATCATCAACTGCGTAAATTCTTCTACAGAATATCCGAACATTTCAGCTTCTTTTTCAAGTTCCGCCTCGGTTAACGGTTCGTTGATTACACCATATTCTAGGTTGAAATCGTGTTTTAACTCATAATATTCATCGTATATAGTGTATAAAGGCTCATCAGTGGGGGCATCATACACTTGATCAAGTTCAAATGTCTGTGGAATACTTGCAAATTTGCCTTCACTTGGTTTGATTTTAAGTGTGATAGTTTCGCCCGGTATAATTCTGAATGCCTTGTTCATTATCATTCCCGAAGTGATATGCTGACCGTCAATATACCTCTTTTCAGCGGAAATATAATCAGTATTTGAAGGGTTTTCACCGATTGAATATACAACATTATCTGCAATTTCATTTGGGAAAAAGTTAATGGTTTCATTTAGATAATCTACTTCAAGGAAAGGAAGTTCAGCTCTTTCTGGAACCTGAATAAAATACTCCTTATCCATATAGGTAGCTATCAATGTTTCTCCAACGTAATCTGAAACAGATTCGCCGTCTGCAAAGCTGTGTCCGTCATAGGAAATAAGGGAACTTACATCATTAAGATTTACTGTTTCATTTACGACATCAAATGTTACAAGATCACGGATTACATTTACAGTTATTGTTGAATCAAGCTTGTTTTTTTCTTTCAGTTCAAATGTAAAAGTATTCGTACCCGTACTAAGTTCAAAGTATTCAGTAAATTTATATGGCTCAACAGGTTTGCCGTTGA
This sequence comes from Ruminococcus sp., assembly GCA_045531615.1. Taxonomy (GTDB): domain Bacteria; phylum Bacillota; class Clostridia; order Oscillospirales; family Ruminococcaceae; genus Ruminococcus. The sequence continues at coordinate 15,861 of JAZSEJ010000040.1, forward strand.
GATGTACTTCTGCTCCTGTACTTGGAATAAAACTGATGCTGTCTTCAACTCCTCTGAGAATAATTACATAACTTCCATCAGCGGTCCGTAAAGCATCTTGTGCGTTGTAACTTGCTTCAACGCCTGTTATTACGGTATAGGTCAAACCGTTAAACTCCGCTTTGGCGGGAGTATACTTCTTTTCTATAAAGGTAACATTATCAGTTGTAGCAGAAAGCGTTGTTTCTTCTGTGATTTCAAACGGCTCTTTATAAAGTACATAGTCTCCGCCATTAACAGATACATATATATCCCTTTTATCCTTAACGCTGAGAGAAACTTTTTCATCCAATGATACAGCTCCCTCAATATGTGAGAAGTCAACGGTATTTATGGGATTTCCGAAAGCTTTAAGAGAAATGTTTCCCATAATAACCTTAATCTGTGAATTTTCTGCGTACTCCTGCAGTTTTTCTGCATCCTGCTTAAGCATAGTTCCCATAATGATATGCATTTTTAATTCTTCTGCAAGGGAGTCAAAATATGTTTTTTTCTCTTCCTCAGTGTAAAGATAATTGGCAGAGGTTACATCTGTCCAATCACTTCCGTTTTCACTGTAAAAGCTTTCGTTTTCAGAGGTGAATTTACAAATCTGTTCGTATGTTGTAAAATTCCCGAGAACATCTTCAACAATTTCGCCGTCTTTTTCAAGCACTACAGTGGATTCAACAGGAAGGACATATTTTGAATTTTCACAGTAAAGACTTACAACAACTGCAAAGCTTTCGCCTTTGTCTACGATTACATTTTCGTCAAGTTCCAGTGTAAGGTAGCCTGTAAGCTGAGACGTTCCTTTTGTTACAGCAGAAGCTGTTCCTGATGTTGGATCTGACATATCTTTTAAATCAGTATAAATGGTGATTTCATAGTCAGTAGCGGGATTGAGGATATATGTGGAAATAGCCTCAATTTGCTGTGATTCTTCGGCTGTAAATATATTAGCCATATATGAGGGCTTATTGACAGTTGTATCATTATCAGCCGCCATTGCTTGTGTTGGCATAAAGCTGTCGTGCTGATAATTTGTAGCATAGTTGGTATTTTCACCAAGGTCATATACTGCGAAACTGCCATGGGTAGTGTCCGCATATGCTATGTGGAAATAGCCTGCATCGCCGAAATTTGTACCCCAGCTGTTTTTTACAAGCCATGCACCTGTATTTCCGTCAAAATTATCAGCTGTGTAGTTGTCGTCCCAGCCTACAATAGTAACTGAATGATTTGACAGGCAGTGGTCGTAATATGTATATGCGGCATTTGTGTTTTCATCATACCCTTTTGTAAAAAATGAAACATCAACAGCATTTCCCTTATAAAGAAACTGTTTTATGAGATTACAAACGGCATCTCTGTTTGTTCCGTCTTTGTTGTAATCGAACATATAGGCATTTTCAAGGTGATAATCAGCCATTCTGTAGAAACTTTCAGCATATTCCTTATTATAGAAAAGGTCTATATCAACATAGGACAGTTTATCTTCGTCAATAGGACCTTTCCACTGTGACCAGAGATTTGTTACTGCGTTTACCAGTCCACCTGCGTTCATTAGCTCATTAAAAGGCATATATCCGAAAGTATCTGTATTTTCCATTCCTTCAAAACACATTCCCTCGTCACTAAAAAATGGATAAAATGCAGTATGCATTTCAGAGAGATTTATATGAGGTCTTGCGTCAATAAGACTTGTTTCACCGCTTGATGAAGCAGCAAATGTCCAGCAAGCATTATAACTTGATTGGTTTCTGACTGAATTTCCCCGTCCTGCTGAAAGCAAATCAAAGGTTTTGGGGAGAACAGATTCATTATCGGTAATGTTTATATTTTCCTCGATTATTCCAAAGCGTGCCAGAGGGGCAATATCGCTTGTTTCGTCTACATTCTGTCCTACAAGGTCCGTGAAATCGGGGATAGCATATGAAACGGTGGCATCGCAGGGAGCTGAAACCCTGTCTGGCAGGATATTATCTGAACTATGAGTGTTGAAGTTTCTCATCGGATAAACAGATGTTATTCCGATAGCCGTTGTAATTGCTGTTACAGCGGAAATAATTCTTTTCATTTTTCTATTCATACTTTTCCTCCGTTTTCTTTATAATATTTGTCATATACGAAATTACGTTCGTGTTCTGGTTTTTAGAGAACCACTTAAATTATAGCTTACTTTAGTTATTCAGTCAATTGCTTAATTATGTCTTTTAGCCTTTAGAGAACCCCTTTAATAAAACAATGCAAATATAATTTCAGAGGTGCTTATAGTCATATTTTGCGATTTAAATTCATATTTTTCATTTATTGCTATTTTGACTAAAAAGTTGAGGAAATTCGTGAAATATGTTGACATTAGCATATTAGAATGATACAATGAAAATATATAATAAATATATATTCACGAAAAACTGACATTAAAAGGGGAGTTGATTCTATGAAAAAAGGAGTATTAAAAAAACTGTTTGTCTGCATGTTATCAGCTGTAGTTGCTGCTGTTTCATTTCCTGTAGAAGGTGGATTTGAAACAAACGCTGCCGATTTTCGTGATCAAGGCTATCAGGACGGCCTTGACTGGGAATTGTTTTATAGAAATGGCAGTAATAACGATCAGGGAACAGGTGAAATGGAACTGACAGGCAACGGTGGATTTATTGCCGAATGGGACAATATTGAAGATTATATGGCAAGAACCGGTATAAAATGGGAACTTGAATATAATTATGATGAAGGTTATCTTAAGTATTACGACTGGAATTCAAAAGGCGATATTGTAGTTAACTTTGATGTAGATTATCGCCCTGATGGATGTTCATCTCTTGGTGTTTACGGTAATGGGGACTTCGAAAGAGAGTTTGAATTTTATATAATGGAAAATTACCAAGTCTGGAATCCAGCTGATTCGCCTGAAGCTTTTGAATTTATTGACACTATTGAAGTAGATGAGATTACATATGATGTCTACAGATCTGAAATTCATGATATCAGTGGTATAACATATAGGAAATATTTCAGCGTCCGTCGTAGTGATGATAAGAATTCAAGCGGAGTAGTCAATGTGACAAAGCATCTTGAAGAATGGAAAAAACTTGGACTTTATGTACCTAATTCAATCAGGGAGGCTTCATTGTATGTTGACGGATTTAACTCTTCAGGATACGCAGAGGTAAAGAAGAATTTCATTACACTTGGCGGAATACCTGTTAATGAAAAAGTGTCTGTTAACCATTCAGATAAAACTCACAACCGTGGAGATATAAGCAACGACGGTATAATTGACGTATTTGATGTTATACTGATGAGAAAAACTATAGTTGAAAGTACGACTTCACAATTTAACTGTGGGGCCGCTGATATTGACGGAAATGGCAAACTGGCTATGAATGATATTGTTCTTCTCTCAAAATATGTGCTTGGCAAATTGAAAGTACTTCCCGATGTTGTAACAACAATTCCCACAACTACTGTGAAAACCACAAAAAATCCAGAAGTTACGACAACAGCTGTGACGAAGCCAGAACTTCCACTCGAGCCTGACGAAAATGGAGTGTTAATAAGAGAGTCCTTTGAAAATGGTATGAACTATTTTATCAACGGTACAAACGCAGAAATAGTCTCTGATGAACATTTTATAGGCGATAATTCTCTCTTTATCAGCGATAATGAAATCTCATCTACAAGAACTGTTGAAATTGATGTTAGCGAAATATTTGTCCCTGGAGTTGATTATGAAGCTAAAGCGGTAGTCAAGCAGAAAAATAAGCGAAAAGCTTTTTTGGATTGGGGGCTTTACTATACTGATTCATATGGTAATGAAGGATATGAAAGCTACAGCAATAGTTATAATTTGTATGAAGTTTTCGAAAATGATGTCTGGGGCGAACTCGGATCAAGACATATCAATATTGATAAATCCTGGAGCAATTGTAAACTGGTTATCACGAGCTACACTGAAAACGTCGATTTCTTTGTTGATGATATAATAATTTCTGAAATTCCCTCAGAAGATACGCCTGTTGTTGAGCCTACAGAGGTATATGAGCGAAATGATAAATACCAACCAATAGAGCAAGGGGAATTTATATTAGATTATATTAACGGATATGAATATGAGTACTATCTTGAAGACTATAAAGGTACTTCCGAAATTTTTCATGTTGATGATGGAGGATTATTAAGTGCCTACTAGCAGGATGTTGATAACTATCGATGTACTATCAGAAAAAGAATGCCGTCATATATTGAACCACCCTCTGAAATAGAAACTCTCTATATTGATTTTAATGCTGAATTCCAATTTATCGGTGAAAGCTGTTTCGGTGTTAATGGTTGGACACAGGATGAATTGGCTGAATACTATATTATCGAAGGCTACAGTATAAATTCACTTTTTGATAATCTTGAATTTGTTGATACAATAGATATCGACGGTGTTGAATATGATGTGTATAAAGGAATGAAAACTAACCAGCCCTCAATTGAAGGTATAAAGACATATCCCGTATACTACAGTGTACGTCGTGACGGAGAGATGCATAGATCAGACACTATTGATTATTTTTACAAAACAGTAAATCTAAAAAAACATTTTTATGAATGGAAAAAGCTTGGATTAGTTCTTGGTGAAAAGTTATACGATGTATCGTTGTTTGCTGAAGGTAAAAATTTTGCAAGTGGAAGAGGTGAAATGAGTATACGTGAAGTTTATTTTTCTGAATTCACATCAAATCCCGATGCAGATCCTGAACGTGAATACAAAGCTGACCCAGGATATACTCCCGATGAAAACGGCTATCTGGTAAATGAATCATTTGAAAACGGCGTCGGTGCATTTTATTCCACAACTAACGCTGTAGGAAAACTTGATTCATCTGCAAGCTACAGCGGAGAGACTTCATTCAAGTTTACCAATCGCCAGAGTGAATATTCTTATATTTACACACCTCTTGGAACTACAAATTTTGAACCGGGCAAAAAGTTTGATATAAGTGCAATGGTAATGCAGGATGAAATCGATTACAGTACAGTATTTTTAGAAATCAGTTATAAACTGCCGAATGATATTCCATGTATGTCTCATTCTGTAAAACTCAATAAAGTTGTTGTTCCAAAGGGCGAGTGGGTTGAGCTTTCGGAGCAGTATTTCACAGTTCCCGAAGACGCGTATGCCTTGGAGCTGGAAATCAGAACAGGAAATTCAAAAAATAGTTTTTATATTGATGATGTAACGGTTGCACTGGCTGAATAATAAATTTATCGTTAAGATTGACAAATTCGGCGATGTTTATTTGTGCAATCCTACAAAGTTACGAAAACCTATTGACATCGAAGTGTTTTTGTTCTACAATATAAGTAGAAGTAAAATACACAATGAATTTAGGGTAAACATATCAAGACTTATACTGTATTGTCTTGAAAAAAATAAGGGGGAATTTATTATGAAAATGAAAAGAATCTCATCCGCTATGCTTGCAGGAATTATGGCTGTATCCGCAATTCCGTTCAGTGCAGACATAATACCTTACAACGGATTTACCACTTTCGCTGTAGAGGAATCTGCTGAAACAGACACAATAAGCGGCGAATGCGGTGAAAGCGCAACTTTCACATTAGACAGCGAAGGTACATTAACTATCAGCGGTACAGGCGGTATTTTCTTTACTTGCGGCACAGGCGAATGCACTCGTTGGAACGGGTACTATGATAGCATAAAGAAAGTAATTATCCAGGACGGTATAACTTTTATCGGTGATTACGCTTTTGCGGGATGCGCTTCTCTTTATAGCGTTACAATTCCGAAAAGTGTTGTTGAAATAGGAGAATTTGCATTTGACGGATGCACATCACTATCCTCTGTAAATATTGAAAATCCCTATTGTGAAATTCCGATGTCTGATAATACTATAAACAATGGTATATCTACAGATTCATCGGGAAGCAACTATTATGACGGAACAATATACGGTTTTTCTGATTCTACAGCTCAGAAGTATGCAGAGGAAAATGGGTATAAGTTTGAGTTGATTAATACAATAATAACCGGAGAATGCCAAAGTTTTTCAGCCGACGGCGATAGAGCTTACTGGAGCCTTGAAAACGGCGTTCTTACTATCAGCGGCAAGGGGATGGTTTACTGTCACCGTGACTATGCTCCCAACGCAATTGTCGGCTTCTCTCCTGTATGGAAAAACTACACTAATCATATAAAGGAAGTTGTTGTCGAAGAAGGTATAACGGGAGTACAGCATTACTGCTTTGCCTGGATGGATAACCTTGAAAAAATCACTCTTCCTGAAAGTCTTGAAACTATAGGTGGAGATGTATTTTGCTCCAGCATTCTTCTGAAAGAAATATATATACCCAAAAATGTAAAAGAAATAGGAGCGGATGCCTTTGAATGCCATATGAAAATCACAGTTGATCCCGAAAATCCATATATTTTATATGACGATTCCATTAATACATTTTTCAATAAGGATAAAACCGAGCTTATATATACGATGAACGGTATCAGAGATTACACAGTACCCAGCGGTGTTAAGATTATAGGTGACCACGCATTCAGTTACAACGGATACTCATCACTTATTCTACCTGATAGCGTTACCAAAATTGGGTTTGGAGCATTTGAAGGATGTAATATCAAAACATTAAATTTACCTAAATATCTTACTGAAATCGGAAGATATGCTTTTCAATACGCGAATATAGAAACTATTAGTATTCCCGGAAGTGTTAAGAAAATCAGTGAAAGTGCTTTTTTACAAAATTATTCTCTTAAAAATGCAATTATAGATGAAGGCGTAGAGGAATTGGGTTATGGCTGTTTTTATTACTGCAATAATCTTACTGAAGTAGTACTCCCGTCGACCCTGAAATGTGTGGAATCAGCTGTTTTTAACCGTTGTGATATTCTTGATTCTGTAACATTTCTTAACCCTGACTGTGAAATAAAAGATTCCAATTCTATTCCGAAAGAAACGACTATTATAGGTTATGATAATTCAACAGCTCAGGAATACGCTGAAAAGTATAACAGAAAATTCACTTCGTTAGGTGAATTTACAAAAACTGTTGTCAGAAGCGGCGAATGCGGTGAAAATGCAACATATACGCTTTACGATAACGGAGAGCTGGTAGTAAGCGGTACAGGCGCAGTTGACGCTGAAAATTGTCCGACTTTTTCTAACGTAAAGAAAGTAATAATCGAGGACGGTATTACAATAATAAGCGGAAACTTATTCAGAAACCTTGATGAATGTACATCAATTAAGCTTCCCGATACCCTTACACATATCCAATTTGGTGCATTTAAACAAAATAAATCTTTGCCTTCAATAGTTATACCAGAAGGAGTTACACATATCGGAAAAGAAGTATTTGAAGAATGCACTTCATTAACTGACGTTAAACTTCCGGACAGTCTCAGAGTAATTGATGAATTTGCATTTGCCAACTGTGACTCATTGAGCAATGTTGTACTTTCCGAAGGTGTTTCGATTATCAGAGAAGGTGCTTTCACGGCATGTGACACTCTTAAAAGCGTTACTTTCCTGAATCCTGAATGTGTTATTTTTGACAATGAATTCACAACAGGTAAAGATGCCAAAATTATCGGCTATGACGGCTCTACAGCAGAAGCCTATGCCAAGAAATACTCAAAAGAATTTGTATCTTTAGGTGAGGCTCCTGTTGTTGATAATACAAAGTTTATTATCGAAGAAGGAACATGTGGACCAAAATCAACATGGGTTCTTGATAGTGAAGGTATACTTACCGTAAGTGGTGAAGGAGATATTTCTGTTGCTCCAATTGTCTGGTATTATGATTATAAAAACTCCTCAAACGAATGGGGATTACAGCACGTAGGCGATGTCAAAGAAGTAATTGTAAATAATGGAATTACATCACTGGGTGGCTATACATTCTATGGCTGGGAAAATCTGACAACTGTAACATTATCCGAAAGCGTTTCTTCGATTAGTAATACTTCATTCAAAAAATGCAGTAATTTAACACAGGTTATAATAAAAAATCCTGAATGCAGCATAGAAGAAGACACTGATATGCCCTTGATTATCGGCTACAAAGGCTCATCAGCCGAAAAATATGCAGAGGAAAACGATATACCATTCAAGGCGTTAGATGATACCTCCACTGCCAAAACTATTGAGGGCGATGCTAACTGTGACGGAATAGTTTCAATAGCAGACGCAGCTGCAGTTTATCAGGCATTGGGAAACCCCGATAAATATTCTTTATCCGAACAGGGTGCTGTTAATGCAGATGTAGCTGATAATGGCAACGGTATTACTGCAAATGATGCAATTATGATACAAAAAATGAGCATAGGACTTGTTTAATTCTTAAATTTAAACTTCATATAACCCGTTAAATAACCTCGATTTTTCTTTATAAATCGAGGTTATTATATTGTTAAGAAATGTATCTGATTTTGATAAGATTTGCCGTACGACAGTATACTTTCGTCGCCTGTCTTGAAATACAACATTTTGGGTGGATTTTCAAAAATAATCGTTTGTTTTTTAAGGCGTTAAATCGGTGAAATATGCACCCACCCGAAATAATCGTTTGATTTCAACTGTTTTAGAGAAAAGAAAAATGCACCCACTTTTATGAGCGCATTTTATACATTGTATCATTTGTGATACCTTTATGGTGGAGGCGAAGCAGAGGAAAATTCTGTCATGGTCTGTGAGGATGTGAAAGATCTGAAACACCTTCCGCCTATGTATGCAGTCGGTGAGGATATGCTCACGGGCGTGTATCTCATCGGTAAGGCAACACTGCGGATGATGTACAGCGATGAAGCAGGGAAGTAAATATAAAAAGGCTGCATTGCTGTGCGGGATAATTGCATGGCAATGCAGCTTATTATTGTAAATCTTAAATAGCTCACGTCTACTTCGGAAATATAGAAGGAGCATAATAGTCGCTCTTAAGGCAAGACGTGAATAGTTTGGCTAAAAAACACAACTTTGATACAATGCACCCTTTTAGTTAGGAAATGGTGCATGTTTCTTTGTTCAGAGCTTTCGTTTCAGAATTGGTGCTGACTTGCTTCTCTGGATACGAAATCATATGATCATAAAAATTATTTCTGTTACCAAAGTAGTCAAGAATAATAAATAGCGAAGTATTAATCACATGCAGCTCTTGTTTTTCTTCAGCACTTGCGTATTGATTTGAGGCGATTGATGCCGCTTCTGATATAGCTTTATATAAATAATAGGGGAGATTAGAATTAAGATTTTCGGTAGCTATCAATTGTAATCTTTTGATATTCATTCGAATTAGATTTGAGAAATCTGTCCTTTTATATTCGGAAGGTTTAATTCCGGATAAATTCATCTGACTTGCTAATCTTTTGAAATTCCCCATCTGAGCAATAGAAATTGTTGCCGATAGATAATTGTCATCATCGAATTTGTCACAATATCGATATGACTCCATCATAGGGTAATTTATGTATAACCGACCAATAGAAGGGTCGGTTTCATCTGTGAAATGTTGAGCCATTTCTATAAGCTGTGGGAAATTCTGTTTTATAAGAACCTCAATAGGAATTGATTGTCCACGCTGTTCGGGTTTCTTGTGGTGTAGATCAGCATCAAAAACCAGATAGGTATAAGTGAATTTCTGTTCCAGCAGTTTCTTGGTTGATTCATCTACAAGTTCTTTTAAAACATCTTTTACATCGCAATCAAAATTATACTGCTTACATTTATGGTAAAGCGTATACAAGTTTGTGCCCACAACACATAGTTTAGCTTGCAAGTCAAACCTTTGGAGAAGTGAATTAAAGAAATCAGTTTCCGTTCGCTCACCTTCCAGAACAATTAAAATATTGATCATTATCCTGTAAACGCTCCATTAATATACATTTTTTCGAGATTATGTGCCTCTCGAATTTCACGATTCGTTGCATCATATAGATTTGAGATCTTATTTTTTGTCATCAGGAAGCAACAGTCAGGTCTGGTAAGGCGATTCTGCATGAGATATGTGTTGTGCGTTGTAAGCACTGACTGAAACCCATTATTCTCATTTAACAACTTTACAATCATTTCAGCAGATTCATAGTGCAGGAATGCATCAAATTCATCAATAAATAAAAATGAAATTTTAGAAAATGCTTTTATACTCCATGCAAAATAAAGAAGCAAGGCCCTTGTACCAGTCGATGCCAAAGAAGTAAAAGAAGCTTTGTTTTTACCATTGTTATAGTAAGCATATAAGATATGCTTTCCATTTTCCGGTTCAAATCCAAGTTTATAGTCAAGACCATTATCATGCAAGAAACATTGAAATTCCTCTAATTTATCGTTCTCACGAATAATTTCAGTGAGAACGGAAATGCCAGCCATGAACCCCATATAGGTATTTCCATCCGATAAACTCCGATACCAGAGCATATTCTCGCAGAAATCAATCAGCTTTGTGATGGGAGAAGAGGGCTTCGTAACTGTATTACGATAAATATATTTTAATACAGACAATTTATTATCTGGAAGATCAATATTCAAACTGCCTCTCAAATCCGGATCAATGAATCGATCTTCAGCACTTTTACTGAAATAGTCGAACTCTACCAGCACTTTACCATTCGAGGTAAGTTTTTCTTTACGAAGATCATCCTGATCCAGTTTTTCATATTCATAAACTACTTCATCACTTCCAAACTTAAAAATATAACGGAAGGACACTGGTTCATCTAAATGTTCAAGATTCCTGTAATTTTCGTGATATATCCTTGTATTGTCTGTAAGATGTGTGATAATGTCAAAAAGAGCAAATCCAAATGAACTCTTTCCTATTCCATTTTTTCCGTATAGAATCGCCTTACTCACAATTCCATTATATGTCAGATTCTGATTAAAACTGTATTCACGAGCGGACAGATCAAATACAAGTCTCTCCGAAAAGCCCCTGTAATTCTGAACCTCAAAACGCTTCAGCATAGTTTCTTCCTTCTTTCCGTGAGTTTAATTTCACATTATAATTATAGCAAATTCTCTGCATAATGTCAACAGTTATCCGTAAAAAAAATACGGCAGCGAATTTTTTCTACGCTTACATTGTATGAACAAACAGAGCATTTATTCATTGAACGTATTTTGCTTTTAAAAATGTACATTGGTACATTGATTTATGCTCACGGGCGTGTATCTCATCGGTAAGGCAACACTGCGGATGATGTACTGTGGTGAAGCAGAGGAGTAATCATAAAAAAGCTGAATCGGCTTCTGCATTATGGCAATACTTGACAGTATTCTCAGTGCAATGATGGACGGTACTCCTGCAGGAATGTTCATCAACAACTACAATAACGACGACAGCCGTGAAATTGAATCAGACCAACAATAGTCCGAAAGCACTGTCACGGCTGGAGATTTATAGGTTGACGAGGAATGCGGTGAAGGGGTGATTTTACCGTTATCATCTCTGTTTTAGCTTCCATCTGATAAAAATTATAAGAATCATTAATACTGTTGCTAAACCGAAGCCTTGTGAGAATTCCACAATCACTGCGTCAATCTTTTCATTTAAAGTTGGGTTAAGTATAAGTAGTGCAATAACTATGTTAGTGATTGCGCTGATCATGATTGTTTTCAAATTTACTTCTCTGAATTTAGGTAAATTACTTTTCAGCGCATTGATACGATCGTCCAATTTTGATTCAAATATAAACCCTAAAGGAATGTACGTTGATATTAATATGCCTAATGGAAATAGTGTATTATACCAAACAACTGTTTCCTCATTAGTAACTCCCCAAAGAAAGAGCGTAACAATGATAGATAAAATAGAAATTGTATAACACACTTCTTTTCCGTTTCGCCCCATATCATTAACAGCCACAATTCTATAAAACTTATCACTAAACCATAATGAAAACAATTGAAAAACAGGTGACAATAATGGATCCCAATCACCAAACGCATCCTTAATACACATGAAAGCACATATGTAGATAACAAATGCAATAAAAGCATTAAATACAAATAATGCGAAAATATCTTTACATACTATTATGATTTGCGAGAGTTTTTGCTCTTTTTTCATTTTCAGCATAATGAATGGGATCAAATACCACAACAATGAGATAATGAATCCAACTATCAAGATAGCTTCCTCCCCGATTATTTCTCTTATATATCAAGTTCATAAAAAAGCCGAGAGGGTAGACCTATGTTTTTCATATTAATACTCGTGAACTCCTCCGGCAGCCGTATCGACATGACTACGACACAAAATCAGAATGCTGTACCCCAAATTATTTTCGGATGTCAGTATGATTTTGTATGCTTCTCAATGAAATCCCTTGCCCGAAGCGCTGTCTTATCATATTCGATTTCAAAGTAATCAAGGATGCACTTCATATCATCCTGCATGGAAAGAAACACATCAAGCAGACGTTCATGCTTCTGCTCCATCTGCCATTCTTTCAGTCCCATGTAGTAGAACATCTTGCTTTCATCATTGATGTAGAATGGAACGATGTCGTGTGCCAGACACATCTTGAGGATAAGAAGTCTGCCGATTCTTCCGTTGCCGTCGTAGAATGGATGGATCTTTTCAAATTCCGCATTAAATTCCGCTACATCATACAGATCAATCTGCTTCTTTGCAGAAAACTCACCGATGAGCCTTGCCATATGTGTGGCTACTTCTTTCGGATGAACGGTGCTGATCTGTCCGACTTCATTGGGATATTTCTTATAGTCTCCGATGACAATGTCATCATAGTCATCTTCAATCAATCCAGTTTTCAGAAGTCTGTGCAGATGCTTGATATACGCTTCTGTGATAGGCTCATTGACAGTATCAAGTACATAGTCAATGCACTTGAAATGGTTCGCAGCCTCCAGAATATCATTGACATGGGCTGTTCCATCTACGGTGTGCGTTTCAAAGATACATCGTGTCTGTTCATGTGTCAGACGACTGCCTTCGATATGATTGGAATTGTATGCAAAATCCACCTGCAGTCTGTGATAAAATCCGCCGCTGATTTTACGTTTCTTTTCATGCAGCATCGTATTTACGACAGTTCTCGGCTGTATCATAGACGAAACCTCCCTTGATATTTTCTGTTGTTATTATACACTATTTTCGCTTAAAAGTCAATGATTGCACCTCAATGCTGATGACCGTTTTTAGTCTTTTACTGAAAGGGGAAGCTGATGTGAATGAGGAAAAAAACGACCTATTCATCACTTGTAAGTTTGGGAGGTTTTGTGTGTCTGAAGGGGCGTCCATTTTGGACAGTCCTTTCTATATTGTGATTTTTCACGTAATATGATATAATAATTATAACGACTTCTCGGAAAGCAGGTGAGCAATTTGCAAACAAAAGAATTGATGAAATTGATAGACCGGACACTAAAAGATATTTGGCAGAATGAGATAAAATCTGATTACGAGTGTGGCTGGCTTCTCAAAGAGGATACGCTGAAAAATGCACTTTACTTTCATCTTCGCAACAAGCTGGGGACGGTCTTTGAATACAATAACGTTCGCATTTTCACGGAATTCACTGATTGTGAATTTAAAGGGACAGGATACCGTCCTGATATTGTCATTGCCCGTGTGGATATGAATGCACCGTCAAAATACTGGGGCGATGATGTGACTGAGTGTCTTGCTGTCATCGAGATCAAATACAAAGCAGGGTTCACACCGCATCACGATATTATTGCGGATTACGAAAAGCTGAAATACTACATACAGAAGCTTGAAGTGACCGCAAAGCTCTACATGGCGACAATCTGGGAATATGAGGACGATCTCACCAATTGGGAACGTAAAAATGCAGCCTGGGCAAAGGGTAGGCTTACGGAACTGAATGCTTCCTATGCTAGAGAGAGTGATGGTGAGATGCGGTTTTATGTGTGGGAGCATAAATGAGATGTTGCCTGTGAAAAGCTGTGTTGTATCTTTCAAATAGTTTCATATAATAGAAATCCACGGAGCAATCCGGGAATTTTTTTGCAGATATATAATTTCTGAATAGCTGGTATTGTATACTAATAATGGGGGTTCGTGTAGAATTAAGAAAAAATGTGCAGAAGGATTGAAATTTCTGGTGAAAAGTGGTATAATATTATATATATCTACACTGTAATCAGCCAGTGTGAGTTGTGAATGGAGGATTGCTATGGATATCAGTACAATTCTAAGCAAAATTGACCATGGCAGCTATGTAATGCCTGTGTTTCAGAGAGGATATGTCTGAAACCGTAATCAAGTAAGAAAGTTGATGAATTCTCTTTATCGTGGTTATCAGATTGATCAGTTGTGATAAGATGGCTTACAGAAAGTTGTGTCATTTTTTCCAATCAATATCGTGTTTAGATAACGAAACTGTTAAGGACTTTGTCAACTGTATGACGGACAATAATTATTTCTTTATTAGCGACTTCAAATATCAATAATAATACATACCTGATATATGTCGAGTATACAGGAGAAAACAGCCGCGAGATCTATAAACAAGTTCCTGCCAAGACTATGAATGTCGTCTAACTCATGTACCACACCATGAGCATTGAAATGGCAATCGATAGGCTGAAAGAAGCGTACAGCAAAAATAACTGATGGAGAGTAAAAATGACTATACTTGAAGCTATAAAGACAGTGTTAAAGGACAATCCTTCCGGATTAACCTCCTATCAAATATATGAAGAAGTCGTCAAGCGGGGATTGTATACATTCAAAGCAAAAGCACCCGAGCATGTGGTAAATACCGGACTTCGCAGAAGGTGTGCAGAATTGGATTTTCCGACTTCTCATCCCATTAAATTATTCAAGATTGTGGGAGATGACGGAAAAAAGATTAAATATGCTTTGCTTGAATCTAAAGAAAAAGCTGTGGAAAACGAGGATTCTTCAAAAAAGAAATTCATTGAATCGTTGCCCGAAGAAAAGTTGATCAACGCATTTCAAGAACATATTGAGCAAACCAAACAGGAAATCCTCGATATGATACTTAATCAAAGTCCCAGCTTCTTTGAGCAATTGGTGGTTGATTTGTTATTGAAAATGGGGTATGGGTATGACAAAAAATCGGGTGTGGTTACCGGAGGTTCTCACGACAACGGCATTGATGGTATAATTAGTGAGGATAAGTTGGGTTTGGATCTTATCTATATTCAAGCAAAGCGGTTTTCTGCTAACAACAAAGTTGGAAGAAAAGATCTCCAAGCATTTATAGGTGCTATGGGTAATATCCAAAAGGGAGTATTTATTACTACTTCTACATATACGAAAGAAGCTTTTGCGTTCAGAAAACAGCAACAACAAAAGAACATCAAGTTAATTGACGGAGATATGCTTGCCGAGTATATGATAAAATATCAAATCGGTGTCGAGCGCGTAAAAACATTTGACATTTATAAAATAGATTCAAATTATTTCCAGTAAGAAAGTAAGGACTACAATAATGATTGACGACCCCAAAACTCAAAATAACGACAATTTAATATCAGATACAACGTTCTGGGATCTGTACCCGGTTGATTTGTCGAGCGTTGAGAATGTGAGCGTACAATCTCTCCCTGTTTCCGTGCGCGTAACTAATCTATTGATGCACAACGGCGTAAGAACAGTCGCAGATCTTTACAGAATGAAGGTTGAAGATTTCATAAAGCTTCATGGTGCAGGTAAGAAATGTTACGACGAAACATGCCAATATCTCTCTGATTTATCAAGCAAAGCGGTAGAAATAGCTCCTTCGTGGGGCACTCCGAAATTCGTGACTCATGTTCCTCGAATTGTTGCCGACAATATAGAAAGTATCATTAACCAAAACTTTACCTTTTGTGAAGAATTGCCTATCGAATCGGACGATGCAATAGTAATTGATAAGTATAAAGAAGCTGTTGAAATATTGGGAACAGATCTTGCACGCGATTGCTATCAAAAGCCAAATAAGATTCTCCCACTAATTGATGCTCTTAAACCGTTTATAAAAGCCCAGCAAGAGCGCGAATATAGAAAAAATAAAGTATTCGAAATGCTTGCTTTGATACCGACTCAAAGAATTAACAACGGCGTTCGTGGATATATTAACGCCTTTACAACTGACGAAGGACAGCGTAAAGTGCTTGGTAAGATTTATGGTTTGGAACTATATCCCGCCGCTTGTATCAAAAATTACATCTTTGAGTTGGTTGCAGAATCTGTGACAAATTTTGCCGTACTGTTGAACTTTTTGAAATGGTGTGCTTTCGATATTAACAAAGAAATTTCTGAGTTATTCCAAATACGCTACGGCAGATCAAATAGTATTAAATCCGTTCTTTTAGGTAGAGCCATGGGCGAAACGTTAGGCGGTATAGGTAATAAGATGGGTATTACTCGTGAAAGAGTACGTCAAATCGAAGCAAAAGCAAAGAAAATTTTTAATATTTGGCAAAGCAAAAACCATATCCTTTCAAAAATTTCTGCCGAGCGCAACGGAAACTCTGTTATTTCCGCTTCCGAATTAAGTGAATACTTTGGCGACAAATATGCGGAAATGGTGTTTTTGCTTCGCACATCTGACAGCCCTGCGTATTATTATGATTCTCAACTCGATGCGTTCGTTATGGGTGATGAGTCCATTTCAGCACTTATTGGCAGAATTGTTGAAGCGTTACCAGATGCATTTGATGAAAATAAATATAATGCTATTATCATCAATGCGGTTGAGGAACAAAATATCCCTCAAGAATTCATTGAGAAAGCTATCAGCGATGAATTTCAAATGGATGGCTCTACATACCATCGAAAACACCTTTCTCTTACCGCTATTTATACGGAAATACTTGAAAAGTATTATCAAAACGGTATTGATGTTTATAATGAAAATGAGCTCGACATATTCCGATGTATTGCTATTGAGGAATATGGATGTAAAAATCTTCCCGAAAAGAACAGGGCAATATCAGCACGTCTTTCTGATATAGGAATTCTTTGCGGAAGAGGTAAATACCGTCCCAAGAAAACATCATATATTTCGAAAGATTTGGCTGAAAGAATACATCAATACATTGTTGATAGCCCTTCCGTAATATTTATGACGAATACGCTGTTCAATATTTTTGAAGATGAGCTGTTAAAATTCGAAATTGATAATAAATATTACTTGCAGGGTGTGCTGCGCGAGTTGTATGATTCAGAATTTGTTTTCCGACGCGATTATATATCCAAGGATGAATCGGTTACCTCACTCTATGTTGAAATAGTTCAATACATAAAGAAATTCTCCTATCCTATCACGAAAGAAGAAATCAAGAAAGCTTTCCCCGGTGTAACCGAGATCGTTATATCTTTCGCAACTGGCGATGCAAACATCATAAATCTTTTTGGGAAATGTATTCACGGTAGCAGATTGAATCTTTCGGATGCCAACAAAGTTTATTTCGAAAAGGTTTTGCGGAAATTCGTTACAGGAGATGCGGTGTGCCACTACAAGGAACTGTATGATTTCATTGAGCATGACGATTCTGACCTTTTGCGCAAACTATTTATTCATTTTCCTACAAGCTTGTTCTCTGTATTGGAGTATCTCTTTAAGGATCAATATCAATTTAAGAGACCTTTTATCTCTAATGTTGGAACAGATATCGGAAATCCCGAAGAACAGCTTCACGATTTGATTATCAGTAGCGATGAAATTGCTATATCCGAAATCACTGCTTTTGCAAAAGACAACTACTATGAAATCAATTCTATACTTGAATTGCTCAATAGTTTCAATGCTACACACCTTCTTATGGACAGGGATACATTGGGAGCAATAGGGCGAATTGGCATAACCGAAGATATTGCCAAAAATGTTATTTCAATTTTACAGGACGAGGTCACGGAAACTGAGCTAATTACATCCCTGAAATGCATATATAGATTACCTAAAATCAAAGTTCCGTGGACAGAATGGCTGATTTATAGTGTTATCAATCGCTGGGGTGAGTCTTTGGTATCAGGTACTACCTCAAATCAGTTCAAATTGTCAGTCCCCGTGGTAGCTCCCAAAGAAAAATTGAATGTACAGAAATATGAAGGTGTTTCTGTTGATACGACGGTGTCTATTGCACAAATGGATGATTTGGATAATATAGACGATTTGATTTCGGATTTCATTGAATTTAATTTGAATGAGGATTTGATATGAATTATCAGGAATTAGAAATAAAACAAAGTTACATAAGCGTAGGGCAAGAAAACATTGCCAAGGCTTTCTTAACTCCTATTTTGAAATGTACTAAAATTTATAAACGAAGTGTCGGATTCTTCTCATCATCTGTTCTTCAGTCAATTGTAGACGGAATCGTTGCATTGGCACGAAACGATGGTAAGATACAACTGATTGCAAGTCCTAATCTTACAGAAGACGACATCTATGCAATAAGCACCGGATACGAGGCTCGTGAGAAAGTTATCAACAAGTCATTCACTCGCGACTTTATGAAGGAGCTCGAAGTTTTTGATGATGCCAAGTTGCAATTACTTGCCACTTTGATTGCCAGAGGAACACTTGATATCAAGATTGCAGTAACCGATACCCTCGGAATATACCACGATAAACTCGGCATTCTTGAGGATTTTGAGGGCAATGTGGTGGTGTTCTACGGTTCTGCAAACTCTACATTAAGCGGATACCAAAATAATTACGAAAAGATTCGCGTTGTGAAGAATTGGATCCTCGGAGACCAAGCAAGTATAGCCGATGAGCAAAAGGAATTCGATTCCCTTTGGAACGATACAAATGAATTTGTCAAAGTTTATGATTACAAAGAAAGCGCAAAATCCAATATTTTGCAAATGATGGAAAAACGTGCCACCTCCGCTACTGTAAAGGGTCCCATAAAATTGAGAGATTATCAGGAAGAAGCTATTGCCGCGTGGGTTAAAAATGACTATCATGGTTTTTATGTTATGGCTACCGGTACCGGTAAGACGTGGACGGCAATTTACTCTGCAAAAGAACTCTTGAAAACAAATCCTGCTATGGTTGTGATTTGCGCACCGTATAAGCACCTTGTAAAGCAGTGGGCAGAAGATGTAGAGAAAGCATTCGAAGATGCGAAGATTATAATGGTTTCTTCTGAAAATCCCAAATGGGAGCAGCAGATGTCCCAAGAGATTATCAGGAAGAAATATGATCCGAATGCACAAACCATTATTATTTCAACCATTGCATCCTTCAAGATGCCAAGATTTGCTAACACTCTTGCAAAGTCGAATGAAGATAAACTGTTAATCGTAGATGAAGCACACCGGTTTACTGATCGTTCGGAAGATATGCACTTACAATTCAAGTATATGCTCGGATTAAGTGCTACTCCGTTCAGCGGCACATCGGCTCAACGCGGAAAAGAATTGATGGAATTCTTTGGAGGACAGGTATTCAGTTTGCCTATAGAAGAAGCTCTTAAGAGAAAATTTCTTGTTCCGTACTATTACCATCCCATCTACGTCCATGCAAGCGAGGAGGATGAAAAGAAATTTCAATATCATACGCACCGCATACTGTCCTGCTTTAAGAATAATGTCTGCATAAATCCAGACCTGTTGGTAAAATCCTTGCGAAATCGCTTGCGTGTCATTTCGATGGCAGAGGAAAAACAGGAACAGATCAATTATATTGTTTCTCAAGTTAAAGAAAACGATCATTTTGTTGTTTACTGCGGAGATGGGCGCCTGTTTGATAACAATACTGGTGAAGAATTAAGACACATACAGTCCGTGAAGCGTGTACTATCGGCACATGGCTACAAACCAAGTCAGTTTACTGCACAAGAAAATATGAGCGAGCGCATGCAGTTGGTAGACGCTTTTAACAAAGGTGAAATATCTGCTTTGGCAGCCATTCGCTGTCTTGACGAAGGTATCAATATTCCTTCTATAAAGAGTGCACTCATACTCTCCAGTAACGATGATTACAGAGAGTTCGTTCAACGACGCGGTCGTATTTTGAGAACGTATAAAGGTAAAGAAAATGCCCATATTTACGATATAGTTGTCTTGCCATCTCATGACCTGCCGGCTTGGGCAAAAATAGAGTTCCGTAGATTCCATGAATACGCAAAGCTCTCACTAAATTGGGAAGAATTAGCACCTGAACTTGAAAATCACCTTTGGAATTACGGCTTGGCTATTGAGGACGTTGATGTTTACGATTACGAGGATATGGAGGAAAGCTTAAATGAATGAGAATGATGTGGTGAAAAATATGATCAAGTTTATCGAGGGCAAAGAACATCAGCTTCAGGCTGAAAAGATGCTTGGCGAGAATTCGGCTAAAAGTGATATTGTAAAATCCATTCTCGACGAGCTTGATAAGGAGGTTGCAAATGAGAATAAGTAAAATCGAATTTGAAAACTTCCGAAATTTCAGGGATTATGGTAAGGTTCGCTGTTCTACTGACGGTAAAGTAACAATAATTTACGGAAAAAACGGTGACGGTAAAACCACGCTTCATCAGCTTTTCCAATGGATTTTTTACGGGCAAGTACATTTTAACAAAACCACCACGGACAGACTGTATAACCTCCAGTTCGAGAGCGAACAGCCCTATGGTTCAACTTTTGACGTTATGGGAAGAATTGATTTCGAACATGACAACGTACAATATTCTTTGACCAGAACCTACAAATATAAAAAAGGAATCGACAATTCTGAAAAAATTGGTGAGGATTTTTCGCTTAATCAAAGAGATGAGGATTTCAATTGGAAAAGAGTAGATCGACCCAAGGAAGTTATCGAGAAGATGCTTCCCTCGGGGCTTTTCGAATACTTCTTCTTTGACGGAGAAAGTATGATTGCAGACCTACGTGTTAAAGGTAGAGATTCTGCAAGCAAACTTCGCAAAGCACTCTATTCCATGTTTGATCTTGACGTTTTGGAAGCAGCCATAAACCATATCGGTCGTACCGATTTAAGAACGACGGTGCTCGGAAAACTTTATTTGAGCAAAGGTGCTATTAGCAGTGGCAGTGAAATATCTACACTTAAGTACAACATAGAGCAAGCTCAAGGCAGAATAGATGATTACACAGATCGTGTCAATAAAGCTAAAGCCGACAAGGAAGAAAAGCGCCAACTTATCGCAGAGATTTCCGAAAAAATCGGTGCTACTAAGTCTAAAGCCGAATACGAGGCAAGTAGAAAAGAGCTTCGTGCTCAAAGAGATTTGTTCCTCAAAAACGCAGAAGCACAGCAAGGTGCTTTCGGCAAAGAAGTTATGGATATGTATCCTTTCCTTCTGCTGTCCAAGACTGTAGAAGATGCCAAGCGTAAAATACATATGAAAGTCGAGCAAAGCAAACTTCCCACCGGAGTGACCAAGCCATTGATAACGTATCTGTTGAAGGATGCTACTACGGAGTGTATTTGCGGTCAGCCACTGTGTGAAGAACAAAAGGATCATATCAGAAAATACCTTGCCGAACTGCCCCCCTCCTACACCTATCTTTATAAAGAGTTTACAAGGAATGCAAAGCGTTGGGGAGAGGGTTACGATAAGAGTAAGGTCGAGGATCATATTCGTATGGTTCTTGAAAACAGCGACAAGGCACATGACTGTGATGTGAAAATCCGTGAACTGGATGAAGCCGAAAAGAAGAGTCCCGATATAGAAAATCTTGTTGTAGACCGTCAGAATGCTGAAGAAAGTGTAAGAGAGCTTGACGAAAAGATTGTCAAGATTGAAACTGAACTAAGAAAGCTGGATATTCTTTTGAAGAAATATATGAAAGAATATGATATGCTCACTTCTAAAAGCAAGGAAGGCGAAAAGGTTGCTCACAAAATCGAAATCATGCAGAAGGTTCTTGAGCATTTTATCACTCGCCTCGCCAATGAATCCGTTACTTACAGTCAAAGGCTTGAGGAAAATATTCAGTTGCTGATAAACGAAATGCTTACAAGCAAGAGAACCGTATCGGTAAGCCGTGAATTTGCAGTTCGCGTTACCGACAGTTTTGGCGATGAGTCAAAATCTGAAGGTCAGTTCGCTGTGGTTTCGTTTGCATACATTGGGGGCATACTGAAAATGCTTCGCAGCGAAGAACACTTGGCAACAAAGGAATACCCCCTTGTTCTCGATGGCCCGTTCTCAAAGCTCGACCCCGACCAAAGACAGAATGTAATTGATATGATACCCAAGTTTGCTCCGCAGGTTATTTTATTTTCCAAGGACGATCTTCATGGCGTGTTTGATGAAGAAAATATTGGCAGAGTGTATACTATCGTTAGCAACGATGAGAAAAATATTGCAAAGGTTGAGGAGGGTCACTTATGGAAATAACTGCAGATATCGCTTTAAGAGGCTCTGCATGGGATATTGCAATTGATGCACTTGCTCCGCTTTTTAAGCCGAGAGCGCAGTATAGCATATATATGCTTTCTCTGTCAATCGGAATTATGTATGACCAAAAGATTACTAGTGAGTATGACTATCGCCATTCTGTTCCCAGAAACGTTATACAGAATAACGATAACGGAAAGCTTGATTTTATGTTCCAAGCGGCAATCCTGTCAACTACAACAGAAAACCTTACGGAAGATCAGCGTCTTGAACTTGCCTTCGGTGAGAAGGGAGAATTCAAGAAAATTGAATTCTTGACACAGTTTGCTAATTTTGGAGTGACAAAGCTTGTTGAGCAGATTGGTTCAAGTCCGCTGGAATCAATGGAAAACATTAAAAACTTCCTATCCTCAATTGTGGAAGGAAACAACTTTGATATTGATGCGCTTCCCGACGACATTCTTTTGGGTGAAGATATTTGATGTCATTTTCGCTCGAATATTGACAATCTAATGAAAATGTGATATACTTAAGTATATGCTTAAGTATATCACATTTTGTTTTGAGGTGAAGTATGAATTTTGCTTATCAATTTCCGGCGGTCAGAGGTGTTCAGGCAGGGCGTGAATACTATATTTCTATGGTTCCGTTGAAATTGCTCTCTAAATTGTTTCCTTCTGATGATGAAATCGTTGCGCCTGAATATAGAGCACAAAGAAAAATCAACGAAGCGAGAATTCCGGAAATAAAAAAATACATTCTTGAAAATAGAAATAATTATGTTTTTTCTGCTTTGTCCGCATCGATAGATGGTGAATTTTCATTCGTGTCAAATGATAACGCAGATATAGGTGTACTTCATGTTGATATGGGTTCCGTCTTTCTCATCAATGACGGTCAACATCGAAAAGCCGCGATTGAAGCCGCAATGAGAGAGGATGAAAGTCTTAGCAATGAAACGATATCTATTGTATTTTTCGGCGATAATGGCTTGGAACGTAGTCAGCAAATGTTTACCGACCTTAATAAGCACGCTGTGAAAACATCTAATTCCTTATCAACGCTTTACGACTCAAGAGATGCAGTCGCTGTCGCAACAAAAGAGGTTATCAATGCTGTGCCTTTCTTCAAGAGATTTACAGACAAAGAACGTGATATTCTCGGAAAGAATTCCGGTAATCTTTTCACTTTAAATGCCATATATAAAGCAAATCTTAAAATCGTTCATAACGATAATTGCGATACCGCCGCTGTAGAATTTCTGACCTCTTATTGGAAAACTGTTGCAGATAATATTAACGAGTGGCAAGAGGTTATGAATAGAAGCCTTACTAAAAAGGAGCTTCGAGAAAACTATATTATCACGTTGGCGATTACTTTGACCGCGCTTGGTAAATTGGGGCGTTATTTCTACGATAACCCTTACGTGGATATGAAATCCATATTAAAGAAATTACAAGAGATCGACTGGTCACGCTATAACGAAGAAAACTGGCTGGGCAGAACGATTCGAGAAGATGGCAAGGTAATGAATAGCGAAGAAGCTGTTACCTTGACTTGTTCAAAAATCAAGCAGTTGATAGGTGTACCTTTGGGCAAGGACGAGCAAGCGAAGGAAGCACAGAGATAAGAGAGGATATTAGTTATGCCATATACAGGCGAATTTCATGTATTTGAAGACATAATACAGGAGATGGCTCTTGTTTATAGACACGATAAAAGACCGTGGTTGATTGGATATAGTGGAGGAAAAGACTCCACACTTTTGTGCTGCCTTGTTATGGAGATGCTTCAGCGCTTGGCTCCTCATCAAAGACATAAAACTGTATATATTGTTTCGTCTGATACAATGGTCGAAAATCCCATTGTAAAAAACTATATGCACCATATGTCGGCAATGATCAACCAAGTGGGTGATGAACTCAAAGTAAAAGCAGATATCATATATCCGGTAATTGCAGATACTTTTTGGAGTAAGGTTATCGGTCTTGGTTATCCGACACCTGAAGCACCTGGTTTTCGTTGGTGTACAGAAAGATTGAAGATTCACCCTATGAACAAGTATACACTTGACACCATCAAAACGAATGGTCAGGTTGTACTTCTTCTTGGTGTGCGTAAAGCTGAAAGCACCTATCGTGCTAATAATATACGTTCTCGAGAGATTGAGGGTAAGATTTTAGTGCCTCATACCGACATCGAGGGTGCACACGTCTACAATCCACTTACCGAGATTCCGAACGAACTGGTGTGGGAATTCTTGTTGAAAGATAATTCTCGTACGCCTTGGGGATCTGATAATAAATATCTGTTTTCATTGTATCAGGGCGAGAACCTTGGAGAGGAACAGAGTGTAATCGGTGAAATTGATAAAGATAAAATTCCCGTTACAGGTCACTCTCGTTTCGGTTGTTGGATATGCACGATGGTTAAAGAGGACAAATCTCTCAAAGCGTTTATAGATCGTGGAGAAACGTGGCTTGAACCCTTGCGTGATTTCAGAAATTGGCTGATAGAACTCCGTTCTACTCCTTCCGCACGTGAAAACAAGCGAAGGAACGGACAAATGTACAAAAAAGCAGATGGCGAATATGGTCTCGGTCCATTTACTATGGAATCTCGTGTTGAAATTCTGCGCCGTCTGTTACAATTAGAAGTTACATATAATTTTGATCTTATATCGCTTGAAGAATTAAAATTTATCGATAAAACATGGGATGACGAGGGTGACTTGTCACGCAGAACCCTTGTTGACCTCTATTACGAAATCAAAGGCAAACATCTTCCTTGGGATGATTATAAAGTTCCCGTATTTTCCGAAGAAGTAATTGATGAAATAAAAAAGCAGTGCCAAGAAAACAACGTTGAATTTGAATTGATATCCAAGCTCATCGTAGAAATTGAAGCTAATAAGAATTACACCAAAGGCAGCCGTGTAACAAAAGCGTTTGATAGAATTATCAATCAAGGCTGGCTCCACTTTGAAACAATCCAGAGAGGTTTGAACCATGAAAATCAATAGAATAACCCTTGAGAACTTCGGTTCATACGAAGGAGAAGCCACATTCGAAACAAAAGAGCAAGACGGCAGAAATATAATTCTGATAGGCGGTAAGAACGGTGCAGGAAAAACCACCTTGTTTACTGCTATGCGCCTATGCTTATACGGTTTCATGAGTATGGGATATAAGAGTCACAATGCTTATTACTCTCGTGCAATCACGAAACTTATTAATAATACTGTCAAAATGACAAAGCCGTCTACTGCAAGCGTTGAAATGGATGTAAGCATTAGTAACGGTCACGAGATGGATCAATATATTTTGACACGTATTTGGACACTCAATGATACTTTGAGTGAAGAGTATAGAGTATTAAAAAATGGAATTCCGCTCAACTCTGAAGAAATCGCTGACTTTGATAAGTTCCTTTTCAGCATTATTCCTCCTGAACTGTTCAATCTGTATTTCTTTGACGGAGAAAAGATAGCCGACTTTTTTCTTGAAGAAGGAAGCAACGCACGTATCAAAGGGGCTTTCTTGACTCTTTGCGGTTATGATACGTTTGATATCATGAGCAAGAATTTCAGACGTGTTAGTGCCGCCAATACCGGTTCATCTGCCAATGCACTCAACGAATATTTGGGTGCAAAAGTTCATTATCAAGAAGCATCAGAAGCATATTCCGCAAAAAAGCAAGAGTATGACGCTTGCTTAACTGCTATAACCAACTGTGAGGCTGAGCTCAAAGAATTAGAGCAAAGTTACGCACACGGCGGTGGCATAACTCAAGACGAGTGGGATGGCTATATTGCAGAACTCAAGGCTGAAGAAAAAAAGCGCGAAGTAAATAACGCGTGGATAAAAAGAGTAGCCAATGAATATTTGCCTTTCTTGATTATCAGAGATCAGATCGAAAGGGTAGAAAAGCAGCTTCTCGAAGAAAATAATAATCGCAAATATTCAGACTTTTGCGAAGTATTAGAATCTCCGTTAGTAAAAGAAGCAGTGCGACGATTCGGAGGAACTAACGCTATTGCTGAGATTAAATCTTTAGCTTATTCTGGCTATGGCAATAAGAGTCAGCATATTTTGGATCTGTCCTTTGAAAGCGGTGCGTCTGTACTGTCTCTTGTGCGTAATATCCTTGATTTTAATACAGAACGGATCATTAAAATTAAAAAAGGTATTAAATCTTCCATCAATAAGTCTGCAAAGATTCGACAAAAACTTGACGAATGCAATATCGATTATGTACAGGTTTATATGCAACGCAAGAACGCATTGTTGCAGGCTCAAACTCAACTCCTGAATCAACGGATTCAACTCTCGGAAGTTATTCAAGAGAAGGAAAACGCAATGTTGGTGGCAGAGGTATCGTTGTCGAAAGCTCAAACTGCTTTGGAAGAAGAACTGAAAAAGGAATCTATTTCTGATATTTCGTCCAGAGCAATCCTTATGTTGGACAAACTTCAGAGTGTATTGTACCACAAGCAAATAGAAAAGATTGAAGCTTTTTTCAGAGATGAGATCAATTTACTTATGCGCAAGACGAAATTTATTGATGACATCCATATTGACGATGAGTTCAACATTCACATTTATAGGCACGATGAATTTGACGCTCGACAGCTGATAAGAATTCTTACAACCAATATGGATTCGCTATTGGATAACTTCGCATCTTCTGAGGCATTCAAGCAGTTACAGAAGATAACCGGCTATAATGATGCAAAGGATATTATCCGATACTTGAGATTTCATAATGAAATAAGCTTGACATTGCCCGTTGAGATTGAAAAAACATCGCTTTCAAACGGTGAAAAGCAGATCTTCATTATGGCTCTATATCATTCGCTTGTACAGCTTTGCAATCACGAAGTCCCGTTCATTATCGATACACCGTTTGCGAGAATTGATACCGAACACAGACAGAACATTTCCAAGCACTTCTTTAGCAAGTTGAACGGTCAGGTCTTTATACTTTCCACAAACGAAGAAATCAATTCTAAGCACGTTGGAATTATGAATGACAAGATTGCAGTAACGTATATGCTTGAGAACGCCGACAACACACGCACTAGCGTATCACGTAACGCTTATTTTGAGGAGTAATGACTATGGTTTTCAAAATACGAACATCTAAAAAAACACAAGAGTTTTTTGAGACGATTGAAGCCAGTGAGAACCTGCAGCCTTATGCTCTGTCAAAATTGGCTATTTCCTTGTCTCTCAAATCGGACGAGCCCATGGTAGAATCTGACTTCAAGACAGATAATAACGGATTGGAACTCAACCGCCAGACCATAACAGGTGAATACGATGAACTATACAAATGTTTGATAGCTATGAAGGAGAATCGTCATATTGATGATAATGAGTATTTTCAAAAGTATATAAAGGCGCATTTGGATCGCGGAGCAAAATATCTGTATGCTGAATTTAGATACGGCGGTGATTTCATAACACATCTATTGAGTTCTGAGAAAGGAATTTGAAAGAAGGTAAATAAAATGTCGGAAATTACGGGAACAGTCATAAAATTAAGAGATTTTCTCTTTGATGTCGACACTCAAATTACAATTAAATACAATGGTCAAAAGCACCCCGTCCTTACATTTTCAAAAGGCAGAATATTATCTATTCCTGACTATCAAAGAGAAATTCGTTGGAAGAAAGAAACCCTTTTTGCCCTTATGAATGATATTTTTCATCGTAGTAAATTTCTTGGTAACATTATTTTATCTTCCGCAAACGACAAAGATTATTACATTATAGATGGTCAGCAGCGATTGGTGTCATTAAATATGCTTGTCAATTTCATCAAATTTGAGTATGCATCCGAAATTAATGATATTGAAAATTTAGTAGAAATCAAACTTAATTGCTTTGAACAGTTTAATCTATTTCAACAATCAAAATATGATTTAAAATTTGTAGATGCTACAAAACAAAGTATTGTAAAAGAAAGTGACAAGCTAAACCAAATAGAGTCGTTAAATGCACTTTATAAATTTATTAAAGCATCAAAAATCATTGATACCGTTGATAAAGCTCGAGGTTTTTTAAAAAATCTTATGGAATGTCAAATTAATGTTATCGCTGCAGATGAAGAAGATGCAAAAAATAGTACAGAATACTACATAGATGTTAATCTTAAGGGCATAAAACTTGATACGGAAGATATATTTAAGGGATTTATTTGCTCAAGATTCATCGGAAGATATCCGTAAATCATGGGTAGATTTAAAGGAGTCTTGGATAAAGTTTGATAATAATTTAGAATCAATGAGATTATCAAACGCATATCCTCTAACCAAGATTTTAGAACACTATATATATTGTTATGTTTTCCCCTCATCCGAATATGATATGATCCGTATGGATGAGGAGTTTTTATTAACAGAACAATGCACGGTTAAAGGAACACTGTATTATAGCAGAGACCATGTCATTAAAGCTATTAATAATAACACTTTAATGCGAGATGTAATAAACGGTGCTAAAAGATATATTGATTGTTTAAATGCCATCATTGAGGATGATGGTGTTCCCGGTTGCATGAAAAACTATCTTAAACACCTTGATAGTACAGAGAGAAAAATAATATGTAATATTATCAAAAAAAGCGTGTTGGATAAGACGTTAATTGTTCCCAAGATGCTTATTCTGAAATACTTTTTAAAAATTGAAGTATCATCTGCTAATAAAAAAGATTGTAAAGAGATATTTGCCGTATATTTTTACACCGTATTATTTATGCTTTTTGGGGACAAGAAGAGCGATGCGGATAAAATTTAAAAATTTGCAAAATCCAATGCTTTTTACAATGATTTGATTCACGAAATTAAGTCTTTTGTTAGTACCACGAAAATGGCAACTACAAATTTAGTTGCTATATCAAGATGGAACAGCAACTTTGACAATGAAGATTTACAGTATAAGTGCAAATCGCTGGCTACGATATACAATTATTTCAAACTCGAAAATAATGTTGTTTCCGTTACTTCGGTGGATAATCTTTGCTCTTTTCTAAGCAACGAGGAAAAGTATAGTGTAGAGCATCTTATAGTTAACAAATCCTGCACAATCAAATATCTGGATGATAAGGATGAATACGCTCTCCCTGAAAACACCCGTCAGTATGGCACGTATATCTTCAACTTCATTTTTATCCCTAGCAGATTAAATGGTACTGTTTTAGGTAACTATTCATTGCAGAAAAAATTGAACATTTTGAATGAAGAAAACAATCTTAAGAATATTGACTGTGAATATTCAAGAATGGTTCTCTTGATCTTAAAGGATATGTTTAATGGGGCTATTAACGTTAAAACCCTTGATGAACAAGAAAAAGAAGAATTAGAGAAATATTGGCTTGTAACTTTTAAGCGTGAGTACCCTAAATATACTGCGGCGGTCATTGATGAGGTTGTAAAAAGATTTTGCGAAAACATAAAATAATTATAACTTGTGCGAGAGACGGCAAACAATGAAGCTTTCTGCAAGGAGATATAGGTATGATAAAAATCATTAAAAACGCAATACAGTGCAAGCTCTGTGGCGAAACCATTGAATCAACTGACAGGCATCAGTATAAAACCTGCAAGTGTGGCGCATGCGCCGTGGATGGCGGTCACGATTATCTCCGCCGGAGTTGCAAGAACAAAGATTGCTACATCGATCTTTCGTTAACAGTCCCTTTGACAGAATATAAAATAGATCGTTTGAGTGCACTGTTTCATCCAACGACAACATTAGCAGATACTTTTTACGAAACATTGGAAGATATCGATGCAATAAAATATCATTATTACGATTATATGATAACCGCGCCGATAAACGCAGACGAGGAACTTAGGCGTCTTCCTTCTGCTGACTATGATTTGTGCTGTGCCTTGATTACAATGCTTCTGCGTGAGGATCATTTCAGCAACGGTTCATTTGGCAAACGATTTAAGAACGATGAAGTCTCGCCGATTATTGAGAGAATGGTTGCTTTATTGAAGCAAACAGCAGCGGATTAAACGATGACGAAACAAACATTTCTGAATACTGCTTCGATACATACGGTACATCACCGGACAATCCGTTTGACGAGGATTTTGAAACGGCATTGCTCAGGCACAGTGATAAATAAAAATTCGAACCATAAACGGCATTACAAATAATTCTTTGCGTAATTATGGAGGATAATTTATGATTACTAATCAAGGGTATATTGATAACTTAAATCGAGAATTAAATGAATACCCACCCTTTACAAAAGATGATGTTTATAATGAGTTTGAAAAGTATGTTGTGAACAAGGAATATTTGCGACGTGCAATAGATTGTGGCATATTTCATTACGATTATATACAATATTGCATTTTTATGAAGGATACCCTTTATGAAGATGGTATTGATTTGATTATGGAAATATGCAAAAATGCGTTTGTTACAGATTTAGATAGAGCTGCTGCCGCTATTAAAATAGGATATGCACAGGTTTCTAAAGGTTTTGCAAGTTTTACTCAATATCTAATGTTGCATCCTCCAATTTATGAAATCACTCGATTTGATTTGCTTGCAAAGGAAGCTTTTCAAATGATAGGAGAACGAACAGAAAACTCGTTGAAGCCTTATATTCTGTTCTTGAGTGAGATGTGCCGAATAATTAAAAACAAAGAGTGCATTTCGATGAAATTTGGTGTGGCTCTTGATTCTTTGATGTCGTATAATGAAATTTTTGATGCATTATATAAAAGATTGTTGTTAGACATTCCAGCCTCACAATGGAGAAATATATCAGACCATAATGATTATGATATAAAAAATAATTATGTTGAGGTGGAATACGGGTCATCCAGTCGTATTAGGAAAGTCATATCTCGTAAAGATCTGTTGATCTTATTAAAAACAATAGATGTGTTGCTTTATATGCATAAAACAGCATTCACGTTACTTTCAATTGATTATGGTCAATATAAGGATGTAAGCATGTCTGCTGAAAACAGAAATGAAAATACTAAACAAGACAATTTTGTATCTTAACTGGTAGAAACATCCTATGCGTTCAATTTTGAATTAAAAAATATAGATGTAGAATCTTTACCCGTAGAAATTGTTGTTGCATCGAGAGATGTAGGGTTTAGTAGAGAAGAGTTGACAAAATATCTAACCATTGTAGCTAATCTCTTAAACAAAGATTATCAAGCACTTGTATATCGAAAAAACAAAGTCGAATACAAAGCGATTTATTCAGACAAAAAACTTTGCATTTTTAACTATAAAGTTTGAAAATTCGCTGGACTTTCACGCTCTTCTGTGGTATACTGTGTGTTACCAAAATCAACGGAGGTAACACATATGGCAAAGATTACGATTAAAGAACTCTACTACGGTGAGAAATATGCTGTGATGAGTGCGGTTTTCAAGACGATGTACCTTGTCTCGCCAAATAAGGCATCAGTGGACGAGCAAACAGCTTTAGAGCTTGAAATCGTTCGTCAAACTCTTATTGCAGTAGAAAAAATGAAACAGAACGGTGACTGTATTGCCGAGGGAGAACTCGGAAATGCGGTCACCGTTTCTAATTGAGACGGAGGTGCAGAATGAACGTTATTGAAGAATTATAGTACAGCAACATCTCGCTCTGAGAGAGACTTCAAGAAAGGAAGCAAGTATTCGGCGCTGCTCGTGTATATCGTCAGGCACAAGGAAGATCTTAAGAAACAGCTGAATAACAAGGAAGTAGAAATCTTCAAGAAGTTCACTTAATGTACCAACGAGATGTACAGAATCGTGGAGCAGAAGGCATTTGCGAGAGAGTTCGTGCTCAGAGCTAGGGCATCATTGAAGTAGTGAATACGAATTGCAGCAAAGCAAGCTCAGATCAACGGTGACACAATACAGTTTTAACTCAATCTGCAGGTCTTCAATATGCAGATTTGCAGATTTTTTGTGTACTCCGCCAATAATTCGAACGTTCGTTTCTTGGCAGTTGTGCAGTTGAATGAATTTATATACAAGTTTGATTTTCATATTGACATCCGTCTCTCTGTGTGTTAGAATGAAATCACAGGAGAAATCCTGTTTAAATTGAATATTACGATTTCTAATCGAGCAAGCGGAGACAGTCATTATGACTGAGCTACCAAGCGCCGTACGAAACCAGACTATGACGTGAACACTTTGGTGTTCTATCCTGCAAGGATAATTGCGTCTGTTTGATTCGGCGGCTTTTTTATTTGCCCGATTGTTTCGTACGATGACTTAGAGCTTCTTCTTCGCTTGACGAGGAAAGGAGCTCTTTTTGTTTTCTGAAAAATATTTTGAAAGAGGGTGGTGAAAACGCTTCTCCCACTGCCTATAGAGTAGAAGGTTTTATGAACAGCAATCTGCATAAAAAATGAATTCGAGTTCTGTGCAGTGCTACGAAATTTTCTGTTTTTAAAAATTTGTTTTTGTGAAATCTCATTTTTTCTGCCTATAGAATATTAGAGGGTGAAGAAAATATCAAAGCACACAAGAAACAATAGCACGATTTGTGCAAGGCTACAAACTTTTTTCTCGCACTTGTAAAAAGCTCGTTTTCGTCGGCTAATAAATGAAGGCTGAAAAAACGCTCATCAAAAAGCATCAAAGTAAAATCAAAAATTTGTGCAAGGATACAAAGTTTTCGGAAGAACAAAAATAAATCCCTAACATTCCCAAAAAAGTTACCAGAGAAATATAGAGGGAAATCTTTCATTCCATTCAAAATGCTTTTCTTAGTCCCTATAGAGCAGGAGGTGATAATCATGCATAGCAAATAGCATAAAAGAAAACTCGGAATTTGTGCAGGGCTACAAAGTTTTCAGAAAACGCAAAAAAATTAGTTGTGAATTCTCAAAAAGTTACTAGAGAAATATAGAGGGAAATTTTTCATCCTTCTCAAAATACTTCTCCCAGTCCCTATAGAGTAGAAGGTTGTTTGAACAGCAATCTGCATAAAAAATGAATTCGAGTTCTGTGCAGTGCTACGAAATTTTCTGTTTTGAAAAATTTGTTTTTGCGAAATCGCAATTTTTCTGCCTATAGAATATTAGAGGGTGGTGAAAATATCAAAACATACAAAAAGTAGTAGGGTGATTTATGCACTCCTACAAAGTTTTTTCGTTTGTGGGTAAAATGCCCGTTTTCCTCGGCTAATAGATGAAGGGGAATTTACAATAGGGTCTACAAAACACCTCTCCCAGTCCCTATAGAGTAGAAGGGCGTGAATAAAATGCTCTTCTGAGAACCTTGAAAATTGAATATCAACACTTCGGTACGTCGTACTCCGATGATGGATGAACTTCCGTCAGCTGAGATCTCCATACGCCACGACCTCGAAAGAGCGAGCGAGAAAATATGCGAAGATCAGCAAAGCAGAGCCAGCTTTGAAAGGCAATGAAAGTTGGGGTAAGGTACTTCCGTAAAAAGCGGCTTGGATTTTGTAGTCCAAGAGGCCCAGTTCTATGTGATTGGAAAGGACGCCAATCAGCCC
>JAZSEJ010000014.1:0-5477 GCA_045531615.1 Ruminococcus sp.
AACCGAAGAAACGAGGGAGACCGCCTAAGTCTGCGGAGCAAAGAGCGCAAGACAAAGCCGACCGCGAACGCGAACGGCGAGAAGAATGGCGCGAATCCATGCGTCTCAAATGGGGTAGCAGAATCGACTCCGAAGGGAACAGAATCAACTACACAGACGCAGACTTGGAAGAACTCGAACGCTTGTATAAGAACCAAGCGGCAGAGTTCAGCAATGTAATGACTCCGAGACAACAGGGCGGTGTTATAGAGATATGCACCTTCCGCTTGGAGATGAACCGTTGCATAGCGGCAGGAGATTCGGCTGGAGCGAAGCGGTATAGCGACATGATTAACGCCGCTATGAGCCGCGAAGCTATGAAAGCTGGAGATGTCAAGCAACTCGAAGCTACGAGGGTTGACTCTCTGATTGTAAACCTCGAAAAGAAGGGCGCAATTAAAGACGGTAAGATTGTAGGTAGAGACGAACTCATACGGATTCTTTCTAACGACCATCCGATATATCACACTTCGCTTGATGTCGTAGATGAAATGCTTTTTGCAATCATCAACACTATGAAGAAAAACAACGGAGAACCAGAAATGGACGAACTTCCGTTGTCTGCACAAGTTGAAGATGTATTCGGACAGCTTCTTGCCACGCCGACAGCTAAAGAAAAGCAAGCGATGGCAGAGACGGGAATCGTCCCACCGACAAGGGAGAAGCCGAGAACATAAATGGCGAGAAAGAACTTCAAATACTCGAAAGAGGATAGCAAATGGATTAAGGACTCAAACGAGCAATCAATCAATTACAAGAATCTTGACCTATACGACGAGGATTCTTGGGGATTGTTGATTTCGTATTGGAGACAGTATCCAGACCGTTTGCTTGACCTACTCGAAAGCGAGAACCCGCCATACACGCTTGAACCTATACAGCGAATGTTGATACGGATTTACTTCCGTTCCGAACACGCTTTTGTAACAGGGTCGCGTGGTCTTACCAAGTCTGTTTGTTGCCTTACTTCCAAGTTGCTTCTCGGCATATTGTATCCGAGAACGATTATGCGATACGCCGCGCCGACGCAAGAGCAGATGGCTGACATTGCGCACGAGAAATGGGAAGCAATAAAGCAACAATGGAAGGGACTGACCGATTATTGGGAAGTTATTTCGATGGCGCAGACGGGGTTCGAGATACGCACAAAAGAGGGTTCAGTCATAACCATTTCTGTAGAGCGCGGAAACGACTGTAACTCGATTTGTGCAGAAGAAGTTGCGCAGGAAGAATCGGGCAAGCAGTTCGACTTCGAGAGATTTGCGAACGCTGTCCTGCCTACTGCTCGTTTAGAGAGAATGGTAGACAGAGAGTCAGACCCGTTCTTCCCGCAGTTTCAGAAGCAATACATAACATCTGCAGGAAACCAGCAGAACCCGTCCTTCCAATATCGGAACGACACTTACAGGGAAATGCTTCAAGGCAGGAACTCTGTGTGCTTGGATATACCGTGGGTCGTTCCTGTCTTGTCTGGTATAAGACGCGCAGAATACTATTCTGATTTACGCTCTAAACAAACGCCAGAAGCGCAGTTAAGGGAGTTAGAATCTATTTGGACAGGAACAAGCGAAAACCCCGTTATACGCGATTCTACGCTTACAGAATCAAAGTTGTGTCCTATTATGGAAGCACGACATTGCGGAGACCCGAATGTTTTTTACATCATTGGCTACGATGTTTCTTACGCAGACGGAGCGAACAATGCGAAGTGCGCAACAGCGGTCGTAAAGTGTGAACGGCAGACGGGGGAATACAAGAAAGATAGATTCTTGAAATCCCTTGTGTATGTAAAGGACGAGCCGCCGAAAGACCATATACAGCAAGCGAAGAACTTGAAAAGTATTTGGTATCGGTTCTGCATCGAGGGCGGTGCTGGTACATTTATAGCGATTGACTCTTGGCAGTACGGAACTGCGGTACTGCAAGCGTTACACATGGATTTGGGCGATGGCTTGCCGCCACTTTGTTGCATCAACCACGATTTTCAAGAACTCGAACAAAAGGGTGCTATACCAGTAATTTATCCGATAAAAGCAGTTGGTGGTTTTGGTAGTGGGACTCACGACAACGACGGAGAAATGATGCGGTACGCGGAGATGGAGTTCGAGCATCGAAACGTACAACTACTTATCGCAAATCTTTACGAGGGAATCCGTGCTTACAAGATAAAGCATCATATCAAAGACGATTCTCTTGACCCAACAATCGCTATACCGTACATAAAAACAAGAGAATTGTGCGGACAGATTTCAAATCTACAGAAGAAAGTAAGCGGAACAGGGATATCCGAAAAACGAATAAGCAGAAACATACAGAGAGATATGTGGTCTGCATTTAAGTATGCTTTAAGATATGCGCAGTTGCATGAAGAACAAGTTCTGTTGACAAACGGAAAGCGAGAAAGCGAATGGTCGAGTTATCTTGCTTCACCGCAGTCGAGACAACAGATAAGTCCCGCACAGCAGACACAGCTTCCATACAGATACAAGCCGAGGTTGCAAGCTGGATGGCGTACTGGCGGGAACATTATAAAGTATTGAGGATATGGAACAGAGACAAGCAGTAGTATACAGATTGTTCGCAATGTCCACGAACGACAAGACTGTAGCGGTTGCAACGCAATACAGATTCCAAAGGATTACTCCGAACTATACGCTTATATATGGAACGGAAGAACCAGATGGAGTTAAGTTTGCGGAGATAACCGCAGAGGAACTTCACAATCTTTCGAGAAAAGATTTTCAATGGCTTGAGGATGCGAACTTAGTTCTAATCCGAGAGTTCGAGGAAGAACACAGGGAAGCACAAGGGAAAGCATTCAAGCAATTCATAGAAGAACTCGATAAAAACATCAAGGAAGAATTAAATGGAGAACGAACAGAAGAATCTGCAACAGAATAGCGGAGAGAACAGCGTCGCGTATAAATCGTTCTCTGAACTTTTCCGTGCGGCAGAAGCGTCGAACCCGAACATAACGAGACAACAGTTTATGAATGCGGTGTCGCGGACGCAGATGTACAATTATTTTACTGCAAACCCGTATATACAAAACGACCGAGTTAAGAACATATCATCCAAGCCGAACCTTATTAGCAAGGATAAAATTGTTGAATGCTTGCTTTCGCCAGACCACTCAGAGAAGCCATTGCGCGAGTTGAGCAACGCGCTCGTTTGGTCTGCGTATCCGTATTTCAAACTTATCAAGACAACGGCAGATATTCTTACTTATCGGCACTATATCTACCCGAAGTACATTGACGAGTCTGATGCAAAGACAACGGAGTTCAAGCGCGAATGGCAACTCGCGGAGAGGATTAACGAAGCAATCAAACCAGCGCAGACGGCACACGAAGCGGCTATGATTAGTCTCCGCGATGGGAAGGCGTTCTATCTGCTTCGGAGAGATATTGACCGTTCGCATCTGAAAGTGAACTACTGCTTCCTGCAACAACTCCCTCAAGATTGGGTAAAGATTGTTGGATATAACAATGTATCGAAGTACAGCGTTGCGTTCAATATGATGTACTTCACAAAAGAGGGTACAGACATATACCAGTACGGTGACTTGTTCGTTCCGTATATGGATGACTTTTACAGCGTTGTTGACCCGACTTATGTTCCGAGCAAAAACGGAAAAGTTAAGGTCGTATTTTCGGAGATTGCGAAGAACTCTAAAAAATTAAGCAAGAACGCAATAGGAAGTCCAGAAATCTATAACGAAAACGGCAGATGGTTCTATTGGGTAACGCTCCCAGCGACAGCCGTGTGGACTTTCGAGATTGACGATTCTTCGAGGAATGTGATTTCACCCTTCGCGGGTTTGATGCTATCAATGTCGCAGATTGCTCAATACGAGAATCTTCAGTTGGAACTTCTGGCGAACCCGCTTGTCAGCATATTGACGGGTGAAATCGAAACATACGACAACTCGCAACAGCAGATGGAAGATGCCTATAAGCTGTCTCCGTCTGGCAGACAATTCTTTGAAGCGTTGTGGTATCAGATGTTGTATCAAAACAACACAAGTGGAATCGGATTCTACGCCGCGCCGCTTAAGAATATGAAGTTGCAACAACTCGAAGAAGCACCGAACGCAACGAATATATCGTCCGAAGGTTACGCCTACATTATGATGAAGTCTGGCAACGGACTTCTCCCGTTAAGCACCGAACCGAGGGCTGGTATGGTGGACTATTCCGCAAAGATTGAAAGCCAGTACGGTCGTTGCATCTATCGCACATTCGAGAACCTTATGAACTTTATCTATGCAGACACGGGTTTGAAGCGTGATTGGAGATTCAAGATGTTCGGGAACATTTTCTCGGAGAGACAGGAACTCGAAGATGCGCGTAAGGGAATGGCTCTTGGAATCCTAATGGACACCTTGCGTTACGATGCGATTCTCGGACACTCGTTGCTTGACGATATGGCTATAAGCGACGCTATTACGGCAAGCAGAATACTGAACAAGAGAATACCGCTTATCACAAGCTACACGATGAAGCAAGGTGATAACGGTGGATTACCGCCGCAAGCACAAATAGATACTGGCGGCAGACCGTCAGCAGAAATGGGAGAGATTCAGTCTGTTGGCGAAGAAGAATCTTTTGACGCAGGAGAATAAAAATGGACGAAGTTGTAAACATCAACGAGTATAGGGCGTGTGGCTCTCTCACCGTATTGCAAAGACTGAATCAGTACGAGTTTGCGGTAGAGATTCGTATGATGCGAGAGGGCATTAACCGAAATCGTTGGGATTACAGAAATCTCGATAAGTATTATACAACTTTTGTTGGACAGCCGATTCTTTGCGCGTTTGTATACGGCAAGGTTGGAGACGGTCACAACATGAGAGAAAAAACAAATCGAGAAACAGGAGAGCGTTACTACAGCTTTACCGATGCAACATCTGAAAGAATTGTCGGTACGCTGTCTAACGATATAGATGATTTCTCCATTGTAGAAGAAAATGGGGAAAAGTGGCTTATTGCCAAAGGACGCTTGTGGGAGTTCTATGCGCCAGAGTTGGTGCAGAAAATCATTCGTACAGGGCGAATGGATGTTTCTGTCGAGACTATGGTTGAGGAATCGCAAGAGGATGGCGAGATTGAAGTGTTCACCGCATGGACGGGTCTCGGAGTAACGATACTTGGCGATGATGTTCAACCCGCAATTCCGAACGCTTCTATCAAAGCCCTCGAACTGCTTAAAGACGAATTTGCGGAAGCGAAACTCAAGGCGGCATCCTACGAGCAGAATGAAAGCGATAAGCTGGAACAAAAAGAACAAGAAATAATTACCGAAAGAGGTACGAAAGAAATGACGGTTCTTAACCAAAGAGAACTCTCGGCTCTGCAGGAAACTTATTTTAAGGACTACAAGGTTCTGTCTGCGTCCCACGACAAAGAAAAGGGCGAGAAAGTCGGATCGTAGCCATG
>JAZSEJ010000097.1:0-13502 GCA_045531615.1 Ruminococcus sp.
CAATGGTACGCACACCATTTCTTCTAAAGAGGAAATGAAGCAGTATGTGGAGAATATCAAGTCTGCATATTAACAAGAGAGCTTGCCTTAACAGGGCAGGCTCTTTTACTGTGATACATAAAATAACAACTGCTGCACACACTACTTAATAATAAAAGCTTGCTCTGAAAATTTCAAAGCAAGTTTTTATTGCAATGATAGTGTATAAAAACGGCAAAAAATCAAGGTGATCAATTTCGTCACGTATTGACAGAAAATCCTCGAAATATAGCCATTTCGATGATTTATTGTTTTCTATGAAAATGGTTTTGACCCCTTATTGACCCCTTAACTTAAAATAATGGTAATGTGGAGCAGGCATTTGTGCCTGCTCCTTTTTGTAGTATGACGGGCATATCAATGCCCTGTGGTGGAAGTCCACCGAGGCGTAGTTAGCGGAATCATAGGGAATGTGCTATACTTAAATTAAAAGAAATTTTTTTTCAAAAAAGTGTAACCCATTGCAATAAAATGTTGTCAGATCAGGTAAAGGGAGGTGTATTGACCTCATTTTGCTGAATAAACAGTTCATCCACCTTTCTCTCCAAAGCTGTACAGTCGGAGAGAATATGAAAAACGAAAGAGTGATATCGCATTTCAAGCGATATCACTCTTTTTTATCTTTC
This sequence comes from Ruminococcus sp., assembly GCA_045531615.1. Taxonomy (GTDB): domain Bacteria; phylum Bacillota; class Clostridia; order Oscillospirales; family Ruminococcaceae; genus Ruminococcus. The sequence goes on from JAZSEJ010000097.1 coordinate 666, forward strand.
AATCTCATCAATCAGACCAACAAGCTCACTCATATTGCTTATCACATAATCTGCACCGCATGCCTCGTAAACCTGACGGACACGCTGACATTCAAGTTCCTTGCGTTCGGTTGAAAACGTCTCATACTCGGCTTCGGTATAGCCCATAACCGAGCTTCCCTCGATAATTCCGACGGAAATCATACCTGCGTTTTTGCCCTCTTTAATGTCAGCAATCGTGTCGCCGACCTTGATTGCGTTGTTGACGCTACTCACACCAAGCTCTTCAAGATTTCTGAATATCATATATGGATAAGGTCTGCCTTTGTTCTCCGTATGGTTTGGACAAAACCATGCGTCTGGCTTGTAACCTTGCTCAGCTGCTGATTTTGTGACAATATTCATCATCTCGGTTGTGTAGCCTGTTGTTGAGCCGATTTTTATGCCACGCTTTTTAAGCTCGAAAATCGTTTCAGGAACAAACGGCTTCGGCGTGCTGAATCTGTCAAGAATACCGAAAATCGCTTTCTCACCCTTTTCATAAATTGCATCAACATCTGCTTTGTTCCACATTCTGCCGTGCACCTTTTTCCACTCTTCGGTAATGCGAGGCATTTTCATCATTGTGTGGATATGGTCCCATTTGAGCATCCCCATCGGCTCACGAACTTCCGCAACTGTCGGAGTAATACCGAACTCACCGAATGTTTCAATGAAAGCCTGCACAGGAGCAAATGAGCCGTAGTCAACGGTTGTACCAGCCCAGTCAAAAATTACTGTTTCAATCTTTTTCATATCTGCACCTCATCACAAAAAAATTCTTCAAATATGCCGCAAAGCTTTTCAATGTCCTCTGTGTAAATCTCACCGATATTTCCGATACGGAACACATCTGCGTCGGTAACTTTTCCGGGGTAAATCGCATATCCACGTTCCTTGATGAAATTATACATCTTTTCAAAGGTGAAATCTTCTGTATCAGGATACAAGAATGTAGTGATAATCGGACTCTGATTACAGTTAAGATATGTACGGAAACCGAGACCTGTCATCTTTTCGATAAGCAGACGGTTATTTTCGGAGTAACGAGCAAATCTCGCCTTTACACCGCCTTCTGCTTCAAGTTCTTCAAGAGCCTTTGCAAAAGCAAGTACAACGTGTGTGGGAGAAGTAAAACGCCATTTTCCATCCTTATCCATTCCCCTCCACTGGTCGTAAAGGTCAAAGGAAAGGCTTACTGCATTGCCCTCACATTTTTCAAGCTCACTCTTTTTGCAGATGATGAACGAAAAACCGGGAACGCCCTGTATACACTTGTTTGCAGAGCTGATGATATAGTCGATACCAACCCTTTCAACCTCAATATCAATACCGCCGAAGCTTGACATTGCGTCAACGATGAAGGTTCTGCCGAGAGCCTTTACTGCCTTTGCAACAGTTTCTATATCGTTAAGGATACCCGAGGTTGTTTCACAATGCACCATTGAAACGTGAGTAATAGCAGGGTCGTTTTCGATTTCCTTTGCAATAATTTCAGCGCCGGGAGTTTCGTTATACTTGAAATTCAGAATTTTATAGTCAAGACCTGCGTGCTTTGCAATGTCCTCCATACGCTCGCCGTATGCACCGTTTGCGGCAATAAGCAGCTTGCCCTTTCTGCCCACAGCAGAGGTGAGCACTGACTCAACGCCAAATGTACCGCTGCCCTGCATAAGAACTGTGGTGTAATTTTCTTCGGAAGCGTGCCCGATACGGAGCAGCTCTTTTCTGATATGCTGTGTAATCTGCTTGTAGTCATTATCCCATGTACAATGGTCAACAAGCATTTCCTTTTTTACGGTTTCTGTTGTGGTAAGAGGTCCAGGGGTGAGTAATTTATAGTTTATCATAATTCATTTTCCTTTCTTTTACTTACATTCTTCAGAGAGATTTCTGTGCTTTTCAAGAAGCTCAACTGTCAGCGCTTCGGGGAATGTTTTAGAGTTTGCGGAAATCGTATTGCTGTCAGCAGTTTCGCCTTTATAAAGAGGCACAGGATAATATGCCATAAGGTCAGTTCTGCCCTTTTCGATAATGCACTGCACCATTTCCATTGCGATAGGGTTTGTGTCATCGCCCTTGTCAACGACTGCAAGGGAATCTGTGAGTGTGAAGTTGCCCTCTGTCGGGTCAACAAAATCAACAGGAAGTCCGTCCTCCTTGTCAGCAACAGACTGATGTCTTAAACCAAAGCCGATTGCGACTTCGCCTGCACGTACCTTTTTGATAGGACCTGAGCCTGACTGTTCAATGTGTGCGCCTGCGTTCTTGTACATACCTGTGAGGATTTCCTTTGTGCCGTCCTCGCCGTATTCACTGATAAGTGACTGAATCATAAGCCACGCTGTTGATGAGCCTTGAATATCAATTACCGAGATATATCCTGCATATTCGGAGTTTGCCAAGTCCTTTACAGAGGTAGGAGCAGCAAGATTATTTTCTACAAGCACGTCTGTGTTCACAAGAATTGCACCCTGATTTGCAAGGAAAGGTGCGTAATATTCGGGGTAGCTGTCAGTCGTATTCACAGCAAAATCAAGGGTTTCAAACATCTTGTATTCAGCCTGAGCACTTTCTATATAGTAGCTGCTCATTGTTATAACGTCCGCTTCAATATCCTTGCCTTCGGCAAGCATTTTTCCGCCAAGCTCGGATGTGCCGAAGCTCTGGAATATATATTTGCCCTCGTAGCCGTTAGCGTCAAGAGTTTTCTTCATAGATTCAACAGCTTCATCGTCGGCGTTGGAGTAGATGATAACCTGTTCTTCCTCGTCAGACGAACAGCCTGTAAAATTTACGCAAGCGGTAAGCGCCATAGCTGCACAGAGTATCGTACTTAATGTTCTTTTTAATTTCATTTTGATTTTCCTTTCTTGTTTCGGATTGCCGCAAAAAATCTGACAAGACCTTTTACTAACAGATTTGTTATTAAAATCAGGACGGACAACACGAATATTTCGTTGAAGTTTGCAAAGTGCTGAAGCTCCTTGATTTTTGCCGTGATAATCATTGTTCTTGTGCTTGAAAGGAAGATAACCGCACTTACAGTTACCATTGCGTTTACAAAGAAATAGCTGAACATCTCTAAAAGCGTTGAAACTGCATTGGGAGTAATAATTCTCACTACTGTTTTAAGCCAGCTGTCGCCCATAAGACGGGCTGTTGTTTCCCAGCTTGCATTAAGCTTTTCAAGGCTGCTCTTCATCATAAGATAAGGAGAAGAAAAGTAATGAACAATATTACAAATCACCAGTATCGCAAAGGTGTTGTGCATAAACGTGCCCTTGAAGCTCAGCAGATAAGCCACACCAAGCACCATACCGGGGATTGTATTTGTGACAAGGGAAATTGTATCGGGGAGCTTGCCGTAGTGACGGTGCTCGCCTCGTCTTGCGGAAACAAGTGCTGTGCCGTACACGATAAGCGTGCCGAAAACTGAGGTTGCAAGAGCAACAAGCAGTGAGTTTTTATACACTCTCATAAGCGAGCTGTCCGAGAAAATATCGGTTATATGTTCGGTTGTGAAATCCATTCGGTACGGCCACTGGTCAACAAAAGGAATTATGAAAATTACCGCAAATACTGACAGCAAGCAGATAATTATTATCGCTGAAAGTATACCTAAAACAATATCCCTTGTACGGTTTTTCGTAAGCTCTATAACTGAGATTTTGTTGTAGCGGATATTGTATTTATTCAGCACGAATATGAGGATAATGCTTAGAATTGACGGGAGCAGCATTATAATTGAGACTTCCGAGCCTGTGTTGAAATCCGGCAGACTTCCCAGCATTTCAGTGTAAAGCCGTGTTGCAAGCAGGTCAACATTGCCTGCAAGAGCCGCAGGAATACCGTAGTCAGTAAAGCTCAGGGTAAAGCTCTGAATGAACGACACGGCAAGGGTACTGATAAGCGGAGTTATAACTGTTACAAAAAAGCTTTTCAGTTTACCGTCGCCCATCATTCGTGACACAACCATAAACTTCTTGTCGATATATCCCATTGTGTTGTTTATGAGCATAAAAGAAATGGGGAGCGTGTAGATTACATAGCCTATAATCAGACCTGCGATACCATATATATCAACAATCTGCGTGCCGAGGAGTTTTGTAATAAGTCCCTGTTTGCCGAATGAATAAATAATTGCAAAGCCGTATGTAATTGTAGGCAGCAGCATAGGAAGCATTACAAGAGTTAAAATCACCTTTTTCAGTTTCCTGTTTATGTTGGTGTAATTGATTGCATAAGCTGGAATAAAAGCGAGAATGGTGGTGATAATACCGCTGAGCGAGGATACAAGTACGCTGTTCCCGAATGCCTTGAAAATGCTGCCGTTTGAAAAGAGTCTGCCGTAAAATTCAAAAGTTGCATTACCGCCCTCATAAAAGGATTTGCACAGTATCGTAACCATCGGCAGAAGGAGGAAAAAGCCGAATAATATACAGGTAAATACAAGAATTATTTTCTGCGGAGAAATTTTGTGTTTATTCATAATGCCACCGCTTTACCACCGCCGAAAAGGGCAAGGATATTGTTGCGCTTGATTTCAAGCTGACGGAGGATAAATTCCGTAACAAAGCTGTCGGACGGAGCGTTGATTATCTCGTCAGGCTTTGCATACTGCAAAATTGTACCGCCATTTATAATCATAACCTTATCGGAAAGACTCAGCGCTTCCTCGGGATCGTGGGTAACGATAATTGTTGTAAGATGGTATTCCTTTGCAATCTGCTTGATTTTATCCTTGATTGACTCCTTGATAACGCCGTCGAGTGCGCTTAAAGGCTCGTCAAGGAGCAGAATTTTCGGTTTCATAACAAGTGTTCTCGCAAGTGCAACTCTCTGCTTCTGACCGCCTGAAAGCTGTTCGATATTCTTGTTTAAATGCTCCTTCAAACCAAGCAGCTCAATAAGCTCCTGCACCTCCTCGGGAGTAGAGATGTTCGGCTTGTTGCGCAGTCCGTACACGATATTTTCGTATGCGTTAAGATTTGGAAACAAAGCGTAATCCTGAAAAACAATATTGAAGCCTCTGTTTTCCATTGATACCTTTGTAATATCGTGTGTATCAAAAAATATCTCGCCGCTGTCGGGCTGGGTGATACCTAAAATAATGTTAAGGAGAGTTGTCTTGCCGCTTCCCGATGAACCGAGAATGGACACGATTTCGCCGTCCTCAACAGAGAAATTAACGTGATTTAAAACGTTCACATTATCGAATGATTTTTCGATATTTTTAAGTTCAAGCATCTGTATTTTCCTTTCATATCTGATTTATTACAAGTTTTATTATACAGCTTGAAAGTAAAATTCAAAACCACAGGGGTGTAAAATTCAGGTATTATTTTTCGAGAAAAACGTTCGGATTATCAAAATTCCTTTACAATAGCAATATCTTGTAAAGCTTTAGAAAAGCGTCTTTACATTCAAGCCGTTTTATGGTAGAATAAATCAGTACAGATTTGGAGGTGCAAAGTGGAAAAACTACTTGACAGCATTATGGATATAGGCGAGCAAATGCTCATAAGCGGTGCAGAGGTACACAAGGTTGAGGACAGCATTAAGAGAATATTTGCTGCTTACGGCACTAAACGTACCGATGTTTTTATAATAACGAGCAGTATCGTCGTCACGATACATACAGATGACAATGCATACACTCAGACAAGACGTATCACCGAAACATTTACGGATTATGAAAAACTTCATAAGCTCAATGAGCTTTCACGAAGTATATGCAAAAATAAATATTCCTGCGATGAAATCAGAAAACAACTCACAGCAATTTCTATGAGTAAAAAATACCCGTTATGGCTTGAATTTATTTGCTATGCGATTATTGCAGGAGTTTTTACGCTATTCTTCGGCGGAGGAATAATAGAAGCAGCAGTTTCATTTATAATAGGTGCATTAGTAAGGCTTGTTATACTGCTCTGCGACAAAACTGTAAAAAACAAGATTTTCAGCAAGTTCGTTTCTGCCTTTATTGCAACCGCACTTGCATTTCTTGCACTACGGCTCAGCTTTATTTCAACAGTTGATAAGGTAATTATCGGTAATATTATGACGCTTATCCCAGGTATCGGTCTTACAACTGCTTTAAAGGATTTACTTGTGGGTGACAGCATTGCGGGACTGCTTCGTACCATTGAAGCGTGCATTACAGCTCTTGCCATAGCTGCAGGATATTTTGCTGTTGCTTTTTTGACAGGAGGTGCGATATGACAAGTTCAGAGCTTATTCAGATTGCGGCAGGGCTTACGGGAACGCTGTGTTTTGGTGTGCTTTTTAATATGAGAGGAAAAAGACTGATTGCGGCTGCTTTTGGCGGACTGCTTTCGTGGGGACTGTTTATTTTGTTCAGTTATTTTATTTCAAGTGAACCGATAAACTACTTTATTGTAGCAGCTGTTGTATCGCTCTATTCCGAGATTATGGCAAGAGTTTTAAAAACTCCTGCCGCACCTGTTGTTACAACCTCACTTATACCGCTTATCCCGGGCGGCTCACTTTATTACACAATGGCTTCGGCATTTGAAAGCGATTTTACAATGTTTCTTGAAAAAGCTGTTTCTACCCTGAGACTTGCCTGTGCACTTGCACTGGGCATTATTGTTGTTACTGCTATTTCACAGTTCTTATTCAGCCGTGTAAAACAAAAGTAAAATTGTATTTTTTCCAATCCCTGTTACTTTACATTTAAAAGCAACAGGGATTTTTTTATTCCAATAAAAATTTGACATGAATTTTACAAAACTCCTCTTCCTAACTTTACATTAAAGTAGTATAATTCAGATGTAAACAAAAAAACACAATCAACTTTACATCTGAAAGGACTTGTAATTATGAAAAAGATTATCAGTATTTTTGCAACGGCACTCATTATGTGCAGTACAGTCGCAGGTTGTTCTTCTGAAAAGGAAACGGTTTCCACAGACGGCTCTACCTCAATGGAAAAGGTTATTGGTGTTCTTGGTGAAACCTTTGAAGCGGACACAGGCATTACGGTTACATATAACCCAACTGGTTCAGGCTCGGGTATCAAGGCTGTTGCCGCAGGAACCTGCGATATCGGACTTTCCAGCCGTGACTTAAAGGACGAAGAAAAGGCACAGGGACTCACAGCGACCGTTCTCGCTTATGACGGAATTGCAATCATTGTAAACCCTGAAAATCCTATAAATGACCTTGACGTTGAAACTATTACAAAGATTTATACAGGCGAAATTTCGAACTGGAGCGAAATCGGTGGGAATGACAGCGAAATCGTACTTATCGGCAGAGAAGCCGGAAGCGGTACTCGTGACGGCTTTGAGTCTATCACAGGCACAGAAGATAACTGCAAATATCGTCAGGAGCTTACCTCTACAGGTGACGTTATCACAACGGTTGCAGGTAATCCTGCGGCTATCGGCTATGCTTCAGTTGCATCAGTCAAGAACAGCGTTAAGATGGTTACAGTAGGCGGCATTGCTCCAAGTGAAGAAACTATCAAGGATGGCAGCTATGTTGTTCAGCGTCCGTTCGTACTTGTAACAAAAGCAGATACAGAGCTTTCAGAGAGCGCACAAGAATTCTTCGACTTCATCACTTCCGAGAACGCAGAAGAAGCAATTTCCTCCGCAGGTGTTGTTGCGGCTAACTAATTACATTTACTGCCATATGGGGTAACATTATGAAGAATAACAAACTTATTGAAAGAGCTATTCACGGCTTGTTTCTTATCCTCGGACTGCTTACTGTGGGCTGTGTTCTGCTTATAACGGTATATCTTGTAATTTCGGGTATACCTGCCATAACGGAAATCGGACTTTTCGACTTCCTTTTCGGCACAGAGTGGGCGTCAACCGCTGATGAGCCAAGCTACGGCATACTGCCCTTTATTTTAACAAGCGTTTACGGCACGGCAGGAGCAATTCTGATAGGCGTTCCGATAGGATTTTTTGCGGCTGTTTATCTCTCAAAGCTTGCAAATCCAAAGGTAAAAGCCTTTATGGAGGGTGCAGTGAGCCTGCTTGCAGGTATTCCCTCTGTTGTGTACGGTCTTGTGGGTATGCTGGTGCTTGTCCCTGCTGTCCGTGAAATATTTGATATTCCCGACGGTGCAAGCCTGTTTGCAGCTATTATCGTCCTTGCAATTATGATTTTGCCGTCGATTATAAAGGTATCAATGACGGCGCTTGAAGCTGTTCCGAAAGAATATGAGGATGCTTCTCTCGCTCTCGGTGCAACACCGATTGAAACCTATTTCAAAGTTTCCGTACCTGCCGCCAAAAGCGGTATAGCGGCGGCTGTGGTACTGGGTGTAGGCAGAGCAATCGGCGAAGCAATGGCGGTTATGATGGTATCGGGAAATGTTCCGAATATGCCCTCGCTTTTTCAGAGCGTGCGTTTCCTTACAACGGCAGTTGCAAGTGAAATGTCCTATTCAAGCGGTTTACAACAGCAGGCGCTTTTCTCAATCGCACTTGTGCTGTTCCTCTTTATAATGCTTATCAACGCAACACTTAACTTTTTCTTGAAGAAGGAGAAAGACTGATGCTTAGTAAAAAAAGAAAAGCCTATATCAGCGGAATGAAAGCCGCTATGTATATCTCAACAGGACTTACTGCGGCGCTTGTCATATTCCTTGTGGCATATGTTTTTATCAAGGGTATTCCTCATATTTCGTGGGAGCTTTTATCCACAAAGCCAAGCTACATAAGCGGCAGAATAGGTATTCTTCCCGATATTTTAAATACGTTTTATATTGTCCTTGCAACGCTGATTTTTGTAATTCCTCTTGGTGTGGGTGCAGCGATATATCTGACCGAATACGCAAAAAACAAAAAGCTTGTGGGAATGATTGAATATGCGGCGGAGACTCTTTCGGGTATTCCGTCTATTATCTACGGACTTGTAGGTATGCTGTTTTTCTGTCAGTTCTTAGGTTTTAAAACTTCTTTGCTTGCAGGTTCATTGACTCTTGTAATTATGAATTTACCGACTATTATGAGAACAACTCAGGAGAGCCTTAAAACAGTACCCCAAAGCTATCGTGACGGTGCATTTGGACTTGGTGCAGGAAAATGGAGAGTTATTAAAACTGTCGTACTCCCCGGCTGTGTTGACGGAGTTATCACGGGCTGTATTCTCTCAATCGGACGAATTTTAGGCGAGTCTGCGGCACTTCTTTTTACAGCAGGCTTTGCCCACGCTTTAAACGGCATTTTTGAGGGACTCACAAGTCCGGGCGCTTCTCTTACCGTTGCACTTTATGTTTATGCCAAGGAACAGGGAGAGTTCGGGGTTGCCTTTGCAATTGCCGCAATACTTATGATTTTAACGCTTCTGATAAATCTGTCAGCAACTCTTGTCAGCAAGCATTTTGCTAAAAAGAGAGAACTTTAACCGAAAGGATGAATACAATGAGCGATATAATGACAGCGAAAGACCTCAATTTATGGTATGGCGAAACTCACGCTCTCAAAAACGTGAATATTACAATTCCCGAAAAGAGCATTACCGCCTTTATCGGACCGTCGGGATGTGGTAAATCTACATTCCTGAAAACACTTAACCGTATGAACGACCTTATTTCCTCGGTTAAAATCACAGGCGAAGTTTGCTACAACGGACAGAATATCTATGACAGCTCAGTTGATGTAAACGAGCTTCGCCGTGAAATTGGAATGGTGTTCCAGAAGCCCAATCCGTTCCCGATGAGCATTTATGATAACATTGCCTACGGACCGAGAACACACGGAATAAAGTCGAAAGTAAAGCTTGATGAAATCGTTGAGAAGTCCCTCCGTGATGCGGCAATATGGGATGAGGTAAAGGACAGACTAAAGAAACACGCCCTCGGAATGTCGGGCGGTCAGCAGCAGAGATTATGTATAGCAAGAGCATTGGCAGTAAAGCCGAAAATTCTCCTTATGGATGAGCCGACCTCCGCACTTGATCCGATTTCAACATCGAGGATAGAAGAGCTTGCAATCGAGCTGAAAAAAAGTTATACTATTGTTATAGTAACTCACAATATGCAGCAGGCAGTCCGAATTTCTGACAACACGGCGTTTTTTTTGCTTGGCGAGCTTATTGAATACGGCGAAACGGAAAAGCTGTTCTCACAGCCGACAGATAAGCGTACAGAAGATTATATTACAGGAAGGTTTGGATAATGAGAAGCAGATTTGATGAGCAGTTGAGCATACTTAACACAGAAATGATAGAAATGGGCGCAATGTGCGAGGAGGCTATTGCACTTGTTTCAAAGGCGCTTACTACGGGAGATGTTACACTTGCTGAGAAGGTTGAGCCGATTTCAGCGGACATTGACCATAAGGAGCGTGATATTGAATCCCGCTGTATGAAGCTGCTTTTACAGCAACAGCCTGTTGCAAGGGATTTAAGACAGATTTCCGCCGCACTTAAAATGATAACAGATATGGAGCGTATCGGCGATCAGGCGGAGGATATCGCGGAGATAATCACCTATCTTGAGGGTAAGACCGCCGACGAAACGGTGCATATCCGTGATATGGCGGCTGAAACAATTTCAATGGTAACTGACAGCGTTGACGCTTATGTAAAAAAGAATACCGAGCTTGCAAAATCGGTTATTACCCACGATGATAAGGTTGATGAGTATTTCGACAGAATTAAGAGTAGTCTTATTAAAATGATTGCCGAAAATCCTGAAAACGGCGAATATGCTCTTGACTTGCTTATGATTGCAAAGTATTTTGAGCGTATCGGCGACCACGCAACGAATATTGCCGAGTGGGTAATTTTCTCGGTAACAGGACAGCATAAGAACTCATAAAGGAGTTGATTTATATGATATGGTGCGTTGAAGATGACGCAAGTATCCGTGATATAGAGGTTTATGCTTTACAGTCAACAGGACTGGAGGCGAAAGGCTTTGAGGACGGCGACAGTTTTCTGTCTGCCCTTAAAACTGAACTTCCCGACCTTGTAATTCTTGACGTAATGCTCCCCGGGACTGACGGTATTGAAGCGTTGAAAATAATGAAAAGCACAGCGGAATATGTTGATATTCCCGTAATACTGGCAACAGCAAAGGGTGCTGAATTTGACAAGGTACAGGGGCTTGACCTCGGTGCTGACGATTATCTTGTAAAGCCTTTCGGAATGATGGAAATGATTTCGAGAGTAAAGGCGGTTATGCGCCGCTGTAAGCCTAAAACGGTTAGCCGTATTTTACAGGCAGGCGGACTTTCCCTTAATCTTGACGAGCGTACTGTGACGATAAACGGCGAAAAGATTTCGCTTACATACAAAGAGTTTGAACTGCTTTCACTTTTTATGAAAAACGTGGGGCTTGTCTTTTCAAGGGATACTCTCTATAACGAAATATGGGGTGCTGATTTCGTGGGCGAAACAAGAACAGTCGATATGCACATAAGAACCCTTCGTCAGAAGTTGGGCAAATACGGCGAAATGATTGAGACCGTTCGCCACGTTGGTTACAAGTTCGGAGGCAGATATGACAAATAAAATTTTCCGTTCTATTTTTGTTACTTCTCTTGTTGTACTTTTGGCAACTCTTGCGATAATAACGACTTTTTTATACGATTACTTCACCAATATTCAGATAAATCAGCTTAAAGATGAGCTTTCTATTGCTTCTGTGGGCACAGCGCAGTCGGGAAATGCGTATCTTGAAAATCTGAAATCGGAAAATTTCCGTCTGACGTGGGTGGACAGCGACGGAACGGTGCTTTTCGACTCGCAGGCTGATAAATCCGCTATGGACAATCACCTCGACCGAGAGGAAATTGCAGAAGCTTTCGAAACGGGTAAAGGCAGCAGTTCACGCCACTCCGAAACTCTTATGAAAAAAACGCTTTATGAAGCTGTGCTTCTTTCAGACGGAACAGTACTTCGTATATCTGTTAATCGTGCAAGCGGATTTGTATTGCTTCTTGGCATGGTTTCCCCGATTGTTATTGTGTTGATAATTGCAGTTATCATTTCGACAGTGCTTGCATACAGGATGTCAAAGAAAATAATTGAGCCGCTCAATAAACTTGACCTTGACAATCCAGCGGAGAATGATGCGTATGAAGAAATCACTCCGCTCCTCAGCCGTATTCACAGGCAGAATATGAAAATTGAACGTAAGGCGGCGGAGCTTAACCGTAAAAAAGGTGAGTTTGACCTTATAACAAAAAATATGCGTGAGGGACTCTTGCTGCTTGATAAAAACAGAAATATTCTCACCATAAATTCAGCGGCAATAACGATTTTCGGTACAGATGAAAAGTGCGTGGGCAATGAATTTCTGACAATTAACCGCAGACACGAAATAACCGCTGCAATTGAAAAGGCATTTACAAGCGGACACGCTGAAATACGCACAAAGCTTGGCGAACGTGAATATCAGTTCGATATAAGCCGTATTGAAACAGATGGCGAAACGGTTGGTGCGGTAATTCTTGCCTTTGACATAACTGAACAGGCTGATGCTGAACGACTTCGCAGAGAGTTTACAGCAAATGTTTCACACGAACTTAAAACTCCGCTTCAGTCCATAACAGGCAGTGCGGAGCTTATCGAAAACGGACTTGTTAAACCTGAGGATATGCCAAGATTTGTAGGCCATATCCGAGAGGAAGCAACACGACTTGTAACCCTTGTAGAAGATATTATCAGACTCTCTCAGCTTGATGAGCAGACGGAGCTTCCAAAGGAAAATGTTTCACTTTACGAAATAGCAAACGAAGCCTGCGGAGTTCTCCGTGACAGCGCAGATAAAAAGGATATCACACTTTCTGTATCGGGTGACAGCGGAAAAGTTTTTGGCGTAAAGCA
>JAZSEJ010000065.1:0-24827 GCA_045531615.1 Ruminococcus sp.
CAATGGTACGCACACCATTTCTTCTAAAGAGGAAATGAAGCAGTATGTGGAGAATATCAAGTCTGCATATTAACAAGAGAGCTTGCCTTAACAGGGCAGGCTCTTTTACTGTGATACATAAAATAACAACTGCTGCACACAATACTTAATAATAAAAGCTTGCTCTGAAAATTTCAAAGCAAGTTTTTATTGCAATGATAGTGTATAAAAACGGCAAAAAATCAAGGTGATCAATTTCGTCACGTATTGACAAACTTTTGGGACTATATTGCTAATATAGTCCTATTTTATTTTTGGCTATAATACGTTGTTCGATGATATAGAAAAAACGTTAGCAAGTCTGGGATAGACTATATTGCTAACGGTTTTTTGCTTTGATTTTGGACGTGAATAAAGATTAGTACACCAATTTTACACTAATTGAAATAATTAATAATATTTGTTAGAAAATATATCGATAAATTTATCTTAAATACTATATCTACGGCTTGAATTTAAAGTGTTTAAAAATCATTCTTCGTCAATCCAGAATTCCCACGAGCAAGAGCATGAAGTATCGGTAACGTCCGGATAGCAGCTGATACATCTGCATTTGATACGGTCGTCTATAGTTTCAGCAAATCCGCTGTATTCATAAACTGCTGCACTTTTGCATGGGTGAAGCGGCATGCCTTTTCGGATTCTTGCTTCCTGAACACGGCATACTTTAATAGTGTAGATAAGTTTATTACCACTAATAATAGTTTCACTTGGATTAGGTCTGTCAACCATTCGATATGATAAAGCTTGTGCAAGGTCTTCAAGTCCGCAATGTTCCTCAAGTTCGAGGAACTTTTTTATTCTGCGTGCTTCTGCTTTGGTGTACACTTTCCAAGCTTCTTCATCGAAGTGCATAGCAGAATCCATGCCCTGTTCCTTTTCAATTGCTTGGAACCATACGCCGTCCATCGCAATAACATTTTTAGAATCGTCAATCAGCAGTGAAACAAGCTGCTCTCGTGTTAATTTATCAAGTTCTTCTTTTGTAAGCATTTTAGTACCTCTTTTATTTTAGGTAGTTGAGTTTAATTTCGTTTACCCATTCATCTATATCTTTTTTATTTTCTTCCAGATAATCTGGGAAACTTGATAATTTGCCTGTATCAAGTGTATTTAAATTATTCCACCAAATTGGTATCGAATATCTTGAATGTGAACTATGATGACATGCACTGCACCACAACCACAGTCCACCTGAATGACTGTTTATGTTGTGTCTGTATAAGTATATATGCCCATCTTTTTTTGCACATATCGGACAATTTACTGGAAAGAGTTTCTTTTTATCGTATAAGCAATCTAATATTTTTAAAATTTTATCATTATCTTCTTGCCACATATTTTAACCTCAACATTTTTTGTCATTTTACAAAATGAATCCTTGTTTCATCAAATCTCAACTGCTGCTTACGTGTTTCAACAGGATATCCGATTGCTATAACCGCAAAAGCACGGAGATTTTTCGGGATTTCAAGAACTGCTTCTGTTTTAGTCATTCTGTCCTCTAAAGGAGCAGCGCAAAGCCATACTCCACCAAGTCCAAGTGAAGTTATTTCAAGAAGCATATTTTCTGTTGCACATGAAAGGTCAAGCAATACAGTTTCACTCCACCTTAATCCCTCTGTGCGATAGCATGGAACAATTACCAAAGGTGCGTTTTCAGCACAAGCAGCGTATGGGCTGATTTGAGAAAGCTGTCTGATTTTTTCTTTATCAGTAACAATGTAAAATTCCCAGGGCTGCTGATTTCCGGCAGAGGGTGCAGCCATTGCAGCTTTTAGTATCTGCGTAATTTTATCAGGTTCAACAGGTTTATCCTGATATTTTCTTATACTTACTCGTTCAAATATTTCTTTCATAATTCCTCCATGATGTGTTTAATTAAGCCACGACATCCCTCATCAATATCTCTGTAGGTTGTCTCAAAATCTCTGCTATACCAGGGATCAGCCACATCATCCCCACGACCTGCAAAGGTAAGGAGTTTATAAATTTTTCCGTCCTTATCGTTGCCGAAAATCCTATTCATATTGCGAATATTTGCTGTATCCATACCAATGAAATAATCGTATTTTTCATAGTCGGATTTTTTCAGTTGTACAGATGTTTTACCGCTGCAGCCGATACCATGCTTTGCAAGCTCCGCCTTTGCTGGCGGATATACGCTATTGCCAATTTCTTCGGTACTTGTAGCACTTGAAGCGATATAGAAATCATCACCATATCCCATATCTGATACAAGTTTTTTCATAATAAATTCAGCCATTGGTGATCTGCAAATATTACCATGGCAGACGAACATTATTCGTATCATATAATCATTCCTTTCAGTTGAGAGATTTCACTTTATAAGATGTGCTGTAATTATTGTGTTGCTGTAAGAATTAACAGTTATTCGTATATTGTCAATCTCACAGTACCAGTTTTTTCCTTTTTTATAGATTAAACAATCAGTATGTTTTATTCTGTTTTTGCAAAATTCAACAACATCAGCATCATGTATTTTTAGATTTTTCTTTATTCTTACAATCCCGAGTTCTGTCGTATGCAGTTTATCTATATTTTGGAGTAATTCATTGTTTTCATTCATTGATGTGCTCCTTTTGTTTTTTTAACGTTTTTTCTTTCTTTTTCGTTATAATATACTATTCAATTGTCTTTCCCATTAGTAATCCATAGCATTTCATTAGGTAATCCACCATTCATAATGGAGTGGATGTTATTTGGAACTTTGAGCTATTTTAGGTGTATTTCTAATTCGCATATTGTCATTTTGATTACACTCCGTTTTTGCTTATTATACTGCGGCACAATGCCGCAGTATATCAATAAATTATCTATTCAACAGCCAGTCAATTGCATTAACAGCTTCAATGCCTTCATAATCACCGAGAGTAATACTAAGGATTTTTGGGTAGTATTCTTTACACTTAATCCATATATCTATATTTATATAATTCCAAAGTGTCAAATTCATCTTTTTGCAAAAGCTTTCTAACGCCTAATAGCTTCAATAAATGATTGACTGTTCCGTCACCATGCATTGGCTCGCACTTTATGTCACCGTTTTCAAAAATCACGCCTGCTTGCGTTCCATATCTGCCGAAGTAGTCTGTTTCCATATAAAGAAGCTGACCTTTGAACGAACTCACTTTCAAAAACTCAATAACGGAATTTGTCAAATAATTCAAATGCGGATAATCACAGGTATTCTTCAGATCAATTAATTCTTCTATATCATCAAATAGGTTGTCATTCAGAAATACGAGGGCGAATTCCTGTGGAAGCTTTATCATTTCAGCATATACCCAGCATTCCGCTATTGATCGAATGACATGGTCTTTTCCGATGATTGCTCTGATCATATGTCCCATAGACGAATCCCTCCGTAATCTCGATTTTTCTGTACCATACTATTATACCATAATCCTTCCATTTCATCAAGTCCAAACGGACAAAAAAATAACGGCTCGGTGAGCCGCATCTAGAAGTATTATACTGTTTAATCCCTCGTCATGTTCATTTTATGACTGGCGTTCTGCGGCATCATCCTTAAAGTTTAGATGTGTATAAACATTAAGAATTGTCAGCGATAATGGCTGAACTGCAGCGGGAACATAAAGTATTGACGATGCTGCACAGAAAGAACACACAAAACGCATAAAGGAGTTTCAAAAATTCATCCGTTCTCAATCGAGTGAGATTACAGAGTTTGATGATGCTTTGGTCAAGAAACTACTTGAAAAAGTTACCGTACACAGCGAACACTTGGAAATTCGGTTCAAGTCGGGAGTGACGATTTGTGTTGAGAAGTGAATAGATAGAGAAAATCCCCTCATCAGGTAGGAAGTAATGATCCTGCTTGATGTGGAGTTTTTTACGTTTGGGACTAACTAGTCCTGATTGCTATTGACTTTTTTCATGCTTATATGCTATTATGAATACAGTTTCGGTTGAGCATATCATTTTTAAATTGACTATGGAGGATGTCATATTATGAAAAGAGAGAAGAATCCTTTTTCGATATTCTTTGATCAGAAGCTGAAGGCTTTGAATGAACGAACTGGTTGGAACCTGACAAAACGAGATATTGGAGTTGAATTAGGTATTGGAGACGAAATGTTTCGTAAAATAGTAAATAAAAACAAACCAGATCAGAAGCGCGATTGTATTATAGCTATTGCTGCTGTGCTTCAATTAAATTCTGATGAGACAAATGAGGCTATACACACTTATGACCCAACGATGCCACAACTTAAAGCGGCAGATACTAATATAGCAACAAGAGATGATCTACTGATTGATATACTCGAAAATCAAGCTGAAGAACAATTGACTATTCAAGATATAGATAGTGTCTTATCATCAAGCGGATTCCCAGCCCTTCACATTATTGATCACCGAACCAAATCTCAGGAGGAGACAAATACTTCATTTATATGTGTTGATGATAACAATGGTGATTATTATTTACGGTACAATTTAGAAGACTATATATATGGTGATATATATCAATCTCTTGAAACGGAATTTGTTTATAAGACTAACAGATTCTCAACTAGAATGAAGATTGTCTGCACGACTGAGAACACTGAGTACTGGTTAAACTGCATTTATGAAATACGATACGATAAGAGAAATAGCAAAATAAAATGTGAGTATAGGTATATGTATGTTAAAGGAAAAGATGAACCTATCCAAGTTGCTAATATTACTAGTGTTCCTCACCTTAAACCTTTTTTCTTAAAACTGAAATATCATATTAAAGTTGAAAAATGCCGGCTCCTTAATGTATTGAACGATACACGCAACTATCGTGAACGTATATCCGCAAAAGTTATAAGAAATGATCTTCATGTATTCTATGAAACATACAATTATTCAGTTCCGGAATTAGGTGAATACTATCTTATGGATTATGTGAACGGGAAATATACTTTGTATGTATCACATCAAAGCAGGTTTATGCGATTCTATCTTTCAGCAGAAGATTATCATGACCTCTTCGGTGAAGTCTCAGATAAACTAGAGGAGAAATATGAATCAATCGAAAAGATTGAAATAGCAATTGAGAACTCAAAATCAGATCGAAAAGGAATTGTAAAATTAAGAGTGAGAGCTTTTTGTAAAGCACAAGAAAAAATAAACACACTTATCAATAATCTCAGATTAGGACAGTCACATATCCGCAACCTCGAAATGATATTTGATAATCCATATGATGTTTTGTCTTATTACAAGGTCACAGATACTTATAAATGTAGCTATGACACAGATTATAGAGAGATTGACGGCATTGGTATTGATAAAGCAACATTTACACTTTCTTCGGGAAGTCAAATCGAGCTAACTGTTGCTGATTTTTTAGCAGGATTCAAGCTTGGTCTAAGCACTATTGAGGAGATCGGAGTATTCCTTCTTGAACACAAAACACTTGAAATAGCTGCGTTGTTGTGAATGGGACTTATCAGTCCCAAATTCAATTGACGAATTATTCTAGAATTGCTATAATAAGCTTACAACATAAAGGAAGGTGAAATATGAAGAACCGCACATTACGGAAACAAATTGAGATCACACATTATGCAATGTAACGACTTGAGGAACGAGTTGTCAATCATGACGGCTTTAGAAGCTGGCAACATATGATCAAAACGGCACGGTATGAAGGAAGGAGTGAAGAAAATATGACTGATGCCGAATACGAGTGGTATATAAAGCATATCACTCATCTGTACAGTTCTTCACAAGTACGTATCATGAACGGGTTTGCTTTTCTTTTTATGGGAAACAAGGGACACGCACGAACATTGGTAACAGTAATCGCTGTTGCTTGAATTTGGAGGAGGAATATCTATGAATAATCAAAATAATACGGAAATGTCTTGGTGGAAGCGTAACAAGAAAAAAGTTCTTATTATCGGTGGAGTTGTGGTTGCAGTTGGCATTGGTGTTCTTGTGTTCAAAAACAAGGATGTACTTATCGCACTCATAAAAAAGAGTAAGACTGTTGCGAACACGGCTCCAATAATTGACTCACAACCGATTATTGAGAAAATCCCTGAAGTAACTAACGTTGTTAATGTAGAAACTGTCATTCCAAATACACCAATAAACAATGGGGTGCCATTTGAAGTAAATGGATTTGTACGTAATCTCCCAAATAATTGGTATCCTTCAGCTGAAAAGCTGGGACAGGCAGCAGCGCTTGGGATTGAACTTGGAGAACATCAAACTTTTGTTAATCCATATAAGAAAAATGTAGCTTAAAGAATAGATGAAATATAATTACATAAATAAAGCTGTGTACTTCACAATATTATGGTCAAGTCTGGAGTTACGATTAGTATTGAAAAGTGAATAAAATGATATTGTCCCCCTCATCAGGTAGGAAGTAATGATCCTGCTTGGTGAGGGGGATTTTTTGTTTATACTTTTGATAGCGTTTCAATATATTTACAGAATTCGTCAAGCATTTTCTTGTTCTCTTTGGTGTATAACCCTGCATGAGCGAAAATAACC
Source organism: Ruminococcus sp. (assembly GCA_045531615.1). GTDB lineage: Bacteria > Bacillota > Clostridia > Oscillospirales > Ruminococcaceae > Ruminococcus. The sequence goes on from JAZSEJ010000065.1 coordinate 6,562, forward strand.
AAAGCGCCTTTCTCAAAAAGAATATGGCATTTAATCCTTATATATGGTGCTCCATCGATAATAGTAGAATGGCACGTCGGTGAAGTAAACAATTCCATTTTTTCGCTTGATTCTTCGCAATCAATACCCTGCAATCGAGCACACAATTCAGCTCCTTCTACAAAAATACGAAATGCTTGAGAATTCTCTTTCAGCAACTGACTTAGTAACACCTTACATTCTGGGTTAAAGAGGTGAGTAGAATGGAACGTTTTACTGTCTTGAGCCGCCATTATCTCACTTAATTCATTTTCAGAAGAGAGAATTTCGATTCCATTTTCATTCTCAAATCTATTGGCTTCTTCAAGAATAGCAGAACAAGAATTGAACAATTCCTTATTGAAGTGAATCCGAAGAAGTTGAGAATGGAGTTGCTTCAAGCAATCATAATACTTTTTTATGATTGGAAGTATATCAAAACTGTCATCAAGAGTACTGATGAAATCAAGATCCACCTGTTTCCACCCCTTGAAAGGTGAATTTAAAAGTTTTGCCTTATTTACAAGAACGACTCGAGAGATAGTACCGTCGGGATTCGCAGATTCTGTAAAACTAGAAAATACAATTTCGCAGTGCTGATCATAATTTCTTAAACGATACATAAAACAGTATTCGGGATTATTATCGTATATGAAACTTGTTTCAGTTGAGAAAATCTGTGCTTCGATTGATTGTTTTCCGTAAATAGTTTTAATGTACGTTTCCCAATTATCAAGATATTTTCTCACGCATGAAAGGAAACCTGTAAGTTTAGAAGTTAAAGTACCATTTGTAGCCAATGCTTTTTCGCCTGCTATTATTCTGTTTATGGTAACAATAAAGTCATTGTAAGAATGTTCAATAATTTTGAACCTTGCGTCATCACACTTTAATGCGGAAATACGTTCTATATGTGATGAAATAATATTATATTTTTCATCACTAACTTGCTCTTTGAAAACAAATGAGTTGTTTGATAAATCAACGAAATAGTGAAACATAATTCCTCCATTCATAATGTTTTATTGCCTCTTAATACGACATAAGGAAATAATATAATAATGTTGAAAAACGAATTATTGCATACATCCAATTCTTGTTTTTTACGCCAATATTTCATTTAATAATGTTTGATATTCTTCCGGTAATGAAGCAATCATCAATTGATACCAGATTTCTCTCGAATATGTCCCGTTTTCTATACACCAAATCTTATAGTGAAGCTCCTTTCGTTCTGTGTATAGATCAATTGGTTTATCTGGAACACTATCAGAGTGCTTTATCAAATAATCTTCAACTGAATACTGGTTTTTAGTGTAATCAATATGAGTAAAACAGTCGTCTTCCAAATAGTACATTCCATGAAGAAATGTTGTTATGACGGGAGAGGAATGGCTATCCTTAACAACTGGAAGAGTTTCGATTTCTATATGTAGAAACGCCTTATTATTTTTGCAATCATAGTCTTTTTTTATAACCATTAATAGTTTATTAGAAGTTTCAGGAGAAATATGGACTATGATCGTTTTAATATCGGTGAATATTCTCTTTTGAAAATGGAACTGAGGTCCTCTATATTTTTCAAAGTTTGCAGAAGAATAACTAATAGCTTGATCTTTAGGTAATGCCAAGCGTTCGTCCAATCTTAATAAAATGTCACCATCTTTGACTTGATCAGTAATTATTCTTGCAAAGCCAGGCATTCCATCTTCAAACCTTAACTGTTTTGTGTTAGTTAATAGATTGTACAGATAGGCTTTCCCATCAAAAATAAAGTAATCTGTCTTAAATTCAACACTGTTAACAACAGATAGACCATATTGGTTAGTAGGGTAAATCTGATCTTCTTGTCGGACAATTTCATTAATGTCCAATGATTGCGTTGATTTGAAGAAGTCTAAAACAAAACCTGTAAAGATATGTATAAACGTTTCTCTGCTGCATTGTATGGACGATCCATCGCACTTTGGATTTATAAAGCAAGTATAAAAATAGTAAACCCAGCCCTTTGAAAAGTCATTTTGAAGTTCAAATAGAATCATGTACTTAAGTATTTCTTCTAATTCTATATTTTGTTCTTCTATAGTTCGGTCAACAAAACAAGTTAGTGGAATTAGAAAAGGAGGAATCTTAAATCCGCTGGATTTTAGTGTGGATAAAAATCTTAAATACTGTCTTCGTATTGTTAAAATAAGAAATTGGACGTTTTTGAATTCCGATGAATCCATAATACTGAATAAGAGTTCATCAATTTGGTCACTATTGTTCACTATTATTTCTGAATTATCCATTAGTCTCCTCCTTGTTATAGTATTTCATAATTTAAGTCATTCATAGCACTTTATGGATTTGTTTCCACTTTGTACATTTTAACGAATGACAACCAAATGACAGTATACCAACCTCTCTGTTATCCAATCCGCACATACATCTCATTGTGCAGATTGGTTGTAAGCCAAATTTACTGCGTAGATGTCTTTTCAAATACAGTAAAAAGGGGGGAGGGTTGATACTGTCATTTATTGCGATAGGCAATAAATGCAGATAATTTTTGGGATATGTCTTTTTTTGACATCCAAACCACGCACTTAACGGGTGGTGTTTGCGGCAATATATCGGCTTTTAAAAGCGAGTAGTTGTAAAAATGGTAGTAAACACAGGGGTGTTACTACTCAGAATTTTGCTGGAATCAGTACTTACTCTTTCAGGTAAGAGCTGAAATTATATATTAAAGTTCATCCTGTATCCAATGATATCTGGGATTGCGCTGTCCAGATTCACAAAAGTACAAAACAATCTCTTTTAAAGCAGTTGGATCGTAACACATCATACGCTCTTCAGGACATATGTTGATTCGTAGAGCGACACTCTCAGTATTTCCGCTTCCGTTGTCAAAATAGCATATTTCCTCGTCACCGTTAAGCCATCCGATAAACGCATTTCCATCCGGTGAAAATTCAACTTCCAGACAATAATCGTCTATGTTGCAGGAAAAATGGTCTTTATGAAAGAAAGTAGTGATATCCTCTTCTTTTGTGATTCTTTGCCCATTTATAATCAAATTTTTATTTATCATAGCTTTTTACCGGCTTTCTAATTTGTGTTTGTATATCATCATTATACCATAATCCTTAAGATTATGAAACTAAAGCCCATTTCCGTATTATTTCATATAGTTCATCAAAGGACGAAGCTATGTAGTTGATTTCATATTCTTTCACTTTTTCTTCGATATCTCCTTCAGGCATAAACCAGCAGCTTGCAAGATTTGAATTCTTAGCACCAAGCATATCTGATGAAAGAGAATCGCCAATGACAAGGTAACTTTCATCAGGTTCATTAATAGAGTTTTTTACAGCATCAAAGTATGAACGTGCGGGCTTAGACACGCCGATTGAATCGCTAACAAATACATTGCTGATATAATTTTTCAGACCTGTAGAAGCAATTCTTCCCATCGCATTTCTGGTGACGCCATTGGTAATAATATAGATTCTTGTATCTGGCACGTTGTCTATGATTTTTTGAAGAAACTCAAGTGCACCTGTCATTAATACACCATTCTGAGACATACAATCTATGAAATCACTATTTATATTCAGAAGATTTATCCCGTCTGTATCACATCCGCATTCCTCAAACAGTCGTTTGAATCTTTTCTCAAATAGCTCATTTTTTGAAATATTACCTTTTTCAAACTCAAGCCAAAGTGATTTGTTGACCTGCTTGAAGAAATGATAGTATTCTTCTTTGAACACAAGATGATTTCTCTCCATGATAATTTTTAATGCAATATGTTCTGAAGCATGAAAATCAAGTAGGGTCTGATCAAGATCAAATAATAGATTATGATGCATAAACGTCTCTCCTTCTTCAGTAATGGTGTCTCAGCTTACAAGATTATTATACCATAATCCTTCCATTTGCGTCAAGATACAAGAAGATGTTTCGACTACATATTGAAAATTATCCATATATGTGATATAAAAAAGCATCAATATATCAGATGTGCAATACTGATTATTGAAAAGCTGATAAACGAATAGTTCCGTAAGACGTATGAAAGTGCGGCTTACATTTGTTTGGATGAAAGGTCACAGCGATTATACTCCTGAACAGAAGACAGATTATCTATATGACTGTATTAACATACTTTGATAAAATCAATGTCCTGACTATATCAGCATATATACAGCATAAAAAACTTTATTGCCAAATTTAGAAATAATTATACTGCGGCACAATGCCGCAGTAAACTTAAAATCAATTATTCAACAGCCAGTCAATTGCATTGACAACTTCAATGCCTTCATAGTCACCGAGAGTAAAACGGTCAAGGGTGAGAATAGTTTTGGGATAGTTATCAGATATGTTTTGCAGCGGGGTAATTTCCCTTTTAAATGTGCTCTCATCTATAAGTGATGCAGTTACCTGATAATAGTGTAAACGATTATTTTTTTCGGCAATGAAATCAACCTCAGTCAGACCAACCTTGCCGATATTCACTTTAAAGCTTCGTCGTAATAGTTCAAGAAATACAATGTTTTCAAGAGAAAATCCAAGATCGTAATTCCGACGTGGGAGTAGATAACGACGTATTCCTGTATCTACAATATATAGTTTCTGATTCATTTTCAGAGTTTGTTTTCCTACAATATCATATCTTTCGACAGGATAGAAGATAAAAGCCTCTACCAATGCATCGAGATAATCATTTACAGTATTGGCACTTACCTTTCTGCCTGATGAAGTAATATAGTCGGATATACTTTTTACAGAAACAGGATTTCCTACTGAACTTGCGAGAAATTTCGCAATATTTCTTAAAAGCGATAAATCAGTTATTTTTCGCTTGTTAGGATCATTTTCACGGCGTTTTTGTCTTTCTTCAATGTCTTTGATAATGATAGTATTGTATATACCTTCAAGATACATATCCGCTTTTTCCTTTGAATCATCAATTTGTGCAATGTACGGAAAGCCACCATTCTGCATATATTCAGCAAAAAGCTCATCGTAATTATTCTTTTCTTTCAGTTGACAATATTCCGAAAATGAAAGAGGAAGCATAGAAATTTCAACATATCGTCCCGACAGCAGAGTTGCAAGTTCGCCTGACAGCATATATGCATTTGAGCCTGTGATATATATATCTGTTTTTTCTTTGATGTAAAGGCTGTCAACTGCCTTTTCAAAGCTTTCCACTTTCTGAATTTCATCAAGGAAAATGTATGTGTATCTGTCAGGAATCAGTCTTTCCTTGATATAGCTGTAAAGCTTGTGATAATCCAGAAGCTCCTCAAATTCAAGGTCTTCAAAGTTTATGAAGATTATCTGTTCGGAAGATACACCTGTGCCAATGAGGTAATCACGATATTGTGCCAACAAAGTGGATTTTCCACATCTGCGTATTCCTGTCACAACCTTGATTACATCTTTTTCACGCCATTTTTTTATTTTTTCCATATATTCTTTACGTTCAACCATTGAAAACACCTCTCTCTTTTTGAATCTCTATATAAATTATATCACATTTATTATTTAAAGTCAATATGAAATGCCGATTTCGGAACTTTTAACCTTACTGTTAAATTAGTATTCCGATTTTGATTACGTTTATGCTTTGATTATATAAATCCCGTCAGAACCACTATAAATGGCTCTGACGGGATTTTTTACTGTTTTTCACTTAGATTTGCTTTGGGTGGAGTTCTGTTCTTTTTTGATATCAATATATCTGATATTAGGCTTGGGATATTTTGAAGATAATGATTTTAATAAAGCTGAAACATTAGGCTTAATACGCACTGGAGGGGCTTTTTTTATATTATTTTTATCTAATGTTATATTATTAATATCTATTATTTTACTATTGTAAATCTTATCAAGAATAAAATCAAACCATATTTGTATCGAGTCGTCAGCAAATTTATGTGGATAAGATAACCAATTATCGTAAAAATTTAACTTAACACGCCCTAATAAACACTCATTTTTTTCGTTGCTACTTTGATGATTCTTGGCAGAACATATTAACTTGTTGCAATTATTGATAAAACCATTAATTTTTTTATTATCATTCGAAACAGTACGAAACTCCAGATAATTATCGTTTTCAGCTTCATCAATATTATCTGTAATGACAATAATTGTCGTTGCTATATCATATTCGTCGTTAATTGGTATACGCTTTATGTAAAATTTAATCAGTTCTCCAGCCAAATCCAATAGTTCATAATAATCATATTCATCAGGAGTGTTTACAAGCACAACTTGTTTCTTGCTTTTTTCACCTATATTCGCTGTATACTTGCGTTTGGTTCCAGAATTAGGCTTTGGACACCATTCATCATACGTATCCGCCCCCTCTTTGTTGTCTTTTATATTTATTATTACATAATAAAGAATACCAAGAAGAAATGAGGGGAAATAGATTTTCTTTATGGAAATAAGTTTTTCTTTGGTAACTGCTTTTCCATTAGGTAGAATATAAAACACCTGATTGTTTGGGATACTTTCATCTTGTTCGATAACTTCAATAACAGCTTTTACTAATAGCTCTTCCTTATGCAAATCGGAATCAGTATCTATATAATTCGTTATTAAATCAGATGTTCTTTTAAGTAGTTCGTCATAATAATTACTGATATCATTAGTTAGCTTTATTTGCAGCGAAGAATTTTCAAAAGGGGTTGCAAGCTCTGAATGTTCCTTACATCTTTTGAATTTGTCTTTTTTTACTTTTATATTAGATGAATTGATATACAATTTAGGGTAAAATATTTTTAAAATATCGCATAGAAAGTTTGTTTCGTTCTTTGTTTTACTTGAATGCAAGAGTAACACGAATAATGTTCCGCCACATAATTTATACATTTAAATCCCTCCAAAAAAAGTTACCGATGTTACCAATTTTATCATTGACATGTTACCAGTGTTACCTCAAAATGTTATTAGAGGATACCTGGTATTATTATATCATATTCGTTTACGAAAATCAATCTAAACGTTTAAGTATTATAATTAAACATATCCTCGCTTATTTCATAAACAGTAATTCTTGGCCGGAATTACTGTCCACCAAAAGACATATTTCGAAATATGTCCTCCATATCTAAAGGAGGATGATAAAATGGAGAAAAAAATCTATACTCCCCGCGAGGCGTGGGAACTGCTGGGCATCGGAAGAACTCGTTTTTACCAGCTGATGAAAGAAAGGAGAATTAAGTACTTTAAAAACGGTAGACGCTATCTCATACCGGAGAGTGAAATTGCTAAATTTATTGAGGAAAATATAATTGAGGATGGTGAAACGAATGGCTAAAAGAAAAATCTTTAGACGTCGCCGCAACGGTGAAGGATCTGTTGTACAGCGCAAAGATGGAAGATTTCAAGCCTCAAGGATGTTTCATGGAAAAAGACTCTACTTTTATTCGTGGGATAAGGCTGATTGTTACCATTGGTTGGATGAGTTGAAGGTTAAGGAAATGCAGGGTATGCCTATAACAGATGGCGATGTAACACTTGAAGAATTTGCTCGTTGCTACATTGAACGTTATTGCAAGCCCTATGTTAAGCCTGCAACTTTGAAAAATTATTATGGTTACAATGTGAACTATATTGCTGATAGCAATATTGGAAAGATGAAAATCGGTCGTATCTACGCTGACCACATACAGGATTTCGTCAATGAACTTGTCGAAAAGGGGTTGAGCGGTAAAACAATAGCAAACCTAATGACTTTCTTAGAGGCTGTTTTTTCACAGGCAGTAAGAAGCCGTCTTATTTTTTATAATCCTTGCGAGGGGATACGACTTCCAAAAAAGAAAACAAGAGAGAGGCCTCTTATTACAGAGGAGGAGTTTGATAGACTTCTGAAATCAGCAGAAACTCAAACTATGCGCACAGCAATAGCTGTGCTAGGTGTGGGGCTTCGTATTGGCGAACTTCTTGCTTTGCAGTGGAAAGATCTCAAAGAAGTCAAAGGTGTTAATGTGCTTAGTATATCGAAAGCTTTAAAACGGGAATATCTATTCGATGATGCCGCTGAAAAGAAAAAGGGTTCAAAAACAGAGGTAAAGGTTTCCGATACAAAGACTGATAGTTCTGTGCGACAGGTGCCGGTGACATATGGTGTGCTTGCAGCACTTGATGCACTTAAGTCGGAACATCAGCTTATCGCTCAAGAACTTGGAATTCAGTTTATGGATGAATATTTTATCATCAGTTCCGTCAGCGACATAGGTTTCACATATATCACTCCTGATAAGTTTCGTGCGGATTTTGCAAAGTGCGTTCAAAAAGCAGGACTTCCTAAAAAAGTAACGCCGCATGCACCGCGGAAATATACAGCAAGTATATTAATTCGTCGCGGGGCAAGCCCTGTAGCGGTTGCAAAGCTTTTGGAAAATAATATACAGGCAGTATAACAGATTGAGGGCTGTAAAGCCTCTTTGGATATAATTAAAATAATAAATTCAAAAAATAAATATAAAGGAGATTATTATGAGTTATTTTAGCGGACAGTTTATTCCGAATTTTAATATGACGAATGAGGACAATCAACTTTCGTGGTCCGAGATTGTGGACAGAAATTTTAATATGACAAATGAGGAAAATCAACTTTCGTGGTCCGAGATTGTGGACAGAAATTTTAATATGACAAATGAGGACAATCAACTTTCGTGGTCTGAGATTGTAGATAGAAATTTTAACATGAAAAATCCATTGTTAGAATGTGAAGATAGTCGCATTATAGGTTCTGAAAGTAATAATTATAAATATACTGCGGCTAAATGCACCAATGGTATAATTCCTGAAAATTACAATGGATATAATGACGGATATGGATTTCAAGGGCAACTATGCCCTACCTATGAAAGCCATAGTGAAGCATACAGTCCAACAATTGAAGATCCTGCTGTGTACAATTCAAATTCTAATTATCCTCAGGTTATTCAGCAGCCAGGACTTTATGGGGGGCAGAATGTAGCAAATTGTGCAATGAATACATTTACTCAGCAGTGTGTTCAAAGAGAAATTGTTCCACTTGAAAATGATAATTTTTTTGGCGTGAATAACAACGTGAGCGGAAAAACAGAAGAATTACGTTCAGTAGAACCTCTTTCTGTTGTTGAAGATGATTATGATTCTTGTGTCACATGTTTGTTTAAGCAAGAAAAACGTATTAAAAGCACAGAAAGACAGTTATCTCAATTCTACAGTGTACCGAATGTGGAGATAAGCAATAAAAAAATGTGCAAGGTTCTTGGTGATTTTTGTTTCACAAGTGTTAATGGATATGGTGATATTCTTTGCATTATAGGCGAATATAAATTGAATGAGCAGAGTCGAGGTAATTTTAAACTTGTTTTAACAAATGAACAGTATACAGATGGTGATATTGTAGGTGAAATGAGAAAACAAGGAGTATTGTGTTTTAATATCAATTTATCTAACAAAGAATTGAATCGATATGTATGCGAATTAATCAGAAAAAAATTATGTGAAAAAGGACCACTGCCTAAGGTTTCAGGATTTGCAATATGGAACGAAAAAGGAACAATAATTATTTATTTTGCGTGCTTTCAGATTGTTTAGGTCAGCAAATACGAGAAAAAGAAGCCTTTCTTTTGAATGCATCAGATTTAAGATTAAACGATGTGCCTTGCAACGAACTAATTTCTACAGTTTATAATTTTGATAAAAAAATTGTGAACAGAATATGTTCTGAAAAAGCGGATTTCAAGAAAAGATTTACAGAATTATTTTTATTTTGGAGGGATAAATCAGATCTTAGAAACGAGTTAAATAATGACAATATGTTATTCACTTCTATATTGCTTGCAATGACGAGGGTTATTTACGAATTTTTTTCCTTTGTATCTAATAGTGTTGTTAGTTATACTGAAATGGAAATTTTTTTGAAGGATTTAGCAAAAAAATCGGAGATATCATGTTGCGAAGGACAGCTTTCAAAAGAGTTTACAATCGTTTTTAATGATATGGTATCAAAAGAGGAGATAGATTTACTTGTTCATTCGCAGCTTAGTAAAGCAGTGGCGAGCAGGGAATGTGTTCCGCCAGTATTTTGTGATTCAGAATATCTGTATTTTACTGAAGAAGCATTTAATAAAATTTCTGAAAAAATAAAGCTGTCAGCAACTCCATGTGCTGTCAGAAAGGCTTTGGATGAATCCCATTTACTTAAGTCCGGTTGTGATTTGCAAACACAGGTAACACTATACGATCGTTTTTATGATGGACGACAGTACGTAACTGCACTCAAAAGAACTTTGATAAATGATGAAAATCTTTTGAAAATCAAGGGTGGTGTATTCAACTTTATCCCATGCATTGAGCATGATAACGCAAGGATTTTAATAGGTATTGATGATGCTGGTAAGAACGTATTCATTAGTTCTAACCACCCAGATCTTACGAATAAGCATATTTTGATTATGGGTGATTCAGGCACAGGCAAATCAACGGCAGGAAATATAATTGCTCTTGCGAGATATATGAATGGTGAAAATGTTATTTATTTTGATTTTAGTAATAGTAATTCAAAAAACAAAATGTTATCACATGGATTTTCTAAAGAATTTTATGATAATAGCATTGAATGTATTGAAATCAGCGATATTCATGCAGCATATGAACTCAAAAACATACTTTTATATGCGAATCAAAACCACAAAATCATTGTTTTTCGCACCAGAAAATATGATCAAAATACAGAGGACTTTTTAAGCTTGTTATACGATTTAATTGTGTATGATGAAGATATGAATACCACACTTATTATTGATGAAATTCATGAACTGACTTATGGTAAGGGAAGTGCACTAAGTAATATTATGGAAAAAGGAAGGGGAAATGGAATTTCACTAATCTCAATTCTCCAGGCTCCACATGAGCTTAAACCTAAACAGTTGAGTATTTTAAACCAGTCCGCAGTAAAGTTGATTTTTGGTTTAAACGATGGTGATGATGCCAAAGCTTGTGTTGATAAACTTGGATTGAAGCCGGCACATCTGTTTGTAAAATTAATTGGAGATTTACCGAAAAAGAAATGTCTTGTAGTTGGAAATCTCGAAGATGTTAATGGAGAAATGTGTACGAAACGGTATTCGCGAATTGAAGTGATTGACTGCTTTAACGAACAACAAAATTATTTTTTAGACTTGAAATACTAACGTAAAATGCTGAAACAGCAGAAAATTAAAAGATAATATTAATTAGAAGCAACATGATTTGTTGCTTCTTTTTTTGAAATTTGTAATTTAGATTAATCGTAAGAGTTATAAAAATGGAATGTCTGCATGGATTTGAAAAAAATTTCTTTAAAAAAGCGTAAAATGGAATGGAAATCAGGCTATTTTTATCTGATATTTTTTATTTCCATGCAGACATTAGTTTTTTATTTCATTTTTTGTTTTATATGCAGAACGCCGCATACAATGGCACAATCTTTTTATTATCCTCAAAGGCGAAGTTTTTGGCTGATAATTTAATAGCATAATCTGGCTTGTAGGTATCCATATATACACGCAGACTTTTGGCTTTAGTATTGTCAGCACTTTTAACTTCAATGGGTATCAGTTTGCCATCACGCTGAATGACAAAATCAACTTCAGCTCCACGGTCAGATTCCCAGTAGTAAGTGCGGTAACCATTCATCACAAGCTGGTTGTTAGCGTAGTTCTCAGCCATACCGCCTTTGAATTCGTTAATATCATCAACCATGTACAATACATCGTTTGCGTTGAGATCTTTCTTGGCACAGAGCAGTCCAAGATCAGAAACGTAAATCTTGAAAGAATCAATATCTTTGTAGTTCTCCAAAGGCTTTTTTATCTGTTCAGCTCTATAAACCTGAGAAACGATACCTGAAAGGCTAAGCCATTCGATAGCATTCTCAAACTCCGAAGCTCTTGCCCCTTTCTTTATAAGCTTATATAGGAAGCGGGTATTCTTTTTAGAGAGCTGAACGGTGATATTATCATAGCAAAGACGTGTTTTTTTAATTTCGTTGGTTGAATTGTATTTGCTCATATCGTCAAGATAACCAAGTAAAATAGTATCTTGTGTATGACGAACAAGGAGATAGTCTTTAGTCTGAACAAATTGCTGAACACATTCAGGCATACCACCAACGATAAGATATTGACGATATAACTGTATTGCTGCATCGTGTAAAGCACTTGGCATAGGTGTGTTTTCTTCATAATGTTTGTATATTTCCTTGACAAGAGAAACTTCTCCCATAGCAAGCAAGAATTCTTCCATATCCATAGGATACATAGTTTTTATATCGACCTTACCAACAGGAAAAGAGAACTGCTTACGGTTTACAGCAACTCCAAGCAAGCTTCCGGCAACGATTATATGATATTGTGGAGCTTCTTCGCAAAAGTATTTAAGAGAAGTCAACGCACGTTCGCAAAGCTGAACTTCATCAAGTATGATGAGCGTCTTTTCAGAAACTATAGTAGTTCCAGCAATGTGAGAAAGTATCGGAAGAAGATATGATGGGCTTATGTTTTCTGCAAACGTATCTGCAATTCTTGGATTAGTTTCAAAATTGAAGTATGCTACGTTGTCATAATTGTTTCGACCAAATTCAAGTAAAGCATAAGTCTTTCCAACCTGTCTTGCACCTTGAAGAATAAGCGGTTTACGGTTAGGACTCTCCTTCCATTCTGTTAGATATTCAGTTATTTTACGATACATAAAAACCTCCCATGTTATTTTTGGTAATATTATATCATATATTCATGTAAAAATCAAGTGATATTTTGGAAATATTTGCAAAAATACACACGAATGTTCCGAGGTGTAGGCAGATATTTATGAGGCTCTATTTATTCTTCATTTTCATCGTAGTTTTTAGGATAGAAAACTTTATTATGTTCCCATTCATTCCCGTTTTCTTTTCTTACAAATAGTTTTGTGGGCTGTCGCGTAATATTCGCCATACGCTGAACCAAAGCAAATATAGTTGCATTATCACCATATAACATTGAGCCGTTCTCGTAATTTGTTGGACTCATAAACGTATGAGAGTGAAAATCTGAATCTGCTCTCACTTCATTGTGTATACTAATTAATGCAAGGTGGTTTTGAGTAAGTTCATCAAAGATTTTTTCTGTTAATTCCATAGTTTTTTCAGCAGTTGGAGCTGTTTCCGCTGTGAATGAAGTCATATAGTGAAATAGCGGCGTTTTATCTTCATTATTGAAAAATTCCGCTGTCTTTTTGAATTGCATAGCTGCAATTGCTGGATCATACTGATTTATACCAAATCCTTTAGTAAGAACCTGTCTGCCATCCATAGCATAATTAGCACCGCTATTGATATATGGATATCCACCGTGAGTATGTAGAATTATTTTAAATATTTCCATAATAACGAAACCTCCAATTCTGTTGTTTTAGCCATTGTAAGTGAATTGTTTTTTACAGCTTCTATGGCATGATTAGAGATATCCTGAATTTTAGCAAGAAGCTCTGGTGTTAATGGATTCTGGTGATGCTGTAAGCGATAATTTGCAATATCAGAAAATGTAGTGTTTTTTGATGAAGCCTCTTGCTCAATCTCCTTTACAACTTTCTCAGGGATTCTTATGGGTTTGAGTACTGTTCTGGGTTTTGAATTTTTCATAAAAAATTCTCCTTTACAAAATATTAATCCTGTATACTCATGCTCCTCTTTTGTCACATATCATAAGCACTATATTAGTTAATATATATAATTACAGGGTATAAGTATAGAGCAATTGTATTACAGAATTTAAATAATAGTACGTTTGTCACACAAAAAAATCCTCACGAATAATCGAGAGGAGAATGTACTAATATATAAAATCCCTTGCAGTAAATACATTGTCGATTTCGCATATGACGAAATATCTGTATTTACTGCATTTTCTTTATTCATGCGGCTGTGTAATTATTTGCATAGCCGCATTTACATAATCATCCGCTCCAATAGGAGCGGATGATAAAACAAAGATTGATATAGAATTATTCAGATTGCTTTTCAGAGTAGAACACTTTCATATCATCAAGCCGCAGACAAGCAAGGCGGCCTTGTTCATAGCCACAGCCGCAGTCAATACCAATGGCTCGTTCATCTTTCCATATTTCCCATAATTTTTTATTGTGAAAATAAACTGTAGGAGTATGACCGAAAATCAATGTAAAACCATCGGGAATAGGCTTATTTTCATCCCACCGTTCCCAAACCGCAAATTCTTTTTCATTGTCATAGCGGTAGCGTGTCCAATACCTCACATAGAAATTTTCCACCGGAGAAGCATGAACAAGCTTGTATTTCACACCATTTACAGTCACATCATAATTCAGCGGAAGATTATTCAGATATTCAAATATTTCAGCACGATATTCCTTGCGGATATGTTTTAGATAATTATGGGTAACATCTCCGCCGTTTCCATACCAATGACGCAGGTCGTCATAGTCAGCTTTTTCTCTTTCTTCCGCAGCGTCTTTACAATGACCGATTGCCTGCATCATCATATATTCATGATTGCCTAAAAGCATCTTTACATTGGGCATTTTCATAATTCTTCGCAACAGCTTAATTCCATAGGGATAGCGGTCAATAACATCTCCCAGAATATACAGCGTGTCTTCCTCTTTGAGGTTTGTCTGTCGCATAATTGACTCAAATCGTTCAAGATTACCATGTATATCAGACATAACATAAACCATCTTCTCACCTCGTTTCTACATCAATTTTTTAGGAAGTGGCCATATGTAAAAGCGTACATATTCTCACCTGCCTTTATCTTCTCTTTTTATAGTCGGTTCGGGAAAAGGATGTGTTTTTCGTCCGGAGCTTCTGCACGCAATACAGGGATTTTCAATTGTTTTTATTATCCCAAGCTTGTACGGACACTTTTTACATTTTTCGGGTTCTTTCAGTTTAAACATAAGGGCATCTCCTCAAATATACTTAATGAAAATTTATTCTTCTACAAATCATTTCCATATTTTTCTCTATAAAATTCTGTAGATTTCACATACTCAATCATCGAATCACAAAGCTCTTGGTCATCAATGTCGTTTTTAACAGATTCCGCTATTAAACCCATAATTTTAAGATACTCTTTTTCTTCATCATGGCTTAATGGTAATCCTGTAATAGATCCAGTACCAACATATCTTGAATATCCTCGATATAACAGATTCGCTATTATATCATGTTTTTCATCCGTGACAGTATCACATATTTTTCTTGGTATACCAGTACCTAATAACCCAGGGTATCCAGCAATTTTATGTGCAATTATTGGACTATAATCTGTATGTTCGTATAAGTCATATATTTCTCTCAGAAAGTATATGAGGTCAACCGTATGTTTGAATTTCATATCAACAACTCCTTTTTGTTATTTCATATAAATAATATATATTTACAAATGCGAAATAAACGCTCTTATCATTTTTTCTTTCAATTTATTGACGATTCAGAGGACGTTTGTTATTAATCACACCTAATTTGTATATTTTAATTATATCACATATCCTTATTGTATTAATGTGCATTTTATTAATTCCACATAACCACTTCATTTTTCGTCACAGAGTACAAGGAACAAACTTCTTCATTGGGAAATGTGACAAATAAATATATCGCCATACGACAACTGCCGCCAGATCGGCGGCAGTAAGCTTAATTTATATTATTGCCATCTGTTTATACAGTATATGTCTATATTCAGCAGTTTCAAATTTTGCACCTGTGAAATCACAATTTTTGAAATTAAGATTATAACAGTTCCAGTCAAACACATAACAACCACTAAAAGAACAAGGAAATTTACCATCATCACTAAAACTGATACCGTCTTTCATAAAAACAGGAAGTTTTAATCCGCTGAAATCAACATTGCAGATGACGTTATTTCGCACAATACTCATTGTTTTTATGATGTTTTCAGTTGTTCTGTATGATTCGTAGTCACGGACACTATCAATGAGTGTATCAAGAACAGTTGAACTGAAGTTGCCATTTGTATTCATATAGTCGCCGCATATTTCTCCTACCAAGCGGTATACCTCGTCACTTTCGCAGCACGAAAAACCACCATACCAGACATCTGTTAAACCCATTTCGCCGTACATTTCTGCTTTTTCTGCTCCATTATATTCATACGCTTTTTCAATTGCAACTATCATATTCAGCACATATCTTGCACCAAAATAATCACGATAATACTGATGTGCAAAATTAAGAATATGAGGCACAGATTCTGATACTTGAAGTAACCCAGTATTTTTTATAAGAAGCTCAACTAATTCTGTTTTTGCTCTGCACTCAAGCAGAGCTTTTTTGTTGTATTTTTTCGGAGCGATAAAATTCTGATATACTTGTTCATTCAGCAAATAAAAATCAAAAGCATTATCTATAGCTTTAAGAAGTTCCGCCCTGCTGAGCGTTGTGCCAAACGCAATGAAAAACATATCCTTGACTGCAAACGGTAAAGCATATTTTACGAGAAAAGTCAGAATTGTATTTTCAGGAGCAGTATATTTTAGATTCATAAAGTAATTATCGAGAATTTCACCCTTTGTATTAATATGAGTTTCATCTCGCTTACTATTAAGATACATATTGAGAAAAAGTGGATTTTTAAGTATTTCTTTGAGATTTTCATTCTGTAGAACGATTTTATTTTCAGCAAGTACACACTCTAATTCAGTATCGGAAAGTCCTGATATTTCAATATGTTTAATATTTCTTAAAACATCATAATCCGAAATAATTCGTCCGCTTATGATTATACGTACATTTTGCCATTTGCTGCAAATATTTTCGAGTTCAGAAATAAAACTTATTTGCATATCAGAGGGCATTTCATTAACTCCGTCTAATAGCAGAGTATAACTTGGTTTGTTACTGGCGGGAACAGACATCAACATTTTTTCAAGTTCCGTAAGCTGCTGTAAAACAGCTGTTTCACCCTCGTTCGCAATAAGTGCATCATAAGTCTGATATTCGTATTGATAATGATATTTCAACAAAATCTGCAAAAGGATATGGCAGCTATCCGAGCTGAAATTCTTGTGAATTTCAAAGTTATACCTATACAGAGGAAAAAAGAAATTAACGGTATCTTTATCGCATATCAGGCTTTTCAACAGCGTTGATTTTCCTGCTCCTCCCGAACCGTAGATGAAAACATTTTCTGTTTTCGGAATTTCAGAAATCGTCATGTTATCGCATTTTAACTCCAACTGATATTTCATTTCCGCTGACTTTTGATTTTTAGCATTTTCGTGAATATTCTCCATAAGGTCTATGGGTATATTCAGTTCAAAAGAAAAATCATTCCTATACCGTACAACTCTAAAACTGCGTTTTTCGTCTGTTTCTAGAAGATTCACACACTCAGCTATATCAGAATTTTTGTGAACGTGATAGAGAAGTCCAAGCAAAAGGGCTTCAATACAAATTTTCTTTGGATGAGCAAAACTGCCGATAATACGTTCTTTCGGAATATTTTCATAGCCATAGGGAATTGTGGTTATATCTGTATCCTGACGCACAATCTCAAGAAGTGTATAAACAAGAGAATCTCTTTTGCTTTCATCAATAACAATATCAACAAAGCTGCTCATTTTGTGAAGAAAACGGCTGTACTTCGTTGTATTCTCAAAATCTTCAAATGAAAATAAATCGTATGGATAACCCTGTCCCGTTCTGATAAATCGACTGAGAAAGCGTTCAAGCTTACGATATGCATCGTGATGCGTGACCTCGTTATTGAATTTATTTAGAATACTCTCCTCGGAAGTCAGATTTTTATTATTATGATCGGCAATTATCTCCATAAGCATAACAAATAAACGTCCGTTGCTTGTCATACCTTTACCTGTAATCTTACTCTGTATGATAAGCGACAACAGTACGTTCAGCGTTAATTTCTGCATATCTCCACCTCCTGAATTTGCGGCAAATTCATACTTTTTTGCGGCAAATCTTCTTCAAATATGTGTTACTATCTAATTGAATGAATTGGTTTTATTGTAACACAGCAATACTGCTTTGTCAATAAAAAATGCCGCAAATTTCAGCAATTTGCGACCTTTGTTTATGTAATGATTATAACACAAAACATTCAATATTTCAAGAATATTTTGTTAATTTTATATGATGGAATATGAATTTTGTAATTATAAACAAAGACAAAATGCAGAATTTGTTGATTATGCTG
>JAZSEJ010000011.1:0-177851 GCA_045531615.1 Ruminococcus sp.
CGTACACACATCTCCTGCTTGCCAGTTATTAAGCTCACCAATGCCTAAAATCCATTTTTGCAGCACTACTGCATCTGCAATGGAAAATTCTCCATCATCGTTTACATCGCCGAGGGGGAGGCTGAGGTCTTCAAGGCTGACGAATTTTCTGTCATATTTTTCTGCGTATGCTTGTGCGGTGGAGTCTTCGTAGCCGTAAATTGTGCCAATGAAATCGCTATCTGTATTTGATATTGTATATTTCGAGTCGACGATTTCACATTTTGGGTTTTCAATTGTAACAGAAGTCAGAGCTTTACAAGAAGTAAATGCCGACCTACTAATCTTTTTAACACTGCGAGGAATTGTTACGGAAGTTAGAGATTTACAATTTTCAAATGCTGAAACACCAATACTTGTTACACTGTCAGAAATTGTTACAGAAGTCAGAGATTTACAAAGAGTAAATGCCTCGTCACCAATAGTTGTAACACTGTCAGGAATTGTTACGGAAGTCAGAGCTTCACAACTATAAAATGCTGAATCGCCAATGCTTGTAACACTGTCAGGAATTGTCACAGATTCCAAAGCTTTACAATAAGAAAATGTATGTTCATCAATACTTGTAACTCTGTCAGGAATTGTTACAGAAGTTAAAGATTCGCAAAATCCAAATGCCCTATCACCAATACTTGTAACACTGTCGGGAATTGTAATAGACGTAAGCTCGTAACAAGAACTAAATGCCGATTTACCAATAGTCTTAACACTATCAGGAAGTGAAACAGAAGTCAGAGCAAAACAAAGATTAAATGTACTTTCACCAATCATTGTAATACCGTCAGGAATTGTTATAGAAGTCAGAGATTCACAAAAATAAAATGCCGAATCACCGATCCTTATAACACTGTCGGGAATTGTCACAGAAGCCAGAGATTTACAAGAATCAAATGCACTATCACCAATAGTTTTAACGCTGTCGGGAATTGTTACAGAAGTCAGAGCTTCACAAGAACTAAATGTACCTACACCAATATTTGTAACACTGTCAGGAATTGTAATAGAGGTAAGATCAGTACAAAAACTAAATGCATAAGCGTCAATACTTGTAACACTGTCAGGAATTGTTACGGAAGTAAGATTTTCACAATAAGCAAAGGTAAAAATACCAATACTTGTAACACTCTCAGAAAGTGTAACAGAAGTCAATGCTTTACAATTATTAAACGTGTGATGGCCAATATCTGTAACACTGTCAGGAATTGTTATAGAAGTAAGATTATCACAATTGGCAAATGCATAATCACCAATACTTATAACACTGTCGGGAATTGTTACAGAATCCAAGAAATTGCAAAATTGAAATGCCGTAGCACCAATCTCAGTAACGCTGTCAGGAATTATATATTCTGAATAAGGTCTACGAACAGGGTGCTGTATAATAGTAGTCATATCCTTATTAAACAATATACCGTCAACACTTGAGTAGTAATTATTTGTTTTGGAAACGTTTATTGAAGTCAGAGCTTCACAAGAATAAAATGCCTCGTCATCAATACGTTTAACGCTGTCTGGAATTGTAACAGAAGTCAGAGCTTTACAAGAATCAAATGCACGGCTACCAATACGTTTAACGCTGTCAGGAATTGTAACAGAAGTAAGAAATTCACAACTATAAAAAGCGAAATTGCCAATATCTGTAACCATAACTCCATCAATTTCAGACGGAATCTCCACCTCAACAGCAGAAGCATCACAGCCTGAAATCTCGATATAATCGCCATAATTTTTGTAATTCAATACGCCGTAAGTTCCCTCGGTATATTCCGTGTATTCTGCCGTTTCGCCCTGTGCATAAACTGTATATTTATCAGTTGTATTATTGTTGAACGGAACAAAACCGCTGACAAGTGTTAATGCCAACACACTTGCAATAATTTTTTTCATATAATAGCACCCCTTTGATTTTAAATATTTCAACGAAACATCGTTGAATACTTACATTATACATAAAACCAAAATAAATTTCAATGTAGTTGAAATAAAATTAACATTTTTTCGACTTTATGCCTAAATTCGGCTGCGTTTTTACAGCAATATACACAAAGAAATCTTTTGGACATAACAAAAAAAGGCGGAAGAAAACCATCCGCCTTAGATTATCGAAAAATAGAATTTCGTTTCGAAATTGCGGGCGGATAATATCCGCCCCTACTGATAGCTAACGGCTTGCAAATTAATACATACCGCCCATACCGCCTGCAGGCATTGCAGGAGCAGGGTTAGCCTCGGGGATATCAGCAACAAGGCTCTCAGTTGTAAGCACCATAGAAGCTACGGAAGCAGCGTTCTGGAGTGCTGAACGTGTAACCTTAGTAGGATCAACGATACCTGCGGGAATCATATCTGTGTAAACCTCATTGTAAGCGTCAAAGCCATAGCCAGCCTTGCGTGAACGGCGAATCTTATCAACGATTACGCTGCCCTCAAGACCTGCGTTTGCAGCAATCTGACGTACAGGAGCTTCGAGTGTCTTAAGGATAATCTTAGCGCCTGTCTTTTCGTCACCATCAAGAGTGCTGATCATCTTCTCAACAGCAGGGATAGCGTTGATGTAAGCTGTACCGCCGCCTGCAACGATACCTTCCTCAACAGCTGCCTTTGTAGCTGCAAGAGCGTCCTCAATACGGAGTTTCTTTTCCTTCATTTCGATTTCAGTAGCAGCACCAACCTTGATAACAGCTACCCCGCCTGCAAGCTTAGCAAGTCTTTCCTGGAGCTTCTCACGATCGAAATCAGATGTTGTAGTCTCGATAGAAGCGCGAATCTGTGCAACTCTGCTCTTGATAGCGTCCTTATCGCCTGCACCGTCAACGATGATTGTATTCTCTTTCTGAATAACAACCTGCTTAGCCATACCAAGCTGATCGATAGTTGTTTCTGTAAGCTCGAGACCAAGCTCAGAGGAGATAACCTCGCCGCCTGTGAGAACTGCGATATCCTTTAACATCTCCTTGCGTCTGTCACCAAAGCCGGGAGCCTTTACAGCTGCAACCTTGAATGTGCCGCGGAGATTGTTGAGAATAATTGTTGTAAGAGCCTCACCCTCAACGTCCTCAGCAATGATAACGAGCTTCTTGCCCATTTTTACGATCTGCTCAAGGAGGGGAAGGATTTCCTGTATTGAAGAAATCTTCTTGTCTGTGATAAGAACGAAAGCGTCGTCGTAGATTGCTTCCATTTTGTCTGTATCTGTAACCATATAGGGTGAGATATAGCCGCGGTCGAACTGCATACCCTCAACGACCTCGCTGTATGTCTCGGCAGTTTTGCTCTCCTCGATAGTGATAACACCGTCAGCAGTAACCTTTTCCATAGCCTCAGCGATAAGCTTACCAACAGCCTCATCAGCGGAGGAAACAGTACCAACTCTTGCGATATCCTCTGAACCCTCAACAGCCTTTGAGTTGTCGATGATGTTCTTTACAGCAACCTCAACAGCCTTTGCGATACCCTTTTTGAGAATCATAGGATTAGCGCCTGCTGCGATGTTCTTCATACCCTCGTGAACAATAGTCTGAGCGAGGAGAGTAGCAGTTGTTGTACCGTCACCTGCTGCGTCGTTTGTCTTTGTAGCGACTTCTTTAACAAGCTGAGCGCCCATATTCTCGAAAGCGTCCTCTAACTCGATATCCTTTGCGATAGTAACACCGTCATTTGTGATAAGGGGAGCGCCAAACTTTCTGTCAAGAACAACATTTCTGCCCTTGGGTCCCATTGTAATTCTTACAGTATCAGCAAGCTTGTCGATGCCAGCCTGTAATGATTTTCTTGCGTCCTCGCCGTATTTAATATCTTTAGCCATAATAATAATCTCCTTTTTAATAATGCGTAATTCGTAATGCTCAATTAATATTTACCGTTACACGTTAATTCCGCTGTGCATTACAATTCTTAATTCTGAATTAGTCAACAACTGCAAGAATGTCTTCCATGCGGACGATGATAAATTCCTCGCCTTCAAGCTTGACATTTGTGCCTGCATATTTAGAAATAAGAACCTTATCGTTCTTCTTAACTTCCATTTTAACCTCTGAAGTACCAGGGCCTACCTCAACAACAACAGCGATTTCGGGCTTTTCCTTAGCGGAGCCTGAAAGGATGATGCCGCTTTTTGTTGTCTCCTCAGCCTCTGCCATTTTAACAACTACTCTATCCTGTAAGGGTTTGATATTCATAAATTTACCTCCTGTAATTCGATGTATGTTTTAGCACTCCTATGATATGAGTGCTAATTATATTTTACCACCTTTTTCTATAAAATCAAGGGGTATTATGCATTTTTGGAGTTTTGCACAAAATTCTCAACAGAGTGTTGAAATACAACAATTGATTTCGCGCGAAATAATTGTATGAATTTAACTGTTATACAGTTGAGGCGGATGATATTCGCCTGAGATTGTCGAAAAAACTGAATTTCGTTCCGAAATTGTGGGCGACCAATGGTCGCCCCTACACAAAATAACTTAAAATTGGCCTATTATAGGGGCGAGCATTGCTCGCCCCTAAATAAAATACGCCTTTTTACACAGATTGAAGGGAGCGAAAACCGCTCCTTTTTTTGTTCTGTTTCACTGCTAATTTGACATAAAATATAACGAATTACACCAAAATATATAACAGTGAATTTTGTGTAATCCTTATAAATTTGCCTGTTGATAATTATTTAAAAGGTAGAAAATAAAAATTATTTTTCAATATTCAACCATTTTTGGTTGAAAAAAGGGCGATTTTTGCCCTATTATAGAGGGGTATGTATGAAACAGGCAAAAAATACAAATCTCCTGTAAGGCAATTTGGGGGTAAAAAAAGTATGTTTGCAGATACCGCAAATCAGTACTTGCATAATCCTCTGAAATATGCTATAATAAAATAGTATTGCTAAATTTCAACACAAGGAGTTGATGAAATGAATACATATATTGAAGAAATAAGAAAATACACATCCGCTGACACAAAAAAAGCCTATGTGCGGAGTTTTGGTTGTCAGCTCAACATATCCGACGGAGAGAAAATCAAAGGTCTGCTGAAAAAAATGGGATATTCCTTTACTGAGGAGGAAACCGAGGCGGATCTGATCATCCTCAACACCTGCGCTGTACGCGAAAACGCCGAGGACAGAGTATTCGGCATAGTGGGCAGTATGAAGAAGTTGAAAGAGCAGAAACCCTCGCTGATTATTGGAATATCGGGCTGTATGACGGCTCAGGAGCATATTGCGGAGCGCATAAAAAAGTCATATCCACAGGTAGATATTGTGGTGGGAACTTCCGCATTGAATAGCCTCTCGAAGCTTCTTGCGGACTGCATAAGAGGTCAGAAGTTCGGTATGGATATCGCAGAATATGCCGATTTTTCACAAGCTGTGGAACAAGTACGCGAAAGCACGTTCAGAGCAAGCGTGCCGATTATGTTCGGCTGCAATAATTTCTGCACATACTGTATTGTCCCCTACGTAAGAGGGCGTGAACGCAGCCGAAAGCAGGAGGATATCATCGCAGAGGTGCGTGAGCTTGTGCAGAATGGCTATAAGGAAATTATGCTCCTCGGTCAGAACGTCAACAGCTACGGCAATGATTTCGGAGAAAAAGAGGCGTTCCCGAAGCTTCTACGTGAGCTTGACAAGATAGAGGGGGATTTCGTAATCCGCTTTATGTCCTCTCACCCTAAGGACGCTACACGAGAGCTTATAGACGCTATTTTCGACTGCAAAAAGGTGGCGAAGCATCTTCATCTGCCCCTGCAAAGCGGCAGCAGCGATGTGCTGGAGCGTATGAACCGCCGATATACCGCTGAAAAATATCTGGAGATAGTAGACTATATCCGCGGAAAAGACGAGGATTTCTCCCTTACTACCGATATTATTGTGGGATTTCCAAATGAGAGCGACGATGAATTCGAAGCTACAATAGATATGATGAAGCGCGTGAAATACGACAATATTTATTCATTTATCTATTCAAGGCGGACAGGTACAAAGGCTGCTGAAATGGAGGATTTAACTCCCGAAGATGTCAAGGGACAGCGTATGCGCCGGCTTTTAGAGGTGCAGCGTGAAATTTCCACAGAGCATTACAAGCGCTTTATCGGAAAGAAAATGCGTGTCCTTGCCGATGATGTTTCAAAGAAGAAAAACGGCTGTATATCGGGAAAATCCGATGAATTTATAATAGTTGAGTTCGAGGGGGACGAGTCCCTTATCGGGCAGTTTGTAGAAGTTGAAATCACCGACGCAATGAACTGGGCGGTGTTTGGCAAGTTAATAAAATAAATTTATATATTTAAGGAGAAAATAACTATGGATATTATGGAAATGACAAGAGAATTAGGTAAGGCTTTACAGGCAGATGACCGCTATATTGCATACAATCTGGCTAAGCAGGTAAACGACAACGACGCTGAATTACAGCAGCAGATTAACGATTTCGACAGAATGAGAAACGAGCTTAACGCTGAACTCATTAAGGAAAACAAGGACACAGACAAAATAAAAGAGCTTGACGAGGGTATAAAATCAAACTACAAGAAGATTATGACTAATAAGAATATGGTAGTATTCACAGCTGCACAGGGTGCATTAGAGGCTCTTGTTAACAATATCAATCAGATTATCACCCTCTGCGCCAACGGCGAAGATCCCGACACCTGTCAGCCCTCACAGGGCTGCACAGGCAGCTGCGAATCCTGCGGAGGATGCCACTGATTTAATTAAGAATTATGAATGCAGAATTAAGAATTAATGCGTAATTCGTAATTATTTTAAAAGTTATTAGCTGTTAGCATTTAGCCGTTAGCTGTTTAGAAGTTAGATATTAGAAAAACATCAGCATACAAAAAAATAACGGCAGAAAATAAAACCGCCGCCCACATAGCTAATAGCTAAAGGCTAAAGGCTAGCGGCTATTTAAAAACGAAAGGAAAATCTTATGGGAATCGAAATCGACAGAAAAAAACTATCACCTATGATGCAGCAGTATTTCGAGGTGAAGGATAAATACAAGGACTGCATTTTGTTCTTCCGTCTGGGAGATTTCTATGAGATGTTCTTCGACGATGCTGTTTCTGTGTCGAAAATGCTGGAACTCACCCTGACAGGCCGTGACTGTGGACTTGAAGAACGAGCTCCTATGTGCGGAGTTCCCTATCATTCAGCGGATATGTACATAAAGCGGCTTATTGATATGGGCAAAAAAGTGGCTGTATGCGAACAGCTTACCGACCCTGCGGAGACAAAAGGAATAGTTGTCCGCGATGTTATACGCGTTGTAACTCCCGGTACAATTACGGAATCGGGTATGCTTGAAGACGGCGAAAACAACTATATATGCAGCATTTTCTACGATGAAACCGACAAAACCTGCGGTATAGCCTCTGCGGATATTTCCACAGGCGAGGCTGATATAAGCTTTTATGAGGGCAAAGAGGCTGAACAGGGCGTTATAAACGAGCTTTCACGCTGTCAGCCTGCGGAGGTAATTTTCCCTGAAAGCTTCCTTTCAATGAAAACAGTTGCGGATTTCATAAAAACACGGCTCAACTGTGCTGTAACTCTCCGTGATGCAGACTGCTTTTCTCCCGAAAAACAGCGTTCATATGTCTGCGAGGTGTTTGGTGTAAATTCTGCGGCGGAGCTTGGCATTTCCGAAAACGGCGCTGACTGTGCCGCTGTATGCGGACTTTTCGACTATATCCGCGATACTCAGAAAACCTCTGTTTCACGTTTTACAGCCCTTAATCTCCTTAACGGCGATGCCTTTATGGGACTTGACCTCAATGCAAGGCGAAATTTAGAGCTTACGGAAACTCTGCGAAACAAAGAGAAAAAAGGTTCTCTCCTGTGGGTACTGGATTCCACACGCACCTCAATGGGTAGACGTATGCTTAAAAGCTGGATTGAACAGCCTTTGAAAAGCCCTGCAAGGATTATGGAGCGACTTGACGCTGTTGATGCACTCTATAAAAAGAGCGTAGTCCTTGCAGATATAGGGGAGCTTCTTGACCGCACATACGACCTTGAACGACTTATGACTAAGATTATGTACAAGTCGGCAAATCCCCGTGATGTGAAATCCCTGTCAGCAACAGCAATGCAGCTTCCCTTGCTGAAAGAGGAGCTTTCAAAGCTTGAAAATTCGAAGCTTTTAGCGCGGTATAACAGCGAAATTTCCGATTTGGGAGAAATCGTCCGCCTTGTTGAAAATGCCATAATGGACGAGCCGCCTGTGTCTGTCAAGGATGGCGGAGTTATCAAGGACGGCTTCAATAAGGAATTGGACGACCTGCGCCACATTATGACTCACGGCAAGGAGATAATTGACGAAATTGAACAGCGTGAAAAAGAGGCTACGGGAATAAAAAATCTGAAAATCGGCTTTAACCGTGTTTTCGGCTATTATCTTGAAGTTACACGCTCCTATTACGACCTTATCCCGGAGGGCTGGATTCGCAAGCAGACTCTTGCAAATGCTGAGAGATTTATCACCGAGGAGCTGAAAAATGCGGAAAACTCCATTCTCGGAGCAAAGGACAAGGCGCTTTCCCTTGAAGCTGATATTTTCAGCGAAGTCCGCGATTTTCTCGCAACGAAGCTTGCCTCAGTCCAGCAGACGGCATCGGCAGTTGCGGCGGTGGACGTATTATGTGCATTTGCGGAAACATCTCTGCGGAATATGTACGTAAAGCCTGATATAGCCATTGACGGCGCTGTTGATATAAAGGGCGGCAGGCACCCTGTAGTTGAGCTTATGCTCAAAGATGAAATGTTTGTACCAAATGACATTTATATAGACAACAAGTCTAACAGAATGTCGATTATTACGGGCCCAAATATGTCGGGTAAATCCACATATATGCGACAGACGGCGCTTATTGTACTTATGGCGCAGATAGGCTGTTTTGTTCCTGCTGACAGTGCAAAAATCTCAGTAGTGGACAAGATTTTCACACGAGTAGGAGCTTCTGACGATTTAACGGCAGGACAATCAACCTTTATGGTGGAAATGAGCGAGGTTTCGGATATACTGAAAAATGCAACGCCAAACAGCCTTGTAATTCTTGACGAGGTAGGACGAGGAACGTCCACTTTTGACGGTGTAAGCATAGCCCGTGCCGTTGCAGAGCATATCTGCGGCAGTAAAAAGCTTGGCTGCAAGACACTTTTCGCCACCCATTATCACGAGCTTATCGGCTTGGAGAATGAGCTGGAGGGCGTTAAGAATTACAGTATAGCCGTAAATAAGCACGGCGGAAATATCCGTTTTCTGCGAAAGATTGTCCGCGGCGGAGTTGATGAAAGCTACGGTATAGACGTTGCAAAGCTTGCAGGACTTCCCTCAAAGGTAGTCAGCCGAGCAAGGGAGCTTTTAGCGGATATGGAACGCAGTCACAAGGCTGAAAATGTCGTAAACAGCACAAATGACGACCAGATAAGCTTCGGCAGTATGAACCGCGAAGCGGCTCTGGATATGCTTGAAAGAACAAATATAGACGAATTGACAGATTCCGAATGCCGCGATTTGCTCCGTGACATGGCAGGGCTGTTGAATTAAGAATTAAGAATGCAGAATTAAGAATTAATTCGCAACGAAATTGATAATTGAAAAGGGGATTGTTATGAAACACACAATAAAAGATGAAAAATGTCAGTACTGCGGAGAAACCGAATTTCTCACTTTTATACAGACAATAGGAATTCAGAACTATCTTCTTCCTGAATATGACAGTTTTTTCAATGAAACTGATAAATATCTTCGCCACGTAATATGCCGCAGTTGTGGAAGCGTTGTAAGAAGCTATATAAAAAATCCCGAATTGCTTTTGAAGAAAAAAGACAGACGGGAGGATTAATTCGTAATTATTTTGTAGGGGCGATGCCTACATAGCCCCGTTTAATAACAGAGGTGAACAATATGCCTGCATACTTTTCTTTAATAATGGAGTACAGCCGTGCAGAGTTGGATTTTGACAATATGAAGGAGCTCACGGCGTACATCAAACACGCAGGACTTGAATTCAAGGGCGGAATATATCATTCCGCAAATGATACGCTCGAGGATATCATGGAATGGAACCAGAAAAAGCTTGAAGAAGATTTTGAACTGGATTATGATGAGAATGCCGACAACGATTACAAGCAGATGTGCTTTAGTTACGGCGGCTTTTCCGAGGTTCGCGGCTTCATCATGAACGAGGAACCCATACGCGGAGAGTATATCTTTACTCTGTTGATACCTCAGGAGGAGGTCCACGCTGAGGGGCATACCTACAGGAAAGAAGCCGTCGAGAAGTTGAAAGCCCTTGCTGCAAAGCTTTGGATACTCCCAAAGACAAAAACTGTCCAGACACAGCTGGAGCTGGGCGAGGACATCGTTCCCGAAATTGATATCAAGGAGGGCGCAGAGCCCAGTGCCTGTCCATTTGCTATTGTATCGGAAAAGCAGTTCAGACGCATGGACACAGCCAATTATACTGTCGAGCATATAGAATACGGCGGAGTTATCCTCATACCAAAGGATATAAAGCTGGTATGACCTGGCGAAATTAGAAAGGAAGTAAGCAATGCCTCCAATTAATGTCCTCAGCAAAGAAATATCAGAGCTTATTGCCGCAGGAGAGGTTATTGAACGCCCCTCCTCGGTTATAAAAGAGCTTGTGGAAAATTCAATAGATTCGGGCGCAAGGCATATCACCGTTGAAATAAAAAACGGCGGTACAACCTATATGCGCGTTACCGATGACGGCTGTGGTATCGCCTTTGAGGACGTGCCGAAAGCCTTTCTTCGTCACGCCACAAGCAAGATTATATCAAAAGACGACTTAGACAACATCTTCACCCTCGGATTCAGAGGAGAGGCTCTTGCCTCCGTCTGTGCCGTTTCAAAGGTGGAGCTTATGACAAAGCAGAAAAATGATGTCTACGGCACACGCTATGCCATAGAGGGCAGCGTTGAAATCGCCCACGAGGAAAGCGGCTGTCCCGACGGTACAACTATAATTATCCGCGATATCTTCTATAACGTCCCAGCCCGTGCTAAGTTTATGAAAAAGGATGTAACAGAGGCAAATGCGGTGAGCAGTATCGTCCAGAAAATTGCCCTTTCCCACCCCGATATTGCCATAAAAATGATTCGCGATAACCGCGTTGAGTTCAACTCCAGCGGCGACGGAGAGCTTTATTCCGCAGTTTACGCCATTTTTGGTAAGGATTTTGTCCGTGACCTTCTCCCTGTGGAGTACGAGGAAAACGGCATAAAAGTAAGCGGCTACACAATCAAGCCTCTCTATGCCAAATTCAACCGTTCATTTCAGAATTTCTTTGTCAACGGCAGATATGTCAAGTCAAAATTATGCTCCGTGGCACTTGAAAATTCCTATGAAAATATGATAATGACGGGAAAATTTCCAGCCTGCGTCCTTATGATAGATATGCATCCTTCGCAAATGGATGTAAATATCCACCCAACAAAAGCTGAGGTGCGTTTCATCAACGAAAAACAGGTTACAAATGCCATATATTTTGCTGTAAAGAACGCGTTTGCAGAGGGCGGACTTATATACGAATTTGAAACAAAGCAGCAGCGTGATTGGTTTAAACAGCCTGAAACCGAACCCGTCATACAGCAGGAATTTATGTTCACTCCCATTGAGAATATCGCAAAAAAAGAGGAAGAGCTGCGTAAAACCGAGGATATTCCGAAGCCTGCCCCGATTGAGGTGATTTCAAAGCCTGCTGCACCTGCAATTGACCCTGTTGTACCAGTTGCAGGAAAAATAGTGCAGGAAATACTGCCTGTTTCTGTCTCGGAAGTGAAGGAAAAAACGGAAGAACCTGTTATCTGTGAAGAAGCTCCTGTAGTTGAAAAAGAGGATACAAGCGGTTTTAAATATCTTAATGCAGGCTCTTTTGAGATAAAGACTCCGCCTGTTATAGAGAATGTACGGCCCGTTGCAGAGCCGAAAAAGGAAGTACTCCCCGAAATAAAAGTAATAGGAGAAGCATTCGGCTTGTATATTATTGTGGAAACCGAGGGCAAGCTTGTGATGATTGACAAGCATGCCGCCCATGAGCGTATAATATTTGAACGTCTGAAAAGCAGAAACTGCCGCCAGTACAGCCAGAAGCTCCTTGTGGGAATAAAGCTTTTGCTGACGGGGGAGGAAATTGACGCTCTTGAAAATAACGCTGCACTTCTTGAGGATATGGGCTTTGCCTTTGATTTCAGTGAAAAGCCGTATATTACGGCAACCGCCCTGCCTACATTCCTTATGGACTGTGACGCGGAGGCTATAATATGCGAGGTTGCGGAAAATCTCCGCAGTCACAAGTTGAATCCACAGTCCTCATATCTTGACGATGTGCTTCACAATATGGCTTGCAAGGCGGCTATAAAGGCAAATGACAAAAACTCTCCCCAGGAGATGAAAGCCCTTGCGGAGCAGGTTTTCGCCGATGAGAAAATCCGCCATTGTCCCCACGGCAGACCTGTTATGTTTACAATGACAAAGGCGAATATAGACCACCAGTTTAAGAGAACTTAAAGCTATCAGCTCAGATTTTAGAAAAGGAGGGATATTATGACCGAAAATAAACCAAAGGTGCTTGCAGTATGCGGGCCGACAGCAAGCGGTAAAACCTGGCTGGGTGTGGAGCTTGCCCTGAAATATGAGGGAGAGATAGTTTCAGCCGATTCTATGCAGATTTATAAGGGTATGGATATCGCCTCCGCAAAGCCCACAGAGGAGGAAAAAAAGGGGGTTCCACACCACCTTATGGATTTCCTCGACCGTGATGTTACATTCAGCGCCGCTGATTACGTCCGTCTTGCCCGTGAAAAGATAGACGATATCCTCAGCAGGGGAAAGCTGCCCATTATTGTTGGCGGTACGGGACTTTATATCGATTCTCTGCTGAATAACGTGAATTTTTCCGAAATGAAAAGCGATGAGGAATATCGCAAAAGCCTATATGATTACGCCGCTGAGAATGGCAATGAGGCGCTTTATGAAAGGCTTGTAAAGGCTGATCCCGAAGCGGCGGAGCAGATACATATGAATAACCTTGTCCGCGTTATACGAGCGTTGGAGGTCATACACGTCACAGGACGAAAATTCAGCGAACTAAAAACAGAAAGCCGACTTGTGGAAAGTCCCTATGATTCGGTGATTATCGGGCTTAATGCCGCCGACCGCGGTATGTTGTATGAAAGAATAAATCAGCGTGTGGATATTATGGTGGAAACGGGGCTTGTAGAGGAAGCGCGTCAGCTGTGGCAGTCAGCGCCTATGAAAACAGCCGCCAATGCCATAGGCTACAAGGAGCTTATACCCTATTTTGAAAATGAGATGTCCCTGGCTGAGTGTATAGATAAAATAAAGCAGGAAACACGGCGCTATGCCAAAAGACAGCTCACCTGGTTTAGACGAAATGACAGTATTGAGTGGGTAGTTATAGATGATTTTAGTAAAAAATGTGAAATTTTTGAAAAATCTCAAAAAGCTATAGCAAAATACGGAATAATATGATATAATGTATAGTGTGTACTTTTATCTACAGGTGAATTATAGGTAAAAGGATACATATTGTAGAACAGGGAAATAACCATTCTGCGGCAAAAAATAGCGTAATATTGCGGAATGGGAATAAAAAAAGAATGGAGAATGTATTATGAACAAGGCAATCAATTTACAGGACGTTTTCCTTAACCAGTGCCGTAAAGGAAAAATATCTGTTACAATAATCCTTACAAACGGATTTCAGTTCAAGGGACTTGTAAGAGGCTTCGATAACTACGTTGCAATTTTCGACTGCGACGGCAAGCAGCAGCTTGTGTACAAGCACGCTATTTCAACAATTATTCCCTCTAAGTCCGTTTCTATTCTTGATACAGCTGATAAGGCTGAATAAGCGGTGATATAATGCAGTCAAACAAATCAGCAGAAGGACGTACAGTTGGCGGATTTATCGTCAAATCTCTCAGAAATTTTGTGCTTATTCTCCTGCTTATTGTGTTTATAAGTATTGTGTATAATTTCAGGAATAAGGGAGTTGCTACGGAAACAGCACTTCTCTCCGACGCTGTCTTTGCAGAGGAAATCCAGGGCGTATTCATACGTGAGGAAGTTCCCGTGACATACAGCGGAAAGGGTGTGCTGAGCTATAAAGTCGCTGATGGCGGCAAGGTCGGCAAGGATACTGTTATTGCCGATGTCTATCCCAACGATGAACAGATAGCACGCAACCGTGAAATAGCTCAGCTTGAACGAGAGCTTGCTATTCTTGAAAGGATACAGAACCCGGGTACTCTTGAATCTGCACAGCCAGCAAGCCTTTCCGATAACATCAGCGAAAGCTACCGTGCTTTGATTTACAGCAGGGATACGAAGGATTACGCCACATTGCAGAGCGAGCTTGAAAATCTCCTTGTGGGAATGAGTACATACCAGATTATAACCCAGCAGGTAACAGGCTTTGACCAGCAGATAATTGACCTCAATGCCCGTCTTGCGGAGCTTAAAGCAGCTACTGCGGCTCCTACGGAAAGGGTGAAGTCAGTTGAATCGGCGTATTTTGTAAGCTACTGTGACGGCTATGAGTCGGAGTTTACTCCCGATAAGCTGGACAGGCTCACTGTTGAGCAGATAAACAGCGTTACAGATAGAAAAAGCGACGAAGCCGCAATTGTGGGAAAAATGATAAGAGGTTATAACTGGTATCTTGCAGGTGTAATCGACAACAGCAGAAAGCTGTATGCCATAGGTGATACCATTGACGTGCGTTTTGACTCCTCAGATGAGCTGTATGAGGCTGTAATAAAGGATATCCGCGATGAGGGCGACGCTTCCGAAAGTGTTATAATACTGGAATGCAGCCATTTCAACGAAAATTCCGTTGCCCATCGCGTCGAGAGATGCGAGCTTATCAAGGGCAGCTACAGCGGACTTAAAGTCCCCCGTGAAGCTATACGCTTTGACGATGTGGAGTATGAGGTCAGAGATGAAAACGGCGAGGTTACAAGCACTTCCATTGTCAATACCAAGGGTGTTTACATTATGAAAGGCGAACAGATATTATTCAAGAAGCTTGATGTTATCTATGAGGGAAGCAATTACGTCCTTTCAAAGATTCACGAAAGCGACTCCTCATATCTTGCGCTGTATGACGATATTCTGACAGAAACAGAGGGTGATGAGTTTAATGGATAATTACAGCCCTGAAATTGTAAGGGAGAATATAAGAGTAATCCGAGAAAATATAGCCGAAGCCTGCGAAAAATACGGCAATACCAAAAAAACAGAGCTTATGGCTGTTACAAAAACAGTTCCCCCGGAGGTTGTCAACTGGGTTTTCGGAGAGGGGATATATCTCCTGGGTGAAAACAGAGTGCAGGAATATCTCGGGAAGCGGGAAAGCTACGATTTAAAGGAGCATAGCGGAATATTGCCTCAGGTGCATTTTATCGGCGGACTCCAGACAAATAAAGTCAAGTATATCATTGATGATATTGATATGATACAATCTGTTGACAGTTTAAAGCTGGCACAGGAAATAAATCGCCTTGCAATTGCCCATAATAAGGTTATGGATGTGCTTTGTGAGGTGAATATCGGCGGAGAGGACAGCAAGGGGGGAATTCCACCTGCCGATGCAGTAAGCTTTATCGAACAGCTTGCCCCTATGGAGGGGATAAGAGTGAAAGGGCTTATGACTATACCTCCCCCTGTTGACAGCGATGTTTACTTCGGAAGAATGTCAGAGCTGTTTAATAAGATAAAGGACAGAAATATTGAGGGTGTTTCTATGGAAACTCTTTCAATGGGTATGACACACGACTATGTCACTGCAGTGAAATACGGCTCGACTATTGTAAGAGTAGGTACGGGTATTTTCGGCAGCAGAGTGTACAGATAACAGCGTATTATACGTAAAATAGGCTATTAAGGGATTTTCCGCATTATTCCCCGAAAACCGAAAACAGGTAAATGCGGAGAATGGAGTATACTATGAAATTATTCGATTTTGCAAAGGATTTCTTCTTTAATTCTGACGAAGAGGAAGAGCTTAACGAAAGCGCAGCATACGATGAGGAGCCTCGTCAGGAAAGACCTGCAAGAAGTTCATCATCCTCTGCTTCTTCCTATTCTTCTTCATCTTCATCATCATCTTCTTCCTCATCCTACGGCACAACAGCTCAGGAGCGCGAGGAGGCTATGGCTGAAATCAACAGAAGAAACAAGGTTGTAAATATCCAGGCTACAGCACAGCTTCAGGTTGTTCTTGTAAAGCCCTCCGCTTTCACAGACGCAAAGCAGATTGCTGACCACCTTATTGCAAAGAAGACAGTTGTTCTCAACCTTGAAACAGCATCACCTGACAACAAGAGAAGAATTATTGACTTCCTCGGCGGTGTTGCATATGCAAACGGTGGAAGCCTTAAGCCCGTTGCAAATCTCACATACATCATCACTCCCTACAACGTAGGCTTTATCGGTGAGGATTTAGTTGGAGAGCTTGAAAACAACGGCGTATTCATCTGATGAATAATTCGTCGGATACGCTTTTTGCCCCGAGGCTTGCAGATATGCTCCGCAGATGCGAAAGGGACGGCTGCAGCGTCTTTTCACGTTTCCTTGATGAAAGGGAATGTGCAGAAGCTGAAATGTGGTGCAGGAAAAATGCAGGGGAACTGAAATATGGCTTCTACGGTGGATTTTCCGATGCAAGGCGAAGAATACTTGCCCTTTATCATGAGTATTCTGCCGATTATCTCAGTGAGGAGCTGCCCATAGTATGTCTTACCTTTACCTTCCGCGAGGAGGACAAGCCCGACCACAGAAGCTTTTTAGGTTCTTTTATGGCTCTTGGATTAAAGCGTGATACCATTGGCGATATTGTTATAAAGGACGGTCTTGCCCAGGCGGCAGTTACGGAAACAGCTGCAAGGGATATTACCGCCAGCATTTCAAGAATAGGCAGGATTGGCGTTAAAATAACGGATAGCCGCCCCTTTGAGCTTACTCTTGAAGAAACTCAGCAGTTCAGGGAAATAGGCTGTACAGTGGCATCCCTGCGGCTTGACTGTGTAACTGCTGCGGCGGCAGGCATAAGCCGCGAAAAAGCTGCGTCACTTATCCGCACCGAAAAGGCGGAGGTGAATCATCTTCCCGTTACTTCTCTTTCCTATGAGCTGAAAGAAGGAGATATCCTCTCCATAAGAGGCAGCGGAAGATTTGTTCTTTCGGGTATAAACGGCATATCAAAAAAAGGCCGTATACACATAATTCTGAAAAAATATATTTAGAGGTGAATGATATGATTACTTCAAAAGATGTAAGAAATAAACGATTTGAAAAAGCTGCTTTCGGCTATAAGCAGGAGGAAATTGACGAATTTTTCTCCCAGCTCGAAGCTGAGCTTGACGAGATGGAGCGTGAGCGTCAGGAAGCTAACAACAAGATTCAGATTCTTGCTGACAAGGTAAGAGAGTATATGAAGGACGAAGAAGCTCTCAAGGACGCACTTCTTGGCGCACAGAAGCAGGGACACCTTGTTATTAATGAAGCTAACGCAAA
Source organism: Ruminococcus sp. (assembly GCA_045531615.1). Lineage (GTDB taxonomy): Bacteria > Bacillota > Clostridia > Oscillospirales > Ruminococcaceae > Ruminococcus. Next base: position 17,608 of record JAZSEJ010000011.1, read on the forward strand.
GGCTGAGGAAATCCTCGCTGCTGCACAGGCTAAGGCTGCAGAGCTGGAGGACGAGGCTGTACGTCAGCACGCTGAGGCTATGGAGAGAAACAGAATTGAAATCGCAAAGGAAAAGGACAGCCTTACAGAAGCACGCCGTCAGGTTGCAGAGTTCAAGAAGAGCCTTTTCGATATGTATAAGTCACACCTTGAAATGATTTCCACAATGCCCGATGCATTTGATGAGGAATTCGAGGCTGAAACAGCTGAGGAAATTGCAGCTGCTGTTGCTGCTGAAACTGAGGAATAATCTCAATTCCCGTAATTTTTAACCGAAAGGAGAATCACCGCTGATACGGTGATTGGTGATACAATGGCACAGGATTATAACGCTACCCTTAATTTACCGAAAACAGATTTCCCTATGCGTGGAAATCTTCCTAAAAGAGAGCCTGAAACCCTTGAAAAGTGGGAGAACGAAAGACTCTACTACAAAATAATTGAAAAGAATGCAGGCAAGCCTGATTTCATTCTTCACGACGGCCCTCCCTACGCTAACGGTGAAATTCACCTTGGTCACGCTCTCAATAAGTCACTGAAGGACTTTATTGTAAAGTACAAGAATATGACAGGATTCCGCGCACCTTACGTTCCCGGCTGGGATACTCACGGTCTTCCCATTGAGTTAAAGGCTATGAAGGAAATCGGTGTTGAAAACGGTGCAATTCCCCCTGTAGAGCTGAGAAAACACTGCAAGGACTATGCTATGGCTCAGGTTGAAAAGCAGATGAAGGGCTTCAAGAGAATGGGTACACTTGGCGATTATGAGTATCCTTACCTCACTCTCCGTCCTGAGTATGAAGCAAGACAGGTTGAGGTTTTCGGTGCTATGGCTAAGAAGGGCTATATGTACAAGGGATTAAAGCCTGTATACTGGTGCCCCGATTGTAACACCGCTCTTGCAGAGGCTGAAATTGAGTACTCCAACGACCCCTGCTATTCTATCTATGTAAAGTTCAATGTTACCGATGATAAGGGCATTTTCACAAATCTCGGTCTTGACCTTTCAAAGATTTACTTCGTTATCTGGACTACAACTACATGGACAATTCCCGGAAACCTTGCTATCTGTCTTGGTCCTGAGTATAACTATACCCTTGTAAATGCCAACGGCGAATATTACGTTATGGCAGAGGAACTTGTAAAGACAACTATGGAAACTGCTGGTATCACAGAGTATACCACAGAACATATCTTTACAGGTGCAGAATTAGAGGGTATGAAGACAAAGCATCCTCTTTATGACCGTCCCTCACCTATTATCGTAGGCGACCACGTTACTCTTGAAAGTGGTACAGGCTGCGTTCACACAGCTCCCGGCTACGGTGTAGAGGACTTTGAGGTATGCAAGAAGTACGATGATATCGGCATTATCGTATGCGTTGACGCAAAGGGTAAGCAGACTGCTGAAGCAGGCGAGTTTGAGGGTATGGATACAGATACCGCAAACAAGGCTATTGCTGCAAAGCTTGTTGAGCTTAACGCTATGCTTGCTACACAGAAAATCGTTCACCAGTATCCACACTGCTGGAGATGTCATAATCCGATTATCTACCGTGCAACAGAGCAGTGGTTCTGCTCAGTAGCAGGTTTCAAGGATGAGGCAATCAAGGCTATAGAGGAAGTACAGTGGATTCCCGAATGGGGCGAGGAGCGTATCAAGGGTATGGTACGCGACAGAAGCGACTGGTGTATCAGCCGTCAGAGAACATGGGGTGTGCCAATCCCTGTAATCTACTGTAAGGACTGCGGAAAGCCTATCTTCACAGACGAAACAATCAAGGCAATCGCTGACCTGTTCCGTGCCGAGGGTTCAGATGCTTGGTGGATTAAGGATGCAAGCGAGTTTATTCCTGCATCTGTTAAATGTGACTGCGGCTGCGGCGAGTTCACAAAGGAATATGACATTATGGACGTATGGTTCGATAGTGGTGTATCACATACTGCTGTTATGGACGATTTTGACAGCCTTAGCTGGCCTGCTGATCTGTACCTTGAAGGTGCTGACCAGTACAGAGGTTGGTTCCAGTCTGCACTTCTTACATCTGTTGTATATAAGGGTACTGCTCCCTACAAGGCAGTATGTACTCACGGCTGGGTAGTTGACGGCGAGGGCAAGGTTATGCACAAGTCCCTCGGAAATGGTATCGACCCCTCTGAGGTTACAGAGCAGTACGGTGCTGATATTCTCCGTCTGTGGGTTGCATCCTCCGACTATCACAGCGATATCAGAATGTCCAAGACAATTCTGGGACAGCTTTCCGATGCATATAAGAAAATCAGAAATACTGCAAGATACATTCTCGGAAACCTTGGCAACGGCGAGGGCTTCAAGCCTGATACTGACTGCGTTTCCTATGATAAACTCACAGAGCTTGACAAGTGGGCAATGATGAAGCTTGACGCTCTCATTGACACAGTAAAGGACGGCTACGAGAAGTACGATTTCCATATCGCATTCCACGCAATCCACAACTTCTGCGTTGTTGATATGTCCAACTTCTACCTTGACATCATCAAGGACAGACTTTACTGCGAAAAGGAAAATTCCGAGCTTCGCCGTGCAGCACAGACAGTAATGTACCGCATTCTCAGTGCGCTTACAAGACTTATGGCTCCCATTATCTCCTTTACAGCTGAGGAAATCTGGCAGTTTATGCCCCACGGTTCCGAGGACGATACACAGAGCGTATTCCTCAACGATATGCCCGAAAAGTCTGGCATCACATACAGTGATGAGTTCGTTGAAAAGTGGAATTTCATCTATGCTGCTCGTGAGGCTGCAAACAAGGCTCTTGAAGAGGCTCGTAACGCTAAGACTATCGGTAAGTCTCTTGAAGCTAAGGTTGTTATAAAGGCTGACGCTGACTATGACCGCTATGCAGAGCTTGCACAGCAGCTCACAGAAGTACTCATCGTTTCCGATGTAGCTGTTGAAAAGGCAGAGGGCGAAACTGCGTTTGTTGTTGAGGCAGCAGAGGGCGGCAAGTGTGAGAGATGCTGGTGCTACTCCACAACAGTAGGCACAGACTGCAACCACCCCACACTTTGCAAGAGATGTGCAGTTGCTATTGAAATATAAGAATTTGTATTATATTGCCTGTTGTTTTAACGCAGCAGGCAATATTTGCGAAAGGAAAAATAAATGATTATTCTGCTTATTGCGGCGATTATCGTTTTAATTGGTGCTGACCAGGCTGTAAAATACTGGGCAGTTGAAAATCTTAAGCCCGTGGGTAATATGGATTTTATCCGTATCGGGGATTTAGAAATCCTCGACCTGACCTATGTGGAAAATCAGGGTGCTATATTCGGCAGTATGGCAGGACAGCGGTGGTTCCTTGTGGGAATTACCTCAATCCTCATAATCGCGGCATCGGTATTTATGTTTTATATCGCAAAAAAATCTCGATTTTTCGCTGTTATCAGCGCGCTGTTCGTAGCGGGTGGTGTAGGAAATCTCATTGACCGTATACGCTTTGGCTATGTGGTGGATATGTTTGATATTCAGCTTTTCAACTTTGCTGTGTTTAATGTGGCTGATATCTGCGTAACAGTTGCCGAGGGTATGATGATTGTTTATCTGCTCCTTGAACTGAAAAAGGATATGGCAAAGAAAAAGGCGGAAAAGGCCGCTGTGGAGGTAAAGGGAAATGAGTAATCTGCTCACTCTCCAATGCACAGCCGAGGACAGCGGAAAGCGTATTGACAAATATATTTCGGACAATATTGCGGAGCTTACACGTTCTGCGGTACAGGGAATAATCGCTAAAAACGGCATAACCGCCGACGGAAAAGCCGTCAGCAAGAACTATAAAATCAGGGGAACGGAAATCATTGAGGTGGAAATTCCCGATGCCGAGCCAATGGACGCTGTACCCGAAAATATACCATTGGATATAGTCTATGAGGACGAAGATCTGCTTGTTGTGAATAAGCCTAAGGGAATGGTTGTGCATCCTGCCCACGGAAATTATCACGGAACCCTTGTGAATGCCCTGCTATATCACTGCGGCGATAGTCTTTCGGGAATAAACGGAGTTATCCGTCCCGGAATAGTCCACCGCATTGACAAGAATACAAGCGGACTTCTTATTGTGGCGAAAAACGACAAGGCGCATCTCCACCTTGCGGAGCAGATAAAGGCGCACAGCTTTACACGAGAGTATGAGGCTATTGTCAGCGGCTCTTTGAAACAGGAGTCGGGAACAGTTGACGCTCCAATTGGGCGGCATAAGACAGACCGCAAGAAAATGTGCGTTACTGCGGAGAATTCACGTAATGCAGTTACACATTACTCCCTTATAAGGCAGTTCGGGGGATATGCTCACGTAAAATGCCGCCTTGAAACGGGACGTACCCACCAGATACGTGTTCATATGGCGTATATCGGCAATGCGGTGCTTGGTGATGATGTTTACGGCAAGACATACAAGGGCATAGAGGGGCAGTGTCTCCACGCACGTAAAATCGGCTTTATTCACCCCTCGACAGAGGAATATATGGAGTTTTCAAGCGATTTGCCCGATTATTTCACGGCGATTTTAAATAAGCTTGAAAAGCAATAGGAGGTTGCGTTTTGGATATCAGAAAAGTTATAATTTTAAGCGATATGGACGGAACGCTCCTTAACTCAAAAAAAGAAATAAGCGGCACTGACAGGGCTGCAATTGATAAATTTACCGCTATGGGTGGAAAATTTACCGTTGCCACGGGGCGCACGCTCCAGTCCTTTGAGCAGTACCGCAGTATGATTGACTTGCCTATGCCTGTTGTGATGTACAATGGCGGTGGCATATATGATTATGTCAATGAAAAAATGCTGTACAGCCGTTTTCTTCCCTGTAATGCACGGGAAATAGCCGCAGAACTGCTTCGGCTTATGCCTGAATTGGGCGGCGAGGTGCTTACCACAGACGGCACATATGTGTTCAGTAATACGGACTATATGCAGTATCACACAAGGATATGCGGCATAACGCCAAAATTTGCGGATATTGACGATATCCCTGACAATGGCTGGTTTAAGGTGCTGTTTACTATTGCTCCAGAGGATATGCCAAATCTTGAAATCCTTGTCCGTCATCTTGGCTATGATAAGGAAGCTGATTTTGTAAAATCCTCCGATATTTTCCTTGAAATGCTCCCGAAAGGAAGCAGTAAAGGCTCGGCAATCAATGAATACCGCAGACTTGATGGTATGGAGGATATGACATTTGTTGCTGTCGGCGATTTCAATAACGATATTGAAATGCTGCAGGCGGCGGACATCGGTGCCTGCCCTGCAAACGCAGAGGACGCGGTAAAACAGTCCGCTGATATCATCCTTGAACATACCAACGATGAGGGTGCTGTAGCGGAGCTTATAGAGTACATAATAAGCCGCAGTAATATAATCGGCGGTGAAGAAAATACAGCAATTTCCGAACACAACTAAGGCAAGTATTGTATTGACATAAAGCTTTTTTAGTGTTAAAATAAATATGTAAAAAAATCTTAACGGAGGTTATTTATGGACGTTACAATCAAAAAAAATCTGCAGAAAACAGCCTGCAAGGTAAGAATGGGCGTTATTGAGGGAACTTTCAACGCAAAATCGGGACATCCCGGCGGTTCTCTCTCAATCAGCGACACACTCACTTATCTCTACTTCAACAAGATGAATGTTAATCCTGCTGATGCAGAAAATCCTGACAGAGACAGACTTGTTCTCTCAAAGGGACACACTGCACCTGCACTTTATTCTGTTCTTGCACAGAAGGGTTATTTTGCTGAGGAGGAGCTGAAATCCCTCCGCCACATCGGTGCACTTTTACAGGGACACCCCTGCATTCATATCCCTGGCGTTGATATGTCCAGCGGCTCTCTCGGACAGGGTATCTCCGCAGCAGCAGGTATGGCTCTTGCAGGAAAGCTTGATAACAAGTCTTATAAGGTATATTCAATCTTAGGCGACGGTGAAATTGAGGAAGGTCAGGTATGGGAGGCTGCTATGTTTGCAGCTCACTACAAGCTTGACAATCTTGTAGCTATCGTTGACAATAACGGACTCCAGATTGACGGTCCTATCACAGAGGTTTGCTCTCCTGAGCCTATTACAGATAAATTCGCAGCATTCGGCTGGCACGTAATCACAATGGACGCTCACGACTTTGACAGCATTGACGCTGCTTTTGCTGAGGCTGAAACAGTTACAGGCAAGCCTGTTGCTATTATCCAGAAGTCCACAAAGGGCAAGGGCGTATCCTTTATGGAAAATGAGGTAAGCTGGCACGGTACAGCTCCCAATAAGGAGCAGTACGACCAGGCAATGGCAGAGCTTAACGCGCAGTTAAAGGAATTGGAGGACTAAGACAATGGCAGATGTAATCAAAAAGGCTACAAGAGAAAGCTATGGCGAGGCTCTGAAGGAACTTGCAGGAGAATATAAGGATTTAATCGTACTTGACGCTGACCTTGCGGCAGCTACAAAGACAGGCGTTTTCAAGAAGGCTTGTCCTGAGCGCTTCTTTGACTGCGGTATTGCAGAGGCAAATATGATGGGTGTTGCAGCAGGTCTTGCGGCTTGCGGAAAGATTCCTTTCGCAAGCACATTCGCAATGTTTGCGGCAGGACGTGCTTACGAAATCGTTCGTAACTCTATCGGCTATCCACACCTTAACGTGAAAATCGGCGCTACACACGCAGGTATCTCCGTAGGCGAGGACGGTGCAACTCATCAGTGCAACGAGGATATCGCTCTTATGAGAACTATCCCCGGAATGACAATCATCAACCCCAGCGATGACGTTGAGGCTAAGGCTGCTGTAAAGGCTGCTCTTGACTTCGAGGGCCCTGTATATATGCGTTTTGGCAGACTTGCAGTTCCCGTAATCAACGACGCTGAGACATACAAGTTTGAGCTTGGCAAGGGCGTTGTACTCAGGGACGGAAGCGATGTTACAATTGTTGCAACAGGACTTCTTGTAAACGAGGCTGTTGAGGCTGCAAAGGTACTGGAGGCTGAGGGAATTTCTGCAAGAGTTGTGAATATCCACACAATCAAGCCTCTTGATAAGGAACTTATCTGCAAGTGTGCAAAGGAGACAGGAGTTATTGTTACAGCTGAGGAGCATAGCGTAATCGGCGGACTTGGCTCTGCTGTAGCTGAGGCAGTTACAGAGTGCTGTCCTGTACCCGTTGTAAAGATTGGCGTAAACGATGAATTCGGTCATTCAGGCCCTGCTGTTGATCTTCTCAAAGAATTCGGACTTTGTGCTGATAATATTGTTGCTAAGGTTAAGGAAGCTGTAAAGCTTAAATAAGTTCAAAAGCCCTCGGTTAACGGGGGCTTTTTCGGTGATATGACGATATTTGCGGTGGAATTCTGTTTAATCTGCGAATTGACAAACATATATACGGGGGGTATAATAGGTATAAGGGAAAGTTTTCTTTATTTCAGGAAAGGTGATACCGATGGTTTGATTTGTTTCATATGTGTAAAATTATAGTTAATCGAAAGGAGTTTTTACTATGACTGTATTTAAAAAGATAATTGCTTCTATTTCAGCGGCATTGGTGTCTTTTATCCATTACAATACCTGTTTTTGCCGCAGCTTTTCACGATTGTGATGTTAATGGTGACGGTAACGTTAGTATGGCAGATTACACAGTTTTGACTATGTTATTAGACGGTTACAAGCCGCTTAGCTATGATAAATACGATGTAACAGATAATAGGGTTGTATCGTTTGCTGATGCTGCTACAATATTTGATTATTATCGTTATGGTTCATCTGCATCTTCTGCAAGTGTTGCTAATTTTAATGACTTAACACCGCCTGTAGCTGATGTTGCAAGTATCTATAACAGCGTAACATACCTGAAAAGGAACTGTTCAACAGGTGCTGTTACTGAATAAACTCTTAACACAAATGGTGACGAAGCGGCTTCTACTGCTTCTGTTGAGTGGTCTACGTCTATGGTTACCGACCCGAACGAAACAGCTGTTGTTAAAATAACAGATTCACAGGGTTATTTAATAGGTACTGGTACAATTATAGACAATCATATAATAGCTACAGCAGCACACTGTGTTTATGATACTAAAAATTCTGCGTATATGAATTTAAATGTGAAAATAGTAGGAACAGGATATACAGAAATCGCTTCATATACCCCCAGTTACATTCACATACCAAAACAATATATTACAAACGATAGCTATGTAAACGATTATGCGCTAATATATGTAAATGAAAATTTAAGTCAATACGGCAAATTTGAAATGGGCTTGGCGCTTGATTCGTTTGTTACTGATACAACAGGCAAATATAGCGTTAAGGTATCCGGATTTCCTGCTCATAAGTCTCCACAATATGATAAAAATAAGGAGATGAGCGAACAAGAAATCACGCTGATACAGCGATATGTTTCAGAGGGATGTATGGACGGCGATAAGAACTTTAATAACACTACAGGTGTTGTTTATCCAGATGTAATGCGTTATTTTACTAATACATTTAACGGAGATAGCGGCGGACCTGCATACATTGAAGAAACATATAAAATCAACGGCACAGAATACAACTGTAAAACAATCGTCGGAATACATGTTGGTGGAATAGAAGAAGTTCATAGTTGGGCTCGCCGTATAACCGCAGACCAACTCAGATTTTACTGTGCAAACACTAACCTATAATTAAGGAGCAATATATTATGAAAAAAAGAATAATATCAACTGTCCTTTCGGCGGTAATATCATTCGCTGCCATATCAGCAACAAGTTCAAATGCGTTATGGTATTGGGGATATATCGACGGTGACTTAATAGAAGAAGAATTCAAAGATTCAGTTAAGCTTGATATTGAAGAATATGGATACCTTAGAATGACTGATTGCGACTATATGTATATGGAAACTGATGAATTTCGTACGTATATATACGAACTTCGCAAACTAAATGACGGCATATTTATTAAAGTAGATTCAAACGTTAATATTTCTGAACTTGAAGAACAAATAAAAGCTCTTGATAAAAGTATTGAAATGGAAATAGGTCTGACTGAAGATGACAACACAAGACATCTCACATTTCATTCTGAAGTAATCACAGCCGATACAGCGAAGAAAATCTGCGAAATTGCAGAGGGAAAAGCTTTAAGTATTGAATACAAATTCGGCACATGTTTTTATGATGAAATAATATATGATTATATAACAGGATATGATACTCATAGAGTAGTAGATATAATAGAAAAAGAAGACCGCACAGAATACATATCGGAATCTAACGAAGAAATCCTTATGAAATATGCTGAAAATCATAGTGATGAAGTAGAATTTAAATTTTATGCTCCGCCTGATAAAGATTTTCGTGGATTTTCTGCTCTTTGGACTGGTGTTTATTATATCATACCAAAAAAAGAACTTACCACTATGGAACATCTTGAACTTGTAAAAGATATTTATGAAGAAACGGGATTAAGACCTTTCGGTCACAGCAAACAAAGCTCAAACAGTTCTCTCAGCTCAACTCTCGACCTCACCAACTACCTCAACGGCGACGCAAATTGCGACAACATCCAGTCAATGGCAGATGCAGCCTCAATCTTCCAGGCAATCGGCAACCCCGATAAATACGCATTATCCGACTTAGGCGAATTCAACGCAGACTATGCCTGCGACGGCTTAACCCCCGATGACGCATTAGCAATTCAGAAAAAGCTTGCAAAAATAATTGAATAATTAAAGAGGCAGGACAACTCCTGCCTCTTTTCAAGGTGATAAAATGAAGATTACAAAGATTAAAACAGCGGAGAGCATATCTGCAGAAATAAAGGGCGATGAGGTTCGAGATTATTGCCTCTATCTATTCAGAAGCCCTGTTATACTTACAATCGGAGGTATGGAGAATGTTTGCCCAAGTGGTACAGCCATACTTTACGAGGGGGGAGTAAGCCGCCGTTTCAGAGGTGCGGCAGGCAAAAGCCTTAAATACGACATTGTGCAGTTCCGCCCATCATCCGCGGATAAGCTGTATATAGGCGACCTTGACTTCCCTCTGAACAGGGCAATAGAGGTTTCCGACAGCTATATTCTTGCCTCTACAATAAATAATCTGTCAATACACCACCTATCCGCAGGCAAACGGAAAGCTGAGCTTGACGAGGTGTATATGCGTATTATTCTCATTGCCTTAGAAGAGGCATATAAGGGCGATGAAGCGGAAATCAGCGATATTCCTCGTTTGCCGCAGCTCAGGGAGATACGCCGTGAGATGTACGATAATCCTGCCGGGCGTATGTCGGTTGATAAGCTGTGCCGACGGCTTGCGGTGGGAAAGAGTTACTTTCACAAGATATACCTTGCCGCATTTGGTGTTACATTCCGACAGGATGAAATCAGAAGCCGCCTTGCATATGCCTGTCAGCTCCTGAGAGAAACAGAGCTTGCAGTAAGCGTTGTTGCAGAAAAATGCGGATATGAAACAGAAACTTATTTTATGAAGCAGTTTAGGCAGCATATGGGCTGCACCCCAAGCCAGTATCGCAGAAGGGGATAGAAATCACCCCCGAATTTACAGAAAAATCCAAAAAATCTCTTTACATACGGTAATAATTGTGATATAATTAAAAAGCAGTATTATGCTGCGGTAAGAAAAAAGACAAAGTGTAAGGAGAAAAATTATGGCGAAGGGCGACAACAGAAAAAGACGAAAAAAATACCGTGTAAGATATGACAGGATTGTTGTATTTCTGCTTATTATAGCTACAATTGCAGTTCTCATATCTTCCTGCGTTAACAAGATAAAGGGTAAGGATAACAAAGCCAATGCCCCCGAAATGCCAAAGGTGACAACAACTATGCCAAATGAGCAGACAGTTACAACTGAGGCAGGAAGCACAGGAGAAACACCTGAGCTTACCACAGAGACAACACCTGCAGCACAGTTTACAACCGTTTCTTACGCCCCCGAGGAGGCTTATAAGGGCGACCTCGTCCTTGTAAACCACGATTATGAGTACATCTTCCCCGAAGGCGATATAGACGCTATTACAATCGTAGGCAACAGAAATGACTTCTATCAGGCAGGCGACTACGTTACAAAGCTTGACAAGGAAGTGCTTGTTCAGCTTAACGCTCTTATGGAAGCATACGCTGTTTCAAAGAATTCCGATACAACAAATGTATTTGTTCAGGATGGTTTCAGAACATATGATGAACAGGTAGATCGTCACAACAGCGGAAAGTCCAAGACATTCACTGCAGGCCATACTGATTACCATACAGGCCGTACCTTTGATATGTTCCTTATGGACAGCGAAAGCGGCACAGGCTATGCGTATTTTACCGCTGATGAATGGTTCAGCCAGAATTGCGGCAGCTATGGCTTTATTCTCCGCTATCCCGAGGGCAAGCAGGAGCAGACAGGAGAAAATCCCAGAACATATACATACCGCTATGTAGGCGCACCTCACGCAGCATATATCAACTTCCACCAGCTCTGTTTAGAGGAGTATATCGAAAAGGTAAAGGGACATACTAACGAGGAGCCTCTTGAAATATCCGCAGGTGAACATACTTACAACGTGTACTATGTACCTATGGCAGAAAACGGAAACACAGATATTCCCGTACCTGCTGACAAGGAGTATACAATATCAGGCTGCAATGCAGGCGGATTTATAGTAACAGTTACAGTAAGCTGATAAACGGAGATAAACGTGAGAATTACAGCATTATTATTGAGCATTATGATGTGTGCCGCAGCACTGACCTCCTGCGGTAATGATGATAAAGAGGACGGCTCAGGGCATATGTACAATGTGTCCCTGAACGGCAATCCTGAGAGTCTTGACCCTCAGTTTGCTGATGATTCAGCCTCCAATACAGTTATAAGAAATCTTTACAGCGGACTTATGCGCGTTGACAAATCGGGAAATGTGGTATGCTGCAACGCTTTGAAATACAAGGTTTCAGAGGATGGAATGGTATACACTTTTACCCTTAGAGATGATAATTTCTGGTTTTTTGATGTAAACGATGACGATGTTATCACAGAGGACGAGTATTTCCCCGTAACCGCTTATGATTACGCCTTTGCACTGCGCAGAGTCCTTGAACCCCGTATGAAATCCCCATACCGCGAGAATTTCTCTTGTATAGTGGGAGCCTACGAGGTAATGAATGGTCTGGAGCCTGTTGATTTTGCAGAAATCCACGCTGATGACGAAAAAACGCTTAAAATAGTCCTGAATGCACCGAATGCGGAGTTTCTGCGGCTTATGGCGTCACCTGCTTCATATCCCTGCAACGAGGAGTTTTTCAACTCTACAAAGGGCAGATACGGACTTGACGACCGTTCTGTTATGTCAAACGGAGCATTTTTCGTAAGACAGTGGTTCTACGACCCCTATGGCAGCAATAATATCCTCTATATGAAGCGAAATGACGCAAACTGGAGTGAAACCTACGATATTATGCCCTCATTCCTTAGTTTTTCCATTGAGGACAATGAGGAGGCTATACGTGCCGTATTCAAAGAGGGCGAAACAGAGTGCTTTACAACCCTCAACAGCAGTCCTTACAATGAGGAAAAGTACCTTATACAGGGAATACCTGCTACAACTCTTGGTATTGTGTTCAATCCCGAGGACGAGGTATTTTCCAGCATAAATCTGAGAAAGGCATTTGCTCTTTCAATTGACCGCGATGAGCTTGCTTCAAGAATTGACAGTGATTTGCAGTCTGCAAGGGGAATTATACCCCCTGCGGTAATGGTACACGGCAGAAGCTACCGCGAGCTTGTAACAGATAAGCCCTTGGGCAGCTACGACGAAGTACAGGCAGTTGAGTATTATAATGAGGCAAGGGATGAGAAAAACTTTGCATCTCTTGGCGAGTTGAAAATACTTGTCAACGCAGAAACGGTTGATTCCTCATATCTGCACATAGTAACGAGAAAATGGCAGGATATCTTTGGCTTTTATATTGGCATCGAGGATGTATCTGCGGCTGAATTCAACAGACGCATAGAAAACGGCGAGTATACAATAGCTCTTTACCCCTTAAAAGGACGTATGGCAACGGGAAGCGCAGTAATAAAGGAGCTTGAAAACAGCTCTGTATGCAGCGGAATTTCCACAGACGGAGAGATTACGAAGGGCATACTGACCTGCAAAACCACAGATGAGCTTGTAGAGAAGTATGCAGAGGCAGAAAAACTTATATTGAGCAGTTATCGCTTTATACCGCTATTTTACAAGAATTCCTACCTTATAGCGGAAAAGGAAAACGAAGATATAATATACGACCCATTCACGGAATCAATTGATTATCGCATAGCACAGAATTATGACTAAAAGAAAACGCAGTCCATTACGGACTGCGTTTGACATTATTTCTTTCTGATTGAAACGATAGTGCCTGCTGAAAGCTCCTCAAGAAGCTCCAGCACCTTGTCAATACCCTGGTCAGAGTAGCGGAAGAATGTGTGATAAGTACCCTCAACGAGGAAAGTCATTTTCATTCTGTCATCAATTGTAGGTTCATATTCGGGGAAGTTTTCACCAATAATCTTGTAAAGCTCTTCAATAAACAGGTCTGCGAAGCTGTTGCTTCTTGAACCGCTGAAAAGTACTTTAATCAACTCCTCATTAGCAATTACTGATTCGCTGAGAGAACGGACAAATTCGCTGACATTTTCAAATATATCGCTGGTATTTGGTACGCTGTTAAGACATTCGCGGATAAGTTCACGCTCCAGCTTTTCGGATAAATCGAAAATATCTCGGTAGTGAAGATAAAAAGTAGCTTTGTTGATGTTTGCAGCTGTTGAAAGTTCTTTTACTGTAATTTTTTCCAGGGGCTTTTCTGCTCTTAATTCAAGAAAAGCATTTTTTACAGCGGCTCTTGTTTTTGTAATACGTAAATCCATGTTTTCACCTCATTTTATTATTGTTGTGGTTTTTTATACAAATTCGGCAGGTAAATCAAATATCCGAATTTGTATGGTTGATGTTGTACTTAATACCTTAATAATATTATAGTATATTATTAGTCAAAAGTCAATAGAAGTTTTTGTAAATTTGATAGTTTTTTATTAAAATATACGTAAATTAACCAGATTTTTTAACTATGGAGAGAATTATATGAATATTTCTGATTTTTATGACGGAAAATGCTTTGATGCATATAAATATCTTGGCGCCTTTTACAGCAGGAGTTGCACAGTTTTCAGAACATATGCCCCGAATGCTGAAAAAGTGTCGCTCATAGGAGATTTTTCAGATTGGCAGGAGCTTCCAATGACTGCGGTCAACGACGGCAGATTTTATGAAATATCAGTATCAGAGGCTAAGGAAGGTATGCGCTATAAATACCGTATATACAAGAGAAATGGGAAATATACCGACCACAGCGACCCTTACGGCTACGGCAGTGAGCTTCGCCCAAATGTATGCTCGGTTATACGGTGTATGGATTATGAATTCAGCGATGATGAGTGGATGAAAAGCCGCACAGACTGCCGAAACAGGCCGCTTAATATATATGAGGTTCACCTTGGCTCCTGGAAAAAGCCCGAAAACAGCGATTGTGAGTGGTATAACTATGCTGAAATTGCTGATATTCTTATAGCGTATGTCAAGGAAAACGGCTATAATTACATTGAATTTATGCCGTTAAACGAGCATCCCTGTGATGAATCCTGGGGATATCAGGCAACGGGATTTTTCGCCCCTACATCACGCTATGGTACAGCTGCCCAGCTTATGAATCTTGTGGACAAGTGCCACCAAGAGGGCATAGGAGTAATAATAGATTTTGTACCTGTTCACTTTGCCGTAAATGATTATGCCCTTGCCGAATATGACGGAACGGCGCTGTATGAATATCCCTCAGCCGATGTGGGATATAATGAGTGGGGCAGCCGTAATTTCAACCACGCAAGGGGAGAGGTGCGTTCATTTTTGCAATCAGCGGCTTGTTACTGGCTTGATATGTACCATTTTGACGGTATACGTGTAGATGCAGTGCGAAATCTCATATACTGGCAGGGTGATGAAAGACGAGGAATAAACACATGCGCTGTTGATTTTATACGGGGTATGAACAAGGGGCTGAAAGAGCGTTATCCCACAGCCATTCTTGCAGCAGAGGATTCCACAGCATATCCCGATGTGACAAAATCGGCTGAAAATGGCGGTTTAGGCTTTGATTACAAGTGGGATATGGGCTGGATGCACGATACATTGGAGTATTTTCAGACATCCCCTATGTATCGCAGCAGGGATTACCATAAGCTGACCTTTTCAATGGCATATTTCGGAAACGAGCAGTATATACTACCCTTTTCACACGATGAAGTAGTCCACGGAAAGGGTACGATAGTAGAGAAAATAAACGGCAGCTATGATGATAAATTTGCACAGGCAAGGGCTATGTACCTTTATATGATGCTTCACCCTGGCAAAAAACTAAATTTTATGGGCAACGAGATAGGGCAATTACGGGAATGGGCCGAAAAGCGACAGCAGGATTGGGAGTTGCTGGAATGCCCTGTTCATAGCAGCTTTAACAGCTGTATAAAAGCGTTTAACAGGCTTTATATGGAATGTGAGGCATTGCACAGGGATTATGATACCGATAATTTCAAGTGGATTGACTGCGATTCTGAGGCTGATTGCGTGTATGCATTTTTAAGAAAGAGCAAAGGGGCTGATATTCTTGCTGTATTCAATTTCTCGGATTGGGAAAAAGCCGATTATACCGTAAAAATCGGGGAGAATACAGGGGTTGAGCTGATAATTGATACCGAATGGGAAAAATTCGGCGGAAACAGCAGCCAGAGTCCATATTTTACCAAAAATGATGAAATAACAATAGATATTCAGCCTTACAGCGGAAAAGCCTATAAAATAATGCGCAATATGTAATGCGTAATTACACTGTACTGTCAAAAGGTTATATTTCACTGTTTTTGTAGGGCGGATATCATCCGCCCGTAATTTCAGAATGAAACTCAAAAACTGTTATATACTGTTATACACTGTTATATACTGTTATACCATTTCGGGCGGATAATATCCGCCCATAAACAAAGATAATATAATATAACACAATCGAGGAAAATATGCAAGCAGATTTCGTGCAGGCTTTGTGTGTTGCTGTCCTCAGTAATCAACCATTTTTGGTTGAAAAAAGGCCGATTTTTGCCCTATTATAGAGGGGTATAATTTTTCACGTGAAAAAGTTCTCTCAGAAAAGGGATACGATATAATAAATCAGCCCGTACATAAAGGCGGCAGTGCAGCCGTATAATATAACAGGTCCT
The DNA here is from genome assembly GCA_045531615.1 of Ruminococcus sp. GTDB lineage: Bacteria > Bacillota > Clostridia > Oscillospirales > Ruminococcaceae > Ruminococcus. The sequence goes on from JAZSEJ010000011.1 coordinate 33,962, forward strand.
GCAATGCTGAAAATTTTTGTGCCTACTCCGAGAACAAGCCCCTCAGTCTGCGCCTCAACAGCGGAGGAACTGACAGCATTAGCAAAGCCTGTAATAGGCACAAGAGTGCCTGCCCCTGCGTGTTTGGCAATGCGTTCATACCAGCCAAGACCCGTAAGCAAAGCGCTGGCGGTTACAAGTATAATTGATGTCCAGGTGCCTGCGTTTTCGGCGGAAAATCCCATATTTTTGAACGTCGAGAGAATAATCTGCCCTATAAGGCATATTGTTCCCCCTGTTAGAAATGCGCAGGAAACGTTTACTGCTGAATTTGACTTAGGCGACGCTTTATCCGTCATTTCCTTGTATACCTGTGGTGTAATATTCATATTCTTTACCTCCGAAATATTTTCCCTATACTGCTATTATTGACAAAATACGCGGAAATATTTCGTTTAATAAAAAATTTTTCTGTATGCTGTTGACTTATGAGTGAAAATAGGGTACAATTATAATGGTGTATTTTGCAAAGAAAAAATGGTGAATTATGATAAATATAAAAAAGACAGTGGCTGTTGCTATCGGAGCCGCTATGACTGTTATGACTGTCTGTGCCTCTGCTTTTTTCGGTACAGCACAGGTTAACAGAGAAAAATACCCTGTTTTCGGTGTCGATGTTTCCAATTATCAGGGAGTTATCGACTGGGAGCTTATTGATAATCAGAACGTAGATTTCGCCTTTATCAAGGCTACAGAAGGCAGCGGTTACGTTGACAGATTTGTCAGCCGTAATCTTGAAAATATTGCGGAAACTGATATATTATGCTCCTGCTATCACTTTTTCAGCTTTGACAGCGCAGGAGAAACACAGGCAGAAAATTTCATAAAAACGGTGGATAGGGATAAAATTCAGCTCCCTCCCGTTGTTGATATAGAATATTACGGGGATAAATCCTCGAACAAGCCTACCCGTGAGGAAACTGAAAAGATACTTGAACCGCTTCTGCGGGAACTTGAAGAATATTACGGTGTAAAGCCAATAATCTATACTACAATGCCCGTATATTACAGGTATGTCAAGGAGAATTTCTCCGATTATCCCCTTTGGATAAGATGTACTCAGTTTGAGCCTGAACACCTTGAATGGCAGTTCTGGCAGTACAGTGACAAGGGGAAGCTGGAAGGCTATTACGGCTCTGAACCCTGTATTGATTTTAATGTATTCAGAGGCACAAAAGAAGAACTTGAAGCTATGACATTTGAAAAGGACTGATTTTTTGATTTTACGACTTAAAGCAGTAACAAAAGACTATATATGGGGCGGCACAAGACTTCGTGAGGAATACGGCAAAATCGGCGGAAATCGGCTTGCCGAAAGCTGGGAGCTTAGTGTTCATCCCGACGGTATGAGTACCATAAGCGGTGGAGAATACGACGGAATGCCGCTGGGTGAGTTTGTTAAGAAATTCCCCGAAAGTACGGGAAAAAACAGCTTTGGAAATATCCCGATTCTCATAAAGCTCATTGACGCTAAGGATAATCTGTCTGTGCAGGTTCACCCCGATAATGACTATGCCCGAAAATACGAAGGGGATAACGGCAAAACCGAAGCGTGGTATATAGTTGACTGCGATGAAAATGCGTCAATCATATACGGCTTCAAGGATGAGCTGACAAGGGAGCAATTCCGCACAGCTATTGCCGATAATACGCTTCTTGACAGGGTAAATACCGTGCCTGTGAAAAAGGGCGATGTATTCCTTATAAGGGCAGGCACGCTTCACGCTATCGGGAAAGGCTGTCTTATTGCGGAAATACAGCAAAGCTCCAACGTAACCTATCGTGTCTACGACTACGGCAGGCTTGACGACAAGGGTAATCCTCGTGAGCTTCATATTGATAAGGCGGTTGATGTGACAAATACATCTCCTGCTGAAATTCCTGTTCAGAACAGTGAAAAAGACGGTATTCTGTGTGATTGCGAGTATTTCACCGTTTCTCGTGAGGATATCAGCGATGAAAGTGAAATAAAGCAGAATAAAGACTCCTTTACTCATATAATGATGCTAGAGGGCAGGGGAGAGATTATTTCCGAAAATTGCCGCTATACAGCGGAAAAAGGAGAAAGCTTCTTTGTTACTGCGGGAACAGAGTGGCATATCAAAGGTAATTGCAGTATAATATATACTGTCGTATAACGGCATACAGTACAGACAAGTACGGTATTGCATAAAAAACGGAGGTTTTAAAAATGAAATACTATGTAGGAATTGATTTAGGCGGAACAAACATTGTTGCAGGCGTTGTTGATGAGAAGTACAACATCGTTGCAAAGGCAAGCACAAAGACAAACTGCCCTCGCCCTGAAAAGGAAATTGCCGATGATATGGCAAAAATGGCTATTCAGGCTGTAGAGAATGCAGGTCTTACAATGGACCAGATTGAATGGATTGGCGTAGGTACTCCAGGTATCGCTAACAGCGAAACAGGTATTATCGAGTACTCCAACAACCTTGGATTTAAGAATACTCCTATGGTTGAGTATATCCGCCAGACTATTGACAAGCCCGTATTCATCGAGAATGACGCTAATGCTGCTGCATACGGCGAATATGTTGCAGGCGCTGCAAAGGGCGCTAAAAACGCTGTATGTATCACTCTCGGCACAGGCGTAGGCGGCGGAATTATCATTGACGGTAAGATTTACTCCGGCTCTAATTTTGCAGGTGCTGAAATCGGCCATACAGTTATTGAGGTTGACGGCGCACAGTGCTCCTGCGGACGTAAGGGCTGCTTTGAGGCTTATTCCTCAGCTACAGGTCTTATCCGTATGACTAAGGAGGCTATTGCTGAAAATCCTGACGGTGTTATGGCTAAAATGGCTGAAAAGAACGGCAAGGTTACTGCTCGTACATCCTTTGATTCAATGAGAGAGGGTGACGAGGCCGCTAAGGTTGTTGTTGACAAATACATAAAGTATCTTGCTGCAGGTATCACAAATACAATCAATATCTTCCAGCCTGATGTGCTTTGCATCGGCGGCGGTGTATGCAACGAGGGCGATGCGCTCCTTCTCCCCGTAAAGGCTATCGTTAAGGAAGAAGTATACACAAGAAACTCTGAGAAAAATACTGAAATTGTTATTGCTAAGCTTGGTAACGATGCAGGTATTATCGGTGCTGCATTCCTTGGCAGAGCTAATGGTTAATAGTAATAGTTAAAATAAAAGCCGTATTCGGGTGACTGAATACGGCTTTTATTTTATTAAGACTCCCCAGTTCGACTGGGGAAAAATAAAACTCCCGTATCCAATAGATATCGGATACGGGAGTGATTTATATCTTATGTGATAATTAAATCAGATAATTATCTAAGAGCAGCCTGTGCAGCAGCAAGTCTTGCGATCGGCACACGGAAAGGTGAGCAAGATACATAGTCAAGACCAATCTGGTGGCAGAACTCTACGGATGTAGGATCGCCGCCGTGCTCGCCGCAGATACCGCAGTGGAGGTTGGGATTAACAGGTCTGCCAAGCTTGAGAGCTGTTTCCATAAGCTTACCAACACCTGTCTGGTCGAGCTTAGCGAAAGGATCGTTCTCGAAGATCTTAGCGTCATAGTAAGCGTTGAGGAACTTACCAGCGTCATCTCTGGAGAATCCGTAAGTCATCTGTGTAAGGTCATTTGTACCGAAGCAGAAGAAGTCAGCGTTAGCAGCGATCTCATCAGCTGTAAGAGCAGCTCTTGGGATCTCGATCATTGTACCAACTTCGTACTCAAGCTCAACGCCAGCCTCAGCGATAACAGCGTCAGCGTTAGCGATAACAACAGCCTTAACGTACTTAAGCTCCTTAACCTCGCCTACGAGAGGAATCATGATTTCAGGCTTAACATTCCAATCGGGGTGGTTCTTCTTAACATTGATAGCAGCCTTGATAACAGCCTTTGTCTGCATAGCAGCAATCTCAGGATATGTTACAGCAAGACGGCATCCACGGTGACCCATCATGGGGTTGAATTCGTGGAGTGAAGCGATGAGAGCCTTGATAGCCTCAACGGACTTGCCCTGAGCGTCAGCAAGAGCCTTGATATCAGCCTCAGTTGTAGGAACGAATTCGTGGAGAGGAGGATCGAGGAATCTGATGCAAACGGGTGTACCCTCGAGTGCCTCGTAGAGAGCCTCGAAGTCAGCCTGCTGCATAGGCTCAATCTTAGCAAGAGCAGCTTCTCTCTCAGCAACTGTATCAGAGCAGATCATTTCACGGAAAGCAGCGATTCTGTCAGCCTCGAAGAACATGTGCTCTGTACGGCAAAGACCGATACCCTCAGCGCCGAGCTCACGAGCCTTCTTAGCGTCAGCAGGTGTATCAGCGTTTGTTCTTACCTTAAGTGTTCTGTACTTGTCAGCCCAAGCCATGATTCTTCCGAACTCACCAGCGATCTGAGCGTCAACAGTAGGAATGATACCATCGTAGATGTTACCTGTAGAACCATCGATAGAAATGAAGTCACCCTCAACGAATGTCTTTCCGCCGAGCTCAAACTTCTTGTTCTCTTCGTCCATCTTGATCTCGCCGCAGCCAGATACACAGCAAGTACCCATACCACGAGCAACAACAGCAGCGTGAGATGTCATACCGCCACGAACTGTGAGGATACCCTGTGAAGCCTTCATACCTGTGATATCCTCAGGTGAAGTCTCAAGACGTACAAGAACAACCTTCTCGCCCTTAGCGTTCCAAGCCTCAGCGTCCTCAGCTGTAAATACAACCTTACCGCAAGCAGCACCAGGTGAAGCACCGAGTCCCTTGCCCATAGGAGTAGCAGCCTTAAGAGCCTTAGCGTCGAACTGTGGGTGGAGGAGTGTATCGAGGTTTCTGGGGTCGATCATAAGAACAGCTTCCTGCTCAGTTCTCATACCCTCATCAACGAGGTCACAAGCGATCTTAAGAGCAGCCTGAGCTGTTCTCTTACCGTTTCTTGTCTGGAGCATATAGAGCTTACCGTGCACAACAGTAAATTCCATATCCTGCATATCTCTATAGTGGTTTTCGAGAATTCCGCAAACCTCTGTGAACTGCTTGAATGCCTCAGGGAACTTTTCTTCCATCTGAGCGATAGGCATAGGAGTTCTAACACCAGCAACAACGTCTTCACCCTGTGCGTTTGTGAGGAACTCACCCATGAGCTTCTTCTCGCCTGTAGCAGGGTCTCTTGTGAAAGCAACACCTGTACCGCAGTCGTCACCCATGTTACCGAAAGCCATCATCTGAACGTTAACAGCTGTACCCCAAGAATAAGGAATATCGTTGTCACGTCTGTAAACGTTAGCTCTGGGGTTGTCCCATGAACGGAATACAGCCTGAACAGCGCCCATGAGCTGCTCCTTAGGATCTGTGGGGAAGTCTGTACCGATCTTAGCCTTGTACTCAGCCTTGAACTGTGAAGCGAGCTCCTTGAGGTCGTCAGCTGTAAGCTCAACGTCCTGAGTAACGCCCTTCTTCTCCTTCATTTCGTCGATAAGCTCTTCGAAGTACTTCTTACCAACTTCCATAACAACGTCGGAGTACATCTGGATAAATCTTCTGTAGCAGTCCCAAGCCCATCTGGGGTTGTTGGAAGCCTCTGCCATATAGTTTACAACGTCCTCATTGAGACCGAGGTTGAGGATAGTGTCCATCATACCGGGCATAGAAGCTCTTGCACCAGAACGAACGGAAACGAGGAGGGGATTCTCCTTATCGCCGAACTTCTTGCCAGTAACTTCTTCCATCTTAACGATGTACTCGTTAATCTGAGCCATAATTTCGTCGTTGATCTTGCGACCGTCGTCGTAGTAAGCTGTGCAAGCTTCAGTGGAGATTGTGAAGCCCTGGGGAACAGGAAGACCCATGTTGGTCATTTCTGCAAGGTTTGCACCCTTACCGCCGAGGATTTCACGCATATCTGCGTTACCCTCGGAGAATAAATAACAATACTGCTTTGCCATTGGTATTACCTCCAATATAATCTTAGTGCAGGACAAACGTATAGTATGTCCGCTTATACCTATTATAACATATTTCGGAAAAAAATGCTATATAGAAAAAACAAAAAAATAGCAATACTTTTTCCAACATTTTGTACAAAAAAGCAAAGATCGATTAAAAAAGTGCATTTTCACAAGAAAACGCACTGATACTTATTTGCAGAACCCCTTAAAAAACCTACAGACACAGGATTTATCGGGAGTTGGTAAAAAAACAGAAAAAGCGACTTTCCTGCAGCACCCTCTCAATTTGCTGTCGGAAATCGCTTTGTCTGAAAAATCTCTGCACACCCTCAATATGCAGAAATTACGGCTGGTACGAAGTACCTTGCAGCACAAGCCTTGTACAGTTGGTGGAAATAAAAATCCAAAGACGCCGTCCTAAAGATAAACATATTATAGGCATTAATGTTTAATAAGCGGACGGTTTGTACAATGATTGAAAAGAATTTTGCAATATCTGTCGGCGGAGTTTAAACCGACGGCTGAAATTGTTGCTGCTTTACCGTGTTCACAGGACACATAAAATGTATCTTTTGTAATCAAAGGAAATATGCCTGTATTTCGGCATTGATTCGCCTTTGATATGTTTATTATATTCCAAAGAAGACTTCTGTTCAAGGGATAATATTGCTGCGATTTTGAAGTAAATTGCATAATTAAGTTAATACAAAAACATTATATAAATATGAATTGATAAAAAATAATTTACTATACGTTTCGTATTAAAGAACGTTCTGTTAAGAATAAATTAATTTGCTAAAATTTAAAAATATTTCTACAAACGACAGTGCTAAGCCGTTTTTATTACATTAAAGCGATTTGAGTTAATTAAAAACTGTATAATTTAAACTGCATTTCACAAATAGTAGATTTTACTTAAAATATAATGATTAAAAAATAAAATTTTACATTTACGGAAATAAAATATAAAAAAATATATATTTTTTTATTTTAATTATATTATAGTGAAACAAAAAAGGAGCCATAGGACTCCTTTTAAGACGTTATATTATGCCAGACCCTCGGAAGCGTCCTTGATTTTCTGCTTGTAATAAGCCTCAGACCAGCTGAATTCGTACTTTTTGAACAGTGCCATAGCTGCACAGGCGTTATTTACAGCGTTTTCAATGCTTGCCTCATCTCCTGATTTTGCACATATATAAATACCTGCAATGAGGATTTCAAGGAGCTTTTCATCGTTTCTTCCCTGAGGCTTATATCCGAAGCCTGTGAGAAGTCTGAAAGCGGAATTATAGTGCTTAGCGGCACAGTCGGCATAAGCCAGGGACATATACATATCTGCTCTGAGCTTGATATCAACCTTTTCGGAGTATATCTGCATAAAATTGATATGCTCCGTGCGGAAATCCTCAGCATCGCGCCAGTTGCCAATTTTGCTCTTATTTGCCAGAGCCTCGATGCAATAGATAAATTTTTCCTCGTTATTGAGCTTTTTTGCCATTTCTTCAACTTTGGTGAGGAAGTATGCGGCAGTTTTATAATCGCGGATTTTATCGTAAAGCCTTACAGTTTGAAGAATATCTCCAGCGGCAGGCTTTTTTGCGTTCAGCACAAAATAATCCGCATATTCTTCTGCAAGTGCCTTTGTGTAGCCTTTATCATAGAATTCTGCGTAAAGTTCGTTGTATTTTTTTGTGTTTTCGCTTGATTTTTTTGCAAATGTACTTTTTTTATGTTCACGTTCCTGTATTGACAGCATTTTCAACGCCCCTTTTAATAAAATAACGGAGAATGTACCGCTGTATTGGCACACCATATCCCATTTCCGTTTCCAGTTAATATAATTTTAACACATCTCAATAACTTAGTCAATATTTGTTTATACTTTTATTTCTTTTTTGTTAAGATGCACAAAAATACAGTCGAATTTTCTATATATTAAAAAAATTAATTCGAATATATTTAAGATTATTTAAAGAATTTATGGTATAATAGTATAATAAGCAAAAAATATGGAGGAAGGTATATGAAAATTCTTGTAATTGAGGATGAGGTACAGCTTGCTGACGCTTTATGTGAGCTTCTCAAACGAAATATGTACTCCGCTGATGTATGCTACAACGGCATAGACGGACTTGATAATGCTTTGACGGGAGTTTATGACTGTATACTTCTTGATATAATGCTGCCTGGAATGAACGGAATTGATGTTCTTCGTCATATCCGTAGTGAAAAAATCAGCACACCTGTTCTCCTGCTGACAGCAAGAAGCGAAATAAGCGACAAAATAAACGGACTTGACTGCGGTGCCGATGATTATCTTACAAAACCTTTTGTTACAGGAGAGCTTCTTGCAAGAGTACGCGCACTTACAAGACGAAAAGGTGAAATCGTCGATGAAAACAAAATGGAATTTCACGGACTTGCCCTGCATAAGAACACCTGTTCCATAAGCTGTGACGGAAACGATGTAAAACTCAGCTTAAAGGAATACAATGTTATGGAAATGCTCATTGCAAATCCAGGGCAGATATTGCCAAAAGAACGTATTATCGAGAAAATATGGGGCAGCGAAAGCGATGTGGAGTACAACAACATAGAAGTATACATATCTTTCCTCCGCAAAAAAATCGCGTCCATTTCTGCCGATGTGCAGATAAAGACAGCAAGAGGTATCGGTTACTTTATTGAATAGTGGGAACCTCTAAAAATCTCCCTCACGGCTAAATTTCTATGACAAATATCATTTACTGCGTTGCCAAACCTTGCAATACATCAAGTATTACTGCAGTTTGTCGCCTTGCAACTGATATTTGTCATATACGAAATTTCGCTCGTGTTCCGGTTTTTAGAGAACCCCTGGAGGAGGTTTTTTCTTGTTCAGAAAAGTACAGCTGAAATTCTTCGGAATTATCATAGCTATTCTCATAGCGATATTTATAGGCGTTCTCAGCTCCATAAACATTATTATGGATGTAATTATGGAACGTCAGACGAAAATTGTTCTCCAGCAGGTTGCCCTCGGTGTTGAGTATGACGAGGTAAATCAGACATTTACCTTTACCAATCCCGATAAGCCGAAGGAGCCGCCGAGAAAGGAAATCAAGCCTCCTGTGACGGAAAAGCCTGCTAAGACAACTCCGCCAACGGAGAAGCCTACGGAAACAATTCCGCCCACACAAAAGCCAATAGTGACATCTGTGCCTGCTGTTCGGACACAACCGGTAGTGGTATATACAACTGCAGCGGCAGTGGTGACGAGAGAGCCTGAAATCGTTTATACGGAACAGCCTACACGTCCGCAGCCAACTCCTGAGGAACCTGTAAGAACAGAGCCTGTAAAGCCTACAGAGCCTGCACCTCCGCAGGAAACATTCCCGCCCGTTGATTGGGGACAGGTACCGCCACCGCCCTGGTGGAACTGGGGAAATCCGTGGTGGAACTGGGAAGATCCGAACAATTACAATCAGAACGGTGGCGATCATGCGCCTGCAAATCAATCCTATACGGATAACAGCGGGATAATAATGCCTTTGGCAGATAATAGCTTTATACCTGTTCTTGACGGATATACTGTACTGACAGTAACGGATAAAAAGGATATCCCCCCTGAGCCGCCCAAGGATGAGCCATCGATTCCCGAAAACGGTGAGCCAGTGCCGAAATCACTGGGTTCTATTGAATTCTTTGTAATAATGGCAGATGAAAATGGGAAATATACTGCCTCAGCCAACAATGACGCTTTGACAGTTGAAATGGCACAGCAGTATATAGATTTGATAATGGGCGAGGATGAATCTGTTGGTATGACGGGCAATATGGGCTTTTGTGCAGAAAAGAAGTCCAATGGTACACTTATGGTACTGACAGACAGAACATCTGAGCTTGATATGATGAAAAAGCTGAAACGAATAACCCTGACTGTTGGTATAATCAGCATAATCTTTATATCAGCTGCAGCTTATTTCCTCAGCGGAATTATTGTAAGTCCGCTTAAAGTCACATTTGAAAAGCAGAAACAGTTCATTTCGGACGCAAGCCACGAGCTGAAAACGCCTCTTACAGTAATATCTGCAAATGCCGATGTACTTGAAGGGGAGATAGGCGAAAACAAATGGCTGAATTACATACAGGATCAGGCAGACAGAATGAATATCCTTGTAAATGACCTGCTAAGCCTTTCAAGGCTTGAAAACAACAAGCGTGATTTCCCGAGAGGGGTATTCAATCTAAGCCGTGCAATTACAAATGCTGCACTTCCTTTTGAGTGTCAGGCGTTTGAAACAAATAAGAATTTCGTCCTTAATATAGAGGAGGATATATATCTTAATGCCAGCGAGCAGCACATCAAGCAAATGGCAGGAATATTTATAGACAACGCACTGAAATATTCCAAGGACGGCGGCACAGTCCGCGTATCGCTGACAAAAGATGACAACAAGGCAGTTCTTTCTGTATACAATACAGGCAATGGAGTCCGCGAGGAGGACGTTGACAAGCTCTTTGAGCGCTTCTACAGGAGCGACGAATCAAGAGCAAGAACCACAGGCGGATACGGTCTGGGACTTGCAATTGCCAAATCCATAATTGACAAGCACAAATTCAAGGTGCATATAGAAAATCAGGAGGGCAAGAGCATTTGCTTTGTTGTTACAATGTAAATCTAATCCCTGTAACTCATAATAAGTTTATGAGTTACAGGGACGTTATAAATGGCTTGGTAAAATATTTGGTTATTCATTAGTCTAAGGGGGACTATGATGATAATAATGGAAAGGACCGCATCTGCACGCGGCCCTTTTTCATTATTTAGTGATTTCGGGCAGCGAATCAATAAGCCCTGCTGTGAGCTTCTGAACAGCAAGACCGTCCGCAGGTGTAACGCCGTCACCTGTATTTGAACAGTCTGCGTTGATACGTCCTTTTTCTGAAAGTGCGTATTTGTCGGGATTTCCAAGTGATTGGAATATAGCCGCTGCATCAGCCATAGTAACAGCTTCATCGCAGTTTGCGTCGCCGTATATTATGTTATCTGCAGCAGTGGGAGCCTCAGTAGGCTCAGCTGTAGGCGCTTCTGTAGGTGTTTCAGCAGGCTTTGTAGGCTCGGGAGTATCGGCAAGATAAACCGTTTCATACATAACCCTTGCCCATTCCTCACGCATAGCAGCATAGCCTGTATCGGAGGGGTGGACGCCGTCGCCGCTGAGATAGTCGGGGGAGGAGAGGAGGAATTCTCCGAAATCGGGGCCTTTTACGATTTTATCGCCGTATTCCTCGTAAAGTCGGTCAATTACATCATTATAAAGAGGTACATTATTCATAACGTCCTCGTTGGTGGAGGCAGGGATTTTTGGCAATACAGGGATTTTTCCTGCTTTAAGAATAGCGTCGATCATATACTTTGTATTATTATAGTATGCCTCTGTGCCGTTTGGATTTCCCCAGCAATCGTTTGTGCCATAGGCAAGGCTGACGTATTTTGCGTGGGAAGTTGAAAGCCAGCGGTCGATATTTTCTCTGCCGTCGATACTGCGTATACCACCGATACCACCGTTTTCCTGTATCGGGAAATAACGGCTGTCAAGGGTGTTGATATGGGTTGCAAAGCCTGTGCCGTAGCAGTTATTCATACCGCCTGCGGTAATGGAATCGCCGAGAAACAGCCAACTGTCTGAAACACCCTCGCTGACATTGTGGATATCAAAGTTGATACTTGCCTGTTTGCCGCTTTCATCATCGGCTTTTTCGATATTCAGCTTTATCCAGTTGTAATTTTCCATATTCACAAGATGCTGACGGGAGCTTAAAGTATTTCCCTCGACAGTTTCGACAACTTCCCAGCCGCTTTCGGGGTATGCTCCGCCCTCTGCGGCATTTACCTCGATAGTGTAGTCAGAAGGCTCCATATTGCGGTTTTTGTAGTTGCCTATATAATCGTATGAGCTTGTGTTGTACCATACAGCAATGACCTGTTTTCTTTCCTCTGAGGGGACAGCAGAAAGGTCATAGGCGATATAATCGGGGGTAGTCAGAAAGCAGAATGAGAAGTAATGTTCGTCATTTGCGGCGGTGGGCTGACTTGCTTTTCCTGAGTATACAGGGCAATTGCGGCTGATAACAGGGTTAGGGGTAACCTTTGCATAGGCTGTGAAGGTGCTTAAAGATACGGCGGCAGCAGCAACTGCTGTAACTGCGGAAAGTGCCTTTTTAATTGATTTGCTCATCAAGAAAACTCCTTTCGGTTAATTAATTTATCCCTTAAATTATGTACTTACTGGTTAATTATAGCACATTTGCAGAAAAAATTCAATATAATTTTTGTGAATAAGATTGAAATATTATTGACAAAACCATAATAAAAGAGTATAATTATTGTAATATCTCAGTTAACATCTCAGTTTATTGAAATTTTCGGAGGATTATATGGATATTATTATCGTAGGAGGCGGAAAGGTAGGCAGTTCCCTTGCTGAAATACTGTGCGCCGAGCATAATATTACTGTTATAGATTTGAACGAAACCCGAATACAGTCAATTATAAATGATTCTGATGTAAAGGGTATTGTGGGAAACTGTCTGCAAACGGCTATTTTAGAAGAAGCAGGCATCGGCAGATGCAAGATATTCATTTCACTGACAGATTCTGATGAGGTTAATATCCTTTCTTGTCTTATAGCCAAGAAAATGAAAGCCCGTCATTGTATTGCTCGTGTGCGTAATCCCGAGTTTGATAAGCAGCTTGTGTTTATGCGTGAAGAACTGGGGATAAGTATGATGATAAATCCCGATTACGTTTCCGCAAATGAAATTGCCAAGGTTCTCCGCTATCCCGACGCTATAAATATTGAAACTTTTGCAAAGGGTAAGGTGGATTTGACGGAAATACGCATCACAAGCGGCAGTATTCTCGAAAATATCGCCCTTTCACAGCTTTCAAAGAGATTGAAGCTTGATATCCTCATATGTGCGGTTCAGCGCGGGGATGACGTTATAATACCAAACGGTAATTTTGTCCTCCATGCAGGAGATAAAATACACGTAACAGCTTCCCACACCAATATGGTGAAGTTTTTCAAGAGTATCAGCTCGGCATACCGTGAAAAACGCGTAAAATCGGTAGTTCTCATTGGCGGCGGCAGAACGGGTTATCACCTTGCACAGCATCTCAGCGAAACAGGCGTAAAGGTCAAGATTATTGAGAATGACGAAAAACGCTGCTATGAGTTGAGTGAAAGACTGGATAAGGTAAATATAATCTGCGGTGACGGTACAAATCCCGATATTATCCGCGAGGAGCGTGTTTACGACGCGGATGCTGTTGTATCCCTTACGGGAATTGACGAGGAGAATATACTTATGTCCCTCCTTGCCAAGAATAACGGTGTAAATAAGGTTGTTACAAAGGTGAATCGTATTAATCTTATGCAGCTTTCTGATTCCCTTAACCTTGACAGTGTTATCTCCACAAAGGCGATTACTGTAAATCAGATTTTGCAGTATGTACGTGCAAAGCAAAATTCAACCGGTAATAATATTACAACCCTCTATCGTCTGATAAACGACAGAATGGAAGCTATTGAGTTTGTCTGCCGTGAAAGCAGAAGCTATGTGGGAGTTCCCCTCAAAAAGCTTAAGCTGAGGGAGGGTATTCTCATTGCAAGCATCGCAAGAGGAAATCAGATGATTATTCCCCGAGGCGATGACTGTATTATGGTAAACGACAGCGTTGTTGTCGTTACCACAAACAGCGGATTTGAAGACCTCAACGAAATCTTTGATTAAGCGAGGGCGGAAAATTCTATGAATTACAGAATGATAGTATATATTATGGGGCAGATTCTGCGGATTGTTGGTCTGTGTATGCTGCTTCCCATACTTGTGGGATTTTACTACGGCGAAAGCCACGTTATCTCAACCTTTGGAATCCCTGCTCTTATTACCCTTGCAATATCATTTGCCTTTACGGTGAAAAAGCCGAAAAACCGTTCTGTATACTCTATGGAGGGCTTTATAAGTGTTGCAGCTTCATGGGTGGCTATGTCGGCTATAGGCGCGCTTCCCTTTGTTATATCGGGAGAAATTCCACACTATGTTGATGCTCTTTACGAAACAGTTTCAGGATTTACAACAACAGGCTCAACGATTATGAGCGATGTGGAAAGTATGTCGCGTTCCTGTATATTTTGGAGAGCTTTCACTCATTGGCTGGGCGGTATGGGCGTTCTTATGTTTGTTCTTGCCGTTATGAACAGTAACGATGTCCGCACAATGCATATGATGAGGGCGGAATGTGCCGGCCCTAACGTAGGGCGGCTTGTATCTAAATCAAGCTTTTCGGCACGTATACTCTATGTGATATATATTGCTCTTACATTAGCGGAAATAATTGTTCTTTTCCTGCTGAAAATGCCCCTCTTTGACGCAGTTATTCACGCTTTTTCATCCGCAGGAACGGGTGGATTTTCCCTCTGGAATGACAGTATAGCTCATTACAACAGCTCTGCTATAGAAATGGCTGTTGCAATATTCATACTCCTTTTTGGTGTGAATTTCAACTTGTTCTATTTTCTGGCAATCAGAAAGTTCTCTCTTGTTTTCAAGAATGAGGAGCTTCGCGCATATCTTGGTATTATTGCTGGTTCTACCATTGTTATAGCAATTAGTCTGCTTCAACAGTACGATTCGGTTTTTGAATCCTTCAAGGACTCATTCTTTATGGTGTGTTCAACAATTACCTCAACAGGATTTGCAACGGTTGATACAGGCGAATGGAATAATTTCGCACAGACGCTGCTGCTTCTGCTGATGTTTGTAGGTGCCTGTGCAGGCTCTACAGGCGGCGGTATGAAGGTTTCACGTATACTTATTATCGTAAAAACGGGTATTCGTGAGCTGAAATATATTGTAAGCCCCCGTGCGGTTGCCACTGTTAAAATGGACGGAAAGCCCGTTGAAAAGGATGTTATTCGCGGTGCAAGCAATTACTTTATACTCTTTATGCTGATTTATGCTTTCTCCATACTCCTTCTTTCGTTTGACAGCTTCACTATGGAGGAGAATATTTCGGCTGTTACAACTTGTATGAATAATATCGGATTTGGTGTGGGAAGGCTTGATACGTCGGGAAATTTCGGCGGTTTCAGCGTATTTTCAAAGCTTGTACTATGCTTTGATATGCTCATAGGACGACTTGAAATCTATCCTCTTATACTTCTTTTCGGTATAAGAAGAAAATATTGATTATTAAGGGTATCGGTTCTGCCGATGCCCTTTTTATGATTGGGCGGGCAATAGAAATATCTCTGTATATTTCTATTCTATTCTAATTGTAGAACAAAAATGCACGTTTGTCAATAGGTTTTTGGAAGTTTTTCGGAAGTTTGTATAGTTGCACAAAATGACGGCAGAGGAATTGTGTATTATGACAACAAAAGATGTAGAAGTCGGATATTATTCGTCTGAGATTGGCAAAAAAACTGGATTTCGTTCCGAAATTGCGGGCGGATAATATCCGCCTCAGATTGTCCAAAAACCTGAATTTCGTTCCGAAATTGTGGGCGACCAATGGTCGCCCCTACACAAAACAACGCAATATAGCCAATTGTAGGGGCGAGCATTGCTCGCCTTTAAATAAAATATGCCTTTTTATACAGACTGGGGCGGATAATATCCGCCTTTACAAAAACGTAAAATAGCCAATCTGTAGGATATCCTCGGCGGTTTGCATTGAGAGAACCCCTTGAGATAAAGCCTTTTTATATAGTGGGGTGTTTTTTATTTAGCTGTATCTTTAATATTTAATTATATTTAAGTGCGTTTAATTTTATAAAACTTAAAAACATATCATTATTTTACTATATTTTCAATAAAAATGGTATACATACGAAATTTGTTGTGATATAATTGGTGCAATAAGATTAATTTATGAGGTGATGCTTAATGAAAAAATGGAATGGCTATCAGAAAGGCGTAAATCTCGGCGGCTGGCTCTCCCAGACTGTGCTGACAAAAGAACACTGCGATACTTTTATTGTTGAAAGCGATATCGAGAATATAAAGAATATGGGCTTTGACCACGTTCGTCTGCCTGTTGACTATGAGCTGATACAGGACAAAAACGGCGATTTTATTGAAAGCGGCTTTGTATACATCGAAAACTGCGTTGACTGGTGTGGTAAATACGGGCTTAATATGGTTCTTGACCTGCATAAGGCGGCTGGTTACTGCTTTGACGCTAAGCAAAAGGAGTCTGGACTTTTCTATGATGAGGAGCTTAACTGCCGTTTTATCGCGCTCTGGGTGGAATTTACACGCCGTTTCGGTAAATACTCAGACAGGCTTGCTTTTGAACTTCTTAATGAGGTTGTTGAGGCGGTAGACAATGCTCCCTGGATGGCGCTTGCTGAGCGTGCAGTTGCGGAAATCCGCAAATCTGCCCCCGATATAAAAATACTTATCGGCAGTTATATGAATAACAGCGTCCTCACTGTTAAGCATATTGCACAGCCTTTTGATGAAAATATTGTGTATAATTTCCACTGCTATGACCCACTGATTTTTACTCATCAGGGCGCTTACTGGCTTGAAGATATGCCTAAGGACTACCGCATTCAGTATCCTATGGGCAAGGCTGAATTTCTGGCTGCTGCTGCTGAATGCCCTGCGAAAATATCTCCTTGTGAGGGGGATATACCTCAAAATGGCTTCTCTCCGGAATATTTCGAGAATATTTTCCGCGAGGCTATTGAAACGGCACAGGAACGTGATGTTATGCTCTATTGCGGCGAATATGGCGTAAACGAGCTCGCTGACGCTGAATCTGCTGTGAACTGGTATAAGGATATTCACGCTGTCCTCGATAAATACGGTATAGGCAGGGCAATGTGGAGCTACAAGGGTATGGATTTCGGACTCTCTGACGGACTGCTCAGCGGTATTACAAGCAGGATTATATAGTCAACAGCTACAAAGAAATGTCGTGTTCTTTGTGCGATATGCCATAAAAATGACTAATTGATTGGTGAAGAATTCGGGGTTAATGGCGGAAATAACCAAATATTAAGAAAATAGGAAGTTTTTTCGGGATAAGCCTTGACAAACAGATTTTAATAAGATATAATATATGGGTATGCTGTGCAAGTTGTATAGCGTACCCATTTTTTAAAAAAGGAGGAAGATTATGCCAACATTTAATCAGCTGGTTCGTAAGGGAAGAAAGGACCTTGAGACAAAGTCCACTGCACCTGCTCTCCAGAAGGGCTACAATGCTAAGAAGAAGGTTCAGATCAATCAGAGCTCACCTCAGAAGAGAGGCGTTTGCACTGCTGTTAGAACTGCTACACCTAAGAAGCCTAACTCAGCTATGAGAAAGATTGCCAGAGTTAAGCTCACAAACGGCTACGAGGTAACTTCTTACATTCCCGGTATCGGTCACAACCTTCAGGAGCACAGCGTTGTTCTCATCAGAGGCGGACGTGTTAAGGATCTCCCCGGTGTGCGTTACCACATCATCAGAGGCGCTCTCGATGCTCAGGGTGTTGCTAACAGACTTCAGTCCCGTTCTAAGTACGGCGCTAAGAGACCTAAGCAGAAGTAAGCGTTTGCGGACTCAATCCGCGTAAGGTTTGCGGCATACCACAAAAAGCCGTACATTAGTTAAAATAGGATAACTACTATCGCAGGATAAATGCGGAGATTATATAGATTTTTATATTGTACCTCTGCATTGGTCTTGACGGAAATGATCGGTGAAGTGATGCTTAATAAGCAGTAATCGGTCATCACGAGTACCTATGAATTCATGAATCTATGTGAAGGAGGGAAGCGAAATGCCAAGAAGAGGTAAAATCGCTAAGCGTGATGTATTACAGGATCCTGTATACAATTCAAAGCTCGTTACACGTCTTATCAACAATATTATGTTAGACGGTAAGAAGGGCGTCGCTCAGAAGATAGTTTATGGTGCATTCGAAATCGTTGCTGAAAAGACAGGTAAGGATGCATTGGAGGTTTTCGAGCAGGCAATGGAAAACATTATGCCTGAACTGGAAGTAAAGGCTCGCCGTCTCGGTGGTGCTACTTACCAGGTTCCTATGGAGGTTAGACCTGAAAGACGTCAGACTCTCGGTCTCCGTTGGATTACAAAGTATTCCAGAGAGAGAAACGAGAAGACAATGAAGGAAAGACTTGCTGGAGAAATTCTCGACGCTCTTAACGGAACAGGCGGCGCTTGCAAGAAGCGTGACGATACACACAAGATGGCAGAGGCAAACAAGGCGTTTGCTCACTACCGTTGGTAATCAGCGTCATTGTGAGAGGAAGATATTATGGCAAGAGATTGTTCACTTGAAAATACCAGAAATATCGGTATCATGGCTCACATTGATGCCGGTAAAACTACAACCACAGAGCGTATCCTTTTCTACACCGGTGTAAACTACAAGATCGGTGAGACTCACGAAGGTTCCGCTACTATGGACTGGATGGAGCAGGAGCAGGAGCGTGGTATCACAATCACTTCTGCTGCTACAACTGCCTACTGGGCAGGTCACAGACTCAACATCATTGATACTCCCGGACACGTTGACTTCACTGTTGAAGTTGAGCGTTCACTCCGTGTACTTGACGGTTCTGTAACTGTTCTTTGTGCTAAGGGAGGCGTTGAGCCTCAGTCTGAAACTGTTTGGCGTCAGGCTGATAACTACAAGGTACCCCGTATGGCTTATGTAAATAAGATGGATATTATGGGTGCTAACTTCTATCGTGTTGTTGACATGATGAAGGATAGACTTAAGTGTAATGCCGTTCCGATTCAGCTTCCTATCGGTGCTGAGGACGAGTTCAAGGGAATCATTGACCTCGTTGAGATGAAGGCTTACGTTTATTATGATGACCTCGGAAAGGATATCCGCGTTGAGGAAATCCCTGAGGATATGAAGGATAAGGCACAGGAATACCACGAGGCTATGGTTGAGCACGTTGCTGAGCAGGATGAGGCTCTCATGGAGAAGTACTTCGAAGAAGGCGAACTCTCTATCGAGGAAATCAAGGCTTGTATCAGAAAGGCTACTATCGCTAACGAAATGGTACCTGTTGTTTGCGGTACTTCTTATAAGAACAAGGGTGTTCAGAAGCTTCTCGATGCTATCATCGACTATATGCCTTCACCACTCGATGTTCCCGCTATTAAGGGCGTAAATCCCGATACAGACGAAGAGACAGAGAGACCTTCTTCCGATACAGAGCCTTTTGCAGCTCTTGCTTTCAAGATTGCAACAGACCCATTCGTAGGAAAGCTCGCATTCTTCCGTGTATACTCAGGTGTTGTTAACCAGGGTGACACAGTTCTTAACGCTACTAAGGATAACCGTGAGCGTTTCGGACGTATCGTTCAGATGCACGCTAACCACAGAAAAGACCTCACAACAGTTTACGCTGGCGATATCGCTGCTGCTGTTGGTCTTAAGAATACAACTACAGGTGACACACTCTGTGATGAAAAGCACCCTGTAATTCTCGAGTCTATGGAATTCCCAGAGCCTGTTATCCAGCTCGCTATCGAGCCTAAGACAAAGGCTGGTCAGGAAAAGATGGGTATCGCTCTCGGCAAGCTTGCTGAAGAGGATCCTACTTTCAAGACATGGACAGACGAGGAAACAGGCCAGACAATCATTGCTGGTATGGGTGAGCTTCACCTTGATATCATCGTTGACCGTCTCCTCCGTGAGTTCAAGGTTGAGGCTAACGTAGGTGCACCTCAGGTTGCTTACAAGGAAACAATCAAGGGCAACGCAGACATCGACTACAAGTACAAGAAGCAGTCTGGTGGTTCTGGTCAGTACGGTCACGTTAAGATCCGTGTTGAGCCTAACGAGTCCGGTAAGGGATACGAGTTCAAGAACGCTGTTGTCGGCGGTTCTATTCCTAAGGAGTATATTCCTGCTGTTGACGCAGGTATCCAGGGCGCTATGAAGTCTGGTATCCTCGCTGGCTACGAAGTAGTTGACGTTAAGGTTGAGCTTTACGATGGATCATACCACGAAGTTGACTCATCTGAAATGGCATTCAAGATCGCAGGTTCAATTGCGTTCAAGGAAGCTCTCAAGCAGGCTAATGCTATCCTTATGGAGCCTGTTATGAAGGTTGCAGTTATCGTTCCTGATGATTACCTCGGAACAGTTATCGGTGACCTCAGCTCACGTCGTGGACAGATTCAGGGACAGGAAGCAAGAACAGGTTCTATCCAGGTAGACTGTCTCGTTCCCCTTTCAGAAATGTTCGGTTATACTTCAGACCTCCGTTCTAACACACAGGGCCGTGGTCAGTATACAATGGAGCCTCACAGCTACGAAGAAGTTCCTAAGAGCATCGCTGAAAAGATTATGGCTTCACGTGCTAAGAACTAAGATTTTTTCAGTTTTTGGCAAAAATCATCGCAATTTAATAAATTCTTGTGTTTTGGAATAACTTTTTTTGCCAAAACACTTGAAATTTCATAAATTATCTGTTATAATATATATACAAGTCATTGTATGTGGTATAGGTGTACCTATCCGCTGCTTATGACAGATACAAGATTTTATTTTAAGGAGGAAACTTCCAATGGCTAAGGCTAAATTTGAAAGAACCAAACCCCATGTAAACATTGGTACAATCGGACACGTTGACCACGGTAAGACAACTCTTACAGCTGCTATCACAAAGACTCTTGCTCTTAAGGGTCAGGCTAAGTTTGAGGCTTACGATATGATCGATAAGGCTCCCGAGGAGAGAGAGCGTGGTATCACAATCAACACAGCTCACGTTGAGTACGAGACAGACGCTCGTCACTATGCTCACGTTGACTGCCCTGGACACGCTGACTATGTTAAGAACATGATCACAGGTGCTGCTCAGATGGACGGTGCTATCCTCGTTTGTGCTGCTTCTGACGGTCCTATGGCTCAGACAAGAGAGCACATCCTTCTCGCTCGTCAGGTTGGCGTTCCTGCAATCGTTGTATTCATGAACAAGGCTGACCAGGTTGATGATGAGGAGCTCCTCGAGCTCGTAGAGATGGACATCCGTGACCTTCTCTCATCTTACGATTTCCCTGGCGACGATACACCTATCATCAAGGGTTCTGCTCTTAAGGCTCTCGAAGCTCCCGATGATCTCAGCGATCCCGCTTACGCTCCTATCATTGAGCTCATGAACGCTGTTGATGAGTACATCCCCAGCCCTGAGCGTGACGATGCTAAGCCTTTCCTTATGCCTGTTGAGGATACTATGACAATTTCTGGTCGTGGTACTGTTGTTACAGGTAGAGTAGAGCGTGGACGTCTCAACGTTAACGAGCAGATCGAAATCGTTGGTCTTTCTGAGGAGAAGCTCACAACTGTATGTACAGGTCTTGAGATGTTCCGTAAGACTCTTGATTTCTGCGAAGCTGGTGACAACGTTGGTGCACTTCTCCGTGGTATCACAAGAGATCAGGTTGAGCGTGGACAGGTTCTCTGTAAGCCCGGCTCAATCCAGCCCCACACAAAGTTCTCTGGTCAGGTATACGTTCTTAAGAAGGAAGAGGGCGGCCGTCATACTCCTTTCTTTAACAACTACAGACCTCAGTTCTACTTCAGAACAACAGACGTTACAGGCGTTGTAACACTTCCTGCTGATAAGGAAATGTGTATGCCTGGCGATAACGTTACAATGAACGTTGAGCTTATCACACCTATCGCTATCGAAGAAGGACTCCGTTTCGCTATCCGTGAGGGTGGTAGAACAGTTGGTTCAGGCGTTGTTACAGCTATCAACGAATAATTGCTACCGAAATATAAAAAATCCCGATGTTCGCATCGGGATTTTTCTTTTATATGGTCAGAGGTGAAATCAGGGTATGGCTATAAAAATTCAAAAAAATCCGTTCCGATAATCGGAACGGATAATTTCGTATTGATTGAGATGATTATCTCTTTGAGATAAGCAGTATCGTTTCGCTTGTTTTATCTATTTTTCAAAAAACGCCGAAAATACGATAAAATCTGTAAGTAAGAGCAAAGGCTCTTGTTGCAAATTTCAAGTTTTATTGTAACTTAGTTCAACTTTGTTGAACAAAAGTTGAACTGGCGGGCATGACCATCTCGTCGGTATTCAGAGAATACAAACTATAATAATAGTGGTGAGGAGAAGTGTTATCCCTCACTCTATCAAATGGAGGTAATTTATTATGAGCAGATACAAGAGCGAAAAAACAGCCTACAGTTCCCTGAAAAAGAAATACGTTCCGCTGTGGCGATTGGACACCAACACCGTGACCGTTACTCACTTCAATGCCGATACGCAGACCGAGGAAAACAAGACCTACCATACCGATTTCATCAGGTATCATCTTCATTATTCTGACAGCAAATGTCCTGACAGGCTTCGCAAGCTCGTCAATGAGGGTAAAATCATGCAGTACCTTGATGATATGAAACTGAAAGTCAGTGAATCTATCTCACGTCAGGTCAATTTTTGGAAGCAGACTGACGGTTGCTATCAGAAAGCTGTCTACACAGGCGATACTGAGAAAATGCTTGGACTCGAAAACTGCTTCATAGGTATGGCGAAAGAAGCTGTGTTTGAGTGTATGGTTTATATTTGAGGATTAACGGCTGTGCCTTCGGGTGCAGCCGTTAATTATTGGAGATTAAGAATATCTCCTAAACAAATATATGTATGAATTATACATTGCATTGCATCTTGTTTCGTTATTTCTGAATGTACACCTTTGCACTGAAGATTATTAAGATTTCCAATCCAATCTATGGTATATAGAATACTACTACCGACTAAACTTTTTGAAGGAGACTTATCTTGAAGTAGTTCAATAACAGCTGAGAGTTTATTTATATAATGATCTCCGCTTATATCGATTTCTTTACCTGATTTGGTTTTATAAGTCTTTTGACTATAATTGGGATAATACTTTTCAAACAATGATTTAGCTACATTTTCAAACAGTCTTCGGCAAGTAGTCAACGCTTGAGAATACGCTTCCGAATTATCTGAGTTGATTTTATCCTCGATTGCTTTAAGTTTAATTATTGTATCGTCAGATAAATCCGAGAATTTGTTTTCAACAACTTCTCGATATTTAGAAAAAATATCACTTGCAACATTGCCAAAGGTTAATTCAGCATATTTACGCAATGCATAATCATAATATTGACCTTTTAAAATAGCCAACTTTTTATTGCTATCCGTGATTTGGTTTATAAGTGCACCAGTGTTTTTTGAGACAGAAGTTGTGAGTCTATCCATAGCAACCAATGCCCATTCTCCAGAAACAGAAGTTCCTGTAGTAGAAAAATTGTTAATTGCATTTTGTTTGCTTTTGATTGATTCTTCAAGTTCAGAAACTAAATCCGTGAACATATACTCTTTTTCGTTCTTTATATACTTTCTACCTTTTTGACATCCTATTAACCACGCATTTTTTAAAATATACCCGCTTTGATCTGTTGGATATCCACCATTTTCATATTGTAACCATTGAGTTGCTTCTTCATCATTAGATAATCTTGCAATCCTTAAACATAGAAGCAAAGCTGAAGATACTGATATGGTTTCACATTCAAGACCATCCAAAACTTTTTCACATGCTTCAATTGCTTTTTCAGTTTTTGTAATAATAATCGCTCCTTTCATATAAAGTGCAAAAAAGATTATTTTATATTCTTTGATTTAACGTATTCCTGAAATTCTTCATCTGTAGAGAATACCGTATCAAAATCATTAGAGTTACGCATCTTATCGACTACCAAATCTGATGTTATAGTGTTGATGAAAGCCTTAAAATCGGGATTTTCTTCACACAATCGATCAATGGTATTCCAATCAAGCTCATTTTCTTTTGCTGATAGCAGTATCTCACTTTGAGTATAATCCTCGATGTTCAGTTTTATAAAACCTATTCCGAAAGCACTATTCAGCCTTCTAAGTTCGTCCATGAAATCAGGATCTTGATCATACCTAAGTGCTACAAGATAACCTTCATTTGCCCAACTTGAATTTGAAACTGCTTGGAAGAAGTATTCTCTTAAAGTTGAAAAATCGATAGAACGCTTTAATTCAAATGAAAAGATTTTGCACTTGCTGTGTGCCATTGCATTCATCAGATGACGAGTATCTTCACAAAAATCATCAAATGGGTAGCGAATACCTACAATATCAGGGTGCAACCATTCGTTTTTTCCTTTTTTCTTTTTGGTGGAGGCTTCATGATATATTGTCTTTGTATAACTTTTAAAATGTGAATCCGAGAACACAAATGATGACAATATTTTATGTAAATCTCTTTCCTTATATAAAGGCTTTTCTTCGGTTAAAGGTTCTGGAACAGGAGTTGAAGGCGCGGTAAGCTCCTTTAAAAAGAACAGTGCTGGCCTTTTTGAAAACTGAATAAAAGGATTATCATCACCGCCTTGTTTTATACTGACATATATTCTTGCTCCAAGTGTTTGCTCAGGTGTCTTGCCGTATTTAGGTAACTTTTTGTGCAGATCATGTTCAACAGCTTTATTCCAAATTTCGTAAACAGACATCGGCTTGTTTTGCATTTTAATTACTTCTACTGCAAGGTCTAAAAATGTATATGGCATAGTTCCCTCCTCTTAACTAGATATTTTATAATTGGTTTAACTTAGTATAGTCGAATTATTGCAAAGCTATTGTTTGCAGTGTTTTATATAATAATAATCCTCGAACTTTTCTTCAAATTATAAATAAAATTTTTGATATTAATCTTTATGATATATCATACTGGAATTTTAAGAACATTTCGACTCATTTGACAACATAATTATATCATATATTTATAAAATATTCAATAGCTGGTTAGTGTTTTGTTTGTTTTTTAAGAAGATTCTCGAATTGTTTTATAATAAAGGTCGTAAAATATACAATTATGCGCATTTGGGTTTGTGCAAATTTACAAAAAGTAAAAAATGGATTGGTGGACTGTTTTGGGTTCGCTAATCCATTTTGTTTTATGCTATAATAATATAAATTAAACGGAAAGGAGTGCGTAGATTGCCACAAAAAATAAAATGTACATCTGGACTTGGACATCAATTAAGATGTTTAAGGCTTGAAGCTGGTTTTACTGTCGCTGAGCTTGCAAGGGCTATGCAATTATTAGGTTGTGATACAACAAGAGAGTGTCTAGTAAAAATTGAAGGTGAGAGACATCATGTATCTATGGAACAATTAAAAGCAATTAAAACCGCATTAGATATATCGTCTTATGACGAAATATTTAATTTCTTAGAGGAGGAATAATATGGAACACATAGAAGCTATATTGCATCATAAGATTCAAGAATCTGACTTTACTAATATGTATGGAATCAAAAAACCAATTGGTGGCAATGGCCAAACATATATTCAAGCTGCAGGATATTCCCGTGATGAATTAGATCAAATGTTTAAAGATGCAGATAAAATAGATGAAACCATTGAGTTTTGGGATAAAGATTCCTTGTTGCCAAGATATAAGTATACCATTACCGCTAATGTGGTAGGCAGTAATGATAGTGCATCTATAGAATTAGCTCCTAGAACAGGCAGAAAAGATTATAGAATAAGCAGACAAAATATGAAAAACCGCCACCCGGCGTGGCATCCTGATAACGGTTTCCCTGAGCCTAAAGTATCAGGGTCAGGCGTTTACTTATTTGAAAAAGGTTATCCCGATATAATCGATAATCTTCGCATTTTAATCATTAAAACAAGAGATGATAATAATAAATGTAAGTATTACGCAACCTATGTGGATTCGGAAAATATTCCTGTAGAATGGCCTAAAGGTGCTGGACTTGAAGAAATATTCTTAAAGAGCAAAAAGCAAGGGATTATTTTCTTTGATGAGCAGTATATCAGGTTTGAAAGCGATAAGATATGTCCATTTAAATCTGGTTCTGCAGCTGATATAGATATAGGAAATATATCTTTGCCAGAAGATTTTTATGAAATAGCAGATGATGCTGTTGAGTATTCAAACAAAGATATTTCCATTAAGTTGGATTATGATACTGTTTGTTTAGAAGAAGTCACTCCGCCAACTTCTAAAGCAAGAAGAAAAATCAGTTCTCAGGAAAAGATTTCTAAAGATGTTGATTATGAAAGACGTCACAAAAACCTTAAGAATATTGGTAATATTGGTGAAGAATTAGCTATGGAAATAGAAAAAAAACGATTAATCAGTGAAGGAAGGAGCGATTTGGCAAATCAAATTGAACGTGTTTCTAAAACTATTGGTGACGGATTGGGATATGACATCCGATCTTATGAGTTATCTAATGGTCAATATGTTGAAAAGTTTATCGAAGTAAAAACTACTACCGGAGGAAAAAATAAGCCTTTTGATATTTCATCAAATGAAGTTGAAATATCTGCTGAAAAAGGCGATAGATATTATATTTATCGTTTTTATGGTGTATCAAGTTCAGCAAAAAAAATCCGTTATTACATTGTCCGTGGAAGCGTTACTGATAACTTTGTTCTAGAACCTACTGCATACAAAGCATATTATAAAAAATGAGGCATAAAGGAGTGTTATTATGACACTCCTTTATGCTTTTCTAAACGAATGATGTATTCGTTTAATTCTTTTGAAAGCCTACTGTTATTACTTTTAAATCTTGAATACTCAATTACTTTATAGGAAACAGAGCCAAATTTTGAGAAAAAATCTATCAATTCTTCAATGGATAAAAGACCGTCTTCACTATAGCTTATTAAAAAAATGTCGCACTTCATAGTAGTGAAGATTTTTTCAAAAGATGCTCGTATTCTCGTTTTAGTGCAGAATTTTGAATGTTGATCCCACCAATCTCTTAGTCCACTTTTTCCAACAGCTTCAGGATAATCGCCTCTGGCAATGGTTTCTAAAATGTGGTAATTGGCAGCGTATTGCCGCTTCATGTAGGGGGGATCGATATAACATAAATCGGCCGTAATATCTTGAGAAATATCTTCAGCAAAACCTTGAAGAATCACATTGTCGGTTGAGCCTTCTGTAACAAATGAAACTGGCTTTAATATTAGATTTTCTAATGAGTTTTTATTAAATGAAGAAAGAAAATACCCATATGTACCTGAAATATTAGCAACATCATTTACAGCCATTATTAAAGTATGTTTTAAAACAGATTCCTCTATGTTTGTTATCCATCCTTTACTGATCCAAAGATTTATAGTATCACGTATAGCGTCTATTTTTTTTGCGTTTTCTGAGGTGAAGTATTTCCTACTAGGTGTTCCATTAGCTGGAGTTCCATTTGGAGAAAATTCTTGGAAAAAATATCCTTCTTTAGGAGTCAAATTGTTTAAATAATCTAATACAGCTTCATACGATATATTATTATTTATTGTAATGTGATTATTTAGCTCTAAAAAATCAGGTGCTTTATTGATAAGTAATTGAGTAACAAGATGATGTTTAGAATAAGTCATCATATCTGATGATATAACATGGAAACCATTGGTTCTCAATGCGACAGATACACTACCTGTTCCTGCCATAAGGTCAACCACGGTACTTTTAGGTTCTGTATTCTTTGATATTTCGCTAATTATCATTGGAAGCAATTTTGTTTTGTTCCCAATATATCTAAACATTTAACTCTCCATCCTTTATTTTCATATGATTAATTGCAGATAAATCTGGTAACGAATTAAGCGTTTTATATATGATGTTTATTTCATCTTTATTAATGCCATAAAGTGTAAGTACTAATTTTTCAATATCAATATCAATCTTTCTTGTATATTCAGATTGAATCCTTTTTACTTTGTCAGCAATTTGAAACGCTAAATTTTTATTCTCATCGTTAACTTGTTTTATTGGTAATGAAAAAATAATATCTTTTGTTAAATATGGATGAGACTTCCATTCGTTTTCACCGTATTTTTTTAAATAATAATAATAAATTAATCGTGAATTTAACACACCTAAATAGAATTCTAATGGGAACTGATTATCATTAATGTAATTCACTGAATAAATTGTTTGACTGATATATGTGCCTTCATAGTCAATACAAGCATTAATTCCCAACCCTGTTTTTCTTATTAGTATTTTTGGGGGAACATATTGTTTGGCATTCTTATAGTTTATCCCCTTAACATTGGGTTTAATATATTTTATGCCATTGATACTGTATCTATGAAGATTTTCTCCTACATACATAGGTGTGAATTCAGGTGATAACATGTCTGAAATTATGCTAAATGGACTGCTTAATTTGAATGAAATTTGATTCCCACAAAATTGACATTTTTTTTCGTTTGATGAAAGATGTTTTTTTGTATAACCTTGTGTCATTTGACAACTTTGGCAAGTCACAACATTTCCTGATTTGGATATTTCGACACCTCTTCCAAAACGGAATATCTGTTTCCAATTAATGCAATTCCTTTCGATTTTATAAACTAGCTTTTCTTCTTCTTCATATGTATCTATATCAAACACATAATTAGCATTGTCAAGAAAACGATGTTGAAGTACATAGTGGCTTTTTTGATGATAATTGTCAATTAATCTAAGGTTCCCATCCAAAAATGCTTTTCTATCAATTGTATCCAGTCGATAACAGCTAGTTTTACTATTTGGAGAAGGCTTTGTATTTTTTATCACTATTATACTTGTTGCTCTGTTTACATTAGGAAACAATTTTTCACCTAATCTAGCTATAACTTTTATTTCTGTATTTTCTAATAAAAATTTTCTTAATTCTTTATTTTCACCTGAAAAAAGTGAATCTGGAATAATAAATGCTAAAAAGCCGTCAGGTTTTAATAACTTTAAGCTAAGTTCTAAAAACAAAACATAGCTATCATATTGACCTATTCCGAATTTATAACCAGCATTATTAAGATCTGAATTATCAAATACTTTTTCAGCACTCCAAGGGGGATTTGCAATAATACAGGTGATGTTTTTAATTCTGCGTTTCCAGTAATTATCAGCAGATATATCGGCAGAAGGCAAAATAGTATTTTGAAGAAAGAAATTGAAATTAGTTTTTGGAAAAAGTTGTTTATCTTTTTTTATAACATTTTCATCAACATCAATTCCGTAGTTTGTAGGCAAAATATTAGACTTGCTTTTAAAAACTTTGGAAATTGTATGGAGTAATATACCTTCGCCGCAAGCAGGATCAAGAATGTTCACTTCATTTATAACATTATCTGCTATATTATTAATTTCATCAAATAATAATTCTGCTACAAAGTCAGCCAAATTATTAGGTGTATAAACAACGCCGTAATTATCTAAAGAGAACATATTATACCTCTAATTCCATACTAAATACATATAATCTATAAAGCTATACGCATTATAATCTTATCTTTTTTATTATATCAAATATCGGTGAGATTGTCAATTATAATAAACTCAAAATCAGTGTTTTTCTCAGTTTTTTTCACTTCATCTCCACCGGAATAAAAGTTCAAACTATTTCTTCCTCGGCTTCTTGATTTTAGCCACGGCAGTCACATCAAATCCGTACTTATCAAGTATTTCCTCAGCGAGAGCTTTTATTTCAGCCTTATACTGTCTCCCCAGCTCATACAGTTCCATCGAAGGCAAGCCGTTTCGGATCAGTTTCTTTTTTAGTGCTGTCATTTTATCCATACGCTCCTGCTTTGCTTGCATAAATTTATCATAATCATCAGGGTGAAAACGGTCGATCTCCACAATATCGAGATAGCCCTTGTATCTGCGGACAAATGAATCATAGTCTTTCTTTATCGCAGAGTATTCATGTGTGCTTTCCTCGATGATTTTTTCTTTCTGTTGCTTTTTAGCTTCGATACACTCGGCAGCGTGACAGCAGACCTCGCCTTCCGTTCCGAGGAACAGCTTATGGCAGAATCCGCAGTCGCATACTGTCCACTTGTTTTTGTGAACGAGCTGCCCTATCTCAGCAAGAACAGTCAGCAGGCATTTATCACTCTCACGGAACACATTGAACGTATAATCATCAGCAGCGATAATCGTTCTTCCAGACTGAATTCTAAAATGCTCCATTGTTGACTTGTGGCTGAAATACGCATCACTGCACATTAAGTTCAACTGCGTATCCATGAATTCCATAAGCTTTCGTGACACTTCGTCTTGAATCTTTTTTCTGTTGAACTTTGCTTTAACAACATCATTGGGTTTCAGCAGGACATACCTCTCTTTATTGTAGAACTCAATAACAGAGAGGACATATCCTCTGAAAAAGATATTCTCCCCATACTCAGCTATAAATCTTGCTATCATATCATCGGTGCTGACATCAATACTCCTGTCGATACGCAGGGCACTGTTGAGTCTGTCCTTAAAAGTATCGTAAGGTTCGGTATGTTCGCAGAAAATTTTATGCTGATTCATTAGTTCATCAAATGTAAAAGTCCTCGTATTCAGGACTGCACCGTGAATGCTTTCATCGGTGTTATCAACAGACTGTACGATGTCTATCGTGCGGTCTGTTTCGTTTATGCGGTAAATTGTGGTGGTTTCCATATGCTCACCTCGTTTTTGGTATTTTATTCTATTGTAGCATACAATACGCAGATTGTCAATAATATGCGTATTTAAATAAATATATTTCGTATCTTTAAATAATTTGCGTATTTGATTGGAATTATACGCAATATCCGCACTAATGTACGTTTGTAAATGTTACAATGTTAATGTCAGCAGCGAAAGTTAGCCGACAGCAGAGGAAGTTGTAAACATTTTCGATATTCAACCATTTCAGGTTAAAAAGACAGCTTTTTCTGCACATATATAGAAGTGATTCTGAATTTTAACGAAAGGATGATGAATAGTTGACTAATGAAACAACGTGGTCACCCCCCACACCCCTCCGTCCCGATGGGACAAACCTACTGCCGTTTCCTGTGAACGCTCTACCACCAATTATAGGAGATATGGCGGACGCAATAGCGATAACCACCTCAACGGACGTTGCAATGGCAGGAACTTCAATACTCTCAGCGGTGAGCTACTGCTTTACGGGAGTTTATAGAATGTGCGGCAAAAGTGACCATACGGAGCCGCTTCTCATTGATGCACTTACAATTGCAGAGCCGAGTTTCAGAAAATCTCCTGTAATATCTATGGTGAAACATCCATTTGTCCAGTTTTCTTATGATTGGAATGAGGGGCATAAAACAGAGATTTACAAGAATATGGCTGAAAGAAAAATGCTTGAAAATCAGATTTCAGCTCTTGAAAAAAGTGAGAATGCTGATTCTGATGAAATCGCAGAACTTCATACAAAATTGTGTGATATGGACGTAAATTCATTCCGTCGTATTGTCGTGGATGATATAACGCCTGAATCACTTGTAAGCCAATTAGAGCAGAACGGGACACTTCTTATGATTTCCGATGAAGCAGGAATGCTGGGCAATTTCAGCGGACGATACAGCAATAATATTCCTAATCTTGACTTGCTTTTAAAATCGTGGAATGGTGAAACCTATATTTCTGACAGAGCAACCAGAGAAAGTATTGTTTTAAAGAATCCGTATCTTTCGATTTCTCTTGCCTGTCAGCCTTATGTTTTCGATAGCATAATGAATAATGCAGCATTCCGAGGAAGCGGTCTTGTAGCTCGATTCGTTTACTGTTTCCCGAAAAGTAATATAGGCACACGAAAATATGATACAGAGCCTATTTCAGAGAAAACTGCTGAAAATTACAAAAAGCTTGTCTATAAGCTGCTTTATAACAAATTCTCGTACAACAGTGAAAATGAGATATATCTTCATTTTGATGAAAATTCTTACATGGAATTTGTTAATCTGTACAATAACCATATTGAGCCTAAGCTTATAACGGATATGGCATTCTGCAAGGATTGGGGCGGAAAATATCACGGACTGATTTTGCGTTTGTGCGGAATAATTCATTGCGTAAAATGTGCTTTAAACAATGTTAATCCTGCAAAAGTTGATGTAGGAATTGAAACATTCTGCAACGCTGTGGAAATAGGAGAATACTATCGTGAGCAAGCAATTTATGCTTACAGCCTCGGTGATGTTGATACGGCGACATTAAAGGCAGAACGTGTGATTGACAGAATTCGTGCGAAAAATATCAGAACAATCAGACAAAATGAACTTTACAAGATTTGTCGATGTACGCTTTTCAGAAATGCTAATGATTTCAACGAAACAATAATAATGCTTGAAGAATATGGCTATATTAAGCGTAAAACAGTACAAGGAGCAAACGGCAATAATAAAAGCAGTATTGTGCTTTACGTTAATCCGTTGATTTATAATTCGTGAATTATCAACATTTTCAGCACAATCGACACTTTGAGAAAAAAGTCGATAATGTCGATAATGCTGAAAGTTCACAAATCTATAACTATGATTTTATTTGATTGGTATTAGTTCTCAACATTATTTAACACTTCCGACAAGAAAGAGAGAGGGAAAAATTATGACTACACAAAGAAAAAATGAAATTATCAACAACATTATGAATCTTTTGATTCAGCTTACAAACGATGAGCCTGTAACCCAGAGCGTTGCAGACACAGCTGCAAAACCTGTGGAGATGCTCACAATCAAGGAATGTACTGATGTTATCCATGGTCTTTCAGAGCATACCGTTCGTCAGCTTGTGGCACAGGACAAGGTTAAATATGTCCGCACAGGTCAGGGAAAGCGTGGAAAGATTCTCGTCAACAAGGCTGATTTGATGAATTATTTTCAGAAGTGACGGTATTCGAGCAAGTAAAATCTGCTATTGATATGAAAACAGTTGCGGAGGGATACGGCTTACATATTGACCGTGGAGGTATGACGCTCTGTCCGTTTCACAATGAAAAAACTCCGTCTGCTAAAATTTACGGTGATAATTTTCATTGTTTCGGCTGCGGTGAACATCACGATATTATCGGTTTCACTCAAAAGCTTTTTCAGTTGAATAAGCCGATTGATTCTGTGAAAAAACTAAACACGGATTTCGGATTAAATATCGACATAGAAACAGTTCCAACAAAAGCTGATATTTCCGAATATCAGAAACGTGTAAATGAGCAAAAAGCATATCGGGAATATGAGAAAAATGCGTGGCAGATACTTTGTGATTATCTCTGGCTTATGCGAGAATGGAAAAAGAGAATCCCTGCATCGCCTGATGATGATTTGGACGGAAGATTTGTTTATGCTTTGCATCATTTTGACTATGCCGAATATTTGTGTGATGAGTTTTTTAAATCGGACAAAAACGGCAGAGCTGAAATGAAAAATTGCGTATCGGAGATAGCGGATTTTTTGAGCCGATTATGATGAAAATTTTACGATTTAACATTTTTGATTGTGCGAAAAATTATTAGTTCGTGACGGCTGTGACGGTTTTTGTGGCGGTATAAAATAACCGTCACAACTGTCACCAACCGTCACGCAAGGGAGTGCAGAGGGAACGGCTGCTTCTCAAAGAGCGCCTGTATTTGTGATGGAGGAAGAATTCCCCGTCACAAGTACTATGGCGTTACAAATGGCGCAGCCTTTTGTAAAACACGGCTCTTTGAGCCGTCTTATCGCAAGCACACTGCCGTCACTCTCATCAATCAATCGTGACGGTTTGTGCTTGCCCATTGTGAATATGAAATGAGGTGAATTATGAAAGAAAAGAGAATTTCATTCTGTCAAGGTAAGGGCAGCCTTACACATAATAATCGGGAATTCATTGCGGAGAATATTGACCGAAACAGAATTAAGGATAATGTTACATTTATCCGTCAGGATTTGGGTGAGGCTTACGACCAGCTTTTCGCTGAATCGACAGAGCGTTATAATTCAAAACAGAAGCGAAAAGACAGAAAAATTCACGGTACATATTATGAAAGCTTATTTCATCAGAAACCGTCAAATACAGTTGTTACAGCTGCCGACAAACGAAAAAGCTTTTACGAGGACGTTGTACAAATTGGTAAAATGGATGATTCGGGAGTCGGTACAGAGGATGCTGAACTTGTTGCAGAATGTCTGAAAGAATATATGAAAGATTTTCAGAAAAGAAATCCAAACTTTTATGTTTTCAATGCAGTTCTGCATATGGATGAAGCTACACCGCATCTGCACATTGACTATATCCCCATAGCACATCACAAACGTGGGCAGGATATCCAAAATGGTAATGCAAAGGCTTTGGAAGAAATGGGATACGGTACGGGTAAACAAGCTATTGCCCGTTGGCGAGCAGCTGAGGTAGATGTGCTGAATAAGATATGCTGTGAACACGGAATTGAACCGCTGCCGCCTGAAAAGTCCAGAGGAAGCCTTGAAGTAGCTGAGTACAAGGAGCAGATGAAAAAGGTTGATGAACTTGCTTCTATTGAAAAAGAAAAGAGGTCAGCTGTTGCATATCTTGAATCAGAAATGGATGAAAAAGCTGATAAACTTTTGGAAATCAATGCAGAACTTGATGCGGTAGAGAAAAAACAAGTTAAGCTGATTGATATTGACAGCGTTGAAAGGAAAAAGTCTGTTTTCGGCGGCAAGGTTACTGTTTCAAAAGAGGATTATGAAACTCTTTCTGACTTGGCGAAAAAGCATGTTATAAATACCAAGCAGACAAAAAAGCTGAAATCCGAAAATGCTGAACTTCGCAAAGAAAATGCAGAGTTGAGACAGCTTGCAGAAAAGCAAAATGCTGAACTGGAAAAATACAGACAGCCTGCGACTTTCTCACGGGAAAATCTGAGTAAAGAAGCAAAGCGAATCAGTAGAGAGGACGAGTTGTCTCGTGAACTGAGAAAGGCTAAGGCGTTTATTTCTGCCTATGGGCTGTCGGAAGATTTTGCCCGGTATAAGTTCACCAAAACAAGAGGTTCAGAATTAGAATAAAAGACGAAAAGCTATGGCATATCTTGACAAACAGAGTAAAGTACGTTACTATTATAATGCGAGATGTGCCATAGTCCGCAAAGGAGATAATATGGCAAATATAACAAACAGAAACGGAAAGTTTCTTATAAGAGTTTTCACAGGTCGTGATATCAGCGGAAAGCAGATAGTCAAGTCCACTACTTACGTACCACCGGAAGGGACATCACCGAAAAAGGCTGAAAAGCTGGCTCAGGAGTATGCTTTTGAGTTTGAGAGACACTGCAAGGGTTATGCTCAGCTTAATGAGAATATGCGTTTCTCTGAGTTGGCTGAATGGTATTTTGAGAACTATGCTCCCGAAGAATTGAAGCCGACTACTATTCTGAACTACGAAAGTCAGTACAGAAATCATATAGCTCCGATCCTCGGCAATAAGAAGCTCAAAGAAATTACCACACCAATGTTGACAGAGTTTCTGAAAGTGCTTGGTAAAGAGCATCATCTCAATCCTATCTCGGTAAGAAAGGTCTATGTCGTGGTGCAGAGTATTTACCGCAGAGCTTTACAGCAGGGTTTTGCAAGAGAAAATCCCTGTCAGAACGTGATAATTCCAAAGA
This sequence comes from Ruminococcus sp., assembly GCA_045531615.1. Taxonomy (GTDB): domain Bacteria; phylum Bacillota; class Clostridia; order Oscillospirales; family Ruminococcaceae; genus Ruminococcus. The sequence goes on from JAZSEJ010000011.1 coordinate 69,418, forward strand.
AGCGTGACAGCGGCAAGCGCTATTCTCTTTCGGAGGAAGAAACAAAGCGATTCCTCCACCTTATCCGTGATAAGCCGTGGGACGAAGATGTGAAGCGTATCTTGATCGTTCTGCTGTTCACAGGTATGAGAATAGGCGAGTGTCTTGGTTTGGCATGGGAGGATGTTGACTTTGAAAAGAAAACGATATTCATTCATCATACGCTGTCCTGCGTTGACGGAGAGTGCTATCTTGATTCACCAAAGACAAAAAGCAGTATTCGTCTTATAGCTATGAATTCAACTGTTGAGAAGTGTCTCAGGGATCAGCAAGCCTATGTTGAGCAATTGAAAATGGCTCTCGGAAATAAGTACGCTCACACTGAAATGGTTTTTCCCTCAGGACTTGGCAACTACCGTGACCGCAGCTCTGTGTATCACTCTTTGAAGCGTATGACTAAAGGCACGGAGTTTGAGGATATGACGCTACATAAGCTGAGACACTGTAATGCTACGCTTTTGTTGAACAGTGGGGTAGATCTGAAAGTGATCTCGGAACATCTTGGTCATTGCGACATAGGAGTTACAGCAAACGTCTATGCTGATGTACTCCAGAAGCAGAAGATACATCTTGCTGACACGATTGACGATAAACTTTCCGATGAACTGAGCTAACACAAAAAACCTCTTTGTCAGTTTCCCGACAAAGAGGTTTACATTCACAGTATTTAGTTGAACAATCTGTTGAACAACTTTGTAAGATATTCTCGAAAATACCGTAATATAGGCGTTTGTGAAAAAATCTTTTAACGCTTTGAGAACTGAGGAGCGCGACGAGCAGCCTTGAGACCGTACTTCTTTCTCTCCTTCATTCTTGGGTCACGAGTGAGGAATCCAGCCTTCTTGAGAGCGGGACGAAGCTCAGCGTCGAATTCGAGGAGAGCTCTGGAAACACCGTGACGGATAGCACCAGCCTGACCAGTAACACCGCCGCCTGTAACAGTGCAAACGATATCGAACTTGTCGAGGTTATCTGTGAGAGCGAGGGGCTGACGAACGATGAGCTTGAGAGTCTCAAGACCGAAGTAATCGTCGATGCCTCTGCCGTTGATAGTAACATTACCTGTACCGGGGTAGATTCTAACTCTTGCAACGGAGTGCTTTCTTCTGCCTGTTCCGTAGTAGTATTTTACCTTTGATTCGTACATTTTAAAGCACCTCCTTAAAGTGTGTAAGCAACGGGCTTCTGAGCCTCGTGCTTATGCTCTGCACCCTTGTAAGCCTTCAGACGCTTAATCTGAGTTCTGCCGAGAGTGTTGTTGGGGAGCATACCGTTTACAGCGATTGTCATAGCTCTGTCAGCCTGATTAGCCATCATATCCTTGTAAGAAATGGACTTAAGACCGCCAATCCAGCCTGTGTGCCAGTAATACTTCTTCTGCTCAAGCTTTCTACCTGTAAGGATAGCCTTATCGCAGTTGATAACGATTACGTGGTCTCCGCAGTCAACGTGGGGAGTGTATGTGGGCTTGTGCTTGCCTCTGAGAATATGAGCAGCCTTAGCAGCAACTCTACCGAGAGGCTGTCCTGCAGCGTCAAGGATATACCAAGTTCTGCTAACTTCTGCAGGCTTTGCCATTGTAGTAGACATAGTTTTTTCCTCCTGAATATTTTTGGAATTCGGGGAGCGGGGCTCCCTTTGGTTGAAAGTGCGATATATCGCATTTCCAACAGCGACAATAGATATTATACACTATATTGGAAAAAAAGTCAATGTTTTTTTTGGATTTTTTTCAATCTATACCATAGTTTCTCTTTAATTCTCTTGATTTTTCTCGTTTTCTCTCCATTTCTCTTTTTTGAAACACGTTTTCGTGATACAAACTTTATAAAACTTTACCGAGCATATTTGTTATATCTGCACAAGAATTTATTATCAAAATACCCCGTAATTCCGTGTGCAGATACGGAATTACGGGGATGTGGGGTATCAATAAGCAGAGATATGGTCTATATGTACATAACCGTTATGTACAACGCCGTCGCCGAATGTAAGCTCAACATATACAAATCCGAGTTCGTTGGGGGAGGTGAGGACAGAAATGCCCTGATATGTGTCGAGAATACAGAGGATATCGCCGTTGTAGTTACCTGCTGCACGGAGATTTACACCGCAGTCAGAGGATACATAGTAGTTAGTTCTTGCGCATTCAGTATAAGCTTCGCCGCTGGGAGGAAGTTCCGAAATAGTAGAGGTATGTATAAAGTATGTTTCTCCTGTGTTGGCGATTGTGCAGTTTGCAAAGCCGTCTTTATAATAATTTATAATAAGGTATGTGTCTGTGTCAATGATTCTTGCAATATTATTTTCTCCGAATTCAGCGGAGGTACGTCCATTTGCGCCTATGAGGCTTGAAATGTAGTGAGAGGGTGTATTTGCAGGAATCTGAGGTGCCTGTGGAGTAGTTTCTGTTGCAGAGGGGGCAGTAGAAACTGTAGCTGTTGTGCTTTCAGCCTCAGTTGCGGCTGTGGTAGTAGTTGTAGTAGTTGCTGTTGTAGTTACAGCAGTAGTTGTAACAGGACTCTTATTGCTCTCAGGCATTACTGTGGAGCAATGGATATAACCGTCTAAAATAGCGCCTATTTCGGTAATTGCAGATTTAACGAAAATCCATTCGCCCTGATTTTTTGAAGGGTCACTGTTGAGAATAGTTCCTGTTGAGATAATGCCTAATTTATCGCCATTGGGTGTAGCTCTAAGATTACAGCCAACAGGACTTGTAACTTCCCACTGTGTGCTTGACATATCAATTGTGGGAACAGAAGGACCTGCAGGCTGAGAGGGAACCACAGGTGCTGAAGGAGCGATAGTTCCTGTAGAAGGACCGTCAAGATTTGTCTTGCAGTAACCGAGGATTATATCGTTGGAGAAATAATAAGTTCCTTTATATGTGCCGCCGCCTAAACCGTTTCCTTCGATAGTTGAAATCGCGCCTGTAGCCTTGTTTACTCCGCTAACAATTCCGATATGGTCGCCTTCGCCATCTCTGATTGTGTCTGTATCAAAGATAATGAGATCGCCTGGTTCTGGGAGGATGCCGTAATGTGCATACACAAATCTTCCTCTGTCCTCGTAGTAATTCTTGTATCCGTAGAAACCGTATTGGTCGTCACAGTAGCTATATTTAGGGATATGTGTATCAGCAAGACCGCACTTTGCAGCGACAAAGTATACGTACATAGCACACCAGGGTCCGTTGACACCCCAAAAATCAGTTACAATGTTAGGGGCAGGGCCAATTTTGCTGTGTGTTTCTGCAGTAGTGAGAAATTTCTGAGTATTTGAATAAGCTTCAGCCTCGGAAGGTGTGCTGTTTCCGCCCAGTGAAGGCAGAAATGCAGAAACTGCAACAACTGCGGAGCATAAAGCGCTTGTTACTCTTTTGACTAATCTGTTCATTAAAAAAACCTCTTTTCATATTATATACATTAGTTTTCAGCAGTAATGATACTGCTGTATTGCTGTGTTTTTTACTCCCTCTTAGTAAAATATTGCTCCCCATTTCTGAGCAATACTTTCTGCACAAAGTCCCCACTGACTGTTTGTGCATATTTTACAAAAGATTATTAACTTTTTGTTACATTGTGTTATTATTATCATCTCACAAGTAGTATTATACTATATATTTTTTTAAATGTCAATACCTTTTTTGAAAATATTCATAAAATTCTATTGACAAAACAGGTTTTTTTGTGTATAATAACATTGAGTTGAAAATAAGCGAGGGATTACAAAATGTAAAATATATGCAAAATGTACTATAAAATATGGTATAATTTGTATATATTTCACGAATCGAAAATTTCTTGCAACAAAACCGACTTTTTTTGACACTATATTAATGAAGCGATAAATAAAGCTGAATCATCCAATGCAATCTCATGAGAAAACACCACACATACATATAGAAAGGGACGTGAAAATTTATGACTGAAAATTTTACTGAAGATGTACGACTTGCATCAAAAGGCGACACAGCCGCATTTTCAAGACTTTATGCACTTATATATGAAGACTTGTACAAAATTGCCCTGTACAGCCTGAGAAATACCCACGATGCCTGCGACGCTGTAAGCGATACGGTTCTTGACGCTTTCTGTACAATTGGCAAGCTCAAGGATGAAAAGGCATTCAGAGGGTGGATAATGCGTATACTCTCAGCAAAAATCAAGCGTAAACAGCGTGAATATTTTGCCGATATTGTTGAACTGACCGAGAATGTTGAACCGGCGGTGGAGTTCAACTGCGAAATATCGGAGCTGAAACACGCTATGGACAATCTTGACCCCCAGTCAAGGCTGTGTCTTTCAATGTCTGTCATTGAGGGCTACACAGGCGACGAAATATCGGAAATATGCGGAATAAATGCCAACACCGTCCGCTCGCTTATATCAAGGGCGAAGAAAAAACTGCGTATGGCAATAGACAAATAAGGCAACACCGCACAAAGCCCGCCTGACGGCTTTGCACGAAATCTGCTTGCATATTTTCCGCCAGCTTGCCCAGAACTTCCTTGCCATACACAAAGTATGCCTGCGGAATTTCTGAACAATCTGACGAAAAAACTGACTTCGCATCTTTCGCGCAAGCTCTGTGCGGTATTACCTAAAAGGAGAATAATTATGAATTACAATGACGAAAATGTTAAAAAGGCAATGGAAAACGTGGAAATCCCCGAAGAGATTTCCCCTGATAATATGAAGAAGATGCTTGACGAAAAAGCCCCTGCAAAAAAGCGTTCAAGCCGTATATCAATGGCAGGACGTATAACAGCGGTATCAGCTGCATGCGCCGTAATAGCCGGTGCCACGATAGGCACAACAGGACTTATCAGCCGTGAAAATATATTTGGAGATAGCTGCAGCAGTCTGGAGTCTATGCCCGAGGAAAGCGAGGGAAGCAGCGTTCAGATTGCAACCTCTGAAAAGAACAACATCGAGGTAAAAGGCCCATATATGAAAGGTGCCGAGTCTTATGAGCAGGTTTATAAACTTGTAGAAAAAGCACAAAAGAACAACAAAGACAACTTCCTTTATACAGAGGGCGGAATAATCTTTGAGAATGCAGTAGCAGATGATGTGGTATCTGCCGCTCCTGAAGCTGGAGGTGAATTCAAGGGCGATGTATCTACATCTGTAAATGACAATTTTGGCAGCGGCGGAATGGGCGGCGAAACAATGCCTGAACAGGATTTCATTGTGGGAAGTGACAATAATAACAGAAGCGATTCTGAAACAGAAATTTCAGAAGAACCTCCCGTTGAAGAAACGACAGAATCTGTAACAGAGGAGAGTACAGAAACTCCCACTGAGGAAACTGTTACAGAGCCGACAGAAGCGCCCACTGAGGAAATAACAGAGGAAATGACAGAAGAAGCAACCGAGGAGACAACAGAGGAAGCGACAGAAGAAAATGAAGATGAGGACGATTATTCTGATACCTACAGCCAGGAAGAAAACGTCCTTGAAGCTGATATAGTAAAAACTGACGGCGAGAGAATTTACTATCTGTTCAATGATTACGATTATGAAAATGCCTCAAAATACGGCGGAAATTATGCTGCAATGCGTATCGCCTCCGTTGATGACGGTGACATTACAGACGCATACACTCTTGATATAGAGTATGACTGCGGTCTGGGCGAAGAATGGGAGAAAAATATATCTGTAAGTGATATGTACATTTACAATGATATGCTTGCAGTTGTAGGAACGGTGGACGCTTATCACGACACATATACAGAGTTCGGCTGGGATTATGACGGTGAGTATCAGTTCTACGATGATACGACATCAACATTTGTTTCTTTCTATACAAAGGAGAATGAGCCTCAGCATCTTGGCACATACACACAGGACGGAAGTTATAATGATGTGCGTATATCTCCCGAGGGATATATGTATCTTATTACAGGGTATAGGACGGAATATTTATCTGATATTGAGGACAGCGACGACCTTGACAACTATATTCCTAAATGCGGAGTTGATTACTCTGCGTATATTCCTTGCGAAAGTATACTCCTTCCCGAAGATGAACTTGACAATTACGAATATATGAGCTATACTGTAATTGGAAGCATTGACCTGACAGTAGCGGGAGAGTTTACAGCTTGTGATACAAAGGCGCTTGCAGGCTACAGCGGAGACATATATTCCTCTGCGGATAATCTCTATACAGCAACAGGCTGGGAGAAAATCGATATTACACGTATTGCCATAGGCGGCGGACAGATTGTTCCCGAAGCCAGCGGCACAGTTGAAGGATATACAAAAGACCAGTTCTCTTTCAGCGAATACAACGGCTATCTCCGAGTTGCAACGACTATCGACAAATGGATTGACAACGGCAATTTCATTAAGGATGCTCTTGATATTCCTTATGAGAGCAAGCGCATCAACCATAATAATGTTTATGTCCTTGATATGGATATGAATATTGTAGGCAGCGTTGAGGGCTTCGGCAAGAATGAGAGCATTAAATCAGTAAGTTTCAGCGGAGATATGGGTTATGTTGTAACATATGAGCAGACAGACCCCTTATTTGCAATTGACCTTTCAGATCCTGCAAATCCCTTTATTACGGACGAATTCAAGATTTTAGGCTACAGCACGTATATGCAGAAATGGGACGAGGGACTTCTCTTAGGCTTCGGTGCGGATGCTGACGAAAACGGCATAGAAAACGGCATAAAGCTTGTTATGTTCGACAATTCCGACCCCTATGACCTTAAAGAAGTGGGACTTTACCCTATTCATAACGAGGGGGATAGTTATATCTATTCAGAAGCGTTATGGGAGAGAAAAGCACTTCTTATAGCTCCGAATAAGAATCTTATTGGTGTGCCTGTTACTGTAGAAACCTATAGTCCTGAGTATCATTTCACAGCAGATTCTAAATATATGTTCTTCTCTTATGAAAATGGCGAGTTTGTCTTTAAGGGCGAGCTTAGTATGGGGGATATTAATGGTTACGGTGGCGGCCGTGCTGTTTATATCGGCGATTACGTATATGCAGTATCAAGCGGATGCCTTGTTTCTGCCGATATTGAAACTCTCACCGAGGTTGACCGCTTCTATTTTGAGTAAAAATCAGGTGATACTATGAAAAAAATTATTTGTGCTATATCCGCAATTGTTATATCTGCTGCGGCCTTTTCCTCATGCGGTAACGACGAGGGTGTGCTTATGGAGCATAACGATGACGCTTACCATATAGTTGAAACAGAGCCTGTTTCAACTTTGCCGAAAGTCAGACCTGCCGCCGACGAAACATCGGCAGTTGAGGATAAATCTGAGGAAAACACCGAAACTACGGCAAAAGCTGATGATAAACCCGATAAAAAGGACGAAAGCAGCCAGACAGCAACAAAAGCTATTGATGAGGCTGTCGAGGCAACAGAGGCTCCCGAAAACAATGAGCCTCCTGCCGATAATTCGGGGGAAAATACTGTCGATGAGGAAACTACCACTGAAGCAGAGCGCGAGGAATACTATCTTGAGGGCGTTGTTTACAGAAAGTCTGAATACGGTATTTTGTTGTTTGAAAGGGATTTTTCTTTGACATCAATAGGATTTGAGGACGATTCTGTTATTGATACGCTGAGTTTAGGCGATGAAGTGCGTATTGCTTATGACGGATATATTTATGAATCTTTTCCGGGGCAAGTTCATGAGGCGTATGGTGCTGAAATAATAAAAGAAGCTGTATACGAAGGTGAAATCAAGCATTTTGTATGCGATAATCCTGCTGTAAGTGCGTCTTTTACTGTACTTCTCCCTGAGGATTGGACAGTTTCAGAGATTGAATATCCCACAGAGGGGGATTTCACCGACTGGGGATTCCGTATTATACCCAAGGGGGAGACTACAGGGCTTGACATAACCTGGCACAGCTCATTCTCTATCCGCGAGCCTTATGACGTGTTCCCGGTAAATGTCAACGGATACGATGTAAAAAAATACGGAGCAAACGGCAAATGGCGTTTCTATGGCTACGAAAACGGCTATGTGGCATCAAATAATTTCTATAACACCAGCAAATACGATGAATATGCTGATGAATTTGAGTTTATACTCAATACCCTTGTGTTCGGACTGCACAATTTTATAGGCGAATAATGAAAAAAGCTCCCCGTTTTGATTTCGGGGAGCTTTCAGTCTGTATAAAAAGGCGTATTTTATTTAAGGGCGAGCAATTTCGGAACGAAATTCAGGCTTTTAGAGGTTTCTTTGTATAAATGAAAAAAGAAGCCCGAAAAATCGGGCTTCAAGCAAATTAGAAAAGACATAAATGTGTAGAACAAAAGAAAGGAGACAACAAAACGAGTGATAAATAGTTCTTAGTATTTACCACTATTGATATTATACCGTATTTCCCGAATACAGTCAAGTAAATTTGTAAAAAAAATCTGCGATTTGTAACTTTTCACAACAACTAACTGTTTCAATTCAGCAAATTAGCCAAATATTTCAAATAATATGTTTTATAATGCTAACATAAATTGTTTTTATGTTTCGGAAAATAGTTTACAAAGCGGTAACTTTGTGATATAATTATATGTGAAGTTGTAAGCCGAGTTAAAGTGAAACTTCATTGTTACATTTTTAACAGGCAAAAACTGAAAAAATTTTTTAATGGAGGTCATTACCAATGGCAATCAAAAGAAAAATGAAAACCATGGATGGTAATAACGCCGCTGCTTGGGTGTCATATCCCTTTACCGACGTTGCTGCTATTTATCCTATCACTCCCTCATCTGTTATGGCTGAGGTTACTGACAGCTGGGCTGCAAAGGACAAGAAGAACCTTTTCGGTCAGCCTGTAACAGTTGCTGAAATGCAGTCTGAAGCAGGTGCTGCTGGTACAGTTCACGGTTCACTTTCCGCTGGCGCACTTACAACTACATACACAGCATCACAGGGTCTTCTCCTGATGATTCCTAATATGTACAAGATTGCAGGTGAGCTTCTTCCTAACGTAATTCACGTTTCTGCTCGCTGCGTATCTTCACACGCTCTTAACATCTTCGGTGATCACTCCGACGTTTACGCTTGCCGTCAGACAGGTTATGCAATGCTTTGCTCCGGTTCTGCTCAGGAAGTTATGGACCTCGGTGCTGTTGCTCACCTTTCCACAATAAAGGGCAGAGTTCCTTTCCTCCACTTCTTCGATGGTTTCCGTACATCACACGAAATCCAGAAGATTGAGACTTGGGATGACGAAACTCTCCTCTCTCTCCTTGATAAGGATGCAGCTCAGAGATTCCGTGATCAGGCTCTCCACCCAGAGGCTCCTGTTCTTCGCGGTACAGCTCAGAACCCTGACATCTTCTTCCAGGCTCGTGAGGCTTGCAACAAGTACTACGATGCTCTTCCTGCTATCGTTGAGGATTACATGAACAAGATCAATGACCTCATCGGTACAGATTATAAGCTCTTCAACTACTATGGTGCTGCTGACGCTGAGCACGTTATCATCGCTATGGGTTCAGTTAACGAGACAATCGAAGAAACAATCGATTACCTCAACGCTGCAGGCGGTAAGTACGGTCTTATCAAGGTTAGACTTTACAGACCTTTCGTAGCTGACAAGCTCGTTGAAGTTATTCCTGAGTCTGTTAAGAGAATTTCTGTTCTCGACAGAACTAAGGAGCCCGGTTCTCTCGGTGAGCCTCTCTACCTCGATGTAGTAGCTGCTCTCAAGGGTACAAAGTTCAACGATACTCCTATCTTCACAGGCCGTTACGGTCTTGGTTCTAAGGATACAGTTCCTGCTCAGATCGTTGCTGTATTCAAGAACGAGACAAAGGCAAGATTCACAATCGGTATCGAGGATGACGTTACTAACCTTTCACTTCCTCTCGAGGCTAACCCTGACTCTGCTCCTGCAGGCACAACAGCTTGTAAGTTCTGGGGTCTTGGTTCAGACGGTACTGTTGGTGCTAACAAGAACTCTATCAAGATCATCGGCGACCACACAGACCTCTATGCACAGGCTTACTTTGCATATGACTCAAAGAAGTCAGGCGGTGTAACTATTTCCCACCTCCGTTTCGGTAAGTCACCTATCAAGTCTACATACCTTATCAATAAGGCTGATTTCGTAGCTTGTCACAACCAGAGCTATATCGACAAGTATGATATGGTTTCTGATATCAAGCCCGGCGGTACATTCCTCCTTAACACAATCTGGACTCCTGAGGAGCTTGACGCTAACCTCCCCGGACAGGTTAAGAGATATATCGCTCAGAACAACATCAACTTCTACACAATCGACGGTGTTAAGCTCGGTAAGGAAACTGGTATGGGTACACGTATCAATACTATCCTCCAGTCTGCTTTCTTCAAGCTTGCTAACATCATTCCTTTCGAGGAGGCAGTTGGCTACATGAAGGCTGCTGCTGAGGCTTCTTACGGCAAGAAGGGACAGGACATCGTTGAGAAGAACTGGAATGCTATCGATGCTGGTCACCAGAACATCGTTAAGATTGACGTTCCTGCTGCTTGGGCAGATGCTGCTGATACTCAGATGGGTATGGCTGCTGTAACTTGCGAGGACAAGAACCTCCAGGATTACGTAAATAACATTCAGATCCCCTGCAACGCTCAGAAGGGTGATACTCTCCCTGTTTCTACATTCGTAGACATGGCTGACGGTACATTCCCACAGGGTTCTGCTGCTTTCGAGAAGCGCGGTATCGCTGTTGACGTTCCCGAGTGGATTCCTGAGAACTGTATCCAGTGTAACCAGTGTGCTTATGTATGTCCTCACGCTGTAATCAGACCTGTTGCTCTTACAGAAGAAGAGGCTGCTAATGCACCTGCTAACGCTAAGATTGTTGACTTCAAGCCTGCTATGGGCGGTCTCAAGTATATGATGACTGTATCTACACTTGACTGTACAGGTTGCGGTGTTTGTGCTAATGTATGTCCTGCTAAGGAGAAGGCTCTCGTTATGAAGCCTATCGCTTCTCAGATGGATCAGCAGGAAGTATTCGCATACGGTACAACTATCGACGAAAAGGCAGAGGTTGCTGCTAAGTTCAAGGCTGACACAGTTAAGGGCTCACAGTTCAGACAGCCCCTCCTCGAATTCTCAGGCGCTTGTGCTGGTTGTGGTGAGACACCTTACGCTAAGCTCGCTACACAGCTCTTCGGCGACAGAATGATGATTGCTAACGCTACAGGTTGTTCTTCAATCTGGGGTGGTTCTGCTCCTTCAACTCCTTACACAGTTAACAAGCAGGGCAGAGGTCCCGCTTGGTCCAACTCACTCTTCGAGGATAACGCTGAGTTCGGTTACGGTATGTACCTCGCTCAGGAGACACTCAGAGCAAGAGTTACTGAGAAGGTTAAGGCTCTTGAGGCTAAGACAGAGTGTGCAGACGTTAAGGCTGCTATCGCTGAGTACTTCGAGACATACAACGACGGTGCTGCTAACAGCGTAGCTACAGATAAGCTCGTAGCTGCTCTTGAGGCTTGCGGATGCGACGACGCTAAGGCTATTCTTGATGAGAAGCTCTACCTCTCCAAGAAGTCACAGTGGATCCTCGGTGGTGACGGTTGGGCTTACGATATCGGCTTCGGCGGTCTCGACCACGTAATTGCTTCCGGTAAGAACGTAAATATCCTCGTATTCGATACAGAGGTTTACTCAAATACAGGTGGACAGGCTTCCAAGTCCACACCTACAGGTGCTATTGCACAGTTCGCTGCTGCTGGTAAGGTTGTTAAGAAGAAGGATCTTGCTGGTATCGCAATGAGCTACGGTTATGTATACGTTGCACACGTTGCTATGGGTGCAAATATGAACCAGTGTATCAAGGCATTTGCTGAGGCTGAGGCTTACGACGGACCTTCTATCATCATCTGCTATGCTCCTTGTATCAACCACGGTATCAAGACAGGTATGGCTACAGCTCAGGCTGAGGAGAAGAAGGCTGTTGAGGCTGGTTACTGGCACCTCTACAGATACAACCCTGCACTCAAGGAAGAGGGCAAGAACCCATTCATCCTTGATTCTAAGGCTCCTAACACAGATGAGTTCAAGAACTTCCTCATGGGTGAGGTTCGTTATAACTCACTTGCACGTGCTAACCCTGAGCGCGCTGAGAAGCTCTTCGACGCTGCTGTTGCTAACGCTAAGGATAGATACGATTATCTTACACGTCTTACAACTCTCTACGGACAGGACTAATTCAAGACGTTAAATTAAATATGCTGTAACGATTTAAATCCCCCTCGGTTTATCCGAGGGGGATTTTTTGTATACGTTTGCACAATTGCTGTATGCAGAACAGGTTGATAATCAGTGAATATATAAAACTTATATATAACACTTGACAAATATATACAGTTGTGATATCATATATATTAAGCTCGATGTAATTGTCGGGCAGTCAAATAAGTGTCGAAAAAATTTTTTTGAATTTTATGCAACCTTTTGATGTGCTGCGGGGTATTATTAATGACAGCACCTGAAAGATGCTCGACACAGAATAATATATATTAAAGGGGTAAAATTTATGAAACTCAAAAACTTATCATCCGTAATCCTTGCTGCTATGATGGCTGCTACAGCTGTTCCTTTCAACGAGGTAACTGTTCCTTACAGCAACTTTACTTCATATGCTATAGAGGCTGAAAGCGAAGAATCCTACGAACAGGAAATCGTAGCCGAGGGTACTTGCGGCGAAAATCTTACTTGGAAAATTTATGATGACGAAAAGTGCCTTATTATCAGCGGTGAGGGTGCAATGGACAGCTGGGAAAGCTCTGACTCTACACCCTGGGCTGAGTATAATAGCTTTATCGAGGCTGTACGTCTTGAAAAAGGAGTTGCAAATATAGGGGAAAATGCATTTTCAGCATTTAACAGTGAGTATCTTGACATAGTAATCATTGAAAACCCTGATTGCATTATTCCTGACACAGAAACATCAATTCCCGATGGTATGACAGTAGGCGGTGAGGTTGGTTCAACAGCACAGGCTTACGCTGAGAAATACAATAGAGAGTTTGTGGAAATCAGCACACCTGGTAACGGTGAACAGGGTGTTATGCCTGGCGGTAAATGTGGAGAAGCAATCAATTGGAGCTTTGACGAAAATATTGGCTATCTCTGGCTTAGCGGAGAAGGCGTTATGAACAACTGGGAAAGTGCTGACCTTGTACCCTGGGCTGAATATGCAGATAAGATTACAAATGTCAGTGTTGACGGAAATATTGAAAGTATCGGTGATTATGCATTCAGCGGCTTGACAAAGCTTACAGATGTTCAGCTTGAAGGAATGGCAAATCAGATTACAAGAATTGGTGCACATGCATTTGACGGTTGTACATCGCTTAGATCAACTATCTTCGTTTATGCTGAGGAAATTCAGGATTATGCTTTCTACGGCTGCGATTCATTGAAATCTATTGAATTTATTTCTGAAAAATGTACAGTTGCAGACAGCCCGAATGTTTTCCCTGAGGGAATTACAATTCATGGAAAATGTGAAGATTTAAAGACTTATGCTGAAAAGTATGGCATTAACTATGACGATTGTCGTGTCTTAGCGTCAGGAAAAATGGGTGACAATATTAACTGGACACTTCTTCATAACGGTTTTCTCAGAATTGAGGGCGAGGGAGATATGATTGACTGTGATGGAGCAAATCCCTGGGGCGAATATGCTGATTCGATCAAATTCCTTTTTATTGATGAAAAAGTAACATCCATAGGTGATTATGCATTCTATAACTGTGGAAATCTCAAAGATATCACAATGGCAGCTAATGCTGAGACATCTTTAAGAATTGGTTCCAGTGCATTTGAGGGTTGTGATAGTCTTAAATTCTTTTCAGCTCCTGAACATATTATCGAAATAGAAAAAAATGCATTTAAGGGATGCGAAACGCTGGAATTTGTTTATATTTATAATGCTGATTGCGTAATTTCTGACGATCCCCTTGTATTTCCTGAGAGCACAGGAATATATGGCCATTTTGATTCAACAGCACATTCCTATGCTTTAAAATATGACAGGAATTTTTTACCCTTAGAATCATCTGAGCCTGAGCAGGAAGTGATAGCACAAGGCACACTGTTTGAAAAATTCCCATACAAGCTTACTTCAACGGGTGAGTTTATCGTTGAAGGCAAAGGCAAACTTGAAGATTTAACAAGATGGAGTATTGCTTTTGAATACAGCGATAAGGTTCAATGGTTAACACTTTCAGAGGGTATTACAGCTATCGGAGCGTATAACTTCTTTAACTGCAAGTATCTCGGAAGCGCTCAAATCGGCAAAAATGTTGAGTCAATCGGTGATTATGCGTTCTACGGCTGTTATAGGGCTGCTTACGTCAATATTGAAAATCCTGATTGTGTTATTGCAGACAGTCCTTATGTATTCCCTCAAAATACAACTATTTGTGGTTATGAAGGTTCAACGGCTGAGGCTTATGCTAAGAAGTACAACAGAGACTTTTGCGCTTTCCCAGAGGAAGTTGCGAATGGCAAATTAAGCGGAAGTGTTACCTGGAGACTTAACAGCGATGGTGGTCTTTATATAGAAGGCGAGGGTGATATACCTGATTGTGACGGTGTAAATATCTGGGGCGAATATGCTGATTCAATCAGATATTTCCAGATTATTGGAGACATTGGAAAAATCGGCGATTATGCATTCTCAAACTGCAAAAATCTCCAGAATGTATATGCAACAGGAGTTATAGGTGAACACGCTTTTGACGGCTGTGAAAAACTTGAAAATGTAAACGTATATAATGCCGAAATCGGAGACTTTGCGTTTAGCGGATGCGATAATTTTGATTACATTTATATTGATGAAGACAGTGTAATAGCTGACAGCCCAAATGTATTCCCTGAGGATATTACAATTGCTGGTGCAAGCGATAACGTAAAGGCATATGCTGAAAAGTATAATCTCAACTATGAGGATTGCACTTTAGCGGCACAGGGCAAGCTTGACGAAAATTATACGTGGCATTTCTTAAATAATGGCACATTAAACCTTTCAGGCGAGGGAAATATGCTCAATGGTAAAAGAGCTAACCTCTGGGGTGAATATTCAGATAAGATTGAATTTGTTTATGCTGATATCAAATATGGTACATTAGGTGACTATGCATTCTATAACTGTAAAAACCTTGAAGAGGTTTTATATGGCTTCTATACTGACGGTATTTTAAAAATAGGATCTCACACATTTGAGAACTGTGATAAGTTAGCATATTTCGCTGCCTGGGAAAACGTTCTTAGAATTGGCAACTATGCATTTAACGGATGTGACAGCCTTGAATATGTAAGTATATTCAACCCCGAATGTGCTATTGCAGACAGCGAATTTGTATTCCCCGAGAATACTATAATCTGTGGTTATGCAGGCTCAACAGCTGAGGCTTATGCTAAGAAGTACAACAGAACATTTGAATCCTGGGGTGAAGTTGATGATAAGCTTATTGGCGAAGGTAAGCTGACCGATACAATTGAATACTCGCTTACAAAGTACGGCGCTCTTACTATAAGCGGCGAGGGTGAGCTTCTCGATGCAACTAATGATAATATTGGCGGATTCTGGGGCAGCCTTGCTGATGAGATTAAGACAATCGAGCTTTCAGACGATATCACAGAAATCGGCGATTATATGTTCGCTGGATGCGAAAATCTTGAACAAACTCTCATCAATGCTAATGTAATCGGTGAACACGCATTTGATGGCTGTACAAGTTTATTATTACCTTTAGATCTGAATGAAGCTGATAAAATCGGTGATTATGCTTTCCACAACACAGGTATTTCAAGAATTATAATTTTAAATCCTGAATGTGAAATCGCAGACAGCCCATATGTATTCCCTGAGGATACTGTAATTTACGGATATGAAAATTCCACAGCTGAGGAATACGCTAGGAAGTATAGCAGAATGTTCTTAGCTATTCAGACGTTTTTACTTGGCGATGTAAACGAAGACGGAAAGATTGACTCCACAGACGCTTCTGCTGTTCTTGCAGAATATGCGGCAGCTCAGACAGGCGGTGAATCAACTTTATCAAAAGATGCAGCTGACGTTAATGGCGATGGTCTTGTTAACTCCTCAGACGCTTCTGCAATTCTCGAATACTATGCAAAGGCATCCATTGGCGAAGAACCCTCATGGAATCTGACTGATGTGACAAAATAATCAGAATATAGCGAAATCGCACAGAGTTTCAATGCTCTGTGCGATTTTTTGTTATGACACCGATTTATCAGCTGTAACGCTCGCTGAGGTATATGCTGACGCGGTTCTGAATAATTTCTGCTGCCTTTTCTGCGGTAATGTCACCCTCGAAAAAGGGCATTGTTTCCTCAAAGATTATATTGTGAATTACCGCGTCCCCCTGCCTTACGTCCTTTACGGCTTCACGGACAATCTTGTCGTATTTCTCACATTCTTCATCGGTGAACTCGTAATATGTGATAGTATCGTCAGGCTCAGGACCAATCCACAGCATGTCACCCCTTATTGTTTCGCCGTTTTCGTCAGTATAAGTTGCGTCTTTCTGCTCCTCCAGCTGCTTTATATAGTATTCCTCAACCGCTGGATACAGGTCTCCTCCAAATACACCATTATTATTTGAATAGTATTCTTCGGAGAAGTAAACAGTCTTGATGAAATCCCATGCACCCTCAATACAGGGAGAATTTGCCATAATTCCCATACATTCAGAAGGCTGAACAAAAGAGCCGTTTCCGTTTTCGTTGGGATAGCCGACAAGGGTTGCAGGCTCATTAAATCGTGCATGAAGTGTCTGACGGAGACTGAACCAGCCACCCAAATCCATTTCATAAATCATACTTTCGTCGTTGATATACTGACCTTGATTGTATACATCAAATCCGCCGCTTTCATTAATCCAGCTGTCAAACTCCTCATTGTTAAGACCTATATGATTATCACGAACAATATTCATGGCTTTAATAAATCCCGCATCCTCAAAATTGCACACAGCATTTTCATAGTCCACAAATTCAGAATAATCCATAAGCTGTAAGAAATTGAAGTGCATCTGATTATTTGACCATGCGTTGATTCTCATTCCCTCAGGGAGAGCATTTATTTTTTCGGCAAACTGGTCATAGTTCCAGCTTGTAAGACCGTCAAGAAACTTATCCTTTACAACCATAGTTTTGAATGCGAAACAGGGGGAAATCTGCAAAAGTTTGCCGTTGAAATCCAATCCCTCAAGGTAGCCTTCCAGAAAATCCTCACGTTTAAGCTCTGTGTCTTTGTCAAGGAGAGTGTACAAATCCACGAAAATTGACTCTCTTGCACCAAATGAGCCGGGAGTTATTTCGCTGTTAAACGTGATAACATCGGGGGCATTTCCGCTTAAAATATCCTGATGAAGATTTGTAATTCTGTCATCGTAAAGAGAATATGCATTACCATAATCTTTTACTTCTACACGATATGGACTGTCAGGTTTTGCCGAGTTATAGGCTCTTGCAGGGGAATTAACCGAATCCCCCGCTACAAGATTTGCCACGCGAATAACGGTTTTGCTTTCAAGAACGGAGATGTCAGCTTCTGTGAGCAGTTTCATCGTACTGCCCTTTGCGTCAGTCATAGCCACGGCAAATTCCTTTTCCCCTGTCATAGTAAGGGAGTAAATGCTGGTGCTGTTGAAATCGTTGTCGATAAAATCGCAAATCTCAATCCATTGATTTTCTTTCAGACAGTAAAGCATACCATTAAACATTGCCGCAAGCCTGTATTTTCCGAAACCTGCCGTCATTGTGTAGGCTGTATCCGTAAGTGCGGAACATTCCTGCTTATTTACAAGCTCCGCAGTCTCAATTTGTGCAGTATATGTGGTTTTTCCGTCGGTGTAGACTACTGTGGGAATTCCCTCGGAGTCAATGGATACACCGTGAACAAAATAAGGGGTAAGGTCAATATTTCCCAGTATTTCGCCGTCGAGAGAAACAATTGTCAGAGTGTTGTTATTATCGTTGATAATAAATCCGTCATTGCAATTATAGATTTTAGCAAATGTATTTTCTGCAAGAATTTCACCGCAGTTCAGATTTTTCTGAATATTGCCGTCACGGTCGAAAACGTATATTATTGTTTCACCGTCAAGAGTTGTCAGCACAGCTTTTCGTCCGCCTGTCAGAATTGCGGCATTGAAGATAATTTCGTCCTCCTGAGGAGTGAAGCTGAACTGAGTATAATCTCCGAAGTCGTTTTTGCTGCTGAAACCTGCATATCCGCCGTTTTTCAGTTCCCCGAAAGTGAGAATATTACCGCCCAAGGGGTCACGGGAAAGGCATTTTATGCTTTTGAAGTTGTCCGAAAGCTTAATATCTGCGGCATTGAGCAGAAGTTTTTCTGTTTCCGCAAGGGGAGCAGAGATTTCGCTGTTTTCAGTGGTTTTCACGGCACAGGCGGTACAGCTTAAAATCATACCTAAAGCCATTGTTAATGCAATTAATCGTTTCATATAGTGTCCTCCATTTTAAATATTTATTGGAAATCGGCATTAATTTGCTTCTTTCTATATACAAGTGTATTTAGAGGGCAAAAAAGACAAAGTTTTCTTCGATTTTGTAGGAGTGCACAGTTAGCACATACTAAAACAGTGCACAATAAACAAAAACCGCACAGACTCAAAAAATCTGTGCGGAATAATTATAATATTTACTTCTCAGAATTAATAAACATATCGTAGATACGTCTGATAGCTTCGGGGAGGTCATTTTCGCTTACACCGATGATAACATTAAGCTCAGATGAACCCTGGTCAATGAGTTTAACATTGATACGAGCGTGAGCCATAGCAGCGAAAACTCTTGCAACAGTACCGCGAGTATTCTTCATACGTCTGCCCACAACTGCGAGAATAGCGATACCGTCCTCAATTTCAAGGTGGTCGGGATTAACCTCGCGGCGAATTTCAGCAAGCACCTTTTCACGAACAGGCTCCAGCTTAGCGCTGTCAACAGTGATGCTCATTGTGTCGATTCCTGAGGGCATATGCTCAAAGGAAATACCGTTCTGATAGAGAACGTTGAGAACCTTCATACCGAAACCAATCTCATTGTTCATCATAGCCTTTTCGATATTGATAGTGCTGAATCCCTTTTTGCCTGCGATACCTGTGATAGTATGACCAAGGCTTTCACGGCTGAAATCGTAGTCGTTGGAAACAATCATAGTACCTGCGTCCTGCGGTCTGTTTGTGTTGCGGATATTTATAGGAATACCTGCGGAACGAACAGGGAAAATAGCGTCCTCGTGGAGAACAGAAGCACCCATATAAGCAAGCTCACGAAGCTCACGGTATGTGATAGTTTCAATAGCCTCAGGATTTTCAACAATTCTGGGGTCAGCAACGAGGAAACCTGAAACATCTGTCCAGTTCTCGTAAATTTCAGCATTTACAGCATTAGCGATAATAGAACCTGTTACATCAGAACCGCCTCTGGAGAAAGTCTTGATGATACCTTCTGTTGTCTTGCCGTAGAATCCTGGGATTACAGCGTTATCAAGGTCTTTCAGCTGAGCCTTTACAGCCTTTACAGTATCGTCGAGGAGGAGCTGACCCTTTGTATCGAAAACGATAACATCAGCAGCGTCAACGAAATTGAAACCGAGATAAGCGGCTAAAACCTTACCGTTGAGGTACTCGCCGCGGCTTGCAGCATAGTCCTTAGCAGGGCGGGATTTCAGCTCATTTACGATGATATCAAAATCAGCGTCAAGACTGATATCAACGCCAAGGTCGGAAATAATGCCGTTGTAGCGGTCTTTGATAATCTGGAAATCGTCAGTGAAGTCGATACCGCTGCCAGCCAGCTCACAGCACTTGTAGAGCATATCGGTGATTTTTATATCATCGGAGAAACGCTTTCCGGGAGCGGAGGGAACAACGTATCTGCGTTTGTCGTCGGATTTAATAATATCAGCAACTTTGCGGAACTGATTAGCGTCTGCAAGGGAGCTGCCGCCGAATTTTACAACTTTATTAGCCATAGGAAATACCTGCCTTTACATAATTGTTATTTTTCTATCATACTTACTATATTATATAATAAAATATGCCAAAAATCAATTGGCAGAAATGCAGAAAATAAAATATGGAAAAATGTTTTTTTGGTGAATACGCTTGTACGTCGGTGGCGGACAGTTCTCGAATTAAGAATTATGAATTAAGAATTGAGAATTGAGATTGTCGAAAAATCTGAATTTCGTTCCAAAATTGTGAGCTTAAATAAAATATGTCTATTTTTACAGACTGGGTAATCCATATAAATCGGCTGTATTACGTCATTTTGTAGGGGCAGATATTATCCGCCCGTAATTTCGGAACGAAATCCCCAAAAACGCGGGGCGTCGAAGGTGCCGCCCCCACACAATTAAATTTTTTCATCAACTGTTATACCATTTTGGGTGGATAATATACGCCTCTACAGAGTTTAATACAAAATAAAATTTAACAAGATGCATCAAAATAAATAACAGTAAATTCTGTATAACACTCACAATTTCGCCTGTTGGCAATTATTGAAAAAGTAGAAAATAAAAATTATTTTTCAATAATCAACCATTTTTGGTTGAAAAAAGGGCGATTTTTGCCCTATAGTGAAGGGGTATGTTGGTGACAGATAAAAATAAGGCTGACATCATAACGACATCAGCCCATTGAAAAATCTTATTTTATCTTATCTTCGTACCGCAAGGAATACTGTCATCAAGGAACAGCACCTTCACACCGTTAGGAGTATCGGCAGCGCAAATCATACCACAGCTTTCAACGCCGCGGAGCTTAACAGGCTTGAGATTAGCCACAAGCTGGATTTTCTTTCCAACAAGCTCTTCGGGAGTGTAGTATTCAGCAATTCCGGAAACAACCTGTCTGCCGCCCATACCGTCGTCAAGCTGTAAACAGAGCAGCTTATCGGACTTCTTAACCTTTTCAGCGGAGAGGATTTTAGCGCATCTCAGCTCAACCTTAGCGAAATCATCGATGGAGATTTCCTCAGCAAGCTCAATTACCTCAGCAGGAGCCTCGCCCTTTTCCTCAGCGGAAAGATTAGCCTGAGCTGCCTCCATATTCTTCTGAATAATGGAGTTAAGCTCCTCAATTTCCTTTTCAACGTCAATTCTGGGGAACAGAATTGCGCCTTTACATACAGTGACATTTTCAGGAAGGACACCGAATACAGACAGCTTATCGTAAGCCACATCAGCCTCAGCTGCACCAATCTGCTTCCATACCTCAGGCATAGTTGCAGGCATAAATGGGCTGAGCAGAGCAGACATAATTCTGATACCGTCAAGGAGATTGTACAGAACTGTTGCAAGACGTGATTTCTGTGCCTCGTCCTTGCCCAGCTTCCAGGGCTCAGTTTCGTCAATGTACTTGTTTGCGCGGTCAACAGCCTTGAATATTTCTTCAAGAGCCTGCTTTATCTTAGTTTCATCCATAGCAGCCTCAACAGCCGATACAGCACCGAGAACCACGTTCTTGAAATCATCGTCAAGAGGGTCAGCCTGATGGTCAGAGGGGATAGTGCCGCCGAAATACTTGTCTGCCATAGCAACAGTACGTGAAACAAGGTTTCCGAAGCCGTTTGCGAGGTCGGAGTTTATGCGGTTTATCATAATCTCGTTAGAGAATGAGCTGTCAGCACCCAGAGCCATTTCGCGGAGAATATGGTATCTGATAGCGTCACAGCCGTAGCGCTCGCCCAGAACAAATGGGTCAACAACGTTTCCGAGGGATTTACTCATCTTTTCGCCGTTGAATGTAATCCAGCCGTGAACAGCAAGATGCTTTGGCAGGGGAATATCCAGCGCCATAAGGATAGCAGGCCAGATAATAGCGTGGAAACGCATAATATCCTTAGCTACCATATGAGTATCAGCAGGCCAGTATTTGTCATAATCGCTGTACTGCTCATTCATAAAGCCGAGAGCCGAAATATAGTTGGAAAGTGCGTCAATCCATACGTATACAACGTGACCTTCGTCAAAGGAAACGGGTACGCCCCACTTGAAAGTAGTACGTGATACGCACAAATCCTCCAGACCTGGCTTGATGAAGTTATTTACAAGCTCAACAGCTCTTGTCTTTGGACGGAGAAAATCTGTTTCAGTGAGAAGCTTTTCAATACGCTCTGCAAAGGGAGCCATTTTGAAGAAGTAAGCCTCCTCCTTGGCAAATGTAACAGGACGGTGGCACTCAGGGCAGCAGCCGTTTTCGTCAAGCTGTGAATCTGTCCAGAAGCTTTCGCAGGGAGTGCAGTATTTTCCCGAATATTCGCCCTTGTAGATGTATCCCTTATCATAAAGAGACTTGAAAATCTTCTGTACTGTTTCAACGTGATAGTCGTCAGTTGTACGAATATAGCGGTCATAGTCGATATTCATATAGCTCCAGAGAGACTTGAACTTTTCAACGATAACATCAACGTACTCCTTGGGAGTTACGCCCTGTTCAGCGGCTTTCTGCTCAATTTTAAGGCCGTGCTCATCTGTACCTGTAAGGAACATTACATCATAGCCCTGCATTCGCTTGAAACGTGCAATAGAGTCACAAGCTACAGTTGTGTAGCAGTGACCGATATGTGGATTACCCGAGGGGTAATAAATAGGTGTGGTAATGTAAAAGGGTTTCTTTGACATAAAAATCGCTCCATTTCGGATATATTTGCTGACGAATGAAATCAACTAAAGATATTATACCACATAATCCCGCATTTGTCACGTATTTTCTAAAAAAAATTTCAAAAAATGCCGCACAATAAAGTGCGGCATAGGGGAGATATTCTATTTCATACAGAATTCGTCAAACAATTTCAACGTTTCCTCAAAACGGCTTTCATCGGTGGGGCATCCCGTAACGATGATTATATAATTAGTAGCGTTTATGTAAAACTGCGATATAAGGCAGTTTCCTGCGTTGACCGTTGAGCCTGTCTTTGTGCCGATAGCGTAAGGACAGTAGTAAGGATCGCTTTCGTGAAGAAGTCTGTTGGAGTTCTTCCAGTTGAAAACTTCTCCCGTCAGCGCGGTTACATCCTTTTCCGCAATTGCAGTTATTTCCCTTATTTCCTTATATTCCATAGAATGGCGTGTAAGTTTCAATAAATCATATACCGTAGTCAGCTGCTGGTGGTGATCCCAACCGTCGGGGGTTGAAAAATGGCTGTTTGTCATATTCAGCTCATCCGCAAGCCTGTTCATAAGTCCGCAGAAGTACTCTACAGCCTCGTAATCAGACATACCACTGTTTCCAGATTCAATCCTTGCAGTATTTACGGCGATTGTATACGCCGCGTCATTGCCTGATGAAAGAAGCAGTCCCGTCAGTAAATCGTACAGTGTGAATTGCTGTCCTGGGGCTATATAGCACATACTGGAGTAGGGGCTTACAAGTGCTTGTTCTGTTCCTACGGTGAATACTGTATCAGTGGGAATATATTTCAATGCCACGCAGGCTGTCATAATCTTTGTCATACTTGCAGGGGAGACAGATTCGTGTACCTTGTCGTGGAAAATGATATTATCAGTATCAGGAGCATATACCGCCGCTGATGTGTAATACCTCACAGGCGGCTCTGTAGGTGGTTCTGTTGCGATTGTAGTAGTCTGAACCGTTGTGGCAGTTGTAACGGCAGCTGTAGTTATCGCCGTGGTTACGGCAGGAACATCATTTTCACCGCCGTAAAGGAAGTGTGTCATAAGTCCGCCATATATAAACCCTTTTCCCTTACCTGGCTTTGCATCTTTTTTACTGCATCCTGTAAGAAGAACAAGAAAACAGGCGGTTATACAAATTAATAATTTTCTCATCAGACAACTCCTTTAAACCATATACACATAGTATACACTAAATTTTGCAAAAAGTCAATTATAACATATTTATATAATAAGCTGCTTTGATATATGTTATATTTGAAATAATTAATCTGTTCATAAATTATTTGCAATTCGAAAATGGCTCTAATAGTTGCAATATTGGCGAAAATATGCTATAATCAGCTTGTATATTGCTTTATGCAGAATGATTCTGCAATTTAAACAATCTTATGATAACAATAAAGTGGACATCGGAAAATTGTATCTGTGTTAAGAAAAGGATGTAAACGATGAAAAGAAAGTTAGCGGTTATATTGTCCGCACTGTTTCTTGCAGCTGTGGCTACTTTCAGCGGAAAGCTGATTCCTGAAAAAGCCGATAATTCAGAGATTATTCCCTCTGAAGAAAATGAGGGTAATACAGAAAAGCCTGCTGATACTGCAGAAAAAACAGGAATACCCGCGGAAACTCCCACAGAACCGCCCACTGAGGCGCCTACGGAGCATATAAGCCCTGTTGAGACTGTGACCGCAAACCTCGGCATACAGCAGAATATTGATGTTTCTATAGGCAGGGAACACGGCAGTAATACAGTGAGAGTTTCCCTTGCTGATTTCATCCGCGAGGGCGACAGAATTAACTCCTTTACTTTTGTAATTTATTCTTCCGATGGCTATAACATAGGACAATTCAAGGGCGGCTGTGGTATTGCGGTAAGCGAAGATTGTCCTGCCGCTACCGATGAAGGCTGGTATCAGACCCCTGACTTTACGGCTCCTACAGAGGGCACATACGGCGAAATTACATGGACTATACCCGACGATATTTCCGATTACATTACACCTGCAGGAGATGTTATGTTCGGCTACTGGTGGGGCGGTGCTTCAGGCTTGCGGATTGAAAATGTAATATGCAATATCACACGTACAGTCGATATTCCCTGTGACGGCACTGTTGGTGTTGAAGTAGGCAAAAGCGTCGCATACAGTGCTGAGGATAATACTATACGCGTTCCTCTTGATATGCTTCCTGATGGTGCAGTTCCCCAGTCGGTGACTTATAACATAAGTTCAGGCGGAGGATTCGGCAAATTTACAGGCGCATTCGGCTATAATTCTTCAAAAGGCGAGTATATGTCGGCAGATGTGGCAGAATTTACAGACAGTTCTGATATTTCCCTTACCTGGATTGTCGAACCCCAGGCAAAAAATTACGTTTCAGAGGATGGTGAACTGGTGTTGGGCTACTGGTGGAGTGAACAGACAGAGGCAACCCTGGATTCAGTTACAATTAAATACAGTCTTGGCGGTTCTTCATCGGCAGCTGTTCCCGTTATCAAGGAAGATAAGCCGCAGAACAGCGTGCAGTCGGAGTCATACGGCTTCCGCAGCTCAGCCGAAATTGTAAAGGATATAAAGGTGGGCTGGAATCTCGGTAACAGCCTTGAATCCTATAATACGGACAAAAAAGGCCTTGCTACAGAAATGGCGTGGGGCAACCCGAAAACTACCGAGGAGCTTATAAAATCCGTTAAAAACGCAGGTTTTAACGCTATACGCGTTCCTGTAACCTGGGGCGAGCATATGGACGGTGATACCATTCAATCAGAATGGCTTGCACGCGTTAAAGAGGTTGTGGATTACGTCTACGACAACGATATGTACGTTATTATCAATATGCACCACGATGATTATATCTGGTTTAATCCCACTGAATCCGAATATTCGGGAGACAGCGCGAAATTCAAGAAAATCTGGGAGCAGGTTGCTGATTATTTCAAGGATTACGACGATAGGCTCATATTCGAGGGTATGAACGAGGCAAGAACTATTGGAAGTGCTAACGAGTGGATGGGCGGTACTGCTTCTGAACGTGCGGTTGTAAACAGATACGTTCAGGATTTTGTTGATACTGTCCGTGCAAGCGGCGGCAAAAATACCGAAAGAAGCCTTATAATATCTGCTTACGGTGCTTGTGCCGAGGAAGTTGCAATGAATGATGTCATTGTTCCAGATGATAAAAATCTCATTGTTTCCATACATTATTATGCTCCCTGGAGATTTTCTTCGGGCGAGAGTACAACTTTTGGTCAGTCTGAGAAATCGGAGCTTGACGCAAAGTTCGATTCTATGAAGAAAAAATTCATAGACAAGGGAACTCCCCTTATTATCGCAGAATTCGGCTGTGTAGGAATTGCAGATGATTCCGTAAGAAAGGAATACTACAATTACTACATTTCATCGGCTAAAAAACGCGGTATCAAGTGCTTTGTGTGGGATAACAACAAGGCTAAGGGCGAGGACGGATACGGTATTATCAACAGAACTTCAATGAAATGGAATGATACGCTTCTTGAGGGTATTATTTCAGGGGCTAAATGATAGTATATGCAGCACCGCACATATGTGCGGTGCTTATTTAATGGCTATTTCTCGTTGTTCGCATATATCTCCCTGTAATTTATAGGTAACGGTCAGAGTAAGCTTTTCGTCCGTTATCTTTTCCTTTATGTCGCGGTTGATTATTTCACAATCGCTTAAAAAATTTTTTTCATAAAGATATACCTTTTCCATTAGCTCAGCTTTAAGCTCCTCTGCTGACAGAGTGGATTCTGTTCGGCTAAGCTCCGTATATTCCGTTGTTTCAATACCCAGGGGCAGCCTTTTGCCGAATAAATACAGGGGATTATCATATTCATTGCTGACTGAATACTCATAACGATTTCTTCCGAAATAAAGCGGAATTTCAAGACTGAACAGCTTTAGTCTGCGACGCTTTTCGTTTTTTCCTGTGGAAATCATACGTTCCTTTGTAAAAGCTCCGCTGAATTCCACTGTGTCGCTGTATCGCCCTATAATTTCCCCCATAGCGTGGTGGAGGGTGATGTTTCCGTTGTGGTCGGTAGTCATACCGTTTATCAGCATATCCCCTGGAAAGACGTAATCTCCCACGATATGCATAAGCTGACCGTCGCGGACAAGTACGCTGACGATTTCAGCTTCACGGGCGGCGACTACGTTGCAGGGGATACGTTCCACAAGCATATCGGGCTTTTCCACTACCTCTGTGACTTCCACCACAAGTCGATTGCCCGTCCTGTGCATACCTGCCCATGCAATTTTGTCAATCATCAGACGGAGCTGATTTTCGCTCCATAAATAGTTTATCTGCCCGAAATTTGTTCCCTCTTCAATGCCAAGTTCAGCCAGTGCGGACATTATAACGCCGTCGCTGACGGTTTCGTTGCCCTCTATTTCAATGGTTACGATTATGCTTGAAAAGTAAAGGGAGGCACCAAGGATAAGGATTAATCCCAGTATCAAGCCAAATCTGCCCTTTCTGCGGCGGATTTGCTCCGAAAGTGTTCCGTATTCATAGCAGGTGAGGGATATGTCCATATCCTCCGCTATTTCCTGCACGTCGGCAAGACTGCTGTGATATATCTCCGCCGATAATGTACCGCCCTTTACATATTGGCCGAATATGGCTATTTTTCGCTGATGAAGGGCGTTTATAAAGCTGTATAGATTTTTGCCCTCTGCGTTGATTTTAACACAGCCACGTATCTGATTTTTCATCTGCGGCTCCTTTCTTCCAGTTCAATCTGCGAGATTTTGCCGCGGATAACAAGTCCGCCTGTTTTGTAATCAAATGCACGTAAATCGTTTCCCCATATGTGAACAAGTAACTTTCCACAGGCGAGGGACATAAGAACATCGCTGCATTCCTCTATTCTGCGGCAATTTTCCAGTATCAGCTCCCGATTTCCTGCAATGTGTATGCCTGCTTCTTCAAAGACTGCGGCGTTGATTTTATCAGTTAATTTATCAAACATATCTGACCTCCGAATAATCGTTTACTTTTAATAATATGATTAATCGGGTGATGTTATGAAAATTGTAAAAAAAATACTCACAGTTTTATTTTCTGTGAGCTTTTGCCTGTTCTGTTTGTTTTTTTCTGTACAGGTCAAATCCGCAGTAGGGGAGGGGATAAACCGCTGTATTACGATAATTATACCCTCTCTCTATGCTATGATGGCGGCTTCCGCTATACTGCTTAAAAGCGGAGTATTATCAACAGTTGGGCGGTGGATATCTCCCGTAACACGGCGTATTTTCGGCTTGAACAGAGAGTGCGGCGCAGTGTTTCTCTTTTCCCTTGTGTCAGGATATCCCGTGGGTGCAAAGATGATTTACTCTATGTATACCGAGGGCAGACTGCCTAAGAAAACAGCGGAGATAATGTCGGGGCTTTGTTTCGGCTCAGGTGCAGCTTTCATTTTCGGCTGTGCCGCCTCAACGGCGGAAATCGGGAGACTTATTCTTGTGTCAAATCTTACAGCTGAACTGATTTTAGCTGTTATTTTATCAGCATATTTCAGAAAAAATTCCATAAAAGAAAATCCCCGAAAAACAGCCGTTTCTGCGGATATACTGACAAATTCGGTTGCTTCTTCGGGGAGAGCGTTGGGGGATATGTGTCTGTGCGTTATAATATTTGCAGTATTTGCGAAAATAGCGGAATATTGCGGTTTATCCACACTTTTCAAGGGCGATTTATACAAGGCTGTGCTTGATATTACTGCAATATCTGAAATATCTGCGGATATCCCCACGACAGCGGCTCTTGTTTCATTCGGGGGAGTGTGCGTGTTTTTTCAGATTTCGGCTATATTCCGCGGAAAGCTGTCAATCCTGCCCCTTGCGGCAATGCGTATATGTGCGGCGGCTCTGACCTATCTGATATGCCGCCTGTTACAGCCATTTTTTCTATCGGGGGAGATTATGTCTGTTTTTGCACAGAATAGCTGTATGCACCGTGAAACGTCTCCTGTGCCGTCGGTTATGCTGATTATTATGACAGGGGTAGTTATTGCGGAAACGGCGAAAATACGCAGAACAATGCCTGCAAAATAGTTGTAGGCATTGTTAAAAAATAAAAATATATCATTTTGATGTCCGTTTTTTCCATCTCGTTTGAATGTATATATAGAGGGGGAAAAAATAAGGGCAATATCAGATGAGTGTAATTTATAATTAAATTATATCATAAAGGGGGTGATGACAAAACAAATCATAACCTTTTCCGCAGATAAATCATATCTGTAAGCAATACACCACATTCATATATAGGGTGGTCATAGTTATCAGTGAAAAAGTTTTTCACAGTATGAGAACGGACAAATCCACACTTTTCGTAAAAAGGAACTGTCAGCGGACTATCGCCTGTACCTACCTGCATGAGAGCAAAGCTACCCTTGTATCTTTCGGAGATAAAGTCAATCATTGCCTTTGCATAGCCTTTTCCTTGATATTTCGGTTCTGTTGCAATGTTTTTGATTTCGAGAATACCATTGCCCTCGTCTGTTACCACACATTCGCATTTCACTCCATTATCGTCAAGTACATACATTGTACCCGTATCGATGTAACGGTCAATCATATCCTCCTGCTCGTCCGCCAACAGCAAAAGTGAAAGATATTGCTTTTTGTTTTCTTTGATTTCACGGATGTTCATATTAGTTCCTCTGTATTAAATAAAAAGGCTGTCCCAAACGGAACAGCCCTTGAATGACTAAGTAATAAATTACTTGATCTCGATTGTAGCACCAGCAGCCTCGAACTTTTCCTTAAGCTCGTTAGCCTCTGCCTCTGAAACGCCTTCCTTGATAGCCTTAGGAGCAGACTCAACTACTTCCTTAGCTTCCTTAAGACCAAGACCGAGGATTTCCTTAGCAGCCTTGATAACAGCCATCTTAGCGTCACCGAAGGAAGCAAGGATTACGTCGAACTCTGTCTTAGCGTCAGCAGCAGCACCTGCACCGCCAGCAGCGGGAGCAGCAGCAACCATTGCTGTTACACCGAACTCCTCCTGGATTGCCTCTACGAGCTCAGCAAGCTCGAGAACGGAAAGAGTCTTGATTTCTTCTACAAAATTTGTGATCTTCTCTGAAGCCATGATAATAATCTCCTTTATAAATATTTGCCATATATGGCGATAGTTTTAAGCTGACAACTTAGATAAACAATTGAAATCAGGCAGCTTCCTCTGACTTCTTGTCTGCAACTGCCTTGAGAGTAGCTGCGAGCTTCTGCATGGGACCCTGGAGAGAGCCAACCAGCTGAGCGAGCAGAACGTCCTTTGAAGGGATCTTGGAAAGAGCAACAACTCCAGCCTGATCGTAAACTTCACCTTCAACGTAGCCTGCCTTGAGATTGAACTTTTCGTCGCCTGCCTTCTCAGCGAATTTACCGAGAATACGTGCGGGAGCAGTCTGGTCATCGTTTGAGAGAGCGATAGCTGTTGTTCCGTTAAGAACCTCATCGAGTCCCTCAATACCGCAATTCTGGAATGCACGGAGGAGCAGTGTGTTCTTCTCTACGAAGTAGTTAACACCTGCCTCACGAAGCTCCTTTCTGAGCTTTGTGTCTTCCTCAACGGTGATGCCCTTGTAATCAACGAGAACGCCTGATACGGAATTCTTGATGAGATCTGTGAGCTGCTCAACCTTAGCCTTCTTGGCTTCGAGAACTGCATTGCTTGGCATTGTGTATTCACCTCCGAAATATTTGTTATCGTATTCGGGGCAATAAAAAAATCCTTTTGCCGACAGCTCGGAAAAGGACAATGATAATTCTTATCACTTGCACTCCTCGGCGGGACTTACGGGCTTTCGCCTTGCCTGCTGTCTTTAGAATACGATATGTGCTGAAATCAGCTTTATTATTATAGCACACATTTTACAGCTTGTCAAGCCTTTTTTTGAAATTTTTTCGGATTTTTTCAAAATCCCTTGCTATTTAGGTATAAACGTGATATAATTAATTCTATAACGATTACAACGAGGTGATATTATGAAGCTTCTTGCCATTGACGGAAACAGTATTCTCAACCGTGCGTTTTACGGTATAAAGCTGCTTTCCAATAAAAAAGGTGTATTTACCAACGCCATTTTCGGCTTTATGAATATATATCTTAAGAATTTCAACGATGTGCAGCCTGATTCCGTCGCTGTTGCATTTGACTTGAAATCACCTACTTTCCGCCACAAAAAAGTTGCAACATATAAGGCTAACCGCAAGGGAATGCCTCCCGAGCTTGCACAGCAGCTTCCTCTTATAAAAGAATTGCTGACCCTTATGGATGTTCGCGTGGTGGAGTGTGAGGGCTTTGAGGCTGATGATATCCTAGGTACACTTTCCAAAAGCTGTACCGATTGCGGATGTGAGTGCTATGTCCTCACAGGGGACAGGGACAGCTTGCAGCTTATTGATGAAAATGTTACCGTTCTTCTTGCTACAAATAAGGAAACAATTCACTACACTCCTGCCCGATTTACAGAGGATTACGGCTTTGAGCCTATTCGCCTTATTGACCTGAAAGCCCTTATGGGCGACAGCTCAGACAATATCAAGGGAGTTGCGGGAATCGGTGAAAAAACGGCAACAAATCTCATAAAGGAATACAGCACAATTGAAAATCTCTACGAAAAATATGCCGACTCTACTCTTACAAAGGGAGTTAAGGCCAAGCTTGAAAGCGGCGCAGAATCGGCAAAAGAGAGCAAATGGCTTGCAACTATCGTCCGTGACGCTCCTGTTGATACCTGCCTTGAATCCTATAAAATCGGAGAACCGGATAAGGCTGAATTAAGCCGTTTTCTCACGGAGCTTGAAATGTACAAGCTGCTGGATAAGCTTGAAATATCCGCTTCTGCCGCTGAAAAATCCGTTGAAAAGCCTGTTGAGGAATATACTCCCGTGGAGCTTACAACGGCTGAGCTTACAGCGGAAATAATCGAAAAATTTACAAATACCGCCTATTTATTTGATGGCGAAAAGCTGTCTGTTCTCAATGATACAACGGTTTATACCACGGATTCTGAGGAATTGATTCTTCATTTTATGGCTTCGGACTGCGAAAAAATCACAATGTCCGCAAAACCCCACTACCGCTGGGCTATGGCTCGGAACGGAAATCTCTGCAATCTTAAAACGGACGGAGAAATCTGCGGATATCTGCTTAATACCTCCGCTTCCGACTATACGACAGAAAAACTGTGCGTTGAGTATGGCGTACATTACTGCTCTGAAAATGGCGAATTTGCTGAATTAGCGTCTCTTCCGCGGCTTATAAAAAAGCTTCGTGAAGCTGTTGAAAACGAGGGCATGACCGACCTGCTGAATAATATCGAAATGCCGCTGACGGAAGTTCTTGCGTCAATGGAGCATAACGGTATCAAGATTACACAGGAGGGTGTTCGGGATTTTGGAAAATATCTTACCGAAATGATTGAGGAAACTCAGCAGCTGATATACGACGAAGCTGGTCACGAGTTTAATATCTCCTCTCCGAAACAGCTGGGAGTTGTTCTTTTCGAGGAAATGGGACTTCCTGCCAAGAAAAAGACAAAAAGCGGATATTCCACAAATGCCGAGGTTTTAGAGGAATTGAGAAGCTTTTGCCCCATTGTTGATAACGTGCTGAAATACAGGCAATACACTAAGCTGAATTCAACTTATGTCACAGGACTTCTCGAAAAAGTCGCTGAGGACGGCAGAATTCACACCTCATTCAAGCAGACTGAAACACGAACAGGCAGAATTTCCTCAACAGAGCCGAATTTGCAGAATATCCCTGTCCGTACAGAGCTTGGCGCGGAAATGCGAAAATTCTTCGTTGCTGACAGCGGAAAAGCGCTGATTGACGCGGATTACAGCCAGATTGAGCTGCGTGTTATGGCTCACCTCTGCGGAGATGTAAATATGATTTCCGCCTTTACATCGGGTGAAGATATTCATACCTCAACGGCGGCACAGGTTTTCGATATGCCTGCAATTATGGTTACTTCCGAGATGAGAAGTGCCGCAAAAGCCGTAAATTTCGGCATAATTTATGGTATGGGACCTTTCTCCCTTTCAAAGGATATCGGCACATCTGTTGCACAGGCTAAGAAGTATATTTCGGACTATCTTGCTAAATATCCGAAGGTTCAGCAGTTTATGGATGACACCGTCGATAATGCGATGAAAACGGGTGTTGTGACGACTATGTTCGGCCGTAAAAGACTTATCCCCGAACTCCTTTCATCAAATAAAATGTTACAGGCGGCAGGCAAGAGAATTGCTATGAATACACCTGTTCAGGGCACGGCAGCCGACCTTATAAAAATAGCGATGATTAACG
This sequence comes from Ruminococcus sp., assembly GCA_045531615.1. GTDB lineage: Bacteria > Bacillota > Clostridia > Oscillospirales > Ruminococcaceae > Ruminococcus. The sequence goes on from JAZSEJ010000011.1 coordinate 102,506, forward strand.
TATATCACCGTTTAAAGGCTGAAAAGCTCGATGCGGAGCTTATATTGCAGGTGCACGATGAGCTTATTATAGAAGCCGATATTTCCTGCACCGAACGCTGTGCTGAACTGCTGAAAGAGGAAATGCTCAATGTCTGCGAGATGAAAGCACCTCTTTCTGTTGATGTTCATACAGGCGGCAGCTGGTATGACGCTAAAGGTTGATAATTCGCACTATATTGCTGTGAAAGGATTTGAACAATGGAAATAATCCGTGCTGATGAAAATACGCAAAAGCAGATTTTTGAAAGCCTTTCCGCCCTTGATAAATTGTGCGTAGGGGCTGAGGGTTGGTCTGCGGAGTCCTTTAAATCTGAGGCTGAAAAGGATAACGGAATTGTACTGTATACCGTTGAAAATGGCGGTGTTATGGGGCTTATATGCGGCTTTTTTGCCGCAGACGAAGCGGAAATAACAAGTGTTGCCGTTGCTCCTGAATACAGGCGAAAGGGCATTGCCGCAAGTCTTATGGAGGAATACCTCCGCGCGCTTCCCGATGCTGTTGAAAGCGTATTCCTTGAAGTCCGTGAATCAAATTCTGCGGCAATAGGGTTATACCAAAAATTTGGATTTCAAAAAATATCCATAAGGAAAAAATTTTATAGTTTTCCTGACGAAAATGCAGTTGTAATGCAAAAATTATTGAATAAAGAAGGCTGAAAATGTTAATTTTAGGAATTGAAAGCTCCTGCGATGAAACCGCTGCAAGCGTGTGCGAGGATTTCAGAAATATCCGTTCTTCGGTAATTTCCACGCAGATTGAGGAGCATAAAAAATACGGTGGAGTTGTGCCTGAAATCGCCTCACGCCGCCATTGTGAGAATATTTTAGAGGTCACAAAGCAGGCTCTTAAAGAGGCTGACATTACCCTTGCAGACCTGGACGGTATTGCTGTTACTTACGCTCCCGGACTTATCGGGGCGCTGCTGGTAGGAGTTAATTTCGCCAAATCTCTGGCATTTGCCGCTGAAAAGCCACTTATTCCCGTTCACCATATATCGGGACATATCGCCGCAAATTATATCTGTCACAAGGAGCTTGAGCCGCCATATCTCTGTATTGTTGCAAGCGGCGCACATAGTCACCTTATCGAGGTGCTGAGTTATACTGAGTTCCGTGTTATTGGCAGAACCCGCGATGACGCGGCAGGGGAGTGCTTTGACAAATGCGCAAGAGCTATGGGATTCCCATACCCTGGGGGAGTGCATATTGACCGTGCGGCTCAGAATGGCGATTCTTTGGCGTTTAAGCTGCCTCATCCTGCAGTTGCTGGAAATGAGTTCGATTTCAGCTTTTCGGGGTTGAAAACCTCCGTTATAAATATGCTTCACCGTGCTGACCAGAAAGGTGAGATAATCGACAAGAATAATCTTTCGGCGAGTATTCAGCGAACAATTTCGGAAATTATCACCGAAAAAACAATGGGGGCGGCTGAGCAGTACGGCTATAAAAAAATTGCCCTTGCAGGCGGTGTTTCGGCAAATTCAGGAGTTCGTGCAGCTCTTTCAAAAGCCTGTGAGGAACGCGGTTTTGAGTTCTATATGCCCGAATTGAGCCTCTGCGGCGACAATGCGGCTATGATTGCCTGTCAGGGAAGCTATAACTTTGCCGCAGGTATTATTGCTGATGAAAGCCTCAATGCAGTGGCAACAATGCCCATTGATTCCATAAAATTTTAAATTAGGAGAACTGAAATGAAAAGAATCTTATCGTCACTTACAGCACTTTCGTGTATTATCTGTCTTTGTTCTTGTCAGAACAGTACATCTGATACCCCCGATACACCGTCATCGAGAGTAAGCACGGCACCCATTGACCCTGAAATTATCGGCACCTGGATGAATGAGCTGAGCGGATACCGTTTCGGTGAAAATCGCAAGGTAAGCCTTATTATCGATTTTTCTGAGAATGCTCATTTCACGGAAAATGGCGAATTTCAGACGATGAATGCCCTTATTCCTAAGGATCAGATGAAGTATGACGGAAAAAGAGTGTATATCACAAATACTGTTTACAGTGAAGAATACCAGGAAGATGTGACATCTGTTCTTATTGATATGGAGCGTCTTGATGAGCCGAATCCCGACAGCCTTGACGGTTATTATCACATTTATGGCGGAGTTGCTACAGACGTTCTTGCTGAACAGCTTGGCATTCCTCCCGAGAAATTCGACTTTGAAGGTGAAGTTGATGGTGATAAGTTCACTATTTACATGGTTGATTGCTTTGATTATGAAACGATTGACGGGAAAGTTGATATGTTCGGCGACCTGTTGGCGACCTATATCAAAGGAAATTACGAGGCTATGTCCTACGATTACACAATAGAATTTGATACTCTTAAAATGACTATGAATGACATTGAGGGCGCGGCTCCTGAGGTTTATTTTAAGGTTAATGAAGAAAAATAAAAATAACGGCTGATTGCGATAATCAGCCGCCTTTTTTTCGTTTTTCACGGAGCATTTTAAAAAAATCTGTAAGCTTTCCCGAACATTCACACTCGGAAATTCCGCCATATACCGCAGGTTTGTGGTTATAGGGCAGACTGAACATCTTCTGTACCGATTCGGCTGAGCCGCTTTTGAAATCGTATGCGCCGAAATAGACGTCGTCTATGCGAGAGTTGATTATCGCTCCGCAGCACATGGGACAGGGTTCAAGTGTGACATATATTGCACAGTCGGGAAGCCGCCAGCCGCCAAGCTTTTTGCAGGCTTCATCAATAGCGAATAGCTCAGCGTGAGCAAGGGCATTTTTGTCCTTTTCACGGCAATTACGCCCCTCGCCGATGATTTCTCCCGTGGATTTCTTCACCACAACTGCCCCGACGGGAACCTCGCCATCGTCAAAAGCTTCCTGTGCAAGCTCTAAGGCGCGTTTCATATAATCCATTATATCAACGCCCCCATAACTGCACATAAAATGCAGAGTATTGCCACTGTGGAAAATGGAAATGTCTTTGTAGCCTGGTAAATACGCTGAATAAAGGGTATTTCCCCGTTATATCGTGCCAGCCTCAGAGGATGCTTCTTTGTATGTATACGGAAATAAATAAGGCCTATAAAGCCAGCAATTACAATTGCCGACATAAAGAGATTTCGGATAAGTGGCATATTATCCGATGTGTCCGTTTCAATAAGCACAATTGTCATCTGATACATCTTGAATATGATATTAACCGCAATAGCGGTAAATACAGAGCCGCTTGTCAGCATTCCGCAGCAGCCAACAAGTGTTATAATGAAAACTGCGGGCATATAGCGGAAATCCTGAGTAAGGACAGCTGCTGTAAAAGATGTGACAAACATTGCGAATACATCGCCGAATTGCCTCAATGCTGTGAAAGCGGCACCGCAGAAGAAAAGCTGCGAAATAATTGGTATAATAAGCACATTGAATATTGTATAAGCTATGAATTCGCCTTGATTCCATATTGAAACATCCATATTTTCTGAGCCGAAAAAGGATATAACTTCACGGTTTTCGTTAGAGAAAGCTGAAGGCAGAGTAGTTACAACGCTTAAAATAAACGAAGCTGAAATCGCACCCACAAGAGCAGAAGGATTATCCATACTGCTCATTAATGCGATTTTTTTCGGCATTTTGAATTTGAAGTGGAGATAAAGTAACGGCAAGGCGATTTTTATTGTATTAATCGCGATGAGTATTATAGCAACCTCGTGACAGCCTCCATTTATTGCTCTTGTCATAAAGCTTGTATGGATGTTTATACCGAGGAATTCCAGAAGATAGATTATAAGTTTTGAAAGCACATCTTCAAAGACAATCCACATAAGTGTAGCATAGCCGAGAGTATGGAATATGTTGGCAAATGCCCATTTTTCATTGTTGGCGCAGGATTTTTCCACAAAGCCTCTGCCGTCAATGTATATACGCTCACGCTGGTCTTTTTTAAAATTGAATGAATATATGTTATCCTTGCGTTTTCTCCATTCACGGAAACACTCATTATATTTTTCGTTCTGAGTTGAGTAGTCGAATTCTTCGATAACATCAATGATATTTTTCTCTGTTACATTGCTGTTCATCAAGTCAACTCCCCCTTTTTTGGAAACTTGATAAAAATAACAACACCCCAAAAATATACACAATAATCCTATTATATTATTTTAACATATTTCAATAGGGAGAATGTTATAATTTGTATAACTGCATATTAACTTTTAGTTAATTTGTAATATATATGAATATATAAAAAATTTCCGTTACCCCTTGACATATTGCGAAAAATGTGCTATTATAACCTTGTTGTATTGTATCCTCTCACGAGGAATAATAACAAGGAGGAAAATTTAATATGAACAAAAAACTCGATACCAAGAAACTGGTATTGCTGGGACTCCTCACGGCTCTTGTTGTAGTGTTAACTTACTTCAACATTCCAATTGGTCCTTTGTCAATATCAATGACGGTAATACCCGTCGCTATTGCTGCAATTGCTCTTGGCCCTGTAGGCGGTGCTGTCATAGGAGCTGTTTGGGGTGTATGCAGTTTTCTCCAGTGCTTCGGCATTCTTGGAACAAGCGGAATGGGAGTTTTCACTCTCCAGATAAGCCCTGTGCTTACTTTCTTACAGCGTTTTATTCCACGAGTTCTTGAAGGATTCCTTGCAGGTTGCTTCTTCAGATTTATGGCGCGTACCACACATCCGAAGCCTTCCTGCTTTATCACAGGCTTTTTAACTGCTCTTATGAATACTATTTTCTTTATGAGTGCGCTTGTAATCCTTTTCGGCAATAATCAGGAATTTGTTGATACATATATGCAGGGTAAATCAGCTATTGCATATATCATCAGTGCTATAAGTATTAATGCTATACTTGAAATGGTTGCTGCTACTATCGTGGCAGGTGCTGTTGGCTTTGCTCTTTGTCAGGCTAAGCTTATAAGTGTTCCTGATAAAAACAAAAAATCTGAAACTGCTGCGGCAGTATAATAAATACAATACAACATATGCCTCCCGATGTTTTGTCGGGAGGTTTTTTGGCATTTCAGTATCTGAAATGGGCAGGTTATGTCACAGGCTATTGAAAAATTCAGCGTATTATGGTAAAATGAGGTCAAAGAGGTGATACTGTGAAAATAATTATCAATACCGATGAAAAATTTTTGGATACGGAAATTATAATCAATACCAGAAGCATTACGCCCGAACTGGAGAAAATAATAGGCACTCTGCAAATTTTCGACAGGCAGATTGCCGCAGTAAAGGGCGATGAAGCGTTTATTGTGGACGTTAACAGCATTATCTATATTGAATCTGTGGACAGGAAAACATTTATTTACACCGCCGATGACTGCTATGAGTTGAAACAACGGCTCTATGAAATTGAGGAACAGCTGTGTCACTGCGGATTTTTCAGAGTGAGCAAATCCTGCCTTGTACAGCTGAAATATATACGTTCACTGAAATCGGAGATAAACCGAAAAATAAGGATAACACTGGAAAACGGTGAGCAGATTATCGCCTCAAGGCAGTATGCCGACGAATTGAAACACAGATTGGGGGTAAAATAATGGAAAAGCCTACTATTATAAAATATTTATCGAAAGTGTTTATGATATACGGAATAACCGTTGTTATACTTAACATATTCACGCTTATTTTTGGCAACGATGCAAAGGAAATGTCAACTATATTCAGCTTCGGCGGTGATGCCCTCGGAGTGAAAACATTAATGCAATTTCTTCTTGCTGCATTTATCCTTGTATCTATCGAAACTGTTTTTATGACTGATACAGTTATAAAGAAAATGAAAACACCTATGAGAATATGCCTTGTGTTTGTGAGCATATTTGCCGTAGTATCGCTTTTTGTGGCGATATTCGGCTGGTTTCCTACAAATATGGCTGTTCCGTGGATAATGTTTATAATCTGCTTTGGGGTATGTTCCGCTGTGAGCACGTTTATTTCAGCAATTTCCGAACGTCAGGAGAACAAAAAGCTTGAAGAAGCCTTAAAGCGTTACAAGGGTGAGGAAAATTAAAAAAGCAATTGAAGTCAAGAGTATCTGTAAATCCTTTGGAGAGAAAAAAGTTCTCGACAGTATCAGCCTTGATGTTGAAAAGGGCGAAATATTCGGACTTTTAGGTCCATCAGGTGCAGGGAAGACTACGCTGATAAAAATTCTTACAGGTCAGTTGGCAGGGGAGAGAGGAGAAGCTTTCATTAACGGCATAAACTCTGGGAAACTTACAGGTAGAGAATGTCGTCAATTCGGCATTATGATGGATAATTTCGGCCTGTATGAGCGCCTTAGCTGTTATGACAACCTTATAATTTTTGCAGGAATTTATGGTATCAGCAAAAGCAGAATTTACGAAGTTCTTGAAGCCGTGGGACTTTCAGATTCCGCAAAAAAAGCGGCTTCAGAGCTTTCAAAGGGAATGAGCAGCCGCCTGCGTCTTGCAAGGGTACTGCTTCATAATCCTGATATAATCTTCCTTGACGAGCCTACAAGTGGACTTGACCCTGCCACAGCCGAGGAAATACAAGGGCTTATTCTTGCGGAAAAAGCTAAAGGGAGGACTATTTTCCTTACAACTCACAATATGACGGAGGCAGAAAAGCTTTGCGACAATATCGCTCTCCTTGACGATGGGAAAATTGTGGAATATGGCAATCCCCAGGGGATATGCCGCCGTTATAATAACAGGAAAATGCTGAAAATCCACTTAAAAAGCGGCGATGATATTGAAATCCCTCACGATGAAAAATCTGCGGAAATTGTTGCAAATCTGCTGAAAAACGGCACAGCAGAAACAATCCACACCTCAGAGCCGACGCTGAAAGCCGTATTTATGGAGCTTACAGGAAAGGAGCTTGCAAAATGAGAAATATTTCTGTGATTTTTCTGAAACAGTTGAAGGATACGCTGAAAAATAAGGCGGTATTGATACAGTTTGTGATGTTTCCGCTTATGGCTGTAATTATGGAAAATGCAGTGGAAATTGACAATATGCCCGAAAAATTCTTTGTAAAGCTGTTTTCTGTAATGTTCGTGGGGATGGCACCGCTGACCTGTATTTCCTCCATAATATCCGAGGAAAAGGAGAAAAATACTCTGAGAGCGCTGATGATGAGCAACGTGAAGCCCTTTGAGTATCTCTGCGGAATTGGCAGCTATGTATGGCTTATGTGTATGGCAGGCACGACAGTTTTTGCGATGTGCGGTGAATTCAGTGGGAAAAGTCTTGGTATATTTTTGCTGATAATGGCTGTGGGCGTGATGCTTTCGGAGCTTATAGGCGCTGTAGTCGGCATTTTCAGCAAAAATCAGATGTCAGCTACATCGGTTACAGTTCCCGTTATGATGATTTTTTCATTTCTGCCGATGCTTTCAATGTTTAATGAGAAAATAGAAAAAATCGCCAATCTGACGTATACTCAACAGTTGAGCAATGTCATAAACGGCTTGGGGAGTTCTTCTGTAACGGTAGAAAATATCTTGGTACCTATTGTGAATTTTGTGTTTGCGGCGGTATTGTTCGCATTTGCATTTAAAAAAAGGGGGATGGAATAGAAAAAGCTTGCCGTGAAAGCAAGCTTTTTCGTTATATTCTGATTAACCTCTTCGCATTCCCATAAAAAATCAAATCTCTATCCGATTGGTTAAGCGACAGATCAGCTATCATTTCAACCTCTTTAAGCGGATCATCCCATGGTGCATCACTGGCAAACAGGATTTTATCAGCGCCGTGCTTTTCAATTATGCGGAAAAACTGTTCGGAGCTGATATAATCGGCAACAGCGCCAGTATCAAAGTAGACATTGCCAAATTTTCCTGCAAGGCAGTCCTCAACATCGTCAAAAAGCTTCATACCGCCCATATGAGCTGCAACAATAGTCAAATCGGGGAATTTTTCAGCTATATTTGCAAAGCTTTTGGGAGGTGCAAGGATTTCGTCCTTTCCGATAGGTTCCCAGCCTGCATGGAATACCACAAACAGTCCCATTTCAGCAGCTTTACGGTATATAGGGAAAACACGCTCCTCATCAGGACGGAAGAACTGGTATTCGGGATGAAGCTTTATGCCGCATAATCCAAGAGATTTAATACGCTCCACTTCCTCAACAGCATTTTCAGCGTCAGGGTGGACTGTGCCGCAGCAATATATACCGTCAGCCATAATATCAGCTGCCCAGTTGTTGATAGTAGCCTGCTGTGAGGGCTTGGTGGCAATTGGCAGAAGCAGGGATTTTGATATGCCTTTCTCTTGCATAAGGTTACGAAGTCCCAAAATTGTGCCGTCGGTATAGGCTTTCATATGCTCTGTTTCTTTATTGTTTTTTGTCGTATTCAGAAGCGATGCCATAGCCCTTTCAGCTATAGCGTCAGCAAAAGCGTGGGTATGAAAATCAAAAAGCATATTATCACTCCATAACATGGTTCATTGCGCAATGTATTATTTCCTGAACGTGGTCATCACAGAGGGAGTAGAAAATAGTCTTTCCGCTTCTTCTTGCCTTGACGAGCCGAGCCTGTTTAAGCACGCGCAATTGATGTGATACAGCCGATTGCGTCATATTTATAAGCCTTGCAATATCGCAGACGCACATCTCGCTCTGCCTCAGTACATAGAGGATTCTGATGCGTGTAGGGTCACCAAAAACTTTCAGCAGCTCAGCCGCATCGTATAATACATTCTCATCAGGCATTGCCTGCGATACTTTTTCAACGATGTCCTCATGAACACCGCAGCCGCATATATTTTCTTCCATAGCAGCCTCCTTATATAATAAAATCAAGATTTTTTATTATGCTGAAAGTCATAGCGACAGCAACAACACTGAAAACAAGTCCGACTATACAGGTTATAACTGCCCATTTGTCGTATACCTTTTTCAGAAATTTGCTGAATCTTACCGAGTATATCTTATCCTCGCGGTATGATGAGGAAAAGCTTGCCTCCATAGGAAATATGCAGGGGTATTCTTCTCCCTCTATTTCATAGTAGGCAACTTTGAATTTGCCTTTTTTCGGCTTGTCGATTTTAACAAAGTTAGCATTATGTTTTTTCGTGAGGAAAAGGTGAAGTGTGTGGTATACGAAAAACAGCAGCATAGCGATGATAATAAGCTCTATAATGCCAAGACCGCATAAAATAAGCACAAAATTGCTTACTCCAAGTATTTTGCAGATTACGATTATAATAACAATTGCAAGAATTATTTCCATTTCCTCAACTCCTTTTATAGCATTATTATATCATAATTTTTGTAATAAGTCAAACAAAATCGGGCGGATATCGAATCACATCCGCCCGTAATATTTATTTATCCAAGCACAACAACAATCTCATTAACATCAGCAAGCTTATCAGCAGAAATATAATTTCCGTCAAGAGCTTCGCCGTTGAGAGTTACGGATTTTACGCCGCTTTCAACGTGTGCGGAGTTGTCAACAACGATATTGAGCTTCTTTCCTCTGAACATCTTTGTAATCTTGAAGCTTTCCCACTCAGAGGGGATAGAAGGAGCGATAGCAAGTCCGTCAGCGTCAGGACGCATACCGCAGATACCCTCAACACAGCCAACCATAACAGTTGAAGCTGTACCTGTAAGCCAGTGAACGTGTGAGCGTCCCTCGTAGGGTGAAGCCTTGCTCTCTGTGAACTGACCGTGTACATAAGGCTCCATAACACGGATTTCAGCCTTATCATTCATAGCAGCAGGAGCTGTTTCCATAAAGTACTCAAATGCACGGTTTCCGTGTCCCATAAGAGCCTCAGCAAGAATAAGCCAGCCCTGTGACTGTGAGAAGATACCGCCGTTTTCCTTTGTATCAAGGTTGAATACCTGCATTAACGCACCCTTGAAGTGGTGATACTTGTAGGGAGGGTCAAGAAGCTTTGCGCCATAAGGTGTATTGAGGATGTTGTAAACGCTGTCCATAGCCTTTTCAGCCTGTTCCTCGGAAGCAAAGCGTGAGATTACGCTCCAGGACTGGGGATTGAGCCACATATTAGCCTCAGGATCGTTCTTAGCGCCTACGATATCGCCGTTTTCACGGATACCGCGGATAAATCTGTCCTCATCCCAGCACTTTTCAAGAGTAGCAGCAAGCTTAGCCTGAACTTCGTCAATATATGCAATATAGTCTGTATCATTCTTTAATACAGCCATTTCCTTGATAGCTGTCATAGCGTAGTAGAGCTGGAATGCAACGAATGTAGACTCGCCCTTTGCACCAAGACGGAGACAGTCATTCCAGTCAGCGTGGAGACCTGCAGGCATATCGTGGTCGCCAAGACGCTCCATAGAGAAGCGGATAGCGTTCTTGAGATGTTCATAAACAGTAGCCTCTCCGCCGCCTTCTTCGGCATATGTGATAACTTCGTCAAGGAATGACTTGTTGCCGCTTTCACCGATATACTTCATAATTGTGGGGAACAGCCAGAGAGCATCGTCCGCACGGTATGAAGGATGACCTGTTTCCTTAGCGTATACGCTGTTTTCGTCATTTTCATCGGGACAAGTCTCGTGACCTGCATCGTGAGTGAACTTTACAAGAGGAAGTCCGCCGCCGTTGCTTACCTGAGCAGAGAGCATAAAGCGGATTTTCTCAGCAGCCATTTCGGGATCAAGGTGAATAATACCCTGAATATCCTGAACTGTATCACGGTAGCCGTAGCCGTTTCTGAGACCGCAGTAGATGAATGAAGCAGCTCTTGACCAGATGAAAGTAATGAAGCACTGATAAGCGTTCCATACGTTAATCATATTATTGAACTCATCTGAGGGAGTTTCAACAGAGAAGTTGGAGAGCTGACCGTGCCAGTAGTCCTTGAGCTGCTGAACTTCTGCATCAACCTTGCCTGCTTCCTTGTATTCGTTGAGAATAGCAGTAGCCTCAGCATCGGTTTTCTGTCCCATGATGTATATGAATTCCTTTGTTTCGCCTGGAGCAAGAGTAATATCGCTCTGGAGCGCACCGCAGGAGTTGGAGTTATAGTTCATAACACCGTCACACTTGCCGTTTTCAACAGCAATAGGGTTTGAGAAAGTTCTGTAAGGTCCGATGAAGTTGCTGAGAGAGCCGTTATAGCCAGTGATAGGCTGTCCAACCATACCAAAGAATCTCTCACTGCCGTTGTAGCCGTTTTCATCAAAGCCTGTGTTTTCATTCATATGCTGAATGATTTTGTTTTCCTCAAAGCTTGTACGTGTGATGAAAAGTGTGTACTGGAGGTTAATCTGATCCTGCTCGTAGTTGGGCTCATTTGTGAACTCAACAAAGCCGAAAACAGACAGATTTCTCTCCTTGTCGGAATTATTTGTAACCTTAGCGCGCCATACCTCATATGTTTTGCCGTAGGGAACGTAGTATGTCACTTCCGACTTTATATCTGTATATTCAGCGGAAATAACTGTATAAGCAGTACCGTGACGGCACTCGGACTTGTATTTGTCAAGGGGCTTGCCTACAGGCTGCCATGAAGCTGACCAGTAATCGTTAGCCTCGTTATCTCTGATGTAGATATAACGGCCGGGGAGCGCCATTTCGGAGTTAAAGCGGAAACGTGATACACGTCCGTTAGCTCCTGATTTAACGAAGCTGTAGCCAGCCGCATTGTTTGAAATCATAGCACCGTATTCGGGGTCACCGAGGTAGTTTGCCCAGGGTGCAGGTGTTGCAGGGTTTGTGATGACATATTCCTTGTTCGCAAGGTCGAAATGTCCGTAATTCATATTTTCATTCTCCTTTTGCCGTATTTTCACGACCATTTTTATTTGTTATTCTATTATAGCATTTTTTATATAATAATGCAATAGGTTTTTCAAATTATCTCGCCATAGCCCCAGCCATAGGCATTTCTTCCGAAGGTTCTTCAGAAGCAGGAGCCTTGTCAATAGGCAGGGAATTACCGTCCTCATCCTTGAAAACGATATTGTCAACATAGAGATTTCCCTCGTTCTGAGCGCCCCAGCGCATAATCTGGAATGTAGCTTCTTCCATAGTTTCATCCCAGCATTTTCCGCCGAGAGCAAGGAGGAATTTCATTTCAACGTGTACAGCGCCCGACATCTCAAAGTTGTATTCTCCGCCGTCCCATTCAGCGAATTCATACCATTCATCGCCTGCAACGTTAGCGCCGCCGCCGCCGCCAATCCAGCCGGGAGCCATAACATTCTCACCATTGTCATTCTTGAATTTATCAGCTGTAGCGTCAGCATATACATCAAGCTCAATTGAGCGCACTTTGGCAAGATTTTCGGGAGTGAGCAGCTTTGCTGCGTCAAACATAACCTTCTGCACTGTTCCGTCAGCAAAATTTGTTCCTGCGTCGCTGAAACGGAGCATTTTATTGCCCTGAACCTCCTCAACGGAAAGAATACCCTGCGCGGAGTCAACATCGTCAAGCTTTGTATCAGCAAAGCTGAAATCGCCATCGTCAAAGGTTATTGCGTTAGGGTCATCGCATTCGACAGGGGAGGGGGGGATAAGCTCCTCCTCGGTGATTTCCTCAGTGGGAGCCTCTGTAGTCTCCTCTGTTGGAGCTTCAGTAGTTTCTGTAGTCTGTGACGGCTGTGTAGTTGAAGTTTCTTCGTTTTTTTCGCAGCCTGTAACAGCGGCTGCCATAGCTAAAGCGGCAAAAACTGCCAGTATTTTTTTCATTTCCATATTAATTATCTCCTCATAGTCTGAAACAGTAGCCTATAAGATTATTTTAACATAATTTGACAAATTTTAAAAGAGTAATACCATACAATATTCAAAAGAAATTTTCGTCATTTCCTACAAAAATCAGAGAGATATTAATTGCATTTTGCCTTATCCAGTATATCTATGGTATTCTTCATCATATCGAATACAGTAACTTTAGGCATAATTTTAATAGATACATATGATTTGCCCGAGCCGTTGAAGGTGATTTTTCCCCTGTATTCCGTGGATAGTGCGGCAATCTGGTCAACGTTGAGATACTGGGTATAGAAGTACATCTGACCATTTTTCTGCGATATTTCAGTAATTCCAAGATGTGCCGCCTTATTTCTTATAAGTGATACCTCAATAAGACCTACAACTGATTTAGGAGGCTCACCGTAGCGGTCAATAAGCTCATCTATGAGGTCGAATTTGTCCTCATCCGCCCTTATAGTCATAATTCTGCGGTATATTTCAAGGCGCTGATTAAGGCTTGAAATATACTTTTCGGGGATATGTGCATCAATCTGGATATCCACGAGACATTCAGGGATTTTTTCAGGTTTTTCGCCCTTTTCCTCGGTTATAGCCTCTGAGAGAAGCTGGAGATACATATCATATCCCACAGCCTCCATATGACCGTGCTGACTGCCACCGAGAATACTGCCTGCTCCGCGTATTTCAAGGTCGCGGAGGGCAATGCGGAAGCCGCTGCCGAATCGTGTGAATTCTTTCATTGCACTGAGACGCTTTGCGGCAATTTCAGTAAGCACCTTGTCGCGCTTATAGGTGAAATATGCGTAGCCGCGGCGGTTAGAGCGTCCTACACGTCCGCGGAGCTGATACAGCTGAGAAAGTCCGAAGCGGTCAGAATCCTCGATAATAAGAGTATTTACATTTGGTACGTCTACGCCTGTTTCAATGATTGTGGTGCAGACAAGTATATCAATTTCATGTTCCACAAGCTGTTCCCATATATCTGAAAGCTCCTCTTGGCTCATCTGACCGTGGGCGTAAGCTATACGCGCCTCAGGGAGCATTTCCTGCAATTTAGCGGCACAGGAAACGATAGTTTCAACGCGGTTGTGGATATAGTATACCTGTCCACCGCGGCGAAGCTCCCTTACCATAGCCTGAACAAGAACAGCGGAATTGTACTCGATAACGTAGGTCTGCACAGGATAGCGGTTCTGGGGAGGTTCTTCAAGTACAGACATATCACGAATACCGCTCATAGCCATATTAAGGGTACGAGGGATAGGGGTAGCCGACAGCATAAGCACGTCAACTCCTGAAAAGCTCTCCTTGAATTTTTCCTTGTGGGCAACGCCGAAACGCTGTTCCTCGTCGATGATTGCAAGGCCTAAATCGTTGAAAATAACGCTTTTCTGAATGATTTTATGTGTGCCTATGAGTATATCTATACGTCCCTGTTTCAGCTTTTTTACAATTTCCGTCTGCTGTTTTGGGTTGCGGTAGCGGCTTAAAAGCTCCACATTGACGGGGAAATGCTCAAATCTGCGCAGAGCCGTCTGATAATGCTGATAGGCAAGGACGGTTGTAGGCGCAAGGATAGCACACTGCTTACCTGCAAGCACGCATTTCATAGCCGCGCGGAATGCTACTTCCGTCTTGCCGAAGCCTACATCGCCGCAGAGAAGTCGCTCCATAGGGCGAATACGCTCCATATCCGCCTTTATTTCGGCGATGGCGGTCAGTTGGTCCTCAGTTTCAACATAGGGGAAACGATTTTCAAAATCGTGCTGTATCTCGTCATCGGGATAAAATGCGAATCCCTCGCTTTTTTCTCGCTTTGCGTAAAGGGCGATAAGCTCCTGTGCCATATCCTTTACAGCGCGCTTTACGTTACCCTTTTTCCTCTGCCATTCGCCTGAGCTGAGCTTTGTAAGCTTTACTCCTGTATCGTCACGGGGACCGATATACTTGGATACCATATCAAGCTGAGTTACGGGGATATACAGCTTATCTGTGCCTGCATACTGTATTGTTATGTAATCTTTAGTAATACCGTCGAATTCAAGCTTGCGTATGCCGATAAATCGCCCGATACCGTGGCTGCTGTGTACGACCAAATCGCCCTCGGTAATATCGGAAAGACTGCGTATTTCCTCAGATTTCGGCTTTTTCTTCTTTCTTGCCCTTGTTGCTTTGTTATCAATGGAAAGTCCCTGTGTAATGAGAACTGTTTTATTTTCGGGGAACTCAAATCCGCCGCTTAAACCGCCCGAAATAAGGCATACTCTGCCTTTCAGTGGGACTGAGCTCTCATTTGCTATATCGCAGGAAATTTTATTTTCTTCAAGGTCACTTTTTATAATAGGCAGAGTTTTCTCACTGCCTGCACAGAGGATGATTTTATAATTCTGTCGTATATAATCGGACAATTCCTCGGCAAGATGTTTCAATTCACCATTCCAGGAGGAATTCTGCATAGCTTCAAAGCTGATTATACGGCGGAAATCAATACGCTCGCCGCCCTGCAAAAATGTGCTGATATAAAAGCAGGTGTTTTTCTCTGCTATATGCTGTATTTCAGGCAGTTCCACAAGGAGATTGTCAAGTCCCTTGCAAAGCTGACCGTCCTCAATGAGGATTTTCACATCCTCGCTGAAACGTGTCGATATACCGCCTGCGGCTTCGGCAATGTTGGAGTAATCGCTGAAAAGCACCGCACCGTCAATATAATCAAAAACCGTGTAAAGTCCCTCATAGGCAAGGCTGTAATATTTCATACCGTGGGGGAGGATTTCGCCAGAATTCAAGCGGTTAACATCCGCGCCGAGGTGACTGCGTACAAGCTCAGTACGCTTGCCTCGTACCTTTTTAAGGAGCGCTTCAAGACGCTCAGCAAGAACGGTACAATCGCAGAGAAGCTCGCTGGCAGGGGATATTGAAAGCTTTTTTATATCCGTGTCAAGGCGGCGCTGAGTGTCAGTTTCAAACTCAGCAATACTCTCGATTTCGTCATCCCACAGCTCAATACGGACAGGCTTATCCGACTGTACAGGGAATATGTCGATAATACTTCCCCTCACGGAAAACTGTGAAGCACCCTCAACCTTTTCACAGCGCTGATAGCCGCATTTTGCCAGGTCAAGGCACAGTTTATCACGGTCTATGGTATCACCTGCGGATATTTCTATAGCCGATGATATGAGAACATCGGGAGGGATAACAGGCTGCATAACAGCTTCAATGCTTGCGCATATCACATCACAATCGTTGTGAGCAGCTCTTGAAAGTGCGGAAATACGCATATATTCGTATTCGTGGTTGGAGCTGTCAACGGGAGTGAAAACCTGTTCACGGGAAGGAAAAAGAACAGCGGATTCCCTGCCTGTCATTATATTTATATCCTCGCAGAGTTTTTTTGATTCCGCCTCTGTACCTGTAACAACAAGATTAACCCTGTTTCCCACAAGGGCGGAAACAAGGCAAGCTCTGTGTATGTGTGAAAGACCCGTAACTGAAACAGGTGAAATTTTTTTGTCAAGGCATTCGAGAATGCTTTTAAATCCCGAAAGCTCGCTGAAAACATTACTGAAAAGCTTCATTTAACGCTCCTATGAGTTGAATTTGTTCATAGCTTCGTCTGTTTTGCCCTGTACCATAAGCTTGATGCATTCGCAGGCATTTTCAGCGGCGGATTTGAATTTTTCAGCGTCCTCCTTGCTGAATTTGCCAAGTACCCATTTTGCAAGGTCGTAATCGGGGTGAGGCTTTTTGCCAACGCCCATTTTAATGCGTGGGAAATCGTCCTTGCCTGTCAGCTCGATAATGCTGCGTATACCGTTATGGCCGCCGTGACTGCCCTTTCTGCGGATTCTAAGCTTGCCGGGGTCAAGAGAAATGTCGTCGTATACGACAATAAGGCGGTCAGTGGAAAGCTTATAGAATTCAAGCGCCTGCACAACAGATTCGCCGCTGTTGTTCATATAAGTTGTAGGCTCAAGGAGCAGGCAGCGGACGCCGTTTATATTGACCTCGGCTGTTTTGCCCTTGAATTTAAGGCGGCTGATACTCTCGCCCATTTGTGCGGCAAGTATATCAAGTGTGCAGAAGCCTGCGTTGTGGCGGGTACCCTCGTACTGCATACCAGGATTGCCCAGACCTGCTATTATATATTCTATTTTACCCTGTGGAGTGTGCGAATTCTGCGAAATTCTGTCGAACACATCAAAAATACTCATATCTACCTCTCCAATACATAAGGGAACCTCTAAAAAACTCCCTCACGGCTGAATTTCTATGACAAATATCATTTGCTTCGTTGCCAAACCTTGCAATACATCAAGTATTACTGCGTTTTGTCGCCTTGCAATTGATATTTGTCATATACGAAATTCCGTTCGTGTTCCGGTTTTTAGAGAACCCCATAATTATTCAGTCTATTATATCATATTTTTGCGGGTGAAGTCAAGTTCTGGGCTGTCAGATTTTTAGCTTCTGTTGGTTTGTATTAAAAAAAGACGCTCCTTGTGAGAACGTCTTTTGAATATTTATATAGGTATTGTTTTATATTAAATCATAAATCAGAACAATTGCAATCCACGTAGTTGCCAGTCCGATAATTCCTGTTAATCCGCCGATTCTCAGATAGTCCTTGAAACGATATCCTGCTACCTGTACCATTGTAACAGATGTTGTAGCAGCAGGAGTAGCCATAGCAAGACTTGCACCAAAAACGCAAGCCATAGCTAAAGGCATCGGATTACAGCCGATTTCAACAGCCATTGGAATAGCTATTGAAGCAAGCATTGCTACAAGTGAGCCATTAGACATAAAGAGCGAGAGCAGATATCCGCTGAGCAGGAACAATGTTACAAGAACTAAAGGATTAGTTACCCAATCGCCCAACATGCTGATTAAACCGTTGATAACGATTTCACCGACACCGGAATTTACAAATCCCTTTGCAAGTCCCAAAGCAGCGCCGAGAGTTATCAAGGCAGACCAGAACATATTCTTCAAAGACTTCTTGCCGTCTACGCATTTTGCTATTACGAGTATCAATGCACCAGAAATGGCAATCAGTCCGAGATCCCAACCAAAAGGCTGAATAATAAACAATACAATACAAGTGAAGAATACAGTAAGAGAAATAGCTGCATTTTTTTTGTTGAATTTCACTTGGCTGATATTCTTTTCGGATTCTTCTTTAACTTCCTCAAAATTAAAGCATTTACACTGAAGTTTATACAAAAATAACCAGTAACTTAATGCCATAGCGGCAATAAGACAAATAGTTATAGGGAGTGGTTCAGCGAAGCTCATAGTTTCTGCACCAACAGATTCAAGAACATCATTTGCCAGAAGAGGTGCTGTACTGCCTACAAGGGTACCTGTTCCTCCTATAAGACCACCTGTTGCAAGTGGAAGATATGTATTCTTTTTTGTAATTCTGCCATTTGATGTTGCCGCTGTTGCTGCAATAAAAGGCATGAACATAGCTACCAGAGCAGCATTTGTCACGAAGAATGATATAAACGCTGCAAGCAGAAATACAACGACAACGAATAACTTTTCACTTTTGCCGATAAATTTTGAGAGAACATTGCCTATCATTCCTGCCACACCACATTCCAACAGTGCGTCAATGATAATAACCATACCAATAACCAGCATAACAGGGGTACTTGCAAAGCCTGAAAAAGCCTCTGATGCTGTTAAAATACCGGAAAATACCATTGCCAGCAATCCGATTAAAGTCGTTACCGATACAGGAAAGATATCAAGGATGTATAATAAGCAAGTACACGCTACTATTATAATTGCAATTGTTGCCATAATATACCTCCCTGTTTATGAATAGGAGTTACCCAAGCTGGATATTACCATATTATTGCCGTTTTCATCGAGAATTCTTAAATTGTTCTGGAAATACCTCATTGCATTAAGAAGTTCCTCGCGGCTGTCAGCGGAAAGTGAAACCTTTCCGAAACGCTGAACCATTGAGCCGTCAGGTTCAATAACATCACCGACTTTTTTCATAGGAATGTATACATCAACATTCGGGAATGCAAGAACTTCATCGTAGTTCTGAATTTCGGAGATTGTTCCCTTAGCAAGAAGAATATTCATAAGAACATAATTTCTCTTAAATGGTATATTCAGCTTTTCAAGGTCATATCCTTCAAATACACCTGTTACAGCGTGTCTGAGAAGCATTTCAAGCTGATCGATGCCGTATTCATTTTTTATGTATACTTCCTGGAACTTTGCACCGAATCTGAACTGAGCTTCGATTACATAAATGTGGTTATCTGAATTGATAAGCTCAAGGCAAAGCAATCCGTTTTTATAACCAATGAGATTTACGAAATTCTGAACTGCGGCAAGCAATGTGTCACGTATCAAGGTGTTATTTTTAGACGGGAAGATGTATGCGCCGGGCAGATTAACATTATTCTTATCATCATCGTTTGCAGGCTTATCGCTGGAAGCACAGAAGTATGCTTTTCCATCCTGAATCATAAAATCAGCAAGACAATATTCACCGCGGAGATATTTTTCTATGATTACTTTTTTAGAAGCAGAGAATTCAAGGCCTCTGTTAATTGCAGCTGATAAAGTTGATGCATTATGACAGATTGAAATTCCGCGCGCACCGCTATTGTCAACAGGTTTTACTATAACAGGATACTCAATATTTGAAGCATAGTCGGGATCCTGTGCAATTTTATCAGCATCGTATTCGTCAATTATCGGTAACCCTGCAGCTTTGCAGTTTTCCTTAAATAAAGCCTTATCAACCATAATATCGACAAGGTCAGCCTGAGTAAAGCAAGGAAGTCCTGATTCTACACATAATTTTTCATAAATATGAAGATGAGAATCGGTGAAAGCTGTAAATAATCCGTCAATTTTCTCATCACGGATTATCTTCATCATTGCAGGAATATCGAAGATATTAACAGTATATTCTTTATCTGCAAATGCCTTTGCCGGAGCATCCTCAACGGAATACCAATTGGCAATAACCACATACATTCCAAGTTCGTGTGCCTTGTCAATAATCATTTTAGCTAAAGTATTTCCTTCTAATAAAAGAATCCTTTTACCATTTAAGCTTTCCATTAAACATTTCTCCTTTTTTGACATTGAAAAAGTAATTTTCAGTGCTTATTTTCACAAGAGGTTCCCATAAGCATATTAATAAAATTATACCATATACAGCGTTTTTTTGCAAGAGAAAAAAATATCTCTTTCAACAAACTGTCAGATTAGACATTTTTTGTTTTCATAACAGTGCTTTTTTCTCTGAAAATGATACGAGGTTTTGCCTTAAATAAACTGATAATCCGCCCAGAACAGCACAATGCTGAGTATTATAATGGCTATGGATGCCAGTATGGGAAGGCATATCATCCACTTTTTTATTTTATACAGCTGCCTGCACAGGTAAATCATTGCTTTTAAATATGTATAAATATAGCTTGTGCATATCAGAAAGGCAAAAAGTAATGTTACAATATTATCGGAATCAAATTGCTTTTTGCTTATCCAATAGTCTGCATCCGCTATAGTAACTGCGGCAAGTGCAGCGAGGTAAACTCCCATTGCAGAGGTCAATATCAGCCATATTGCGGTAGTAATTGTTTTTAGTCTGGTTTTCATTTTAGGTACTTCCTTCCAATAATATTTTCTGCATAATCAGCTTTTTAGTTCAAATAAAACTTTTTTTGCTACAATGTCCACTTCTTCAGCTAATTCATTTTTTGTTGGATGTTCGGCAATACGTTTAATTGCAGAGACAATTTCATATGACGGTTTATCTTTTAAATTTGAAATCAAACTTGCTATAATCCAATATTTCCATATGTTATCATTTTGTTTCGCGGATAAAATTTTTATTATGTGCGGTTCAAGGATAATATGCCTATTAGAAAGTACATCAACAATTTTGCCTGCAACAGGCCAGTTCATATCCTGTATCCATTTTAGTAAATCATATACGATTAAATCCATTTCCGCATCTGATAATTCAAACAATCTATCTATGGTTGATACGTCAAACTTGTCCTTTGGAATGAGGTTATATGGATATTTAGTCATATTTCTTTCCTCCCAACAATTACAACGTGATTACTTGCCCCGAGAGTGGATTTCTCGCGGCATACGCTGTAATGGTAATCGCACCAGATTCTGAACTGATCCTCGTTCCAATTATCGACTTTTTCGCGGAACTGTGGAGTAAGTCCGTCCTGTGCAAAGTGGTCGGTAACTGTAAGGCCATTTTCCCTGTAAAGACGTTCCATTTCCTCCGCTGAGGAATAATATGTGTCGGTCCAGAAGCATTTTTCATCGTCGTGGCGGAGTATTCCCGTGGATATAAGCCGATTTGCAAGGTCAGCGTCAAGGAAATAATCGTCCTGCATAGCAATAAACTGGAAGATGTAATATCGCGGAATATACGCCGTCACAAGCAGACCGCCCTTTTTCAGTACCCGCAGGCTTTCACTGAGGCATTGTGCTCTTTTCTCCTCGTCGATGAGGTGATAGAAAGGTCCCATATTCAGCACAATATCAAAGCTTTCGTCCTCGTGAATGCTCATATCGCAGGCGTCAAGTACGGCAGTTTTCACGTTATATCCCTTTTCAGCAATGATATTATCCATAATTTCAACGTGTCGGGGAGTTATATCCGTTGCGGTTACTTCGTGGCCTCGTTCTGCAAGATGAAAGGCATAGATTCCCGTTCCTGCGGCGCAGTCAAGGACTTTTTTACTGCCGTCAAAAAGCTCGTCCAGTATCCTTGATGTTGTGATGAATTCTATTCTTCTTGCATTATTGGTGGAAAGTCTGTCCTCCTCGCGGTAATTCTCGTAATTTTCTACTACATAGTTTTTCATGGGTTATTGCTCCTTTTTAATTTTATTTGTAAATTCGCGTATTTTTTCAGCTATGGCATCAGGTGCCTCAACGTGTACGTAATGACCGCAGTCAAGCAGGATATTTTCCACTTTTTTGCCAAAATAACGTTCTGCAAGGGTTAAATACTTATCAGGGTTGCTTGGAAATGTAGTTTCCGCCATTTGTATCGATGTAAAGAACAGTATCGGCACGTCAGGTACAGCATTACCCGAAATAGTTTCTATATTTTTCTTGCACCACTCTGCTTCGTGTATCATTGTTTCAGAGCCTCTGCGCGCAAACAAAAGCGCTTTGAACTGAGCCTTTTCCTCGTCGGTCAGGTCGGCAGTGTTGTATGAATATGGGTGGATTTCATGGGGCAACAGGCGGCATATGCCCGAATTCATTATAAATTGCATAAGTTGGTCTAAAAATATTGAATCGCCTATTTCCTCGTGATATCCCGGTATTGCCGCATCAAGAAAAGCTATTCCTTCAATTTCCTCGGGGTGTGTCTGTGCCCAGTAAATGGCCTCAAGTCCAGACGCTGAATGTGGGCAGAGGATGAATTTACCCTCAATTCCTGCCTTTGAGATGGCTTCTCTTGTCTGTTTAAGCATTGTGTCTATATCTCGGGGTTCGTCTGTTTCATCGCTAAAGCCATAACCGAATTTTTCTACAACAACAATGCAAAAATCGTCGCTTAAACGACTGTATAGAGGCTTGAAATCAAGGATAGGTGAGGGAGTGCCGTAGCCCGACATAAACACTATTGTATGTTCTCCGCTGCCCTCGGTGTATATGCACATATTTCTGCCGTCAACCTCTATCAATTCGCCCAGAGGTTGGGAAATAAGCGTTTTTTCTTTATTCAGCATTACCTTGTGGTAAATAAATATCCCTATAAATAAAATAACAAGTATAATCAGTGTTATCAGCAGAACTTTGCCGATTCTTTTTATTGCTTTTTTCATTTTCGACCTCCGTCAGACAGACTGTAATTTTTGATTCTGAAATCCATTTTTCAAAAGGGAGGAATTTATACCCCTCTATATAAGGGCAAAAATCGGCCTTTTTTCAACCAAAAATGGTTGATTATTGAAAAATAATTTTTATTTTCTCTGTTTTAGATAATTATCAACAGAAGATTTTGTTGATATAGCATAGAATTTACTGTTATTTATTTTTCTTAACTGTGTTATATTATATTATTTTTATGTAGGGGTGGATATTATCCGCCCGAAATGTATAACAGTATATAACAGTGTATAACAGTGTATAACAGTTGAGGTAAGGTTCGGACTGCCCAAGGATGTCTTAGGCAGCCCGTGTTTAATAATTGAATTTCATTTCGAAACTGCGGGCGGATGATATCCGCCCCTACAGAAAAAATGGCGGTATACTGCGGATTTTTCGGTGTCAGACAGTTCTGTGTCAGACTTTTTCAATGCAATAGCATATTTCTCCGTGGGGCAGTTCATTTTCCCTTCGAAAACGCTCCACATTTTCGGTTATGTGCATAGCCGATTTCTCTAAAACTCGCCCTGATTTTGTGTTTTCAGCCCTGTGATATGCTTCAAGCTTTAAAATATCCGTATGGCTGAATGTATAGTCTATCACGCCCTGCAAAGCCTCTCCTGCGTATCCTTTTCCCCAGAAGCTTTTGCCGATACAATACTCGATTTCAGCTGTTTTACAGTCGGGATATACCCTGCAAAAGGCTATTTGCCCGATGCATTCACCGCAGTCTTTCTCGATAATTGCCCAGCGGTAAAAATCAGCATTGCCGTATTTTTCCACATATTCCCTTACAAGCTGTTCCACCTCTGACAGGGTCGGATATACTGGCTCGCCGTACTCGCTCTGAATATCCTCATCGGCTATCCAGTTGCGGAGCATATCTCCGCAGTCTTTCATTGTAAATGGTCGGCAGATAAGGCGTTGAGTTTCAAATGGTTTTGTGGCTGTGTGTGGCATTTTATCAGCTCCCCATTATATTTTTTGTTTCTTTTTTCTCAATTTATCAATCAGATACAATATCAGATTTGCCAAACCAAGCAGTAGCATAAGTGCCGCTACTAAACCGCAATAGAAAAGCTGTCCTAATCCAGGTATAAACCCAGCATCTTCGGGAATAAAGCCGCAGTTGTTCAGAATAATCTGAATAATTGCACCTATTGAAAAATGCAGGTACACTACCCACGGCATATAGCTTTTGATGTTGGAAATTATCCAGTATAAAAGATATATTATACCTGCAATGATAAAAGCAACTTGTAAATTTCCGTAATCGCTTTGCATCATAAAATAGCTCATCACTATGAATACTGCGTGGAATACAAATGAAAGCAGTGTGTTAAATAATTTTTTTGTCATAATATCAGTTCCTTTAAAGTTATATCTGTAGGGGCTGCCTTCGGCAGTCCGCAGGCGGATAATATCCGCCTCTACACCCAATCACATACTGCACTCTTTCTCCATAACATCATAGCACAGAAAATCGCCGTTATCTGTTTCTATAGTGTGATATTCCGTGAAAACATAGCCTCTTTTCAGATAAATCGGCTTGGCAGGCAATGACGCGTCAATTATGATTTTGCTGTAATTTTCCGCAACTTTCTTCTCGGCAAAATCAAGCAGCCTGCCGCCGTAGCCTTTGCCCTGAAATTGCGGCAAAACAAAAAGGCGTAAAATCTCGTTTTCCTTGACAGTAACAGTTCCTACAGCATTATCGCACTCATATAAAATATAGACAATGCCCTTTTTGATGTCGTTTTTTATATTATTCTCATTGTGGTGGCTGAGAAAAAACTCCACCGCACCCTTTGGATAATATTTCGGATATACGCTGTTTATGGTCTGTTCTGTTATTGCCTTTACCATTTCGGCATCACATAAATCTGCTCTCTTAATCATTTCTCTTATACTCGCTTCTGAGGATTGAAAAATAATGTCTGCCAACATATTCCCCGTTCATAAAGAAATAGTCACGGAGTGTTCCCTCATAGGTTAATCCGCATTTTTCAATAACGCGTCTTGAAGGCTGGTTTATAGTCTTTGTGCAAATCTGTACTTTATGGAGATTTATCTCGTCAAATCCGAATGCTATAACAGCTTTTGTTGCCTCTGTAGCATATCCTCTGCACTGGAATTCTGAGCCGATACAGTATTCGATTTCCGCAAAATGATTCTTGTTATCAACAAGGAAATAGGCTATCTGCCCGATACATTCGCCGCAATCTTTCTCAATAATCGCCCAGCGGTAGTAATCGGGCTTTTCATAAGAACCGATATATATGTCAAGAAGCTCTTTTACTTCCTCTTTTGTGGAATATACAGGCTCGGAATAAAGGGACTGTATCTTTTCATCAGCGATCCAATATTTCAGCATAGCTGTATCGTCGGTATACTCAAATCTGCGGAGTATAAGCCTTTCTGTTTCAATTGTTTTTGTTCCGTTATGTGTAAGCATTTCTGTGTGCCTCCTGAAAATCCTGCAAAATCGCATATATTTTACATATTATAACATAAGAGTGCAGGCGTGTCAAGATATTTATTAAATTGATTTGTTGACATTCTGTGAACAACGTGATATAATAAATATATAACGTGTTTTGAAAAGAAAGGGGCGGTTTTATGCGTTTCAATAGATACTACAACAAGCAGATTTCAATTGATGAGCTTGATTATATAACCGAGGAAAATATTCAGACCTTGAATATAAATATTACCTCCGACAAGATGTATTCGGAGGTGCACGATTACAATGACCATATGTTTGAGATGCAGAAAAAGCGCGAAATATATGTCCGCGATTTCTGGAAGGTGTTAATATTCAATATTATCGGCTATTTGCTCATGTTCGGATTTACTTTCACTTTCGGCAGCTTTGATTTTATTGTAAGTGAAAAATTCTCCTTGTTTTACAAGCTGAGTAATAACATTCCGTTTTGTCTTGGTGCTATTAACATTATATATCTGGTGTTCTTTTTTGTGGTGTTTTTCAAAAAGAACTATGAAAAGAAATTCTCTATAGGTATTATGCTGCTGATAATTCCTGCGAATATCTGTGTTGTTGCTCTCATAGCTTTCAATATATACTTCTTTAAAACGCTGAAAGAGCATCATGACGCTATCAAGGAGGATGCGGGATATCCCTATTTTCTGCCCATTAATATGACATTCTATAATGAAGAGGTTATGGAAAAAGCAAAAAAATCTGTCAAAGAGTATAAATTTGATGATTATAAAATAGACCCCGATGCGGAAATGGGTATTCCGTCGTTGGATTGATAACACAGTAAGAAAGGTTTTAATAAATGAGAGAACAATTAAAAGCGGTTATGAAGGCTAAAACTATAGGTGAAGCATTGAAACTTCTGCCCTGGAGTTTTGTTGAGGCGTTTGCGGCTTTGCCTGCGGTTCTGTTTATTTTTTCTGTCATAATTGATGTTATTATGATGTTTGTTATAGCATATCCATATCTGTTTCTGTTGGATGATATGTGGATTTCGTTTTATATTTTAGGTGCTGCGGCAGTTTTACTCTATGTGGGTAAATGTATTGTTGAAAAAGTAAAATTCCGCGATATTGCAAAGCAGAATACGCCTATGATTTTCTTTATGGCTATGGCGATACTTATACTGATATCTACGACGATTAACGGCTGGACGGAATATGCTGTAAATGGTCACGCTATACGGCGTGAAAGCGTGTTTGTGTATTTATCTTACATAATAGTATTCTTCTTCTGTTCCTCTCTTGCTAAAAGTGAAAAAATCAAGAAAATTTTGATATATTCCTTTGTTGCTATCAGCCTGATATCCGGAATATGTGTTGTGGCTACTCTTATTCTTGATACAAAGACATTTATACTTTATATAAATCATAGCGTTGAGTGGATTATCGGTATATATACAAATCCAAATCACTATGCTTACTATCTCAATGTTGCTGTTATTTGCAGTGGTGCACTGTTTGCTCTTGAAAAGGATATAAAAATCAGAATATTTAGCCTTATAACCTTTTTACTTAATACAATTATCCTTTTTCTGAATGACACTATGGGATGTTATATAGCAAGTCTTGGCGGACTTATATTCCTTTTGGTTGTTATGTTTATAATCGATAAGCGTATTAATTTACCTGCTTTGTTTCTTATTTTAATGTTTGTTGCGATATCACTTGGAATTAATTTTTATACTGATTCTGTAGCGTCAAGTTTTTCAAATATGGCAACTGATATTCACAATATTGCTGAAAATAATGATGCTCCGATGGATTCAACAAGAGTCCGCTGGACACTGTGGAAAGAAAGCGTTCAATGTATATCAGAACGTCCTTTCTTCGGATTTGGCACTGATGGTATAGAAGACCGTCTTCGTGATCTTACAGGTGAAGAAAGAAGCCATAATGAATATTTGCAATATACCGCGTTTTACGGTATTCCTGCGGTGTTGTGCTACCTTGCAGGAGTTATGGCAGTTTTCATTCACGGGTTAAAAAACAAGTCTAAGCTTGATAAGTATGCAATTATATCCCTTACTGCCGCATTCGCTTACTGTTTTTCCGCTTTCTTCGGTGTTTCAAGGACTTATACTGCTCCCTATCTTTTCATTTTCCTTGGCCTTGGTTTTGGAATTTGCAGGAATCGGGAAAAATAAAAATAACACCTCAAAGGAAAAGTGATTATTTCCTTTGAGGTGTTGTTTTATTTATTGATTAATAATTTTCAGCGTGAATTTCAAAGTAAGCCTGGGGATGAGCGCATACAGGACATACATCGGGAGCCTTTGTTCCCACAACGATATGACCGCAGTTGCGGCATTCCCATACCTTAACCTCGGATTTCTCAAATACCTGTGCAGTTTCAACATTGTTCAGTAATGCACGGTAACGCTCTTCATGCTGCTTTTCAATAGCAGCAACTGCTCTGAATTTAGCTGCAAGCTCTGTAAAACCCTCTTCCTCGGCTGTCTTTGCAAAGCCCTCATACATATCTGTCCACTCGTAGTTTTCACCGTCAGCGGCGTCAGAGAGATTTTCGGCTGTTGAGCCTATGCCGTTAAGCTCCTTGAACCACATTTTTGCGTGTTCCTTTTCGTTATCGGCTGTTTTCTGGAAAAGTGCAGAAATCTGCTCATATCCCTCTTTTTTAGCCTTTGATGCAAAGTAGGTGTACTTGTTTCTTGCCTGAGATTCACCTGCAAAAGCGGCAAGAAGATTTTTTTCGGTCTGTGTTCCCGAATATTTTGTTTTTTTAGCTTCTGACATATCAAAAACCTCCTCTGAATTATTCTGTTAGCTGATATTTTTTCATCAGCTTATAAGATTATTCTACCATATACTTTGCCCATTGTCAATAAAAATATTCTGAAATATTATGTGTAGAATTTTTGCAATTTCTCTCTGCGACTATCGTCTCTGAAAATAAAAATGTTTTTTCTGTTACAATTTTATAAAAAATACTGGACAAATAAAAAATTATATGGTATAATAATATGTAGCTGATTATGTATTAAAAATTGAGGTGAATTATATGGATCTTTTTTCTATGTTCAAAGGCGGAAAGTATTTCGATAAGCATATGGCTCCCAAGTGCGATTACTGCCAGTTCGGCAGACGTGCAAAGGACGGCAATAAGGTGCTTTGTGAAAAAAGAGGACTTGTTGACTGTAATTATTCCTGCAATAAGTTCATCTACTCTCCTTTAAAGCGTATTCCCGTTAAACAGCTTAACTTCGTAGGAAGTCTTGCTGATGAGGATATCTATATCGAGTCAGCAGGCGATATTGCTGAAAAGCAGGAGCTTGAAAATCCTAAGAAAAAGGAAGAACCTAAAAAGGAAGCTCCTAAGCCTGCAGAGGCATCTAAGGCAGCAGAAGCTCCTAAACCTGCAGAGGCACCGAAGCCTGTTGAAGCTCCAAAGTCTGAGGCTCCTAAGCCTGTTGAAGCACCTGTTCAGGCTGCTCCACAGCAGACAGTTGCCACCGCACCTGTTGCTCCTGTGAATGAAACGCCTGCACCGGTTGCAGCTCCCGTAAATGCTGCTCCTACTCCAACAGCTGCGCCTATAAATAAGGAGACTTCTGTTGCACAGTCTGCACCTGCTGCAAGTCCATCTCTTGCTGAATTAAGTGCGCTTGCTGAGGCTGCTATGGCTTCTGAAAATACTGATAAACAGTGATTAATGTATATCGCAGACGGCGATTTTCGCTGTCTGCGGTATGTGATGAAAAGGATACAACAACAGAAAGAGTAAGTATATATGGAAAAAGTTATTATATTATCTGATGGCAGTAGATTTGAAAACGGCAGGACGCTTCCTGTTGATCCAAGTATTGTTAACAACCTTCTTGAACAAGGTTGGACAGTAAAGCATATGAGGACTACTTCAACTGAACATAGCCGTACAATTGTTTTTGTACTGGAGAAGAAGGATAACGCGTAATTATGCATATATGCGGGTGTGGTGAAATTGGCAGACACGCCAGATTTAGGTTCTGGTGCCGAGAGGCGTGCAGGTTCAAGTCCTGTCACCCGTACTGATAAAAATATAAAGCCCCTCAAGCGAGGGGCTTTATATTTTTATACTCTGGATAATCAGAGGAGAAATAGAGTAAAAAGTTCTATAACAAAAAAATAAACCTTTTAAACGATTTGTAAATCGTTTAAAAGGTTTTCTGGCGGACAGGGAGGGATTCGAACCCTCGATACGCTATTAACGTATACACGAGTTCCAGTCGTGCGCCTTAGACCAGCTCAGCCACCTGTCCACTATGAGGGATTATTTAATTTTACAGATGAGATAAGAAGAAAAATCTTCTTATCAGCATCTATGGTGCGAGTAATGGGACTTGAACCCATACGTCCTTCGACACACGCCCCTCAAACGTGCCTGTCTGCCTATTCCAGCACACTCGCAAAGTACATATAATATTATACAGCAAATGTTCGCAAAAGTCAATAGGTTTGGATATATTTTTTTTTATTTAATCTAATATAAGTTTAAAAGTAAATGCCGTAGTGAATCTGCGGCATTTTACGGCTATATTTCGTCCATTTGAGTTGGTTTTGAAGCATCAGTGGAATATCTGTAAAGATTTTCCTCGACTTTTTCAACTTTATTATTTGTAAGACGCTCATAGGTTTTCTCATATTCGCTTTTTATTTCGAATTGTCTACGTTCCTCTTTCTGTTTTTCGATTAAATCGTTGAAATATGGGTATCCAGGCTGCTCCTTGACATAATTAAAATGGTCGATATTAATCATATTGAGTATCATTAAAAGCATATACACAATAGCCATAAATATGCCAAGACCACCTACGGTTCCAACACTCATAGAACGCATAAATTCACTGTAAGCTGTATTTACAGCAGAGCACACTAGACCTGAGGTTAGAGATATTGCAGCGGGAATTGCAGAGATTAATACTTTTTTCTTGTATATTCCCCAGTATCCTGAGAAAAATACAGCAATATAGGCAACAACACCAAATAAAAGAAGAACAAGCCCTTCAATTCCGAATAAGAAAATATGGAAAAATGAGTAAAGTACCATACCGAAGGTTGATGTTAAATAAAAGATAGTTGCAAGCTGTTCAAATCTTTTACATCCATTTAAAATATCCCTGTTTTTTTGGAACTCCGACTTTTCATTGCGCGTAGTCATGATATTCATATTGATTCCATCTCCGTATCGCTGTCCTCATATTGCTTTGTCATAAAGTCGCTGGGAGTGATCTTGGATATATCACCCATTTCGTCGGTGGAAGTCTTTTTCAGGCGGTCGAATTTCTGCTGAAATTCGTCCTTGATTTCCCTCTGCTTTTTGTCGAATTCCTGATTTGTACGGCGCTCGTTGAAGTGTGGAAAACCTGCCTGTTCGCTGAGATATCTGTATTTTTTGTTGTTTATAACAGTCAGAACAGTAAGTACAATTGCGAGGATAAGCAATAAAGCGTTAAAAGTCAGTCCTGTTCCTGCAAATCCTACCAGCAGATCAAGAAATGTGCCGCATTCAGGACATAGAATTACGCTTACTATCTGTATAACAGTGGCACAAATGGCAAAAACGTTGTTTTTCTTATAGCAGGACATAAATCCGCAGATTATTACTCCTGTTTTAAGAATGAGGGAGTCAAGAATGATTATTATAGCTTTTTCCCCAGTCAGAGTTATACCTAAAGCTAACATCGCCAAGGCATAGAAAAGGAATAAGGCTACATATAATATAGAGGCAATATTGTAATATTTCTTTACCTTGCGGTATAATGCACCGTGCTGCGCCATTTCATCTACATTGTTATTAAGCATATCTGTCTGAGTATTCATATTAGTCACTTCTTTCCTGTATTCTGCATATTATATATCAGCGATATTCATTACAACGCCGGAGGGAACTATGTTTACAGTTCCGAATGAGCGTCTTGTGCCGTCGTGAGGATTTCCAGCACTTCCGGGATTCATAATATAAATGCCGTCCTCATATTTATTACATCTTATATGAGTATGACCATAGAGAATGATATCGCAGTTAAGCCTTTTAGCGGTTTCTTTTATTATTTCCAGGCTGTTTTTTACGGCATAGCGATGACCGTGAGCAGCAAAAATTTTATGTCCGTTAATGGGAATAATTTCAAAATCGTTGCTGAGGCTATTAAAATCGCAATTTCCAGCAACGTGGATAACTCTGGAAGTGTATGACGGATTTTCGAGAAGAAAAGCGTCGAGATCCCTTTCGCCGTCACCCAAATGAATGAAAAGGTCAGCGTCGGAATTTCTGAGAAAAACGGAATCAACAGCCTGCTTGTTTCCGTGGGTATCTGAAATCACGATGATACGCATAAAACCATCCCTTCGTATATGAAAAATATTATTCATAAAGCTTTAATATATTATAACATATATATAAATGAATGTCAAGGAGGATTTTGATATGGGTAATAATATTGACAAAAATCAGCTGCAGGGACTTCTCAACACTGTCAGCAAGAAAATCGGTATAGCTCCAGAGCAACTCCAAAAGGAACTGGAGGAGGGAAAGTTCGACAGCGCTTTGTCAGCTATGAATCAGCAGGAGGCGGCGAAATTCCAGCAGGCAGTAAAAAATCCTGCAATTGTTGAAAAGCTGATGAGTACCCCACAGGCGAAAGCGCTTTATAATAAGCTTACAGGCGGAAAATAGGTGATATTTTGGATGATGCAATGAACAGGATAACTGATATTCTTAAAGACGAGGAGAGCCTCCGTCAGCTGTCTGAGCTGGCGGATATGCTCCGAACAGGTGATTTTTCAGAAGGGTGTACCGAAACGGCAGCTGATACAAAAACTGGCGAAAATTCGGGGAACATGCCCGATATGGATATGATGCTGAAAATGACAACCCTGGCAGGGGCAATGAATAGTCAGGATAAGAATACAGAGCTGCTTATGGCGCTTCGTCCTCATTTAAGCGAGCAGGGGCAGCAGCGGCTTGACAGGGCAATCAAGATATTAAAGCTGATTTCTGTATATGAAATGGCGAAAGAGTCGGGATTGCTGAATAATTTCTTGTAAGGAGGAAAGGTATATGTCGGTTTATAATCGCAGTGAGGAAAAGAATAATGTCTGTGACATTCCTGTTAAAAATAATAATCAAGTAAAAAATAAAATCGGCAATAAAAATCCTCTGGCAGGCGTTGATAAAGATATGCTTCTGACTGCTGCGGTATTGCTTCTTATGATGAAAAATGGCGGAGATATGCGTCTTATTCTGGCTCTTGGCTATATTATTATCGGTGGTGAATTAAAAAAATGACTGCGGAGCAGCTGTTTTACGTCGTCTGTGCAGTGACGGCGGTTATAATGTTTATCTATTACATAAGGCGGAAAAGGCGGCTTTTATCCGCTTTTTTCGGCGTATTTTCGGGACTTGCGGCACTTCTCCTTGTAAATCGTTTCGGCGTATACATAGATGCAGAGCTGCCGCTTAATCTTTTTAATATATGCGGAAGTATGGTCCTTGGCATTCCCTTTGTGGCACTTATGATAATTGTTAATATTCTATAAAATCTTCGGAAAACTCTTGATTTCCTATAGGAAATATGATATAATAATTAAAAGTATAATGCTATGCTATACTATTATATAATAAGGTGGTGGAATATATTGAACGCAGTTGATATTATTAACAAAACTAAACGGAAAATAAGACTTGCAGAGGATGAGATAAAATATCTTGTAAATGGCTATACATCGGGAGAAATTCCTGATTATCAGATGTCGGCGTGGCTTATGGCGGTGTGCCTTAACGGACTTTCAGAGGAAGAAACCGTGGCTCTTACCCTTGCTATGCGTGATAGTGGAGATATCCTCGACTTGAGCTGCATTGAAAAAATTACCGTTGATAAGCACAGTACAGGCGGAGTAGGGGATAAGACCAGTATGATTATCGGTCCTGCCGCGGCAGCCTGTGGAGTTGCAGTGCCGAAGATGTCGGGCAGAGGTCTGGGACATACAGGCGGTACAATTGACAAGCTTGAAAGTGTAAACGGTTATCGTGTAGATGTGGAATTCAACGAATTTGTTGATATTGTCAATAAAACTGGATTTTCCATTATTTCACAGAGTGGACAGCTTTGCCCTGCTGATAAGAAAATTTACGCACTAAGAAATTCAACAGGAACTGTGGACAGTATTCCTCTTATATGTGCAAGTATTATGAGCAAAAAGCTTGCTCTTAATGCGGATTGTCTGCTTCTTGACGTAAAATGCGGCACAGGAGCCTTTATGAAAACCACTGAGGACGCAAAAAAGCTTGGCGAGCTTATGGAAAAGGTGGGGGTTGCTGCTGGTAAAAAATGCCGTGCTATCGTAACTGATATGAATACCCCTCTTGGCTGCTGTATCGGCAATTCCCTTGAAATTAAGGAAGCTGTGGAGCTTTTACAAGGCAAGGTGAAGGGCAGACTTTACGATATATGTATTGAGCTGACAGCAAATATGCTGGAGCTTGCAGGAAAAGGTACTATTGAGGAGTGTACTGCAATGGCTGTTGATGCCATTGCCTCAGGAAAGGCACTGGAGATATTTAGGGAAACTATAGAGCTGCAGGGAGGCGACAGCTGTATCTGCGACGATGTGGCGCTTCTCCCGCAAGCAAAGTATACTCACGTTATATATGCCCCTCGTGATGTTGAAATCACAGCCGTGGACGCTGAGGAGCTTGGTATGGCAAGTCTTATCCTTGGTGCAGGCAGAATAAGCAAGGATGAGGAAATTGACTATTCCGCAGGTATTGTTCTTGAATTTGAAATAGGGGATAAGATATCTATGGATGCCCCTCTTATGACGCTCTATTCCAGCTGCGTAAGCGATTTTTCAGAAGCGGCATACAGAGCGTACAATGCACTGAAATTCAAAACTCTGACCGACGGTGCGTTAACATAAGTTCTTGACATATTTCACAAAATATGTTATAATAATATTATAAAAACAGGAGGTATAGACCAATGGGCTTTAAAGAAACCGTTTTTAATCTTGCAGGCAAAGTAAGTGATACTGTCGATAAGGGCATTAATATGGGAAAGGACAGCTATAACAAGATGTCCGAGAAAAACCGTATAAACAAGGAAATCAAACGCCTTAATACGGAAATCAACAATATATTTGTGTCTGTAGGCAGAAAGCTTTACAATGAAGACCGCGAGAACGAAAAATTCAGAACTGTTTTCGGTGACGTTACCTCAAAAGAGGCTGAAATTGCCGAACTTAAAAACCAGCTCAGTATCCTTGAAGGCGCCGTTCCCTGTCCCTCATGCGGTGCTGTTGTTCAAAAGGATGATGCTGTTTGTGCCGCTTGCGGTGCAACAATAGCAGTTGAGCCTCAGAATGCCGAGGTTGAAATTGTTGAGGCGGAAGAAGTTGGTGTATGCAGTCAGTGCAGTGCAAAGCTTGACAGCAACGCTAAATTCTGTAATCAGTGCGGTACAAAGGTAGCTGATTAAGGATAAAATACATTATTTCTTAATAATTTCGCCATATATTAATTGTATGAACGTCGGCATCCTTAATGTGCCGACGTTTGTTTATTTTTGGCTATATTGCGTTATTTTGATATTTATCAAAAAGTTGCATAATCAGAATTTACAGCGAAAAACTTAGCAAAAAATGATTACCCCAAAAATTTACAGCAAAAAATGACTTGAATTGTTCACAAAAACGTAATAAAATGAATATAGAAGCTGATGATTCGGTTGGGGGACCGAATGTATGTCAGCAAAGTATGTATCATTTAAAATTAAACGAAAGGAATGATTAATTATGAACCTTAAAAGCAAATTAAGCAAATTAATTAGCGGGTTTACAGCTGCAGTTATGTGTCTCACGATGCTTCCAAGTGCATCAATGACATCATCAAATGCAGCAAGTGTTGGTCAGAAACTGAGCGTTGGCGGCGGTCAGAACCAGCACAAGGGTGTTTGCGACGGTTACAGCTACGAAATCTGGATTGACCAGACAGGCGGTAACGGTACAATGACACTCGGCTCCGGCGCTACTTTTAAAGCAGAGTGGAGCGCAAGCGTTCCCAGCGGTAACTTCCTCGCTCGTCGTGGTCTTGACTTCGGCTCCCAGAAGAAGGCTACCGATTATCCTTACATTGGTATGGACTATGCAGCTGACTATCGTCAGACTGGCAGTGCAAGCGGTAACTCACGTCTTTGCGTATACGGTTGGTTCCAGAACAAGGGACTTTCAGGTGTACCGCTCGTTGAGTACTACATCATCGAGGACTGGGTAGACTGGGTTCCCGATGCAAACGGCAAGATGGTAACAATCGACGGTGCACAGTATAAGATTTTCCAGATGGATCACACAGGTCCTACAATCAATGGCGGTTCTGAAACATTCAAGCAGTATTTCAGTGTACGTCAGCAGAAGAGAAAGTCTGGTCACATCACAGTATCTGATCACTTCAAGGCTTGGGCAGACCAGGGCTGGGGCATTGGTAACCTTTACGAGGTTGCTCTTAATGCTGAAGGTTGGCAGAGCAGCGGTGTAGCCGATATCACAGAGCTTGATGTATACACTGATCCCAGCCAGGCAGGCCAGGGTGGCGGTGTCGTAATTGAGCCTTCTGAGCCAGAGCCGACAATTAGCTTCACAAAGCCAAGCGGAAGCGGTTCAGGCGTTACTGATGACTTCGAGGGTTCAGGTACAGACTGGACAGCTCGTGGTGAAAACTTAAGCTATGGTATAACAAGCGATTTTGCACATGGCGGTAGCAAGTCACTCTACGTTGAAGGACGTACACAGTCCTGGAACGGTTTCACTGTTGCAAGCGATGAACTTGTAGCAGGCGGCAGCTATGACATTTCACTTTATGCTGGCTTCAAGAGCAATAACTACGATAGTATGGGATACACACTTGGCGTTCAGTACGATGCTGGCGGCACAACAGAGTATGTAAACCTTGTTGATGCTACAGGCAGTTCAGGCAAGTGGTCTGAGCTCGCTACAGAGTTCGATATCCCCTCAAACGCAAGCAATATCTCACTTTATGTTCAGTCCGCTTACACAGAAACAGCTTCTGCATCTGACCTTATTCCTTTCTTTATTGACGATGTAAAGCTCACAAAGACAGGCGGCGGTTCTACAGGTGGAAATACTGGCGGCAATACAGGTGGAAACACAGGTGGCAACACAAGCCAGACACCTAACTATTCTTCTGATTCACTCGTTGGCAAGTTCGGTAACCTTTTCAGAATGGGTACTTCTGTAAGCCCTAACGAGCTTAATTCTGGTGCTGATTTCATCAAGAAGCACTTCAATTCAATCACTCCCGAAAACGCACTTAAGCCCGAAGCAATTATTG
This sequence comes from Ruminococcus sp., assembly GCA_045531615.1. Lineage (GTDB taxonomy): Bacteria > Bacillota > Clostridia > Oscillospirales > Ruminococcaceae > Ruminococcus. The sequence continues at coordinate 138,949 of JAZSEJ010000011.1, forward strand.
ATCAGTCTGCTTGTCAGCAGAGAGGTAACAATGTAAATACACAGATCAACCTCAATCAGGCTGCTTCTACACTTAAGTTCTGTGAGGACAACAATATCGGCGTTCGTGGTCATACATTTGTATGGTACAGCCAGACACCTGATTGGTTCTTCAAGGAGAACTTCTCAAGCAACGGTGCATACGTAAGCAAGGAAGTTATGAACCAGCGTCTTGAGAGTATGATTAAGAATACTTTCGAAGCTATCGCTACACAGTATCCAAACCTCGACCTTTACGCATACGACGTATGTAATGAGCTCTTCCTCAACGACGGCGGCGGACTTCGTGAGCCAGGAGGCCCTCCCGGATCACACTGGGCAGCTGTATATGGAGCAAACAACGATGAGTTCATCATCAATGCATTCACATATGCAAGAAAGTATGCTCCCGCAGGCTGTAAGCTTTACATCAACGATTATAACGAGTACATCGGCAACAAGACAAATGATATCTACAATATCGCAATGAAGCTTAAGGAAAAAGGCGTTATTGACGGTATCGGTATGCAGTCTCACCTTGATGTAGGTTATCCGAATGCATCTACTTACAAGACAGCTCTTGAGAAGTTCCTCAGCACAGGTCTTGAAGTATCTATCACAGAGCTTGATATCACAGAATCAAGCCAGAACTCACAGGCACAGGCTGACCTCTTTAAGGCTATCTTCCAGATGGCAGTTGATAACTATGAGCAGATTCCTTCATTCACAGTATGGGGAACACACGACAGCATCAGCTGGAGAGGTTCACAGACACCCCTTCTCTTCGGTTCAAACTATACTCCTAAGAAGGCTTATGATGCTGTAATGAGCGTTAATGTTCCAACTGTTGTAACAACAGCTCCTCCTTCATCTAATCCTTCTACAAACACAACAGTAGCTCCTAATGGTGGCGGTTCATCTGCAACACTTGCAGGCGATGCAAACTGTGACGGCGAAGTAACAATGGCTGACGCAGCTGCAATTTACCAGGCACTTGGTAACCCTGACAAGTATAAGCTTACAGCTACAGGTTCTGCAAACGCAGACGTAGATGGTAAGTCTGGTCTTACAGCTTCTGATGCTATTACAGTTCAGAAGTATCTCGCAGGCCTTATTTCTAAGCTCACAGTAAGTGGTGGTAGCACAGCTACCACTACCGAAAAAAAAAATAATAGCTCAGTAACTCCTACAACTCCTGTTGCTAAGGAATATATTAGCAGCAACTTTGATTCATCCGCAAGCGGTTGGTCAGGAAGAGGCGATGCTTCTGTAGAAGTTAACTCTGACAACTATTATTCAGGCAAGTCACTTTATGTAAGCGGCCGTTCAGATTACTGGCACGGTGCAGCAATTGAACTCGGTTCTGATTTCAATGCTGGCAGCGCATACAGCTTCTCACTTGCAGCAATGCAGAGAAGCGGTGAGTCCACAACACTCAAGCTTACTCTCCAGTACACACTTAATGGTGAGGAGAATTATGATGAGGTTGCATCTGCAACAGTTAAGACAAACGAGTGGACAAAGCTTGAAAACACTTCATACACAATTCCTTCAGGCGCTACAAATATGATTCTTTATGTTGAAGCACCTGATAGCTACACAAATTTCTACATTGATGAATTTGTTGCTGCTTCTGAAGGCACAAAGTCATCTGTTACAACAGGCGGCGGTAAGGTACAGTCTGGTACAGACGCTCCTGCAGTAACACCTCCCACTGGCGGCGGTACAATCGATCCTACAAAGCCTATGATGGCTATCAGCTTCGATGATGGTACAGATCCTAACGGTAAGAAGATCATCGATGCTCTTGCAAACCAGGGCTTCACAGCTACATTCTTCTATGTTGGTAACTGGATCAAGGACGAAAGCCAGGTTAAGTATGCTTACCAGAAGGGTATGGAAGTTGCTAACCATACAACTACACATCCTTATCTTACAAATCTTTCTGCATCTGAAATCCGCAGCGAGTATGACCAGACATACAACAAGCTGAAGAACATTATCGGTGCAGAGCCTTCCAAGCTTCTCCGTCTTCCTTATCTCGCAAGCAACGGCACAGTAACATCTGCACTCAGCGATGTTCCTATGATTACTTGCTCAATTGATACACAGGACTGGAACGGCGCTTCTAAGGATCAGATTGTAAGCACAATCAAGAATGCTATGAATAATGGTTCCGCTAACGGCGCTATTATCCTCTGCCACGAAACATATGCTACTACAGCAGCTGCTATCGAGGAGATTGCTCCTTATGCTAAGGCTCAGGGCTGGCAGATCGTAAGCATTTCTGAGATGTTTGCCGCTAAGGGCAAGACACTCAACGGTGGTCAGATTTACCAGAAGTGTAACTGATAACCAACTATTAATCAAGTTAATTCCTAATTAATTATCCCAAAATGCAGAACATCCTCCCGAGAAATCGGGGGGATGTTCTGTTTCTATTTGAAATTAATGAGCATCCCAATTATAATTTAAAGGTATAATTGATTATTTTGCAGATTTATGGTATAATTTAAAAAACACCTGCAAACTTTAACTATCAAACCACGGAGGTAATCATATGAATAAGCATAAAATCATCAATTGTCTGATATCCCTTGCATTAACAGCGACAATTCCACATATAGTGCCGATTCCTGTAATTGCTGCAAATAATGCTTCAGATATTTTTTATGAAGATTTCAGTGGTGATATTCTTAATAGTGATAAATGGCTTATCGCAGAAAAAAACTGGGGCGGAACCGTAACTGTTAATGGTAAAACCGAGGACTACAATGGCGGAGTTATAGCTGAGAATGTAACTCTCAGTAACGGAAATCTCGTTTTGACAGGCCTTGGAAACTATTATGACGGCGAACTTCGAGGCATAAATCGTGACCAGAGTCGCCGTGGGGACGGAAAACGCTGTGGCGGTGCCATAGCCACAAGAGAATATTTCGGTTCTGGCAGCTATGAAATACGGGCTAAAATTGCTCCCGAGCTTGGCTGCTGCTCAGCTATGTGGACCTTTGAATATGAGGAGCATTATTTTGAAGATAAGCTGCAAATTGTAAATCATGAGATAGATATAGAATTCCCAGGCCGAGATGAAAATGGTAATTTCAGCCTTAGTCACGCTCTTTGCACAACCTGGACAGGCGAAAGTGATAACGAACACAAAACAGCTATTCCTTACTGTGGAAATCAGGCTGACGGTGAATTTCATACATATCGCTTTGACTGGCACACTGGCAGTGAAACAGAAATCCCCCGTGTTGACTATTACTTTGACGATGTTCTAACATATACTTCATATGATTTCATCCCCACAAACGAAAGTCGGTTCTGGCTTGGGCTGTGGTTCCCGAAAAACTGGGCAGGAACTCCCGATTTCGAACAAACTGAATTTGAAGTAGACTATGTCAGAATTACTCCTTTTCATGAAAGCGGAGATACTCCGCAGAATGAATCTTATCCCGACAGTGGCTGGTCTGAGAAGGCAATACTCCCCAAGGGCTGGCTGTTATGGCACAATTACAGCGACTATTCTGCCCTCGACAGCAAGCTGTATCTGCGTTCCCCCGACGGTACAACTGAGACTATAAGCGGCGATTTTATTCACGCTATGAACGGATATTTCGGCAATTCTCCCCAAGAGTTTACATTTATGGCTATTGATCAGAAAGCTGATGAATGGGATATTTTCCTCTATGACAACGGCGAAATTGAAAATCTGACGCAGAACAGCGGATTTCGCAACGAAGACCCGAAATTCTCTCCCGACGGCAAAAGCATTATTTTCAAACGCGGCTACTGGAGCAGTTCCGTAAACGATTTTGTCTATGACCTTGCACTTATTGACATTGAAACAAGGGAAGTCACAATGCTTACTGACACTCCCACAGAGGAGGCAATGCCCTGCTATTCTGCTGACGGAAAGTATATTTATTATGCCAACTACACAGACAGAATAGGTTCAATATGCCGCATAGAAACGGCAACAGGACAAATTGAAACTATATACAGCGCAAGCGGTATTAATGCGTATTATCCCATTGTTGATGGCGATAAGCTGTATTTTACGGCCTGGCATTCTGCTGATAATCACTGCGACAGAATAATGTGCTATGACGGCGAAGAGGTATATCCTCTGGCGCTTAATTCAGCGGAATATGACTGCTCTGATGCCTGTCCCGTTGACGATAACAAAATGATTTTCAGCAGCACAATGAATGGCAGCTATGATCTGTATTACAGCGACGGTGTGAATATTTCGTCACTCTCGGAGCTTAACACAGATATAAATGAACTCGGCGCAGATTTTTACTCCTATGATGAATACCTTGAAAATAACGCGGTCAAGGGCGATGTAAACGCAGACGGAGAGTTAACAGTTGCAGATCTTGTACTGTTTCAGAAATGGCTCCTTGCCGTTCCTGATACACAACTGGACAACCCTGAGTCCGCTGATATATGCAGGGATGACAGGCTGGATGTATTTGATTTGTGTATGATGAGGGAAGAATTGTGTAAGAGTGGGGGAGTGATTTGATCATACCCTCTCACTAATGGGCAAAAACAGGTCTTTTTTCAACCACAAATGGTTGATTATTGAAAAATAATTTTTATTTTCTACTTTTTCACTAATTGCCAACAGATGAAACTGTTGAAAATATACGAAAAAATACTGATATTTCTTTTTCAAAAGTGTGTAATATCTTATAATTAATTCGTGTGCAATTTATACTGTTATAGTGTATATATAACAGTATAACAGTTGACGCAAAAATGCGGACCGCCTTTGCAGTCCGCATTTTTGATATTGCTCAAGTTTAGTGCGCTGTTGGTTTAATATTATATAAAGAAAACGCCCGATTTCTCGGGCGTTTCATTATATCTTACTTACATGAATTAGTTGATGCTTCTCTTAACATATGTTGTGTGGAGAAGCTCGTGAGCCTTGTGGCTGCCTGGCTTTTCAAGGAACTCATCATAGATAGCCTTGATAGCAGGATTCTCGTGGGACTGTCTTACAGGCATCTCAGCGTCGATATTGTAAAGAACCTTAGCTCTTTCAGCTCTGATATCAACGAAGTTTCTGATACCCATAGCAACCTGAGGCTGACCGCCGCCGTTTACACAGCCGCCGGGACATCCCATAATTTCGATGAAGTGGTAATCAGCTTCACCCTTCTGTACCTTCTCAAGAAGCTCCTTAGCGTTAGCAAGTCCGCTTGCAACAGCAACCTTAACGTCCATACCTGCAACGTTGTATGTTGCTTCCTTGATTCCCTCTGTACCACGTACCTCAGGGAAGTCAATAGGATTCTCGCCTGTGAGTGTGTATACAGCTGTTCTGAGAGCAGCTTCCATAACACCGCCTGTAGCGCCGAAGATTACAGCAGCACCTGTTGAAAGTCCGAGAGGATCGTCAAACTTCTCATCAGCAAGACCAAGGAAGTTGATGCCTGAACGCTCAATCATTCTGCCAAGCTCACGTGTTGTGAGTGAGTAATCAACATCAGGTACACCTGCAGCGTTCTGATCGTCTCTGCCGATCTCGAACTTCTTAGCTGTACAAGGCATAATTGATACCATAACAATGTTCTTAGGATCAATGCCCATCTTCTCAGCGTAGTATGTCTTAGCAACTGCACCGAACATCTGCTGAGGTGACTTACAAGAAGAAAGATTCTCTGTCATCTCAGGGAAGTAATGCTCGCAGTACTTAACCCAACCAGGTGAGCAGGATGTGATAAGGGGAAGCTTTCCGCCGTTCTTAACTCTGTCGAGGAATTCGTTAGCTTCTTCCATAATTGTAAGGTCAGCAGCGAAATCAGTATCAAATACCTTATCGAAGCCGAGTCTTCTGAGAGCAGCAACCATCTTGCCCTCAACGTTTGTGCCGATAGGAAGACCGAAACACTCGCCAAGACCTGCACGAACAGCAGGAGCTGTCTGAACGAGAACAACCTTCTCAGGATCAGCAATAGCCTCAAGAACAGGCTTGATGTAGTCCTTCTCAGCGATAGCGCCAACAGGACATACAGCGATACACTGACCGCAGGATACACAGCTTGTCTCACCGAGACCCATATCAAATGCAGAACCGATATATGTCTTGAATCCACGCTCGTTTGCGCCGATTACACCGATGCCCTGTGTGTTAGCACATACAGCTACACAACGACGGCAAAGGATACACTTGTTGTTGTCACGGTACATATGAGCTGCACTGTTGTCTACTTCGTAAACATTGTTTGCACCGTCATACTTGGAAGCATCCTCGATACCGTAATCCTTACAGAGCTTCTGAAGCTCACAGTTGCCGCTTCTTACGCAGGAGAGGCACTTTCTGTCGTGTGTGGAAAGGATGAGTTCGAGAGTCTTCTTACGTGACTCAATTACCTTAGGAGAAGCAGTGAGGATTTCCATATTGTCTGTGCAGGGATATACACAACCTGCAACAAGACGGAAACCTCTGCCTTCGTTTACTTCAACAACGCAGATACGGCAAGCACCGATCTCGTTGATTTCTTTCATATAGCAAAGTGTAGGAATCTCAAAACCTGCAGCGTGAGCAGCCTCAAGGACTGTAGCACCCTTGGGTACGGAGACTTCAACACCATTAACTTTAACTGTGATATTTTCCATTATATGTTCCTCCGCTTATTTCTTGATGATTGCCTTGAACTTACAGGAAGCGATACAAGCGCCGCACTTTACGCACTTATCCTTGTCGATAGCGTAAGCAGGCTTCTTCTTTCCGGGAGCAGTATAGTCTGTAACGTAGATAGCGTCAGCAGGACACTGCTTAGCACACATACCGCAGCCGAAGCACTTATCAGCCTCGATCTCGAAGCTGAGGAGATCCTTACATACGCCTGCAGGACACTTCTTGTCAACAACGTGAGCGATATACTCGTCTCTGAAGAACTTGAGTGTGGAAAGAACAGGGTTAGGAGCTGTCTGTCCGAGACCGCAGAGAGAGTTTGTCTTGATGTGGTAGCAAAGCTCTTCAAGCTTGTCGATATCTTCGAGAGTACCCTTACCCTTTGTGATGTTGTCAAGGATTTCGTACATTCTCTTTGTACCGATACGGCAGGGAGTACACTTACCGCAGGACTCATCAACAGTGAATTCAAGGAAGAACTTAGCAATATCAACCATACAGTTGTCTTCGTCCATAACGATAAGACCGCCTGAACCCATCATTGAGCCGATACCGATGAGGTTATCGTAGTCAATCGGAATATCGAAATGCTCAGCAGGGATACATCCGCCGGAAGGACCACCTGTCTGTGCAGCCTTGAACTTCTTGCCGTTGGGGATACCGCCGCCGATTTCCTCGATAACAGTACGGAGTGAAGTACCCATAGGAACTTCTACGAGACCTGTATTGTGAATCTTACCACCGAGAGCGAATACCTTAGTACCCTTGGACTTCTCTGTACCGATGCCCTTGAACCAGTCAGCACCGTTGAGGATGATCTGGGGGATATTAGCGTATGTCTCAACGTTGTTGAGAATTGTGGGCTTGTTGTAAAGACCTTTTTCAGCAGGGAAAGGAGGTCTTGGACGGGGCTCACCACGGTTACCCTCGATAGATGTCATAAGAGCAGTTTCCTCACCGCAAACGAAAGCACCAGCACCGAGACGGAGATCGATATCAAAATCGAAGCCTGTGCCGAAGATGTCCTTACCGAGCATACCTGCTTCACGAGCCTGCTGGATAGCGATGTTAAGACGCTCAACAGCGATTGGGTACTCAGCACGAACGTAAACATAACCCTGGTTAGCACCGATAGCGTAACCTGCGATTGTCATAGCTTCGAGAAGAACGTGGGGATCACCCTCGAGGATAGAACGGTCCATAAATGCACCCGGGTCACCCTCGTCTGCGTTACAGCAAACATACTTGATATCAGCATCGGGAACGATAGTTCTTGCGAGTCTCCACTTCATACCTGTGGGGAATCCGCCGCCTCCACGTCCACGGAGACCAGAATCGAGAATAGTCTGGATAACATCCTCAGGAGTCATTTCCTTGAGAACCTTACCGAGAGCTGAGTAACCGTCACGGCCTACGTATTCATTAATACACTCTGGGTTGATAACACCGCAGTTTCTGAGAGCAACACGCATCTGCTTGTTGTAGAATGATGTTTCTTCAAGTGACTTGATGTTATCGCCGTCAACAGTTTCCTCATAGAGGAATTCCTTAACAGGGTTTCCGCCGATGAGATGCTCGTCTACAATGCGAGTAACCTCGTCAAGCTCTACACGTGAGTAGAAAGAACCCTCTGGATAAACGATGAGGATAGGACCTCTTTCGCAAAGACCGAAACAACCTGTCTTAACGATCTGAACCTTTTCTGTAAGTCCCTTTGCAGCGAATTCCTCCTCGAGCTTAGCAATAAGCTTGGGGGAACCGGAAGAAGTACAACCTGTACCGCCGCACACGAGAACGTGTCTTTCATATTTTGAAGAAGCGTTGCCATGAGTTCTGAGAGCAACTTCGCCCTCCATAGATTCTCTGACAGCCTTGAGTTCTTCAAGAGTCTTCATAAAGTTAACCTCCTAACAGTTATGTATATTATGCGTTATACTTTTCGATGATCTTGTCAACATCGTCAACAGTGAGACGGCCGAAAACGTCCTCGTTTACAGTGAGAACGGGAGCGAGACCGCAAGCACCGATACAGCGGCAAGCCTCCAGAGAGAATTTACCGTCGGGAGTGCATTCTCCGCCAGCGATGCCAAGCTTTTCCTGGAGCTTGTCGTAGATATCTCCTGCGCCCTTAACGTAGCAAGCAGTACCAAGACAAACGGAGATTGTGTACTCACCCTTTGGATAGAGGGAGAACTGAGCGTAGAAAGTTACAACGCCGTAGATTTTCTCCATAGGAATACCTGTGTTGTCGGAAATAATTTTCTGAACCTCGATAGGGAGGTAGCCATAGATTTCCTGAGCCTTCTGAAGAATGGGCATGAGTGCGCCCTGTGTGTCCTTTTTCTCGGCAATAACTGCGAGAAGCTGAGCTTCCTGCTCTTTAGTTCCCTTAAAAGGAACTGTAGCTTTAGCTGAATTCATGTAAGATGAACCTCCTTTTAACTTGTTCCGCAGAGAGCTATTCTGCGGCGGACCTATGTGAAATAAATAACAATGTCGTTGCGACACAAATTTACCCCACATATCTACATAACATTATACCATATTATCAAAAAAATTGCTATCGCTTTTTTAGCCTAATTAAAGATGTTTTTATTGTGAAATTTGTACAAAAGCAACTGTTTTTATTTGGTTAGCATTGACTAACGTACATAAAAATACAGAAATGGAATTTTTTTGCTGTATAACAGGAATTACGAGGCTTAGAAGAAAAGTGAAAGTGGCAAAATCTCTATGAATTTTATGAAAAAATATTATGAACGGATTATAAATATGTAAAAATAAATGTAAATAAAAAACAGACGGTATATTGTCGATTTTCGGGAGTTTGGATTTGAGAAAGAGTAATAATCGAAACCTTTAAAACGTAATACAAATTCACAAAAAATTCACATTTAAAAAGTCTGAAAAATGGCGAAAAACCATTGACATACAGTGATTTTTGTTGTATATTTATATCAAGCTATAGAACATATAATCAGTTGAGATGGTTATGAGAATTTTTTCGTTGCCGTAAGATTTAGCACATTTTACGGCAGCCATTCTTTTTTATGGAAGGAGAAAGGCTTTATGAATATGCCCAACGACCCCGTGATACTGCTCAGTTATATAAATACAAAGCTTCGTGATGAGTATCAGAGTCTTGATGAGCTTTGCAGAAGTCTTTGCACCGATAGAGAAGAACTGGAGAAGAAACTTATGACTATCGGTTATGTGTATAGTGAAGAAACAAACAGTTTTAGATGATACATTAATGTATCAGAAATGTGAGGGAAAAAATGAACAGAGTAATGAAAAGAACCACGGCAGTTTTATCAGCTGCTGTAATGGGTGTATGCGGTGCTTTTGGCAGCTTTACAGCTGTAGCTGCAGATTCAAAAGAAATCGAAGTTGTATTTGATTTTGTCCTTGACAAATCAGTTATTGAACCTGACTACAGAAAAGACGGTAAGCTGTCTGATTTCAATGATTTTGCATCATTTACAACAGCTCCTGGCGAATCCTTCTTTATTCCTACAGGCATATTTGACTCGGATACACACGGCTTCAGCGGCTGGACAATAGACGGCTTCTATGGATACATAGGTGGTGAAACATATCGTGTTCCCGATGATTTTGCAAAGGATAAAATCGTAGTTAAGGCAGTATGGTACGATTACAAAGAGCCTGGATTTACAGAAATGACATATAAGCTTGAGTATAACGGTATGGAAGTTGAAAGACCTGAGTGGCTTAAGGATACAAGAGCTATTCCCGGTATGATTTTCGAGCCTAACTATACAACTATAAAAGTAGAAAATTTTGGTCCAAACGGTGATAATCTTACATCCAGCGGACTTACAGACGGCGAAAGAATTTATAAATTCGGAACAAAAATCGTTGTAGGAAATACTCCCATAGAATTTTCACCTATATGGCTCAGAGAGATAGATGTAACTTTCTTCGCAGGCGATGTTGATCGTATAAACGGAAATACAGAGGTAACATTCCAGAAATTGGAAAACGGTAAGGATGAGCTTGCCGGTAACGATCGTTTTTCAAGAAACGGATTCAATCTTGTAGGCTGGACTTCAAGTCTTGATGGTGAAGTATACAAACCAGGTCAGACGGTAGTATTTACAGGCGATGATGTAACATATACAGCTGTATGGGAAGCTAAGAAGTACACTGTATTATTCAAGACAGGCAACGGCGGTGAGAATAAGAAGGTTCAGGGCTTAACTGATACAACTATTATCTGCCCGGATCCTGAGCATACTGTTGATGGTAAAACATTTGCAGGCTGGCAGGACAGCGAGGGTGATATTTACCCCGTTGGCAGTGAATATTTAATCAAGGGTGCTATTCCCGGTGCTGGCATATCACTCACTGGTATATGGACAGACGGCAGCGAGCCTCCTGTAACAACAGAGCCTGCTGTTACAACTACAACAGAGCCAGCTGTAACTACTACAACTGTGCCAACAACAGCATCTGCAGAGCCTGTATCAACTACAACAGCTCCTGTGACAACTGTACCTCCTGTAACAGGAGAGCAGCCTACAACACCTGTAGAGCCTACAATTTTAGGCGATGCAAACTGTGACGGAATTGTAACAATGGCTGATGCAGCATCAATTTATCAGTCACTGGGAAATCCTGACAAGTATGGCCTTTCAGTACAGGGAGCAGCAAATGCAGACTGTTGCAACCCAGGCAGCGGCATTACAGCAGCTGATGCACTTGCGGTTCAGAAATTAAGTGCAAATATTATTGAAAAACTTCCCGAAATTATCGAGGGATAAATTATAGCGAAAAGGAGCTGAAATAAGCTCCTTTTTGTTATATACAGGGATTTTCAGCATAAAACAGGCGGACACGAAGTCCGCCTTAATCATTATTTTTTATCAGCCCCCGCACGTGAATTCTTTTTGTTTTTCTTGACCTCGTACATTACCTCGTCAGCCATTTTTACAATTCTGAACAAGGTATAGCCGCTGTCAACCTTTTCGACAACACTTCCGATACTTGCGGAAATCTTGTAGGGCTTTGCAACAATAGCGTTGTGATGTTCAAGCTTTGAATTAAACTTCTGTTCAAGTATAAGGCAGCTATCCTCGTTGGCATTCTTGTTGAAAATAACAAATTCATCGCCGCCGAATCTTGCGCAGATATCGTCGCTGTCGCAGCATTCCTTGATAACCTTGGCAAGCTCCTTAATAGCGAAATCGCCCTCATCGTGACCGTAGTTGTCATTGATGAATTTAAGTCCGTCCATATCAATAAATGTGAGCATAACGGTCTTTTCAGCTGATACGCAGTCCTTGAATACCTCGTCAGCGTGCTTGATGAAGCCGTTTCTGTTGTAGATATTGCACAGAGGGTCTATAACATAGATTCTGTTAAGCTCCTCCATAGCCTTGTTGATATGGGAAATCTTGCAGAGATTTTCAATGGAGTTGCTGATATTCATTGTAAATGTATGACACAGCAGGCTGTTTATTGGGAAATCACTGTTTGTGATGATATAGTATCCCAGAACTTTATTGCGGAAGTGAAGGGGGAGGAAATAGTTTATATTTCCGCCGTTTTTCTGAGGAATGGGGAACATATCCTCGCCGCTGAAATACTCAACGCTTTCGGAAACGCCGTTTTTCCATACAAGGGGAGCGGTCATACGTTTGAAAACGTTTTCAGAGCTGTCAGAGGCGAGAGAATTGTATTTTTCTTCCCAGCCGCTTGTGAGGCACATAGCGAAATGCTCGCATTCAAGCTCCTCAACAAAGTCGTGGACAACCTCAAAATATTCACCTGCTGATTCAGTTTCAGCAAGACGGGCTGAAAGAATGTTCAGCTTTCTTACATTTGCGTTTGTATTTTCAATTTTATTGTATGTAGTTTTGCGGAATTCGCTCAGATTCTCCTCTGCAGGAGGTGTACATCCACAGCTTTCTGTGAATACGCAGGCTGCCTCCAGCTGCTCGTGGGCCGGAGATTTGCCGTTTATAAGGTCGATAATTACACTGCAAGCCATTGAACCCATTTTTGAAAGGGGACGTTTTACTGATGTAAGGGCAGGGCAGTAATTTCTTGCGCTGTATGTATAGTCAAATCCTGTTACTATAACATCCAGTGGGACGCAGAATCCGTATTTTTCAAGGGTGCTGATAGCTGTAAGAGCCATGGCATCGTTGGCACAGATAAATGCATCGGGGAGGGGGAGTCCTGATTTCATATACTCCTCAATGGCATCGTGACCGTCAAACTGGCGGAATTCGCCGTAGTAAATGCGCTCCTCGTCCACAGGAAGATTATTTTCAGCCATAACGTCACGGAATGCGAGAAGTCTTTCAACAGCCTCAGGATTGGACATAGGACCTGAAATGTAGTTTATGGTCTTTGCACCGTGTTCTTTAATGACGTGGCGAACCATTTCACGCATTGCATTGGAGTTGTCTATACTAATATTGTAGAATTCGCTTATATTATCACAGTCGAATACAACGGCAGGAATACCTGATTCCTTGATGCGGTTTGAGATATAGTCTTTCATACCGCTGTCGTTGATAGTATTGGTCATAAGGATTGCACCGTCGAATTTTTGCAGATTGGCAAGGCTGTAGATGCTGTATTCGCCCATATCAAAAAGACGGCTGTCAATCATACCGCCGAAAGCGGCGAAGTATGAAACATTTATGTTGTTTTTGCGGGAAAATTCATTAATCCCGACAATAATATTGTTCTGGTATTCTTCATCAAGACCTGCAACAAAAACGGCAATATTGATAACCTTTCCTAATTTCATTTTTACTCTCCATTTCAGCGTAGTCACATTAATTATATAGAACCGATATGTAAATTGTATATGGAAAAATCATAAAAAATGTGAAAATGCTCTTGAATTTATGTGATTTTATTATAACATATTATTCTAATTTTTTAAAGTGTTTTTTAGAATTTATTTAAAATCAGCACTTTGCACATATCAGTTCTTTGTGATTTGTGCAGCTATACAAAATTTGTGAATTCTCGTTTCATTTTCTCTTAATCCTCCTTTACTGGCTTGTCAGTGGATGATGTGTGAGTTTGAAAATTGGTTCTTTTTCCCTTTCATATATATAACGCATGAGAAGGCCAAAAGGTCACATTTTTTTGCGATTTTTTCTAAAAATCAGCGTTTTGCACATAATAGATAGGCGCCGTTTGTGCAATTACACAAAATTTTATTCGTAATTTTTAGTATGCTGAAATTATAAGATTGGTATAAACAACGAAGGCGGACAATTGATGTCCGCCTTTAATACTTTATTCTATTGGTGCTGCCTCTGATGTGGGGGTAGGCTCAGCAGGTGCAGGCTCAGGTGCTGCATTTGTGATTACTGTCTTCTGACAAAGCCATTCGCACCACTGCTGGTAATATGCTGCAAGAGGATGAATGCCGTCGGCAGTATAGGCTGCGGTAAGACAGCCGTTTTCATCGTCGTAAAGCTCGTTTATGTCGATATAAAACACTTTTTTATTATCTGCAAGCTCTGCAAACAGGCTGTTGAGGTAATTGATGCTTGCGTTGTTTATTACATTTGTTTCAGCTGCCGCCGATACGTGAAGATTTGCCTGTATGTAGATAATCGCGTCAGGCTGATTTGCTCTGAGCCTCTCGATAACAGCTCTGTATTTTGTCAGCGTGAACTGGAAATCGTTGCCGACTTCGTTTACTCCGAGCATAACGTATATCTTGCCGAATTTGTTGTTTTTAATGAGGTCCTCAAAGGTTGTGCCGTTTATATTTTCGTTGTCGATATTGCTTGATGACATACCTATAGAGCAGAAAAATCTGGACTTTTTAAATGTGCCGTATTCCTGAATGCCTACAGTACGCGAATCTCCGATGAATAGGGCATCATCAAAGTAGGTGAGGTCGCTTGGGCCGAATGTAGCTGCTGCCTCAGGTGTTTGCTGATCAGCAGGTGCCTGTGAAGCATCTCCGGATGTGCCGTCAGGTGACTGTTCAGCTCCTGTACTGCTGTCAGCGGAGCTGCCGCTGTTTGCAGAACTGCTTACTGACGGAGGTGGTACATTGACCTGTTTTTTGGCGTCGGAGCTTGTCTTCCATATTCTGTGGAATATAAAAGGCGAAGCCACAAAGCAGGTCAGTATAAGCAGTATAGTATATAAATTCTGTTTGTATTTGTTCATTTCCGAATAATTCTCCTTTGTTATATGCGGAATATCTGCTATAAAAAATCGTTTCCGCTGTTTTGTTCACACACACAATAATTTTTCTGATACTGTATATTTTTTGTGTATCAGAATCGGAAATAGAGGAACGGGTCGTTCATACCCTTGTACATACAGTACACGGAAGCCCAGAAAACGGCTAACAGCAGTACTGCACAGAAGGGTGTGTTCTTTATCTTTTTGTATATCATTTCGGGGATTTTCGTTGAGAAGATTGTGCCCGCAATGAAGAACTTGCCGTAAATTCCCCAGTATTTCGCACAGTCGTTTGAATTGATTATAACATCGCTTTCAGCGGCTATTCCAAAGAGCTTGCTGAAATAAAGCCCTAAGTCGCTGAAATCGGTAATTGCAAAGAGAAGCCATGTAAGAGGGATTGCAAGGAACATATAGAGATGTCCCACAATTCTGAATTGATTAAGGAATTTGCCTATAACAAAGCGTTCAAGCATAATCAGCGCAAAGAGAACAAGTCCCCAGAGGATGAAATTCCAGCTTGCGCCGTGCCATACTCCTGTGAAAAGCCATACTACAAAGAAATTCCGCACCATTTTGCCCTTGCTGCATCTGCTGCCGCCCAGGGGGAAGTATACATATTCTCTGAACCAGCTGCCAAGAGTGATATGCCATCTTCTCCAGAATTCTGTCATTGTTACGGACAGATATGGGTAATCGAAGTTTTTCGGGATAGTGAAGCCCATAATTTCGCCCATACCGATTGCCATAAAGGAGTAGCCCATAAAGTCGAAATACAACTGGAAAGAGTAGGCTATAATTCCCATCCAGGCAAGTCCTGAGGAAATACTTTCATAGCCAATCATAGAAAGGTCGCTCCACATACCGCCCAGCTGATTTGCAATAAGCACCTTGTAGCCAAGGCCTATTGTGAAAGTTTTTAGGCCGTTTTCTACCTTTTTTATGGAGTGTGTACGGCTTTTAAGCTGTTCTGCAACTGTTGAATATGTAACAATAGGACCTGCTATAAGCTGTGGGTACATACTTATGTATGCGCCGTAGTTTATAAAGCTTTTTTCGTTTTCAACATCTTTTCGGTAAACGTCGATTATATACGATACATTTTGGAAGGTGTAGAAGCTGATACCTATAGGCAGGATTATTTCCTTTATAGGCAGATTGGAGTTGAATAGTCCGTTGATGTTTTCCAGGAAAAATCCTGTATACTTGAAGAATACAAGCAAGGAAAAGTTATATATAATTCCGAAGATAAGCCAGAATTTGGCAGCTTTCCGGAAATGTTGTATAAATTCACCGATTATGAAATTGAAAAGTATAGTCAGCAGGAAAAGTGAAGTTTTAATCAGAAGATTTCCGATTCCTTCGTCACGGAAACCCATACTATAGAAAAATATACTTCCAAGAAAGATTACTGAGTTTTTATATTTTTTAGAAGCAGTCCCGTAAACCAGCATAAAAGCGGGCAGGAACAGAAAAATAAATTCCAGACTGCTGAAAACCATTAAATTATCACCCTTTTTCGTAAAAATCAGTAAAAAAGACAGCGAAAATTTCTCCCTGCCATAGATGGCAAAGAGAATAGAAGCAATATCTGACTGATTTCGTTTTGATGTCCGTTGTATATATCTGATACGGACGGCACATTGTTCTACACAGGTGAAAGAAAAGTTACAAAACGGTAACAAATTTCTTTCGCACATATTAAAGTACCTATATATTATTTTACACATAATTGACACAAATTTCAAGTAGTTTCGATAATTGTAACAATTTGTAATATTTTGTTTTTGAAGCAATAAGTATTGACCAAAAATTGCTACGGTGTTTTGTTGGATATCGACAAAGTTTTGCGTTGGCTATTTACAAATTAGACGAAATGATGTATAATGAATATATGAAAAGTGGGAATATGATTGGCTGATTGCTGAAAAATTCGGAATATATAGCCAATTGTATGGAAATATTCTAAAAATATATGCATAGCAATAAATGTTAAGTATGGGTTATCAAGTTATAATTTATAACTTACTATCCGAAGAAAGGAGAATGATATGATAAAGCATCTTTCGGGTGAATTTGAAACTGTCGAATACGATAGCAAACGTTCTTTTCTGCTCTATGACAATCACGAATATGAAACCTATCCCGTACACTGGCACGAAGCAATAGAGATTATTATGCCTCTTGAAAATCATTATGTTGTTACAGTGGGCGAAACCGAGTACGATATTCCCGTTAATGATGTACTTATCATACCATCGGGAGAATTACACAGAATGCCCCAGCTGATACCTGGACGTCGTCTGATTTTTCAGTGTGACAACAGTGCTTTAAGCGGTGTAGCGGCTATTGAGTCCATTGTGAGAGGCGTTTCAGTACCACTCCTTATAAACAGGGAATTAAATAAAGAGCTGCATAGTCTTGCAAAAAAGACGTTGCTTGATATACTCAGTCTGAATAATAAAATGAACGAACTTGCAGATGTCAAGATATATATTGCTCTTGTAAATCTTTTGACCGCAGTAAGAGAGCAACAGCTTGAAAAGAGCAAGCAGCTTCTTGCCCTCGATGAAATAAAACTTGATGAATACAGCGAGAAATTCAATGCGGTTATGAAGTATATCGACGCAAATTATATGTATGATATCTCCCTTGACCGTCTTGCCGATGTGGCAGGCTACAGCAAGTATCATTTTTCGCGTATTTTCAAACAGTATAATTCAATGTCCTATCTTCAGTACATCAATGCAAGGCGTACAAAGGCGGCGGAGCATCTTCTCCTTGACCCTGACCTGAGCATAACGGATGTGGCAATGCAGGCGGGTTTCAAGAGTTTGACGACATTTAATCGCATATTCAAGGAGATAAAGCACTGCACTCCCACCGATTTCAAAAAATTATATACGGCACCTTGATTTTTGAGCTGTCGCCTATCAGCCGTTAGCCAACAGGCTTGTTTGCGGTGGTTTTTATCAGATATTTTTTATGGGCGGATGATATCCGCCCTGTTTTATTGCAGCTAAAGACTGAAAAATATAATTTATTTAAAAATATCCAAAACATATGGTAATTTTATAGAATATATGTTATAATATAAATTGAGTAGTTGTGGGGTTCTCTAAAAACCGGAACACGAGCGGAATTTCGTATATTTGTCATAGAAATTACGCCGTGAGGGAGGTTTTTAGAGGTTCCCTTATGTAATTTCTGATTACTGCACAAAAACCGAATGTAAAGGAGTGCGATTTATATAATGAACTATAAAAGAACGGAGTTTGGCGGAAATATCGGATTTACCTCAGTAGTTGACGATAAATTCAATACCTGTTCAATCCGTATAACTATGATCACCCCTATGAACAGCGATACAGCATCGGATTATTCTGTTGCAAATAATATCATTTCAGACGTAAATTCAAAGCTGAGTACAATTGCGGCTATGAATGAAAAGCTTTCGGAGCTTTACGGCGCAGGTCTTGCTTCATCTGTAAGTCAGAGAGGAGATATGCAGCTTCTCTCTCTTAATGCAACCTGGCTGAGCAATAGATTTGCCATAGATGGCGAGGATATAACTGCTGAAATGCTTGAAATTGTTACAGATTGCATTTTCAGTCCACTTGCCGATGAAAACGGTTTCAATGAGGAGATTTTCAGACTGAGCAAGAAGGAAATCCTTGATATTATTGATTCAAGCTTTAATAATAAACGTGAGTATACCCTGATAAAAGCCCGTGAAATCGCCTATAAGGGAGAGCCTGCCCAGAACGGCGGAAACGGCACAAGAGAGGCTGTAGAGGCTGTAACGCCCCTTTCGGCATATACTGCGTATAAAAAACTGCTGGAAACAGCGCAGATTGAAATATTCTATGTTTCTCCCGAAGAAGCTCCCGAAGTACAGGAGACTTTGAAAGAAAAATTCGCGGCAATAGAGAGAAATTCTCAAAATTATATTTTCCCTGCACCCAGTCCCCTCAAATCGGAGCCTGTTCTTGTAGAGGAAGAATACGACGTAAGACAGGCAAAAATTGCCATTAACTTCAAATATGATATTGACGATGTTGACGCTGTTCATCTTATGTGCGTGATTTTCGGCGGAACTCCCGTGTCAAAGCTTTTTATGAATGTCCGCGAAAAGCTCAGCCTGTGCTATTACTGTGCCTGCCGTATGAGCGAATTCAAGAAAACAATAACTGTTGACTGCGGCGTTGAAAAGGCAAACATTGAAAAGGCAGAAGCTGAGATTATGAATCAGCTTGATGAGATACGTAAAGGAAATATAACAGATGAGGAATTGCAGAGTGCTATTCTCGCTCTTGAAAACTCCTATACCTCTTTCGGAGATACCCCTGATTCTTATTATTCCTGGTATTTCGGCTGTTTTTGCAGAAACGAGTATATATCTCCTCAGGAACATTTTGAAAGGCTTTTAGCTGTTACAAAGGAGCGTATTGCTGCCGCTGCCGCAAATGTGCAGCTTGACAGCACATATCATATGCTCAACAAGGAGGCTGAATAAATGAGCGACAGAAAAATACTGACAAGTAAGCGTACAGGTGACAGCTGTATTCACGTAAAGCATAAAAGCGGACTTGATGTGTATATCCGCGAAATGCCCGGATTCAGCACCGTTTATGCCCTTTTCGGCACAAAATACGGCTCTGTGAATACAACTTTCAAGCTTGCCGCTGATAAGGAATATACACAGGTGCCAAACGGAATTGCCCATTTTTTAGAGCATAAGCTCTTTGAAAACGAGGACTGCGGAGTTTTCGAGCTTTTCGCAAGAACAGGCGCGCAATGCAACGCCTATACCTCCTTTGATAAGACCTGCTACCTTTTCTCCTGCACAAAGGATTATACGGAAAATCTCCGTATATTGCTTGATTTCGTACAGAAGCCCTATTTCACAAAGGAAAACGTGGATAAGGAGCAGGGAATTATCGGTCAGGAAATACGTATGACCAACGATAACCCCGAATGGCGCGTATTTTTCAATATGCTCCGTGGTATGTATCACAGCCACCCAATACAGATAGATATTGCAGGCACAGAAGATAGTATCGCTCAGATTGACGCAGATTTGCTCTATAAGTGCTACGATACCTTCTACAACCTTAACAATATGACACTTTCCATTGCAGGAAATATCAAGGCTGATGAAGTTCTTGCAATATGTGATGAAATGCTCCGTCCCTGTGAGGACAAGGGACTTGAAACTGTATTCCCCGATGAGCCTGGTACAATTGTTGAAGCTGATATACGCGAAAAACAGTCGGTAGGAGCGTCTATATTCCAGTTAGGTTATAAATGCTGTCCTTGCAGCGAGGATTTCCTCCGAAAGGAGCTGACAGCTTCTCTTGCAGTATCGTATCTTACAGACGCTTCATCTGAGATGTACAACAGACTTCTGACAGAGGGTATAATCAATGCCAGCTTTGGTGGCGAGGTATTTGCAGGCGACGGCTATTTCTCGGTGATTTTCAGCGGTGAATCAGAAAATCCCGATGCAGTAAAGGAAGCTGTAATTAACGAGATAAAGCGTATATCCGCAGAGGGCGTTGACGAGAAAATATTCAACAGAATTAAAAAAGCCACCTATGGTGACCTTGTACGCCAGCTCTGTAATGTAACAGCAATGGCGTCGGCGATGATAAACTCCCACATGGCAGGCTATAACCCCTTTGATGTTGTAGATACTGTATCGGAGCTTACAGCTGAGGATGCGCTGGCATTTATCAAAAACGAGCTTCTTCCCGATAAAACGGTATTGTCAGTAATTGAAAAAATATAAAGAGAAAGGACGTTGAAAAATGAAATTATCACAAATGATTACGGAATATAACGAAATCCAGTTTCCCAAAATGGGCTGGGAGTTTGAAATAGACCCCACAGCCTTTACTATAGGCGGAATTGCCATACAGTGGTACGGCATATTTATCGCCATTGGATTAGCTCTTGCAGTTCTGTACTGCTTCCCTAAGATGAAACGCTTCGGAATTGATGCAGACAGAGCGATTGACGCTGTTCTCGGTGGAGTAATCGGTGGAATTATTGGCGCAAGACTTTATTACGTAATATTCAACTGGAGCGATTACAAAAGCGACAGCTTCAAAGATACCTTCCTTGCCATAATAAATACAAGAAACGGCGGATTAGGCATATACGGCGGTATAATAGGCGCACTTCTGGTAGGAATTTTGATATGTAAAATCAAGAAAATCAGAATTCTGCCGATGCTTGACATCACGGTTCTGGGACTTCTTATCGGTCAGGGCATCGGACGTTGGGGCAATTTCGTCAATCAGGAGGCATTCGGTACAAATACTGATTCATTCCTTGGTATGACAGGAGGAAGAATACAGCAGGTTATCAATGCAGAAATGCAGGTAGGCGGGTCAATGTACGAAAACGGCCTTGAAATGGTGTGGAGCGACCCCGTTCACCCCTGTTTCCTGTATGAATCAATATGGTGTCTGCTGGGCTTTGTACTCCTTGCATTCTGGTCAAAGAGAAGAAAGTATGACGGACAGCTTCTGCTGATGTATATGGCTTGGTACGGTATTGAACGTGCCTTCGTTGAGGGACTTCGTACAGACAGCCTTATGATAGGCAGTATCCGCGTTTCACAGGCACTTTCAATTGTAATATTCGTTGCATCGGTTATACTTCAGATAGTAATCGGCTTCAAGGTAAAGCGCGACCCCGAAAGCTTTGTGCTGTACGCTACCACAGAGGAATCCCGTATGCTTATTGAGGAAACAAGAAGAAAGAGTATGAAGGGTATGGATGTTCTCGATGACGATGACGAAATCGGCATACTTGACGACGATGATGACGATGATGAAATCGGCGACCTCGGTGATGACGAGGATGATGAAACTGATGATGACAACGCTGACGACAGCGACAGCGATGATAATTCCGACGACAGCTCGGATGATTAATATTTACAGGAGGAATAGTAAAAATGGCACAGATAATCGATGGAAAGGCAGTATCAGCCGCAGTAAAGCAGGAGGTTGCAGACGAAGCAGCAAGACTCAAGGATGAAAAGGGACTTAAAGTAGGCCTTGCAGTAGTTATTGTGGGCAACGATTCCGCGTCAAGAGTATACGTAAACAACAAGAAAAAGGCTTGTGAGGCTGTGGGCTTCCAGTCATTCGAGTATGCACTTGATGAAAATACAACACAGGAACAGCTTCTTGACCTTGTAAACGTTCTCAACCGTGACGACAGAGTAAACGGCATACTGGTACAGCTTCCCCTTCCAAAGCATATAGATGAAAAGGCAGTTATCAACGCAATTTCCCCTGAAAAGGACGTTGATGCATTCCACCCCGAAAACGTTGGTAAGATTATGATAGGGGAGTATTCATTCCTTCCCTGTACACCTGCAGGCGTTATGCGTCTTATTGAAAGCACAGGCGTGGATATTTCTGGTAAGAAGTGCGTAGTAGTAGGACGCTCCAACATCGTAGGTAAGCCCCAGGCAATGCTTCTCTTACAGAAGAACGGCACAGTTACAATCTGCCACTCCAGAACACAGAACCTTAAGGAGGAGTGCAAGGCAGCTGATATCCTCGTTGTAGCTATCGGTAAGGCTAAGTTTGTAACAGGTGATATGATTAAAGAGGGCGCTGTAGTAATCGACGTAGGTATGGACAGAGATGAAAACGGCAAGCTTTGCGGCGACGTTGACTTCGAGTCAGCAGAAAAGGTAGCAGGCTACATAACACCCGTACCGGGCGGCGTAGGTCCTATGACAATTGCTATGCTTATGAAGAACACACTCACAGCTGCAAAGCAGCAGGCTGGGATTGAATAATTCGTAATTTGATAAATGCAGGGACACGGCGTGCTGTGTCCCTTTTTTCACATTTCTTTCATAAATGTGAAAAAATCATCACAAATCATTTTTCAATTTTTAACATTCACTGCATTTTTATTACACAAAAGCAGGATATACTATAATCATCAAAGGAAAACAACACACATCCGAGGAAAGGAAACGTGATTAAAATGAATGAATATAATTACAATTTTGAAGAAGTAGGCGGCGGCTATTACAACTCAGAGGAAAATCCCTCACCCAAAAAGCCAAAGAAGCATACAGGGCTTAAAGTAGTTGCATCACTTGTGGCAATGACCCTTGTTTCAGCAGGCTCAATCGGCGTATACCGCACTGTAACAGAGGGTAAAAATGCTGATACATCCGCAGAATCTTCACGGATATCAGCCGAAAAGGAAGAAGCTGCTGTAAATAAGGAAGTATCTTCTGTTGAAAAGGAAACATCTGCTGTTGAAAGTATGACAATGCTTCACGTTGAGGATAATAATGGCGAAGTCCTCGCGACAGAGGAAGTTGTACAGAAGGTTATGCCCTCGGTTGTGGGTATAAAGTCTGAATTTGAAATACCACAGCAGAATAATTACAATTACGGCAACGGATTTGGTGGATTTGGCGGCTTTGGTGATTTCTTCGGCTTTGGTGACGGATTTGGCTACGGCTACGGTGACGGAAGTCAGATTCAGCAGGAAAATCCCGTTGGCACAGGCACAGGAGTTATTATCTCAGAGGACGGCTACATCGTAACAAACGCTCACGTTATATATGACAGTCAGAACGGACTTGGATTAGCCGCTGAAATTGAAGTGCTTGCAGGGGATGATACCCACACAGCAGAGGTTATAGGCTATGACGTTGACTGTGACCTTGCAGTGCTTAAAATTGAAGCTGAGGGGCTTACAGCGGCTGAATTCGGTGATAGCGACAAGCTCAATCTTGGCGAGGATGTAACAGCTATCGGAAATCCCTTAGGACTTGACCTGATGAACACAGTAACAAAGGGTATTGTGTCTGGACTTAACAGAAATGTCACAATCAATGACAAGTCAATGAGCCTTATTCAGACTGATACAGCTATAAATTCGGGAAATTCAGGCGGACCGCTTATTAACAAATACGGACAGGTTATCGGCATTAACTCCTCAAAGATGTCAAGCAGCAGTCTGGGAGAGGCTTCAATTGAGGGTATCTGCTTTGCAATCCCCTCAAATAAGGTATCAGACGTTGTAGAGGACTTTATGACATACGGCTATATAAAGGGCAAGCCACAGCTTGGAATAAGCTGCCGCGACGTTACAGAGGATATTTCAGAGATGTACGATATGCCTCTTGGAGTATATGTTATAGAGGTAACAGAGGGCAGTGCTGCAGAAAAGGCAGGACTGAAAAAGAGCGACATAATCACAGCAGTAGACGGCGTGAAGGTAAAGACAGCAACAGAACTGACAGCGCAGAAGAATCTCCACACAGCAGGGGATGAAATCGAGCTAACATTTATGAGAAACGGCGAGGAAATGACAGTAAAGCTCACACTTGATGAAACAGAAGCACCTGTACAGGAAACACCTACAGAAGCAAACTGATGATGTAATAACAGATAATATAAGGGAGCGGAAAAACCGCTCCCTTGAGATTGTCGAAAAACCTGAATTTTGTTCCAAAATTGTGGGCGACCAATGGTCGCCCCTACACAAGATAACGCAATATAGCCAATTGTAGGGGCGAGCATTGCTCGCCCTTAAATAAAATATGCCTTTTTCTACAGACTGGAGGGAGCGGAAAAACCGCTCCCTTTTTCTATTCTATCTCACCGAAAATTCAATTTAAAATATAAGTAATAACGAATTGCATCAAAATATATAACAGTAAATTCTGTATAATACTCACAAATTTGCTTGTTGATAATTATTGAAAAAGTAGAAAATAAAAATTATTTTTCAATAATCAACCATTTTTGGTTGAAAAAAGGCCGATTTTTGCCCTTATATAGAGGGAGTTATAAATCTCAGACAGAAAAGCATTCGGAAATAACAGCTCTTATATCCCTTTCAAAGTCATTAAATTTTGAGAGCTGTAACCTCAACTCCCTCTCCCTTTCAAGACATTGTTCCGCAGTCTTGTTAGGGAAATTAACTGAACCACCGCTGTAACGCTCCGCAAGCTCAGAAATTATCAGCACAATACCACCGTAAAGGGAATTGATTTCCTCAACGGTGAGAAGTCCGTCAAGCCCCGCTGCAAAGCCATTTGTGGCGTCACGGACAGCAGACAGGCTGAATTCTTTTGCGGTAACGGAGCGAATCATATCGCCGTAGTCGGCGCAGATATACCCCTGCATAGCGGTATCAAGGTCAATAACCGTCAGCTTTTCGCCGAAGATGATGTTATCAGCCTTTGTATCGCCGTGTATATTTCGCAAGGGGAGCTTCAAATCCCCGAAATTGTGGAGAGTAAGAGCATTTTTCAGCCGTATATTGCAGGAATTGACGATTTTCAGAAACCGTCCCACAGCAAAGCCGTGGAGATAGGGCGAATAGCCGCCATTTCCCTCAGTATAGCCGTAAATCCGCCATATACCGCCATTATACTCGATGTAATTCCTGCCGTCACAGCAGAGATAATGGGGTACAAAAACCTTATCATCGGGGAATTTTTCAAATGCCCTTTCAATAGCATATATATTTTCCGCCGTAATTTCGGGATTTCTGAAGATATCCCTGTTCAGCGACTGCAATATGAACTTTTCTTCGCCGCATTCACAAAGATAAGTTTTGTTTATGTGACCGCAAGAAAGTTCGGCGACGGATGAAACATCCGTCAGACCGAACTTTTCAAGAATAATATTCATCAGTTCTTCAAACTGTGCATAGGAGCAGGAATACGGCCGCCGCGGTTGATAAACTTGGCTGGGGATTTATCCTTGACAGGCATAACAGGGCCGCTGCCGAGAAGTCCGCCGAATTCCAGCATTTCACCTTCTTTTTTGCCAACGGCAGGAATAAGACGAACAGCCGTTGTTTTCATATTAACCATACCGATAGCCGCTTCATCGGCGATAATAGCGGAAATTGTCTCAGGGGATGTCTCTCCCGGAACAACAATCATATCAAGACCAACGGAGCATACAGCTGTCATAGCTTCAAGCTTTTCAAGGCTGAGAACACCTGCAACAGCCGCGTCAATCATACCTGCGTCCTCAGAAACAGGGATAAATGCGCCTGAAAGTCCGCCTACAGTTGATGAAGCCATAACACCGCCCTTTTTAACAGCGTCGTTAAGCATAGCAAGGCAGGCTGTAGTGCCGTGAGTACCGCACATTTCAAGTCCCATTTCTTCGAGGATATGCGCCACACTATCGCCTACAGCAGGTGTAGGAGCAAGTGAAAGGTCAACGATACCAAAGGGAACGCCAAGCAGCTCAGAGGCTCTTGCACCTACAAGCTGACCCATACGTGTAATCTTGAATGCTGTCTTTTTGATAATGTCAGCCAGCTCATTTATTGAAGCGTCAGGGTATTTGCTCAGTGCCGCACGTACAACACCGGGGCCTGATACACCCACGTGAATTTCGCAGTCAGGTTCGCCTACACCGTGGAAAGCGCCAGCCATAAAGGGGTTATCCTCAACAGCATTGCAGAATACAACAAGCTTAGCCGCACCGATACAGTCACGGTCAGCAGTTTTCTCAGCAGTTTCCTTTACGATTTCGCCCATAAGCTTTACAGCGTCCATATTTATACCCGACTTTGTAGAGCCGATATTTACAGAGGAGCAGATATTCTGTGTAACATCAAGAGCCTCGGGGATAGAGCGTATAAGCGCCTCATCTCCTGCAGAAAAGCCCTTATGTACAAGTGCGGAATAGCCGCCTATGAAGTTTACACCGCAGGTATCAGCAGCCCTCTGGAGAGCCTTAGCAAACTTTACAGGGTTATCATTGGGGCAGGCAGCCGCAAGCATAGCAATGGGAGTTACAGAGATACGCTTGTTAACTATCGGAATACCGTATTCCTTTTCGATACGCTGTCCCACAGCAACGAGATTTCCTGCCTTAGAAACGATTTTATTGTAAACCTTTTCACAAGCCTTGTCAATATCGGTGTCGATACAGTCAAGGAGGGAAATACCCATTGTTATTGTACGGATATCAAGACATTCGTCCTGTATCATACGGATTGTTTCAAGTATATTATATACGTTAAGCATCTATAAAACCTCTCTTATGCGTTTCTCATACGTTGTGCATTGAGTTGAATATATCCTCGTGCATTGTGTGGATAGAAAGACCAAGCTTTTCTCCAAGACTTGTCATATCGTCAACAAGCTCAGCAAAGTCAGAAGTCATACCTGTGATATCCACAAGCATAATCATAGCGAACATATCCTGTAAAACGCTCTGTGTTACCTCGATAACATTAACGCCTTTTTCGGAGCATACTCCGCTTACCTTGTGGAGAATACCCACATTGTCTTTACCAATAACAGTTATAACAGCTCTCATATAAAAAACCTCCATCTGACAACTAAAAGCAACCTATAGAAGTTGTCAAAAATTTATCACACTCTATTATAACATATAAATATGAAAAAATAAAGGGGTATTATTAATTTTATTTTTTAATCTGTATTTTTTTGCTGAAAAGGTAGAAATCTATGTGAAAATATGTTATAATAAACTATACTTACTTGAAACGAGGTGTTATTTTGCAGTTAATCGACTGTCACACACATACACAATACTCTATGGACTCCGAAGCGGATATAAGAGCAATGATTGAAAAGGCAAGGGGTTTGAAATTAGCCGCTTATGCCGTTACTGATCACTGCGAATGCAACTGCTGGTATCCAAAGGATCATTACGAAAACACAGAGTTGTTTGACTATTTTAATTGCCAAGACGATTTTGAAGCCTCCCTTTCAGCTGTAACAGCGTTAAAAGAGGAGTATAAAGGTTTTAATCTCCTGTGCGGAACAGAGCTTGGACAGCCTCTTGCTGCTCTTGATATAGCGGAAAAGTGCATATCCGACCCTCGCCTTGATTTTGTTATTGCTTCAATTCATCAGATTACTGATGAAAAGGACTTTTTCTACATAAACTATTTCCATATGACTACAGAGGAAATAAACAATCTCCTTGAAAAGTATTTCACAGAGGTTTATGAGCTGTGCAAATGGGGCAAATTCGATGTTTTAGGGCATCTGACCTACTGCCTGCGCTATATGAAAATACGCAATAATATAACCCCGAATATGAAGCTTTTTGATGAGATAATAGTCGAAAGCCTCCGTGCAGTTGCACAAAATGGCAAAGGTATTGAGATAAATACATCGGGTATCCGACAGGGTTTTGGGACAACTTTCCCATCTCTTAAATATATAAAGATTTTTCGTGAGCTTGGTGGAAAAATTATATCCATAGGCTCCGACGCTCACAAAGTCCGCGATTTAGGGGCAAATATAGCCGACGGTGCGGAACTTGCAAAGGCGGCAGGCTTCAATGAAATATGCTATTTCAAAAAAAGACAGCCTGTATTTATCAGAATAAGCTGATTCTGGCAATATACCGTATTATGCGAATTGCCTGAATATATATCAACGAAAGGATTTGAAGAAAATGAAAAACGAAATCATCAGATTATTACAGCAGAACGCTCGTATGTCTGCGGAAGCCATCGGAGAAATTCTCGGCATATCAGCCGCTGCCGCTGCCGCGGAAATAGAAAAGCTTGAAAAAGACGGCGTAATCAAGGGCTACAGCGTTATTCTTGATGACGATAAATACGATAAATCCATTGTTCAGGCTACAATTCAGCTTAAAGTCACACCACAGCGTGACTGCGGCTTTGATGATATTGCAAAGACAATTATGATGTATGACCAGGTTGACAGCATAAGCCTTATGTCATCAGGTGCATACGACCTTTCCGTTGAGGTAAGAGGAAATAACCTCAAGGACGTTGCTCTGTTCGTTTCCGAGCGCCTTGCAACAATTGAGGGAATTCTCTCCACATCAACTCACTTTATACTGAAAAAGTATAAGGAAAAGGGCATTTTCATCGACAGCGATGAAGTGGACGAAAGGGGACTGTGTTAAGTGATAGATTACGAAAAGGTACTTTCAAACAGGGTTAAAAGCATAAAACCGTCGGGTATACGCCGATTTTTCGATATTGCATCCACTATGGAGGGGGTAATTTCCCTCGGCGTAGGCGAACCTGACTTCTCAACTCCCTGGGTAATACGCAAGGCGGCTATAAAAGTGCTGGAGCGTAAACAGGTGGTTTACGGCCCTAATCTTGGTATTGCTCCCCTGCGACAGGCTATTGCTGATAAGCTGAAAGCAAATCACGGGGTAGAGTATGACGCTGCAAATCAGGTAATTGTAACTGTAGGCGGTTCTGAGGCTATTGACCTTGCTATACGCGGTATGATTGACCCGGGGGACGAGGTTCTTGTTGTTGAGCCTTGCTTCGTCTGCTATGCGCCCCTTGTGGAGCTTGTAGGAGGCGTTGCTGTGCCTGTTCCAACTCGTTTGGAGAATAATTTCAAGCTGACTGTGGATGACCTGAAAGACAGGGTTACAGATCGCACAAAGCTGCTCATACTGCCATTCCCGAATAATCCTACAGGTGCGATTATGACACGGGAGGATTTGGAGCCTATTGCTGAATTCCTCCGCGGTACGGATATTATGGTGCTTTCAGATGAGATTTACTCTGAGCTTACATACGGCAGAAAGCACTGTTCAATAATTGAGCTGCCCGATATGGCAGAGCGTACAATATATGTCAACGGCTTTTCAAAGGCATACGCAATGACAGGCTGGAGATTAGGCTATGTGGCTGCTCCTGAGCCGATTATCCACCAGATTTTCAAGATACATCAGTACGGTATTATGTGCAGCCCGTACATTAGCCAGAATGCGGCAATCGAGGCTCTTACCTCCTGCGATAATGAGGTTGCGGCTATGGTCAAGGAGTACAATATCCGCAGAAGCTATCTTGTAAATGAGTTCAACAGACTTGGACTTACCTGCTTTAATCCTGAGGGTGCATTCTACGTATTCCCCTGCATAAAGAGTACGGGACTTTCAAGTGAGGAATTCTGCGAAAGACTTCTCTTTGAAGAAAAGGTTGCAGTAGTTCCCGGAAGTGCATTCGGTGACTCGGGTGAGGGATATATCAGAATATCCTACGCCTATTCCTTAAAGCACCTTATGGAGGCTATTTCACGCATTGAGAAGTTCATCAACCGTCTGGAGGCTGAGAAAAATGAAGGTTAAGGCTGCGGCTAAGATTAATCTTGCTCTTGACGTTACGGGAAAGCTCCAAAATGGCTATCATACCATTGAAAGCGTATTTCAGACTGTGGGGCTTTATGACGAAATTTCTGTGGAGCTGACAGGGGAGGGGATTACGCTCACCTGTGAGGTTCCTGAAAAATTCGCACAGTCCGATGAAATCCCCTGCGATGAACGTAATATCGCATATAAAACGGCGCGGAAATTCCTTGATGAAAACGGAATTGACAAGGGCTGCCGTATTCATATAAAAAAGGGCATACCATCACAGGCAGGAATGGGCGGCGGAAGTACCGACGCGGCAGCTGTTATATATTGTTTAAGTGAACTGACAGGGAAAAGCTTTTCTGCGCCTGAAAAAATCGGTGCAGATGTGCCATTTTTCCTTACAGGCGGTACTGCATTTGTTGAGGGCATAGGGGAGAAAATAACTCCCATAGCCGATTTCAGCAGAAAAATCCTTGTTATTGCTAAGGGCAGAGAGGGAGTTTCCACCGTTGAAGCATACGGCGCAGTTGATTCCCTTGAAAATCCTGTTCACCCCGATGTAAAAGGGCTTGTCAAGGCGATTTCTGATGGCTCTGAGGCTGTTTACAGCTGTATTGGCAATCTTTTTGAGGACGCGGTACAGCTCAATGAAGTGGACGATATAAAGAAAAAAATGACCGCACAGGGAGCTTGTGCGGCTTGTATGACGGGCAGCGGCTCGGCGGTTTTCGGTATATTCGATACACGGGAAAAAGCCGTGATATGTGCGGATATCCTTAAAAAGTCGGGATATTTTGCCGATGTCTGCGAAACTGTTGATAGGGCTTTTGTTTTAGTTGAATAAAGTTTAAGGGCGGTCATTGACCGCCCTTGAATTATGAAAAATCAGCTTTTACATATTCTGTTATTTATATTCATAGTCCCAATTATCTAAATTATAAAAAGTAATGCTACCAAAACAACCCTGGTCATCATAGCTTGCTATGAATTTTAAATCCTGAATTCCATTAAAAATATATGTAATAGTTTGTGTTTCTTCTTTTATTTTCGCTTTTGAACCTAATGCATCTATTAATTCTTCCTTAGTATCTCCAAAAGAAACTCCATTCAATATAATCGGCGAACCATTTTTTTCAAAAAAGTCAGAATGTGTACTAAAAGAGATAGTATTAATCGGTGTATCTCCTGATATATCGTCTACACTGTTTTTATTAAAAAAAGCGGCTCCCATAAATTCGTTTTCAGAGCAGAGTTCAGCCATAACATGTGGTATACCGTGATTATTTTGAACCTTTAGTGTATCTTCGAATATTTCAACTTTGTTTCCAAACGAATTCATAGTCAATGGATATGACAACTGTTCACCGCAAACGTAAGTTACGCTCATAAGCTCCTCAATTGTCCAGCCGTCCTCTGGCGGCTCCATTGTTTTGTATTCTGTTTCTGAAACCTGAGCTGTCGCTGCTTCTGTTGTTTCTTCAACAGTTGATAAAGAGGGCGAAGTATCTGCTGTAGCTTTATTGGTGTCACAACCTGATACAGCCACCGACAATATCATCGAGCCAAGAAACAGACTAAGTATTTTTCTTTTCATAAAATCCCCCATTTATGCATTTGTATTAAATATCTGTCTGATACACTAATTATGTTAAACCAAATAACATCAGGGCGGTCGATTGACCGCCCTTTATATTTATCTTACTTAACCTCAACTGTCCAGTTGAATGTATCCTCAATCTTGCCCCACTGGATACCTGTCATTGTATCATAGAGCATCTGTGAGATTGCACCAATCTTATTGCCGTTGATTTCCATAACCTTGTCATTCCACTTGAGATGGCCAACAGGGGAGATAACAGCAGCTGTACCTGTTCCGAATACCTCGTCAAGCTTGCCTGCATCGTAAGCGTCAGCGATTTCCTGGATAGAAATACGTCTTTCAGAAACCTTGATACCCTTGGACTTGCAAACCTCGATAGCGGACTTTCTTGTGATACCTGGAAGAATTGAACCCTGGAGCGCAGGAGTTACAACCTCGCCGTCGATAACGAAGAAGATATTCATTGCGCCTACTTCTTCGATGTACTTCTGCTCAACACCGTCAAGCCAGAGAACCTGTGCATAGTTCTGCTTGTGAGCCTCGTCCTGGCCGATAAGTGATGCAGCGTAGTTACCGCCTGTCTTAGCGTAACCCATACCGCCTCTTACAGCGCGGACATACTTGTTCTCAACGTAGATATTTACAGGGTTGAGACCGCTTTCATAGTAAGCACCTGAGGGTGAAAGGATAATCATAAAGAGATACTGGTCGCCTGGCTTAACGCCGAGGAATGGGTCACAGGCAAAGATAAAGGGACGGATATAAAGGGACTCGCCGTCCTTTGAGGGAACCCAGTCCTTTTCAACCTTGAGAAGCTCCATAAGGCCTTCCATAGCCATATCAATAGGAAGCTCAGGGATAACAAGTCTCTCGTTGGACTGGTTAAGTCTCTTGAAGTTTTCCTCAGGACGGAAAAGCTGAATTTTGCCGTCAGCTGTACGGTATGCCTTCAAGCCCTCGAAAACTGTCTGTCCGTAGTGGAGACACATAGCAGCAGGTGAAAGCTCAATGGGAGCATAAGGTCTGATTTCGGGGTCGTGCCAGCCCTTATCTGCATCATAAGGCATAACGAACATATAGTCTGTGAAGATGTGACCGAAGCCGAGAGCCTGGTCAGGGGCGGGCTTAGCCTTTAAATTCTGTGATTCAATAAATTTGATTTCCATAATTTTAAACCTCTTTTTCAATATAACTCGGATTTGTTTGCGGAGAAATATTTCTTTTCATAGATTTTCTTACATATCAGTGTTCCTGCCGTAGCTGCACCTACAAGGAGAACTGTGGCGGAAAGGGAAACCGTCAAGGCGATAATTGCTTTTTTTGACATAGTGATACCTCCGTTAACAAATATTTCAGGCATTTATTTGCCTATACAATAATTATAGCATATTTTTACTGCAATTTCCACAAAATCGGAATAAAAAATCTGCACAAAATACATTGGATATTTTTATTGAGTTTTTGTATTATTCGTCATATGTGCGGATGCGAAGTGTTGCTCCGAGGCTTTCTGCAACCTGTCGTGAAGCCTCAATCTGCTCAGGAGGGATAACGTCAACCACAGACATAACAACCTGTGATTTGCCTGTATTTACGCAGTCTGCGGTGAATTTCTGCATAGCCTCCCAGGCATTTTCATATTTGGGACGGGTTACTTTCATATATTCCTCTTTAGTGCCTGCGTTAAGGCTTACAGAGATAGTGTCGATAATATCGCAAAGCTTCTCGGCAATGGGACTGTTGTTGACTAAATCGCCAAGACCGTTGGTGTTAAGGCGTAATTTTACATCTGCGCAAGCGTTTTTCAGCCATTCTGCCGTTTCAATAAGAACGTCAAGGCGGCAGGTAGGCTCGCCAAAACCGCAGAAGATAACCTCGTTATATGCGGATATATCGCGCTTTGAGAGGTCAGCTGTAATTTCCTCCATAGACGGCTCGTGTTCAAGCCACAGGGGATCTGAGCCGTATGCGCCGTCGCTGTTGTTTCTTATGCAGAATGTACAAGCGCAGGGACATTGATTTGTTAAATTCAGATAAAGGTTATTTCCTACTTCATAGGATATTGTCATTGCTTTCATTTTCATTCTCCTTAATCTATATAAATTCTCGGCACACGCTTAGAAATTCCGCATACCACTTCGTAGCCGATAGTACCGTAAATGGAGGCAAGTTCATCGGCTGTAATCATATCATCGCCGTCTTTGCCGATGAGAGTAACAATATCGCCCGATTTTGCCTCGGGGACGTGGGAAACGTCAATCATCAGCTGGTCCATACATACCCTGCCTACGATACGGCAGCGCTTGCCGTGGACAAGGATTTCTCCCTTTGAGGAAAGAAGCCTTGAATAACCGTCGGCATAGCCTATGGTAATGGTAGCAATACTCATTTCATCGTCAGTGACAAAAGTACGCCCGTAGCTTATACACTGCCCTGCCTCAACGGTTTTAACCTGCGAAATAACGGCTTTAAGCTCCATAACAGGTTCAAGCCCCTCAGGAATATCAAGGGATATGTCGGGGTGAAGTCCGTAGAGGATAATTCCAGCACGGGAGAGAGTGCTTTCTGCCGAGTTTCTGTAGCAGGTTGCCGCACTGTTCATAAAATGGACGTGGGGCAGCTTTATACCGCGGTTTATAAGAATGTCCCTTACATCAAGGATGAATTTTTCCTGCCTGTCGGTGTAAGCTATATTTTCGGGGGAATCGCTGTCTGCGGCGGCAAAATGGGTATATATGCCCTCAACGCAGATTTTTTCGATTTCCATAATGCGCTTTATTTCATCGGCGCATTCCTGTGGAGTGTCGTATTTTAAGCCGATACGTCCCATACCTGTGTCAATTTTTATATGACAGCGGATGGGCTCGGCTGTGTTGTGGGCAAGTGTTTCCGCATATTCTGCCGAAACAACTCCCTGTATGATGTTATACATTGAAATTTCGTGGGCATATTCCCCAGGAGTAAAGCCCAGGATAAGTATTTCCGCATCGGGACAGAACTTACGCACAGCTATAGCCTCATCGAGGTTTGATACTGCGAAGTATTTCACTCCGCAGTCATCGGCAAGACAGCGGATAATATGTTCATCGCCGTGACCGTATGCGTCAGCTTTTACAACAGCCATAATTTCCGTTGTGGGGGAATTGAGGCTTCTGATTATGTCATAATTCTTTCTGAGCTGAGGCAGTGATATCTCTGCCCAGGCGCGTTTGAGATATGGTTTCATATCATTATCCTTTCGAGTTATTAAAAAACAGTTACAAGGTGAAAAAAAACTTGCAAATTTATTCAATATATGATACAATTAATAAGTAATTGAATAACTGACATCTGCTTTAGAGGTGAAAAATATGTTTTATTCCGAGCTTACAGGGCTTCCGGTATATTCCACCGCTGAAATAAGCATTGACCGTGAAACGGCTGTCTGCGTCACAGGACACCGTGTGAAATCAATAATACCATATAAGGGGAAATCTGAATATTTCGGAATAACCTGCTATGCCACAAAGCTTATGCTTGACAGATACATCGGTATAGTTATGAAAAAAGGCTATACTACGCTGCTTTCGGGACTTGCCGAGGGTACTGACCTGTGGGCGGCTGAACGTCTTTTATACCGCAAGAGATTTGAAAAGAACAGGCGGCTTGTGGGGGTTATGCCCTATATGAAGCATTATACCGGCTTTAAGCCTGAAAGTCTTGAACTACTCCGCCTTGCAGAGCGATATTCCGACAGGCTTATTACTACCTGCGATAATGTAAATATGACCTACGGCAGTTCACATACTTCTGTCACATCCCCTGATTTGTACAGAAACCGCAATTATTATCTTGTGGATAACAGCTCCGTTGTAATAGGTTTTTATTGCGAAAGCAATCCTTATTCGGGTACAGCTCAGACTGTACGCTATGCTGAAAAGCTTCATCGTCCCATATTTACCTTTGACATCAATGATGTTCACAACCTGCTTGACAGGGCGGGACTGGAGAAAATAGCGATATATAATGAGCTGAAAAAACTCAGATTGGATGTTCCAGATGCGCTGCATTAAGGCGACACCCTTATTATTATATCACAATTTCAGAAATTTGCAAGCTTTTTTTAGGTTTGAAGTGGAAATCAACAGTTTGTTAATCGACAGTTTTCAACATTTTCTATTATTACTCAACTGTTGAAAAGTTGAAAACTCTGTTGAACGACGGCTTTGCGTAACATTTTATTAACAATTGACTATGGAAAAATAATTCTATTCATAAACTGTGAATATAATTATTCTGAATTTATACTAAAAGTTATTGAGAGGAGAGCTATTATGGCTAAGAAGAAGAAAAAATCAGGAAGTATAGCAGTTCCATATCTGCTGACTATCTTTATCGGCATTATTGTAGTGGGCGGAGGTACATTATTTGCGCTGAGGCATTTTGGTATTATCGACGGAGATGATACACTTCCTGAACCGCCGAAAAGACAGGTTGCTATTGCTTCATATGAGGATAACCACACTGTACTCTTTATCTATGACGAGCCTGAAAAGAAGAATGCAAAAACATTTATGCTTATGCGTTCTGTCCCTAAGGAAAAAAGGGTTGTATTCATAGGCGTTCCCACAAATACTATTGCTATTGTTGACGGTACACAGCAGAGTATGCTGTCTGCTTACGAGTCAGGCGGTTCTACAGGGGCTGTCAACTTTACAGAGCAGGTTTTCGGCATTGATATTGACAGGTATATGAAGGTGGATTCTGCTGCTCTTATCAAGATATGTGATATTCTTGGCGGTGTTTCATATCCCGTTGCAGAGGATATTGCAGGCTTCAACGGCGACGGTACTGAACAGTATCTCAACTCGGAGCAGGTTGAAAAGCTTATAACCTACAGTCTCTACGACGGCGGCGAGGTTGAGCGTGCATATGTTGTAAGCTCCGTATTTTCCGCTATGATAAATCAGAACAATCGCGTGAGAATTTCCGATAACCTTGATTCAAGCTTCAACACAGTCATTAATATGGTTGATTCCAATATAACTGCTGTAGATTACAAAAACCGCAAGGTTGCCATAAAGGGTATGCTTGAAAGAGGTACTACAATCGGCTCATTCCTCATTATCAACGGCGATGATGCATATGAGGACTTCATCCCCGATGAGGGCTTCTTTGCAGATTTGAGAGAAAGATATTTCAGCTATGACGAAAGCGGAGATTCAAATAAAGATGACTAATATTTTCGATACTCACGCTCATTATGCTGACCGCGCTTTTGATGAGGACAGATATGAGCTGCTTGACAAGCTCCCCGAAATGGGTGTAAGCTATGTTATGCTTGCCTCATCCTCGGTGGAGGATACGGTGGAAAATGCGGCTATTGCTGAAAAATACGACTATATCTATGCCGCTTCGGGAGTACATCCTGAAAGTGTTGAGGATAATCCTGCGAATTATCTTGATATTGTGAGAAATACGGCATTAAGCTCCCCTAAAGTAAAGGCAATAGGTGAAATTGGTCTTGATTATCACTATGACGGCTATTCCCGTGAAAAGCAGATTAAGCTTTTTGAGGAGCAGCTCGTTCTTGCAAAAGAGCTTGATATGCCTGTTATCGTCCATAGCCGCGACGCTTGTGAGGATACGCTTAATCTGCTGAAAAAACATCGTCCTATGGGCGTTGTACACTGTTTCAGCGGCTCTGCGGAAACTGCAAAGGAAATTGTAAAGCTGGGAATGTATGTGGGATTTACGGGCGTTCTCACATTCAAAAACGCTAAAAAGGCGCTTAAAGCCCTTGTAGAAGTCCCCACAGACAGGCTTCTGCTTGAAACGGACTGCCCCTATATGGCACCTGTACCTTTTAGAGGAAAAAGGTGTGACAGCTCAATGATAGCCTACACAGCGGCTGCTGCGGCTGAAATAAAGGGAATGGACGTGCAGGAGCTTATTGACATCACCTGCGAAAACGGAAAAAGATTTTACAGAATATGATGCGGTTTATCCGTATCGGCAAAGAGGTTAAAAATGTACTACTGCTGCGGAATTACTGAAAAAGGAGTTATGCCACACAACGAGGATGCACTGCTCATCGGCAGGCACGTTATGACAGCCGGAATGGTGGAACAGCGTATGAATCCGCCTTTCATAATGGCTGTTTCCGACGGTGTATCGGGAGAAAATGCAGGGGAGCTTGCCTCTGTGATGTGCCTTGAGGGAGTGAGGGATATTGCGGATTTCCGCAAATCACAGCTCCACAGTGGCATTATGGCTATACACGAAAAGCTTGCGGAATACAGCCGCAATGACGAGAACAGCCGTAATATGCAGACTACACTCTGCGGTATAGCTATTGATGAAAATCAGCGTATATCTGCATTTAATGTGGGTGATTCGCGGCTTTACCGCTATCGCGGCGGTGAGCTTCATCAGCTTTCACGTGACCAGTCACTTGTGCAGCTTCTCTATGAGGAGGGTACAATCACACAGGAGGAGCTGAAAACCCACGTGCATAGGAATATAATTTTCCCTGCTTTGGGCAATATCAAGGATACTCCGCGGATTGACGTTGAGGAAATTGAGGGCGGTCTGGAGTATGGCGATGTGCTGCTGATATGCTCTGACGGTCTGTCAGATACCCTGTCAAATATTGACATACAGGAGGTAATGGATTATCCCAAGAGCCTGCTTAGGCGACTTGAAATCCTTGTATCTATGGCGCTGGAAAAGGGATGCTCCGATAATATCTCTGCGGCGGCGGTTGTGATGAATGACTGAGTTTTATAAAAACTTGTTTTCAAAGGTGGGATATATTCCCGCCTTTTTTATATCTGATTTTCTGTCTGTGTAACATACCCCTCTATAATAGGGCAAAAATCGGCCTTTTTTCAACCAAAAATGGTTGATTATTCAAAAAAACTTTTTAAATTCTACTTTTTCAATAATTATCAACAGGCGAATTTGTGGATGTAATACAGAATTTACTGTTATATATATTTTCTATTTGTGTTATATTATATAATTTATGTAGGGGCGGATATTATCCGCCCGCAGTCTGTATAAAAAGGCATAATTTATTTAAGGGCGAGCAATGCTCGCCCCTACTATGTTGTAACAACTAAAACTTTACGTTAACAAAATTTCAGTCAAAGCGTATGGTAGAAGAATTTAATAACAAACTTCTGAAAAGACCACCTGACCCAAATGAAAAGACTTGCCTTTTTTCATATGTAACAATCCCCCGAGTTCAAAAGTCAGCAAAGGGAGGGAAAAAGGGGAAAGGGAAAGGAGAGTCCAGAGAGGAAAACCGTAGGGGAAAAAGGGAG
>JAZSEJ010000054.1:0-33371 GCA_045531615.1 Ruminococcus sp.
GTTGTATAAATTAGCCATATATTCCTTTCCGACTGCTCAATTATGAGCCGTCACCTAAGCCCTGATCTGGGCTCAGTCCTTTTTGTAATATTCACATTCATATCCATCTGCACGAAGCTGTAATCCTTCCGCCCAGTCCGGCACTCGTGCCATCTGTTCACAGACCGCCTCTACAGACATACGCCTGTCCGCTTCAAGGATGATTTCATCGTGTACATGAGCAACAATAAAGCAGTGGGATAATGTCTGTAATGCGTAACAGAGAATATCCCTCGCAATTGCCTGTACAATATTCTCCACGAATTTCGGGCCGTAGCTTTCCAGACACTCCCACTTCTTGTTAGTGCTGCCCTCGTAGGTTACGGACTCACCGCCGAACTTGTTTTCACCGATTCTCGGCTTTACATAGGCAAGCCGTCTGCCGCTGGGCAGTTCAATAAAGAGCATTCTGCTTTTGCAGATGAAGTTGATTCCATGAGTAGTGGTAGTAGTTTTCTCCTTCACTGCCTTTTTGACAGCACGATCAACTGCCCACCAGAGAGCGGTGATATTCGGATTGGCATCACGCCACGCATCTACAAGTGGTTGTAGTTCATATTCCTGCAAACCCATTTCAATGGCTCCCATGGATTTCAGTGCACCGACCGAGCCACCGTATCCGAGAGCAAGCTCGGCGATCTTACCCTTTTGACGGAGATGACCGTTCACACCATTTTTGATAACAGGCACACCGAACATTTGTGATGCGGACGCACAGTAAATATCACCGCCGTCTGCAAATACATCCAGTCGCCAATCCTCTCCTGCAAGCCACGCAATGACACGAGCCTCAATCGCAGAAAAGTCTGCAACAATGAACTTGTATCCCTTTCGGGGAACAAATGCCGTGCGGATCAGCTGAGAAAGCGTATCGGGAACATCCTCGTAGAGCATTTCGACCTCATCATAGTAGCCGTATTTCACGGTTTCTCTCGCTTCGGTCAGGTCAATGATATGATTCTGAGGCAGATTTTGAAGCTGAATGTGTCTGCCGGAGAACCTGCCTGTGCGTGACGCACCATAGAAACTGAACATTCCTCTTGCCCTGTGGTCGGAGCAGGCAGTCTGCTGCATTGCAGTGTACTTTTTCACAGATGATTTTGAGAGCTGCAACCGCATTTCCAGAACGGATTTGACAGGATCTTTCGCTGTCTGCAATAATCTGCGGACTTCCTGTTTGTCGAGAGAATTCGAAGTATAGCCCTGTTTTTCCAGCCAGTCAAGCAGCTGATACACGGAATTAGGATTCTCTACACCCGTAAGCCTGCACATCTCCGATGACAACTTTGCCTTTGCCTGTCCGTCGAGGGTCAGTGCCGCATCCACAAGTTCCATATCAACCGCAATGCCACGGTCGTTGATCTCCTGATCGAGATAGAACTGCTCCCAGATAGATTCCGGAACAGGATAGCCCGACAGCTTGCGGTCAATCGCCATTTCCGACTCCACATCCTGCATATTGTATTTTTTGAAGATCTCCCATTTCTCCGGTGCATCAGCAGGGGAATGAAATACGGGAATACCGTCAACTGTATCACATGGCACACAGAAATATCTGATCAGTCCCTTACCCTCCGGCATTTTCTGTTCTTCCAGATGCAGTACCTTTCCAGCATGTGCAAGCGTGGACGGCAGCCCCAGATAACGGCAATGCACCATGGTACACTGCCAGCCCACAGGACTGAGATAGTCACCGACGGTATCTTCGTCAATGCTGTAGCTGCGTAAGATCTGCGGGTAATATTCACGCAGATATTTAGACAGACATATCCGCTCAAAGTTCACATTGAACGCTCTTTTGATGACACTTTCATCCGTGAGAGCGTGCAGGATTGCAAGGGGAATCGTGTCACCGCAAGCAAGGTCATAGAGCTGTACTGCACGGTCGTCAACAGAAACGCTGAACAGCGTGATTGCAAAATGCGGTGAATCCACATAGGCATACACGCCGCATTTCTTCAAATCATGGTCGCTGCGTGTTTCTATATCAATTGTCATTTCTTTCATTTTTATCATATCCTTAACCCACCCAAGCATATCGCCTAACTGCCCACCCGTCTGTCATTTTACTTAATCGAGGAAATCGCTGTCCTCATCGTCATTGAAATCGTCCTCTGCACGGCTCTTTCCGCCGAGAGGCTCGCCGTCACGGATCTTCTGCAAATTATTCAGACCGCAGGCAATACCTCTGTTGCCGTTGGAGTTGAATGCGTAGAAGTTGATACTTGCACGACCATAAACGCCGCTGTACACCTCACTGTGGTCGATGATCGGCTGACGGTCTGCATCCACAATACCGGGAGCAGTTGCAGAATTAGCGTTGATGAAGTAAGCGTTTGCATAAGCCTCATCATCGGGGCGCTCCAGATCTCCGTCACGGAGGGGCGTTTTGATGGCAGACAGCTGCGGTACGGACTTGCCGTTGCCCTTGAGCTTGGATGCACCTTCCTCATATGCCGCCTGAATGGCTGCCTTGACCTTTGCAATGGTCGCTGTATCGGACTTCGGGATGATAAGGGACACGCTGAACTTCGGTGTGCCGCCGTTGATTGCCTTTGCCTCCCATGCGTTGCAGTAACTCCAGCGGGTGTCGGGACCTGTGATTACCTTTGTGGGATTTACATACTTTGCCATGTTAATTTTCCTCCTTAAAATCGTTTTCAGCCGGATTCCATGCTTTTCGTTTATCCGAAGCAGGAACCAGCGTCGGTTTTCCTGTGGGTTTGTAGAGAAGTTCTCCGAGAATTTCGGTGAATTTCTTCTTGCCTAAAAGCTTTGTCATAGCTGTGATACCGAGAATCTCCGGTGCGGCATAGGGATCATATCCAGCATTCTGCACTGCCTGTGCGACCTTTGCTTCATCGGTGTACTTACGGTTGGATTTTCCTTCTACAAGCTTGTAGCCGTTCCAGACCTTGCCGGAGAGTGCCTGTGAGAGTGCGAATTCTTTCACATCGTTCGCCCATGCCACCAGTGCGTCAGCCTTTTCAAGGATTGCCTCGATTTCGGCATCTTCAAGGGTATCTGCCGGTACAAAATCGTACTGTGCAAGTACGAGATTGTATTCCGCACGCTTGCGGCAGGTAGCCTTGACCTTACAGAAACGGCAGTGATCTCCGGCACAGAATTCACCCTCACCCTTGGCGGCGAGTGCTGCCGTCGGTTTCAGTGCGTTTTCTGCCCAGTCAAGCAGATCGGTTACAGACATTGAAAACTCACTGACATTGTCCATTCTCGGCTGAAAGATGACCATGCGAATTTCTGTGATGTCATACAGACTGTCAAATAGCCCTAATGCACCCAGGGCATACAGCATCATCTGAGAATTATGTTCCGCTGACACCGCCACACCTTTACCATGCTTGTAATCGCATACGGTCAGGACATCATCAGCAACAATGATGCAGTCGCCAGTGCCAAAGCCGTCGGGGACATATCTGCTGAAATCCAGCCGCTGTTCCACCATAACAATGGGGGCGGTGTATTTTGCCATCTGTTCTGCGATGTACTCTGCATAAGCGTCCGTGCAGTCCGCCATTTCCTGATCGAAGTATTCAAGATGCTCTGTCGGGTCTGTGGCATCAATGCCGAGGAGCTTGTTTACCTTGTACTCCGCTAGTTCATGGGCACAGGTGCCTTCCTTTGCGTAGTCCGTTGCCGTATCCGGAAGATCGGCACAAAGCTGAGCCGATGGTGGGCAGGCAAGCCATCGGTGACTTGCCGATGCGGACAGCTTTGCATGAGAACGCTCTTTGTGTTTAACCGCCAAGGCTCTCAGCCTCCTTCATCAGTGCCGCATACTCGCTTTCGGGAACACTGGACAGCTTCTCTGCCCCATGCTTCATTACAAGCTGCTTGACCTCCTCCGTAAATCCTGCACGGGACTTGTTGGCAAGCACGGCTCTGAC
The DNA here is from genome assembly GCA_045531615.1 of Ruminococcus sp. Lineage (GTDB taxonomy): Bacteria > Bacillota > Clostridia > Oscillospirales > Ruminococcaceae > Ruminococcus. The sequence continues at coordinate 3,948 of JAZSEJ010000054.1, forward strand.
CTCGGCGAGGGTGACGGGCTTTGTGGGCGGGTCGGGATTGACAGGTTCGGACTGTGGCTGTTCGTCTGCCGGGGGATAGATCTGTTCAAAAACCTCCACCTCCAGCTTGTCCGATGCTGTCAGTGCATCGGCATACGCCTGTAAGCTGTCACCAAGGCTGCGGACATCGCTGATGACATCCAGAAGAAGTTTGATTTGACTCATTGCTTTTCCTCCTTTATGTTTTTGACAAAACTATTACAATGAAAAATCATCAATGATACTTTGCATAAGAATTGAATCTTCCATTGACAATTCAGGTTGTAATTTCAAAAGCAATTCTTTTTGGTTGGACTTTAGATATTTACGGCCTATGTAATATCCATCAGCTACTTTTACACCTCCGCCATATCTTCCTCGAATTGTTTCAATAGGATGAGAAAGCGTTAATTCATCAATGTCGTATTTAATTGTTCTTATAGATACGCCAAATTCATTAGCAAGATTTATTATTGTATCCTGCCGTCTACAGCAGAGAACTTTTAGAATTGCTTCACGTCGTTCATTTGGTCGCATATTCTTTTTCACGCTTTTCACATCCTTTCCTTTGTTTTGCCTGAATATATCATAAAGGTTAAAGGTGCAAGGTTTTTGCACCTTTAGAAAATAATTTCATATTAGTAGTTGTTTGTTTTTAGAATAGAATGGAAAAGAAAAATCCGATAAGGTACAATAGAAAATTGTATCTCATCGGATTTGATTTTTATTTTACAAGACTTGCTAGCCATGGAGCAAGCGGACGAGCAATTAGTCTTGCATTAAGGTATGCCATTTCTAATGTCAAACAGGTGTTTCCTAAATAGTATCCATCCATTACTGTTAGTGTCATAGCAAGATCGGGTTTCTCCATGTTGGTTAGGTAAATAGGAAGGAGATATTGTAATTTGCTTTGATACCCCTGTGGTACGACAAGAGCTGGTTCTATAATTGCTTTTCGCCTTGCTATTTCAACTGCCGTTTCAAGAAGCAGAGGAAGATTTTTAGCTTTGCGTAGTTTAAGTGGAATACGTTCTAGATTCTCAGAATCACATAGAATGTGATCCACGTTTACACGAATATGCCACTCCGGATTAAAGTTTACACCATTCTTTGATATAGATATGTAATTAGGTTTTTCAGGCAGCGGTTCAATATGGTTCAGCAGGGGAGAGACATCATCGCAAAAACCTCTGAAAAACCACCTTAGACTGGTATCTGACTTTTTGTTTCGATCAAAACATGCATAAATTGCTTTGAACCTCTGTGTATAGAGACCTGTATGAAAACAGGCATGTTCATTTTCTATATGAAAATACTTTGAGGCTTCTTCATTATCTGATGCGGTATTATAGTCAATACTTAGTTTTCTGAAAATAGTATGTATATATCGCTCCAATATAGGAGTATCTGTATTTTTTGTTTCTATCATTGGCTTTCTAAATCTCCATGATTCTGGTAATGCCATTTGTTGTAATTCATCAAGTTGTCCATACCAATCTGGGATATAAGCAAATTCAAATAAATCTGTATGTATCATCATTTAAACACCCTGCACTTTGGAAGTGCCTCGAGATACTGTGCCTGTATCTCAGCTTTCATATCTTCATCTACATATCTATAGATAGTTCCGTCATCTCTGACCTTTACTCTAATTGACAGTGCGTTTATGTAGCTGTCATAGTGTGAAAGTAGTTTAGATTGTGCCTTTGAGTCACCTTTGATTGCATTGCGGGCAGTATTATAATCAAGTTCCATTATTTTACATTCCTTTCATAGTACTTTTTAATTTCTTTAAAAGCATTACGTTTTCGTTCAAATACCGAGCGTTCCGAGATCTGTAAAGTTTTTGATATCTCATAAATTGAAAACCCGTACCAAAACTCTAATATCAGTACCTCTTTTTGTTTTTCGGTTAATAAAATCATTGCCTGATACAACCAATCTATTGTTACAAGGCACTCATGACCTGCTCTATCAGTAATTATATGTTCTGAGGGGTATATATCATTTTTACCTTGTGTTTCTAATATACATTGATCTTCATATAGATTGAGTATTTCGGACTGATGAATTTTATCCGCAGCAGTGGCAAGTTTACTGCTGCAATGTCTCATAACTGACTTACTGAAGCTGTCGAACATAGCAAGTTCAATTTTACTATGTTCATTTGGGAGAGTAGACATAGTGTTTCCCTCCCTCCGTATTCAGTTTCAAGAATATGCCTTTTGATCCTCCTAATAATATTAAGAGAAAAATTAGTGTAAAAATCGGAAAGTCACTAATTGTAAATTTTTTATGAACAAAAAGCAGTATAGTCTTTGGTGATAAATCCATAAGATTATACTGCTTTCTTTTTTATATTCAATTATATCAAATATATTGGATGAGGATTTGCTAATTGTATGAAATGTATGCTTTTTTGGTACAAAAGACAATGTCGAATGCATTTCGTACCCAAAAAGCATACCACTTATACAGGTTATACACAACTCGAAGTGTTTCTGTCTGATATTATTGTTGAAAGTTATGAAAAAGTAATGGCTGATGTTTCTGCCTTGATTAATCCTGAAAGACCATATGTTTCTCTTGCGGATGATCTACCCTTTAACGATGTATCATAGGATAATATCTTGTATTCCGTTTATAATCCAGAATCAAAAGAAAGTTATCAGATTGATAATGAAAGTTACTCTGATGATGACTTAAAACAAACCAATGATACCATAATTAACGATGATGTATGGTCTGAGTTTACCGACTTTTTAAGTGTTCTTGAAGTGTATGAATATCAAGAATAACTACACTATGGAATTCTATTTCGACCCTCGTAAAGGAGCTGTTGGAACATCAGCTGAAAAGGCAGGTAACGATTACGATATTGCGAGCCATCAGTGTTCATCGTGATAGGAATATCTAAGACCGCTACCGATGATATCAATGTAGCTACGCGAGTTATTTCTGCACTTGGTATTCCAACAATAGGAATGGTTTAAAATGGTGACCCCGTTGCTGTACGTTTAGTAGCTGTGCAATTGCCGCTTCAGCGGGTTTTATCTTAAGAATACTGTCAGCATTTCTGCGATACCCGAATATTGTAATATGGCCTATTCTTCCTTGTTTGAAGTTTTTCTGATTTGCTATTTACGATTTTCACTAGTCGGCAGACTTTCTTCCTGTGCATAATATGCTATAATAGTCAGTATCAATTCACCATCGGAACTCATACTGTGAATATTCTGTTTCTCAAATAAGACGTTAATGCCTAAATTTTTAAGTTCTCGTACGGTTTCAAACAATGTTACAGTATTTCAAGCAAAGCGTGATATACTCTTGCACAGAATTAAACCAATCTCACTCACACGGCATTCTGCAACATATGTTGGAAATTATAACTATTGAATTTCGTAACAGTCATTGCTTCATCGACGTAAAGAACGTAGAAATTTTTTATATTTTCTTCTATCTGTATCTGCTTGTCCACGGTGTTTTACGATATCCCGTAAGTATTGATTTACCTGATGAACAGTAAATTCGTCCGGTTTCGTATCACGCATGATCTGATAGAGCTGGTACATTTCCTTGTCGATTTCATTGATCGGTTCTGTCATGATTAGAAGCTCGTCACGATAAACAGCATTAAGCTCAAAGAAAGTAAAAAAGGCAAGTATAGTTCCAATTTTCGGTATATATTCTTTGTTACTGCGAAGATCCGTCAGTGCATCAATACTGTATTCCGCTACTTCTGCCACATCTTTTTCCGTCATATGTGCCTGCTGCATCAGAAAAACAACCACTTCTCCTCGTGTCATTTTTCTTCTTCTGTTTTTTCCGTTTTTTCACTTTCTCGATATACAGGCTGTTTCGGAGCATTTCTTTTCGCTTTTCTTCAATTTTACAGAATGTATCTTTACTGAACTTTCTCTCATAAAATTGAATCTGTTGTTCTTGGCTCAGTTTTAAATATTATTTATCCATACAGCTTTTCATACTCACTTATAGCAAAACTATCTGTCATGCCTGCAATATAATCACATATAATACGCATAATAAGAATATCTCTCTTTTTGTCATCGTTTTTTCGAATATCATAAACTGCATCACTTATTATTCCTCTTAATTCATCACTTTCAATTGTGAAAATGTTAGTGTCTATTTCATTGTTATAATTTTCTTGTATACATTTATCTGAAAATTCTTTTTCTGTATCATTTTCGTGAAGTGGAGCTTTTTCTATAAACTTGTAATTACTTTCTTTCAAGATTTTATATAGATTTTTTAATGCTGAATCTGGCAATTGCTGAGGGTTTGTGTAATAGGCTTCAAATAAATTTTTAATAATGTATTTTCCTTTAGAATCACTTCTTTGAACAACATGTGTATTAATAACTGCTTTTGATATTTCATCTTGAAATTCTTTTATTTTTTTCCCGTTTGTATCTTTATCGTTTTGATATATATCAAAACTTATAGCTGAAGTTATTTCAGGATCTTTATAACATTTGTCAAATATTTTCTCAGCAGAATATTCATCTATCAAATTAAATAAATTCTCTCTAGATGCAGTTATTAGTTTAGTTACAAGTGTATTTACTATTATTTTTGATGATTTAGCAATTAAATATTCTTTGGATACCCATTTTTTACTCTCTAAATCCTCGAGTGTTTCTTTATCGTTATCATCCATTAAGTGTTTAAGCTTTGATAAAATCTTAATTACTTTCTCTTTTGTCATAGCCTTTCTTCGAATAGCATCTTCCAAATCATGATGCATTTGTGCTATTTCATCAGCTTGAGCAACAACAAAAGCTTCAAAAGACCAGGCAGGAGCATCAATTGTCTTGTAACAAACCTGCATATATATGTTGTAAAAGTCAGGTGTTAAATTATCTGTATAAACTTTTCCGGGTTTGTATTTTGTTGATGAATGATGCATTATTCCCCAAAGTGTATAATTCGTCAAATCCAATCCATTTGGGTCATTTCTCGCTTCAAAATCTTCTACTATACACCTTACACTTTGTAAATTATGCTTGAATCCGTATAAAGTTTTATATTTATTCACCTCTTCATCAGATAAACGATAAATCGTAGTATTTTTGGGTGCATTGGGATTATTCTTATGCTTAGGTGACATGATTTCATGAAGCATCTGTTCACCTGCATGACCAAACGGAGTGTGCCCAATATCGTGCCCCAGAGCAATTGCTTCTGTTAAATCACAATTAAGGTAAAGTGCTTGAGAAATTGTTCTTGCAATCTGAGAAACCTCTAATGTGTGAGTCAATCTTGTACGCTGATGATCACCGGAGCTTGGAGCGTAAACCTGTGTTTTTCCAGAAAGTCTCAAAAATGATCTGCAATATAGTATTCGGTCACGATCAGACATAAAAATATTTCTATAGTTCTCATCTGTTTTTTTGGATTCCTTTATTGGGTGACCAGATAAATCGTGACACCTGCGAGCATCCTCAGGCTTTGTAGCCAATTTAGATAGTTTTTCTCGTCTGTATTTCTCATCTTTTCTTTGCTCATTACCAGCCATATTTAATTCAGTATTCATGTAAGTATGCCACCTTTCTTTTATGTAATGTTATAATTCATTACCTTATACTTGTATTATACGATTTAAATAATTGCTTGTCCAGTATTTTGGCACGAAATCATATATTTCGGCACGAAATTTATAAAACTCATATTTTAGAGATATAGCAAATCATTACAAGTAAAGATTCGACAACATTATCCGAATTTGGATATTTAATATCACATCCGAGATACTATTATCAATTTATTCTCTCAAAAACTACAATTAATGAGAATTTTGTGACTAATTATACAATTTTTGTTATAATATGACAAGTAATTATAGGAGGTTAGCAGATGAAAAAGGATTCGGAATCACTTAGTAACAACTGTGGTTATAAAATTTCTGACTTGAGAAAATCACACAAATTGACGCAGGCTGAACTAGCAAAAAAACTCAACATTAGCAAAAGTACATTAGGTCATTACGAACAAGGCGTATCCATTCCACCGTGTCAGCTCCTCTTAAGCATTTCAGAATTTTTCCATGTTCCTGTTGATTATCTTCTTGGCAAGTGTACCTGTTCCAAAGAGTACTCACGATTATCAGACGTATTTTGTGACAATATTACATTCGGCGATATTGTTAATATGCTCGATGAACTAAAACATAGAGATCGTCAGCACTTATTATACGAATTAAGATTAATGAAACGTGCTAACGAAAAATAAAATGCATTAAAACGGCTTTTACACTCAAGTGTATCGGCCGTTATTTATTTACAAATATGATAAGGGCATCTCTAAAAACCCCTTTTGAGAAAAAACAGCTATGCACGTCATCTGCTTCGTCAACCTCCCTTGGAGTGCGACAGCACGCCTGCGGTAGGTTTCCTTGCAGCTGTCATACCTATCTGTTTTTTCTTTAATCAAACGAGTTTTTAGAGATGCCCATAAATATATGCTGCATCCATATTTTTAAATTAATTTCAATTGACTTTTAAAGAAAATTATGGTAAAATGTGGATAATATTGTATTATTTTAGGAGGGATTGTAAAATGATCAGAATTGCTATATGTGATGATAATGAATACATGCTCGATATTCTTAATCAAACCATTTTACAGGAATTTAAAAAATATACTGACGATTTTACCATCAAATGCTTTAATAATGGAAAGTTATTGCTTGACCACAATAATCACACCCCTTTTGATGTTTTGTTTCTTGATATTGATATGCCCCAAATAGGTGGTTTTGAAATAGCCCAGAAGTTCAGAGATGAATTTACACAATGTTTTATCATATTCATCACCAACCACTCGGAATTGGTTTATAAAAGTTTTGATTTCCAGCCATTTCACTTTATTCCAAAAGATCCTGCAAGCTGTTTGACAGAAAACATTTCATATGTAATAAATAAATTAATGAACCATATGAAACAACACAAAAAAATTGTTCTTGAAAATTCTGAAGAAACTGTTGCTGTATATTATTATAATATTATTTACATAGAAAGCGACAAACATTATCTTAAATATCATATCCAAAACAGAGAAACGCCTGTATCTATCAGAGGTTCAATTAATGAATTAGAGGCAGAAATCAATATGTACAACTTTGTCAGAATCCATAGAAGTTACATAGTAAATTTAAGATACATAAAGGCTATTGATAAAAAAATCGGAAAAGTATATATTAATTATAACGGTGTAAAAAAATCATTAGCAACTGGGTCAAGCTACAAGGAAACAGTAGATAACAAATACACTCTATACTTAAGGGATACGCTATGAAATTTTTATGGGATTTATTTGAAATAAGCGTTAATTGCTTTCAAGGATTTGTAATGATGTATTTCCCCTTTAAATTTTTAGGTGGAAAATTTTCCGACAAATTCACAAAAAATCATGGTGCTCTATTTGCTGTTTTATATGCCGTGTTAATTTCAGTGCTTAACTTAATTTCTGTATTTGAGCATTTTCTGGCGATTCTATATGTATTGCTGATATTTTTATTCTGCATTACATGCTTACATGGTAAAATAATTCATAAGCTCTTTGCATCTGTTTTTCCAGTTGTTATAGCCTTGATTGTTTCAGCTTTAACAGCTAGTGGTACTGCTGTTTTATTCAATAAAACTCTCAATGAGGTCTTTATTTCCAATGGTTTTCATCGACTAATTTCTGTTATTACAACTCAATTACTGATTATGTATTTTGTTATGATATCATTAAAGGCATTTCACAAGGACATCAACAGCTCTCGTCAATTATCACATAATGAGTGGGCACTAATTATAATAACGCTGTTATTGAGTATAGTTATTGGAGCACTTTTTGTCTTAATCTCATTTGATTCGCACTCCTCTCGTGGTATGACTTACTCTCTGATTGGTATGGTAGCATTGATTATTATAAACATTGTCACTTTTTATTTTATAATTGACTTGGGCACGAAGAATATTGCAGTAATCGAAAATGAAAAGTTGAGAATTCAGATATCATATAACGAACAATATATAGAAAACGCCGATACAGAATATAATCTCATAAGAAAATTACGTCATGATAACAAGGCCATGTATCAGGTTCTCGACGATTTCTTGTCAAAGGGAGAAATAAAAAAAGCCCAGGAACACTTGAAAAAAATGATAGATATTGCCGATGATAGATTAATATTTGTTAAAACCGATAACGATTTCGCAAACTCAATTATCAACGCAAAATTAACAATGGCAAAATCTTTCGGAATACAAGCTGTTTGCATGACGGTAAACAACTTTACAGGCATAGATGATATTGATTTATGCCGTCTGCTGTCAAATATGCTTGATAACGCTATCACCGCAACTTCTGTCCTGGACAAATCAGAAAAGAAGCTATCTGTAAATATCTCGGAAGATGTAGGAACATACACATTTCTAGTATGCAATTCCATAGAAAAGTCTGTTCTTAAAAACAATCCAAAATTGCTTTCAACAAAGAAAAACAAAGATACAAGCGGATTAGGAACAAAGATAATTCGAGATATTGCTGATAAATACAACGGGAAATGCGATTTTTACGAAAAAGATAAGCTGTTCTGCTGTTCCGTCATTATCAATACTGACATTTAAACACAAAAACGAGGTTTGCCATATAGGCAAGCCTCATTTTTTATAGCAAAAACGATGAAACGTGCAAAACCATCACATAAATTAGAGTTTTCTGTCGATTTCAATAGCATAATCACCAGTAATATGACACTTATTATCCGAATTGAGATAGTACATCTATCCTCAATCCTCGTATGAGACTAAATGTATCCGAGATATGAGTTTCAAATATTTCGTGCCTAAAAAAACGATTCTGTGCCAGATTGCTTGACTATCCGCAAAACGTAGTGTATATTATAATCAAGAGATAGTACAAGGGTGATGACAATGATAAAATCTTTCAGCAACAAACTTCTCCAATATCTTGTAAAAACAGGAACCATAGATAAAGATGAAGATGTATTAGCGTATTATAGATACGGTTTAGAAATTACTATTTCATCTATTGTGAATATAATTCTTATTCTTTTAATCGGAATATGTTCTCATCACTTCTATGAGAGTATTGCATTTTTAATCTGTTTTGTTCCATTGCGGCAATTTACAGGCGGATATCATGCAAACACATACTTCAAATGTAATTTTCTGTTTTCAATATTATACATAGCGTTATTGGTTGTTTACGATTTAACTATAAAGCAGCTTACATATCACGCTGACGCTTTAATGCTTGTTTTTTCAATAGTTACTTTCGCATCTGAATGTCCGATTGAGCATAATAACAAACCATTATCTGTCATTCAGAAAAAACGAAACAAAAAATTGTCTGTAATACTTGGATTGCTCTATGGTTCTATTGGAGTAATTTCACAAGTATTATCATATGATGTCGGAGTTATATTTCTATATACTCTGGTACTAATTTCACTTTTGGTTATTGTTGCAACATTCCAAAAAATACGAAGGGAGGTTTTTTAATGAAAAATGCAAACAAAAAGGTTGCTTCAGTAATTAAGAAGATTGCTGAAACTATGGCTGATCGTGCTTATGGTGCAGCTTCTATGTGGGGAATGCATCAGATTGCAGAGCCTAAAAAGCCTCAGTCACTTAAGAAGTAAAAATAGCTTTGATGTTAAAATTGATGCCGGCTATAATTTTACATCAATATTTGTTTGCTTTCAGTTTTATAGTTGAGTGAATCTTTTTTGTTATTTTGACAAAAGTAAGTTGATAAACTTTTACAATACCAAAACGTTAATTGCGGTTGTTTTACTGAAGTTTTAATCTTGTTAATTATAGAGGTTACCTATAGACATAATTTAAATTTTGTCTTGTTGCAATTATTCGTTCATGTCCGTTTATGTATTGAAAAGATGACTTTAGAGGTTCCCTTTAATTAAATTACATCATATACAAAAACAAATAATTCGAAAAATGGAGGTTTTCTTATGAAAAAAACTTTTAAAAAGATAGCTGCTTGTCTTATGGCTACAGCTTCACTCGGTACATGTTTGATTGGAATGAGTGCAAGTGCTACAAACTGGGGATTGTATAATAACCCCTCAGGGCCTAGCGAATCAAGAAAGTATTATGATGCTGCTGGTTTTTACACAAGTAGTAAACTAACCAAACTCTATGAAAGATGCACATCATATTCAAGTAATCAAAATGGTGTTGGTATAACCGCAAGTGTATCCTATAAGCCTTATGCAATTGATAGTGCAGGAAATAGAATAAATATTTGCTCAAATACAAGATATCATCAGCAGTATGACACAAGTCAAAAAACAATTTCGTTAGATACGGCAGCTCCTGCTTATTCGACTGTATATGGCAATTATACGCTGAAAGATTATTCAGAAATTTACTGTGCAATTTACGGTTACATTAGTAATACTAGTCAAAGTTAGTAATATGTAAATATACTTTCTACTTAGGCACTTATCACATAGTTTAGTAAATAGATATGACGGATTAAATTATTATTATTTACATAACATAAAGGATATATTTAATATTATAGCTTCTAGTACTGATAATGACCAAATCTGTCATATTTGTTTGCTAGTATAAACGTTTTTAAATAACTTTACTTTACAATTGCATAATCTGACGCAGCTGAAACATTTTTTATTTAGACTTTCTTTTGCGAGGAGCAGGGGCACGTTTACCATGATTTTCAGAAGATGCTGCTTTTGTATTTACTACTTCATAAACAATGTTATCAATATTTTCCTATTCAAGATTGATTGTTTCCATCTTGTATTTACACTTATATGGAACAGGGATAGCATTGATTTCGTCGAAGTATTGATAAATTCTTTCTTTAAGTTCATCCTTAGATTCTATGCGGATATCTGTAAGCATTTGTCTTGTCATCTTGCTAAAGAATCCTTCAATTATATTGAGCCACGAACCATGAGTTGGTGTAAATACAAATTCAAATCTTCCAGGTATAGAATTAAGATATTCCTGTGTTTCTCTTGATGTATGTGCAGAGTGATTATCAAGTATTAAACGAATTTTATCACCGTTAAGATACTTTTCATCAAGCTTTTTAAGAAAGCAAACAAAATCACTGCTTTTATGTGTTTCGCTAATATATGGAATAGACTCGCCGCTTAATAATTCAATTCCTGCAAGTAATGAAAGTGTACCAAGTCTTTTGTATTCATAATCTCTCTGAACAGTAGAGATTTTATCCGTTCCAGGAATTGGTGCTCTGTCATCTGATGTACATGCAATTGCCTGAATTCCAGGTTTTTCATCATATGAAATGGTATGTATTACTTCTTCATCAGATTCATATGGAATGTAATTTCCTTCATCATCAAATCTGAGTTCAAGCTGTTTATAGATTACAAGTACATCATGCATTTTCTTATCGAAATCAGGATCTCTTTTTTCACAGTAATAAGTTACCTTATGAGGATTTAAGTTTGTTTCTCTTAATATCTTTCTAATGGTACTTACTGAAGCTGTTGACATTCTTGAATAACCTTCTGATTCTGCAACTTCATTAACATATCTGGTGAGCAGAGCCGGATACCATAATTCAGCTGAATATCCAAAATCCTTTGGTTTCTGGCAAGCAATATTCACAACCCAAAGCTTTGCATCTTCAAATATTTCTGCTTTAACGCCTCTTCCTGGCTTATCTTCAAGTGCATTGTTTATTCCGCCTTCAAGATATTTATCTATACAGAATCTTATGCTTGGTCTTGTTAAGTCAAACTTGTTCTCGATATCCTCATATGATAATCCCTCTGATTTCATAAGTAAAATTCTTGCTCTTTAATATACCCTTACTTCAATAGTTAGTTTCTTTATAAGTTCTTCAAGATAGTTTTTTTCATCAGATGAAAGTTCAAAAACAGCTCTTGCATTAGGCATTTTTTTATCCTCCAAATGTCACTGAATATCTTATACATATATTAAAACACATTTGGAACGGTTTGTAAAGTTATTTAAAAACGTTTATACTAGTTATTGAGGTTAGTTTAAAATAACACTTAGGGGGTATACAATGAAAAAATATTATTTATTTTTTATAATAATATTAACGTTTATATTTTCATCTTGTGAGCAAAAAAATAATGATAATTTATTAAAAAAGAACAGTATTTCCGGCATATCAGGTGCTGTTAATTCTATTGTAAACTATGATAATCTTAAAGTTGATACTGCATTTAAAATGCCGGAAATTGATAAGCTTTATACCTTTTCAATCTACAATAAAATCGTACACAATGAAAATGAAGATGCCGAAGTAAATATAAAAGCAAAAAAAGAGCTTTGTACTCTTGTAAAAAATTATTCTGGTAAAAAAATAAACGAAGAAGAAATTGAATTTGAAGTTACGCATGACAATACTAATTCATATGTAGATTTTTATTACAATGACAGCGATTCTGATTTAGCGTATACTTATTCCACAAATGGCAGCTTCGTAATTGCTGATACGAGCATTTACAATGATGTTCATAACGGTGAATGTTTGTCATACGCTTTCATTAAAGATGGCAAAGATGTTGTTTTAGATAAGGAGATAACAGGATTTTCTGCTTGTGATGCATTGAATTTATGTAATAAAAAAGTTGTAAGCAAAATAGTATCTTTAATACCTGAGGATGAACTTATCCCTCGTTCCATTGCTTCGTATAAATTCGAAGATGGCACTTATTCATATTGTATTATATATGCAAAAAAAATTAAAGGCTTAACATTATCCGAAGCAGGGGAATATGCCTATGTTGATGATGGATTTATTAAGCCAACTTTCGTTTGCGTTCAAATAAATGATAAAAAGGGAATAAATAGTATAATCAACTTCTATCCTAACGAATATATCGAATCGTCATTTACAGAGATTGACGGGGATTCATTTATTTCAATTGATGATGCTATCTCATTACTTTCAAAGTATTTAGCACCTGAATTACAGTATTCAGTCCAAAGTATTGACCTTACATATTTTTTACCTACAAAACTTAAAAAGGATTCATCTGAATTAATATACACAAAATACATTCCCGGATATGAAATTGTTCTTGATAGCAAAAAATCAACAATCTCAAATCTTTTCCCAAGGAAAACCGCCTACATTGACATAGTAACAGGTGATGTATATATAACAGATTCAATTGATATGATTAAATTCATATATTTAGATTAGGGTGATAAGTGTGTTTCTGTTTCAAATTATAAATGATGTGAAAAAGAATACGCTCAATATAACTTTTATTATATGCCTATGTACGTCCATAATATTGTTTTTGTGTTCACATGCTTATTATGATATTACATCTGACAGACAATATTCTGTAATTGAATGTATACTTAATTATGATAAATCACTTGTTGAAAGTAAATATTCATTTGCATCTGTTTTATTATTTTTTAATGGATTTGAAAATCAATATTCTAAGATATTTATTCCTGTCTTATCGTCGCTTCCATGTCTTATAAGCTATGATGCAGTTTTAAAAAGCGGTTTTATCCGAAATGAATATTACAGATGCTCTAAGAAAAAAATGATAGCTTCAAAATTTCTTGCAGGAGCAATAAGCGGTGGATTAATCTCTCTTTTATGCGTTTTGATTTACGGACTTATTGTATTTTCTGTTTTTCCGAGTATATCTTCATATCATTTTGAAGATGACTTTATTATAATTGAAAACAGCTTTTTAAAATCAATAAATATGGTCATAGGATATATCATTTATGGAATGGTTTCTACAATTCTGCCATTTGTATTATTTGAGTTATTAAGGAATGTATCAATAACTGAAAGTATTTCATTCATAATTTATTATATATATTATATGATACTTAACAAACTTGCATTTACAATAGATGAACCTCAGAAAATTGAATGCTTTTACCCTCACTCAATTATTTCTGTGTTCAATAAAGAATTAGATTGGAAAACTATAATTTTTAATTTTATTTTTGTATTCATCAGTTTTTCTGTATATTACCTTTGCAAAATGAGGAGAAGTGATGTTTGTGAATAAAATATCCTTGAAGAAAATAAAGATGTGTTCTTGGAATGGGTATATAGAATGGCTTTTATCTCCGAAATTTTTTATTTTTTTGGCGGCAATTTTTTTCTTTTATGATTATGCAACTGTACCGCTTCTTGAAGTTGCAGAAAAAACGAATTCAAAATTGAACTTTTTGGAAATCTTTATTGCTATCGGTAACTCGGGTATGATATTGCTTATTATGCCGGTATTGTTCATTGTATTGATAAGTGATTTCCCAAAAAATGATAATAGTACTCTGTTTTTTGTTATTCGCACAGGTAAGTATAATTGGCTGATTTCACAATATTTGCAGCTTATTTATATGGTTGTTACTTATATTGCAGTACTTTTTATTGGAACAGTAATACCGATTATCGGCAGAAGCAGCATATCATCAGAATGGAGCAAAATAATAATAAAATACATAGCAGATTCGCCTGAAAAAAGAAATTCTTTTGTATATGAATTATTGCCCGAAAATTTATCAAACCAGCATAGTTTAGTTGAAGCTTTCATTTATACGCTTGTTTTTGAAACAGCTTTTCTTATTGTTATTGGTATGATTAATATTGTTTTTAACACATTCAGCAAATCTCTTGGCGGAACATATTTTTCATGTGCATTAGTGATAGTAGGTACTGTATTATGTGCAATTGGTTCAAAATCAATGTGGATTTTTCCAACCGCTAATGCGACTTTAAAAGTACACTATACTCAATTTTTAAGAGAACCTGTTTTTTCAATTGCACATTCATATCTCTATTTCATTACAATTATAGTCTGCTTGCTATTAATTTCTATTCGGTTTACAAAAAAGTGCAATTACTCGTAAAGAACAGGAGAAGTTATGATGTGTAATAAGATTAAAATTGATGAATTAAATCTGATTTTATCAAAAAAGATGATATTAAATAATGTAAATATTGAATTTGAAAAAGGCAAAATTCACGGACTTATCGGCAGAAACGGCAGCGGTAAAACCATGCTTATGAAGTGTATCTGCGGCTTTGTAAAGCCTACAAGCGGTACAATTTTCGTTAACGGAAAGCAAATCGGAAAGGATTGCGATTTCCCAGATAATGTGGGAATTATCATTGAAACGCCAGGCTTTATTCCCTACTATTCGGGATACAAAAATCTGAAATTGCTTGCTGACCTCAACAGGAAAATCGGCAGCGATAAAATAAAAGAAACAATGCAGAAAGTAGGTCTTGATCCTGATCTGAAACGTCATGTGAAAAAGTATTCCCTCGGTATGCGTCAGCGACTTGGACTTGCACAGGCTATAATGGGAAATCCCGATATTCTTATTCTTGATGAACCTATGAATGGTCTTGACAAGGATGGAGTTGCGGATATGCGTAAATATCTCCTTGAATTGAAAAAACAAGGCAAGACAATTCTTATTGCATCTCATTCCTCGGAGGATATTGAAATTCTCTGCGATACCGTTTGTGAAATGGATAAGGGAGTGCTTACTAGATTGCGGTAATATTTTTATATCTGCTGATGAAATGAATTGATGAATAGAATTGTAAGCAATATGACACTTGATGCGTCAGGCTCGGGTTATTCTATTACTGAGTATACTTCTAATAATACTGTAGTTGGACATATTGGAGTTGATTCAAGATTGATTTATGTTGTAACTCGTTCTTTAAGCAGTTATGATTTTTATATGTGGCATAGTGATGGAACATGGTTTCTTACATGACCGTTTTGCTACAGCTGTCTTTAGCAGAAATCCATTTCACCGTGTAAAAGTTCTTAAGGGCAACTCTAAAAACCCCTTTTGAGAAAAAACAACTATGCACGACATCTGCTGCGTCAACTTCCCTTGGAGTGCGGCAGCACGCCTTCGGAAGGTTTCCTTGCAGCTGCCGCACCTATCTGTTTTTTCTTTAATCAAACGGGTTTTTAGAGATGCCCTTAAAAGAGTTATCAGTGAAATTCAGCATTCAGTAGTTCCTATTCGACCAGATGATGTCTCTACACCACGATATGAAAATACTCGTAAATCTAAATTCCATCATAAAAACGTTCTAATCTTTGAATGCTTAAGTTGCGGATAGTGGATTAAAATAAGGTACACATAGATATATAAAGAAATAGAGGAGAGAAATATGAAACATGAAGTAATTGAGCGATTATTCGATGAGTATAAAAATCTTCATAATCCAAACAACTCATCGGCAATAAAGTATTATTTTATTAACAATGGAGTTAATGTTAATTTGTACTTTGATGCTTTTGACGAAAAGGCGCCCGTTTTTATAATGATATTGAATTTTGCAAAGAAATATTACTTTACAACTTTAAATATTACAAGTGATGGTATTACTCTTGGTTATTTGAAGGAAATACCATATGAAATCCTTGATAAAATTTTAGACGAAAAAAACAGTCTGACGGAGTTTTATACAAAGATGGAAGAACATATTTTGAATAACTCTCCAAAATATATAAATTATAAAGGCGACGTTATCTTAACTAATACCATGAGGTATTCCTGTGATTCTGATGATTTGCCGTTTTTATGGAATTTAAGAAAAGTTAATATGCCAAATGAAACATTACGACGTTTATCTGCAACAATGTCTTTAGACGAAAAAATTCTCAAAGCAATTCAATCTGCGGGATTTACAGTAGTCCGAACAGGTGATGTTAATAAGAGGATTAGTTTAACCTGTCTTATTGATAGACACAATATAATTATTGAATAGTGAGAATTTGAATATTAGATTTTAAATACAACTAATTGCGGATTTTATATTGTGTTAAACAAATGAATGTGTTATGCGTCAAAAAGCTTTTGCTGTGGTCAGTTTTGAGGCATAATTATATAAGGGGTTCTCTAAAAACCGGAATACGAGATGAATTTTGTACATGATAAATATTATTTGCAAGGCGACAAACCGCAGTAATACTTGATGTATTGCAAGGTTTGGCAACACAGCAAATAATGTTTATCATATAAATTCAGCCGTAAGGGAGGTTTTTAGAGGTTCCCATAAAATAAAACTGTTTTATGATTGTATTAAACAATCAGAAAGTATTTAAAAATGAGAATATTAAAAAACAAAATTGTAGCAAGCGTACTTGCATTTGCAGTTGCTTCTTCATCAATCGCCGTAGGTATATCCAACGCTTCTTCTTATACATCAACACTTGATATTGCTTATAATTCATGGATGGCAGGTGCAGATAGAAGTTTTGATTCAGCAAATTATCACATTAAGATAAGACCAAAAACTTTATATAGCGGTAAAACCAGTGTGGATGTAGATGTATGTTCTAAGACAACTATTTTTGGTGTTGTGTGGGACTACAATGAACTTTGTGGCGATACAGTTGATTTAGAAAAAACTGGAACAACCTATTCGAAAAGTCTTGGCAATGCTTCATCCGGTACACGTTGCTATACTTTTTCAACATCTGGTAATCGTGGTGGTTTTAATGCCGATTATGTACAAATGAGTAGTACTTAATAATTATAATATAAAATTACGAATTCATACATTGTAATACCGCACAAAGATTTATGACATTATATTATGGACACAAGCTTTGTGCGGTATTTCCTTGAGATTTTAATTTAAAATTCAAATTAATATATTTAAAATCGAAACTAAATAAGTGTACCATAAATATTCGTTTTTTATTTATAATACACTTGTCATAATTATTTATTACAATAACGTGATGGAGGAATAATGATTAGAGTAACTAACATTTGTAAGACGTATAATGGCTGTATAAAAGCTGTAACCAATGTAAATGCGGATTTTATTGAAAAAGGCATTTCATTGATAATGGGACATTCGGGTTCGGGAAAAACTACATTATTACAGATTTTAGCCTTAATGCAATCTCCGGATGAGGGGAAAATAGAGGTCGATAGTATAGACATTACAAAACTTAGTTTGAAAGAACAGACTGTTTTCAGGAGAGATAATTTTGGATTTGTATTTCAATCCTATCTTCTCCACAATAAATTGACTGCCTTGGAAAATGTAATTCTGCCTATGTATGCAATTAAAGGCAAATCATTCAATGAGAATAAAAAAAGAGCTGAGGAATTACTTGAAATGGTCGATTTAAAGGACAGAACTGATCATTATCCCAAGCAATTATCAGGTGGCGAACAACAGCGTGTTGCAATAGCACGTGCATTAGCTAATAATCCTAAATATATCTTTGCTGATGAACCAACAGGAAATCTTGATGTTGATAATGAAAGAAAAATACTCAGTATTTTCTCCGAGCTTGCTGTGGATAAATGTGTAATTATGGTAAGTCATAACAATGTGGTTGAAGATTATGCGGATAGTATTTTTGATATGAATTCGGGTATTCTGAGCAGAAGGAGATAAATTATGAATGAACGAAGTTATCTCATAAAACTTATCAGCAATACTGTTTATTCAAGTAAAATAAATACAATCAGCTATATTATAATCAACGTGATATTGACACTCCTGCTTGTTGCTACCACTGTGCTGTATAATTCATTGTCGGCATTGATGACTAATACTATAAACAATAAGATTGATTGCCGAACAATATTTGCTAAGGGCTATGATGAAAGTATCAGTCGTGATATACTGCTTGAATCTATAAAAAGTGCAAATAAGCATATTTCAACAGCTGCATTTCAGGACTATGCCTTTTCAGTCGGTGAAATTTTAGAGATAAAAACATCCGAAAGAGATGGTGAAATATATATTTACGGCTGTGATGATACTACAATGCCTGAGCTTTCAAGAAAAATTGATGTATTTCCCGATAATTATTGTATAATTCCTGAAAAACTCTATGCAGACCGTTCATATGAACGCAGTATCGATAAGAGTTTATATGTAAACGGTGAGGATTATCTTGGAAAAACCGTTACGATTTCCCTAGTAATAGAGCATTTCGACGGTGATTCAACTATAACACAGATAGGGACAGTTGAACACGAATTTATTGTTGCCGGAACTTATGATGCTGTGGCTTCCTATACAAATGATAATGTTTGCTTTATGTCATTTGACAATGTGAAAATGCTGAATGATTCTACGGATGACGGCTCAATTGAACGAGGAATGTATCCTATATTAGTATATGTAGATGACGTGAGAAATGTAGATGATGTTCTATCAAGCCTAAGTTCTGCTGGATTAAGAGTGAATGTCAGAAGTGAAATGAATACATCTGCACCAAGAATTATAAAAATTATTACCGATGGAATTTGCGTTGCAGTATATTGTTTTGGCGGTATACTTTCAATTGCGCTATTGGTAGGAATGGTGAAAAAATCAAAGCCTAAAATAGCGTTGATGAAGTCATTGGGTTATTCAAATAATTTTATTCTCAAAACATATCTTAAAGGCTATGGAATACTGATATTATTGGGATATGCAACAGGAATTATATGTGCTGTTATATCTTCACTTATTATCAAAAATACGTACCTTGTATCTGATTTTTCCTTTTCTAAAATGGAAATTATATTCTCGGCAGGTGCAATAACAACACCGCTGTTTCTGTTATTTTTAATTCCTGTATTTTCATTGTTTTTCATAACCAAAAGAATCAATAATATAAGTCCTCTTGAATTATGGGTAAATGACAGAATATGAAAAGAAACATTGTATCTGATAAATTTAAAATTTATTATAAAATGAATCAGCAGAACTTGCGGTATAATATGCTGATTCCGTATATATTGATGATTATTATTTCTTGGATTTTTTGTATTGGGCAATTCGGAATTAATTCGTATTTGTACAATAACTTTTATAATACCATTGATAAACGTACCATTGCAGTATCTATAAGCAATGAAAATAATGCTGATAATCTGTATAATTACGATAATATTGAAAGCATTGAAGAAATCGGAAAATTTGAAGATAGTAAAGTATATAAAGTGATTCTGAAAAATTATACCGACGTTGAGAATATGATTAATATACTAAATGATGAAAACTATGAGGCTACAAAATACGAAACAAATCAGACAGCAGATGAAAATGAAATCGGCATATATGAATTTTTAGCAAAGATATTAAGAATTTTCCATACTATCTATCTTGTAATTGCAATTGTATTAATGATTGTTTTTATTATCAGAGAATGTGACCTTGAAAAAGAAACACTTAACTTTTTAGAATTTCTTTCTTTTTCAAAATGTCAGATTCTTTATTACACAATATTCACTTGTTTGAGAATATTTTTATATGGCATTATATTAAGCTTGATTCTGATATTTGCAGGTATTTTGCTTGAGAGTGAAGTGCTATTTTTTGCTATTGATTGTGCGGTTTTGAGCTTTCCTATATTGATGATTTACCCTTTCTTGTTATTTGGTATAAATGAATCTGATATTAACAAGGATGTAACTCGTAAAAATGATTAGAACAGCATAAACTTGTTTAAAAATTGAGGATTTTATTAACTATGTGGAGTAATAAGTTTGTAAAATTGTAATCTCGAGAGTGTTTGCGAGATTTTCAAGAATTTATGTGGAGGAATGATTACCATGAAGCTGATAAATTAACCAATAGTGTTAATCTTGTTACATAAGTAATTATACTTAATGTGTTTCAGAATAAACTGATATTAAATGTAATCAATCTTATGTTAACATATATGTAAACTTATCAATTTAATTGGAGGTATTTAAAATGTTAAAAAAAGTTTTTTCCGTGATTTCATTAATAGCGATTTTTACATCGCTCATAGTTTCCACAAGTCCTAGCAAAAATGTTTCAGCTATTTACGAAGAACCATTTGAAATTATATCTATGCGTTCTCAATATGAAAAACATTTTTGCAATTCAGATGGTACAAAAACAGCATTTGTTTATACTACCCCTATTCATTATAATGTAAACGGAGAGTGGATTGATATAGATAACACTCTTATAAAAAATGAGAATGGCGATTATACAAATGCAAAGAATTCAATGAGCATTACACTATCTTCAAGCAGTTATGCTAAAGGTCTTAATACCATTGATGATACGCCCTTAGCTTCCCTTACTTACGGAAAGCATAATATTTCATGGGACATTATCGCCCCTAATAATGACACACTTACTTCAATTAGCTCTAAAACAAATACAAATACCAAACAAAGTTCTATCAAAATTGCAGAGAAAAATTACGAAGCAAATTTGGAAGTTGAAGATATGAACGTAGAAAAAATAACAAATACTACTATTGATAAAAAATATTCAACTGTCCAGTATGAGTCTATGTTAAATTCATGTGACATAGAAATTGATATTAAACCTATATCGGTTGAAGAAAACATTACTTTAACAGATAAAAATACATTGCCTGATGAATTAACTTTCTTCATAAAATCTAATGGCTTAAATGCAGATTTGTGTAACGACAATACTATATATTTTTTTGATGAAACAGGAAATTCAATTTTTTATATTTCCACTCCTTTTATGTACGAAACCGAAAATAAGACAATTCAAAGTCATGATATTAATGTTTCACTTGAAAAATTTAAAGATGGATATATGTTGTCATACATTTTAAATGAAGATTGGCTTATATCAGAAGAAAGAAGTTTCCCTGTAAGTGTTAATCAAGAAATAACCGTAGTTGATAATATATTTACAACTACAATTAGCGAAGCTTATCCAAATTCTTATATAAATGACGATGTATTTAAAATTGGTGGAAGTGCAATTGCCGGAAATAGATTTGGAGCTCTAATGTCAATCCCTTCATCGTTTGTATTTTCAAGTGACTATGTTACAATTACTGATGCAAAACTTCACATATATTTCAACGGACATGATGATTCTGGAAATGCAGGTTATTTAGATTTATATGTATTATTAAATCAATATATGCCGTATTGGGGTGGTGTGAACTTTGAAACAGCAGTTCGCACTCTTAGATTCGATGTTAACACTAATAGTTACAATAATCTAGATATTACAAATGTAGTGAGTTCATGGCAAAATTATTATCGTTCCAATAGTAAGGTTGGTGTTTATCCATATGGATTGGCTATTAAACAAACTTCAAATACATGTGCTGTGTATGAAGCTAATGCTACAACTGACATAAATCCACTATACTATACGATTACATATGAAACAGATACAAATTATACATTAACGTATGCACCAAATAAATACAACGACGTTACGCCTTATCCTTCAATATATAATTTTTCAAAAAAAATGAATTGTTATGCGTATGCATTGCAAATATATGATCAAGGATATGTAAATGGCAATAGCACACATAAATTGATACCAGGTGAATTAAGTTTATCTTCATATTCTCAATTTAGTACATTAACACAATTACAAAATTATTATTCAAGCATACCTAATAGTACTGAATTAATACAATTTGTTGAACAGCAAATGATGAGAGATTCTCAAATCATGGGAACAAATTTACAAAAAATCACTTTATCTAACGAAAATCAATTTATATTACCAACAGGATATAATGAGAATTCACAAAGAATAATAGCAATGCATACTGGAACAAGGACTTCTGGTGCACTTGACTTTCATTTTTATTTAAGACATGGAAATGGAACGTGTACTCAACATGGAGGTACTTGTAGTATTTGGTCACACAAAAGAGGGGATCAAAGTATTTCAAATGCAATTAATTTTACACCCTTATGTGATAATAATATAGCCAGCTTAGCTTATAATTCATCTTATTCAGATACTACATATGATACTCGCTTGCGTTTTTATACTATTCAGCAGGATACAAACGTATATAATTCATGGTACGTATATAATAGCAATACAGATAAGACAGCGTATATATATTAATAAGGAGTGTATATTATGAAAAAAATAATATTATCAATGCTTATGGTTTCACTGCTTGCACCGATTGTTCATTTAAAACCTGATATAACGGCTTCCTGTGCTGAAAATGCCCAAACGTTTTCATATTCCTACACGCTGGAAAATGCTATGAAGAAAAATCACAACAGTACCATCCTTGACGAAAGCTATTACGATGAATTTCTGAAATACAGCCTGCTTGTTTCCGACAAAAATTCACTTTCAGATGAAGTACTTGCACTATGCAGAATGGTCTTTGAAACTGAACGCTCCGATGTTCCTAATATTTATTGCCCATATGCAAGGGAAACTATCAAAACAGGTACTCCGCCGAAGCGTATGCAGCTTGATGAAATTCTTGATGATAAATTCTTTCTTGCAAGTATGGCTGATGATACGTTTGATTTCTACAATAATGAAAATGCTGATTTAACAGCTTATTATCCCGATATTTTATATCAGCTTCCCGAAAGCTATTCAGTTTGCGAATATTGGCTTGATGACAGCGGAAAAGAACGTATAATTGCGGCTCCCGAATATGAATACGGCCCTTATTATGAGATTTCCTACGACGAAGAACCAAGTGTTGAAGTACTGGTTGAGCTTGAAACGAAATTTAATTGTGCGGGAAGTATTCACGAAATGGATGACAGAACTTATAAAATCGTCATGGAACTTTACGCAATGCAGTACAGGAAAGAAATTGACAAAGAAAAAAATACATACGTATCTGATATATGGGAATACGAAATAATGCACGACGGCTCTGCACTTATTATCGGCACAACGCTACCTGTAAATGATGAAGCTGTACTTCTGAATGAACCTATCATACTTCCCAATGAGCTTGACGGTCATAAGGTTTACGGAATAGATATGGATACTGTTTTGTGTCAGACAGGAATTACAAAAATTGTTGTTCCTGACTGTTATCAGTACGTGCATTTGCAGCGAATGGAAAGTCTGAAAGAACTTGAAATAAATTCTCCCGAGCTGTCAAATAAATTATCTGTTATCGGTTGTCCGAAGCTTGAATCTGCTGTATTAAATGTAAAATATATCGGTGTGGGTGCTTTTGCATCCTGTGATTCTTTGAAAACAGTGGAAATTAAAGGCGCTGAGGGAATTGATTATTGTTCATTCACAGACCTCCCTGCTCTTAATGAAGTAGCCTTGCCCGATAATCTCAGATATATCGGACAGAACGCCTTTTTAAATACTGCTGTTGAGGAACTTGTAATTCCGAAAAGTGTTGAAATTTCTGGTGCAGCAATACCTGCATATGAAAGCTTCAGAAGTATTATAATTCCGCTTATTGAAGAGCCTTTGGTAATTGCGAACGAGGATTGCATTATAAAGGGATATTACAACACAGAGGCGCACAGCTATGCTCTTGCAAATAATCACAGGTTTGTACCCCTTGATGAAATTGAATACGGTGATATAAATAACGACGGTGCAACATCTGTGGCAGACGCGGTAGTTCTTTCAAAATGGCTTATGGGATCACTTGACATTCAACTTGACAATTGGACAGCCGCCGATTTTTACAAAGACGGAAAGCTTGATGTGTTTGACTTATGCCTTCTCAAAACTGAATTATTAAATGAAAGATAATACGTTTTGTTACTGTTTTACATGCTCCTATAATGAAACGGTATCAGGTTTTATTATAGGAGCATAATGACGTTGATTATTGATTCAGATGGGAATATGACATCATATTATGATTATGAAGATATTTCAGAGGATTCATATGCGTTTCGTCAAATCTTGCGTGTTCAAAATATAATTGAATCGAAATGGATGAATAATATTTTTCATTAAAATGATTTTCACAACAGCTTAAATACGGTTGTTGAAAGCTCATCCATCGGGGATATCCCCCTTTTCTAAAACTCACACAGGCGCTCAGGTCGCTCCCCAGTGTTGCCCTATCCTCCTGTGTGGTAAAAGCACTTTTGATTATATCACACTTTTTACTCTTATGAAAGGTTTGTGTAATTGAATCATTTGCTGTGGGATGATTTAATTATACCAGGAAATGAAAATGTCATATAAATTTAGTGAGTTATTTAAGACATACGGTCTTAGCGAAATCAAATTGCACATTGGCTTTGTTGATGTTGCATTCATTCCTTCTGCCGGCGATCAAGAGGCAGCGTGGGAAATGTATGTAGAACTAATTACTAGGGTGACAACTCAGCAATTGGATGGTGATACCGGTGATGAAGAAACAGCACTAACGAGTGTTTACAACCTTTTTGAAATTACTAGAGAGATACTCAAACGAAAAGGTCGTGAAGCTCCAAATTTTACCAAAATCGCTGTGATTGTATTGAATCAAATAATACGCCCATTTACTGCAAAATGGCATAGAAAGAAAATTGCTGGGGCATTTGTCAATGCAGATGAATGTTCGGATTTTAGGAATGAGTTGGCTGTTCTTCAAACTAAGTTAAGAGGTTGTTCAAAAATGCTTGCAAATATTGCAATGGTAGAGGATTTAACAGATTTAGAAATCTAACTTATTTTATGCATCGTGGGGGGGAACATAATGAACGAAAACAATTATGAAATAGGCATTTCCTTTGCCAGTGAGTATAGACATAGGGTTAATGAGATTGTAAACATACTCATACAACTTGGTTTTTCTAAAGACAGTATTTTTTTTGATGAATTTCAGGAGCCAGTGATCAACGGATCAGATGCTGATATAGTGTTGGAAAATATTTATGCAACTAAGTGCTCATTAGTAGTTGTTGTAATATCAAATGAATATATTAATAAAGCATGGACGAATAAAATTGAATGGAAAGCAATTCGTAGATTATTGAATTCCGAAGAAAAAAACAAAGTATGTTTGCTTAACGCAGATGAGACAGATATCTCAAAACTTGGTGGTTTACACTATTTAACCGATATTGCAAAATCAATCACAAATCTTGATCCGTATGATATCGCCACTTTTATCAAAAATAAATATGATTTGCTGTATGGAGCAGTTAGTTATAAATATGATTCCTCGCTTCTTCATAAGAAACAAGCATTTTATTTAGACGATGTTATGAAAGTTATTGAAAGGAATGATGAGAATTATTCTGAAATGGTCAAACTCATAGAAAAATTCTTATTCCTTAACGATCAGAATATCTCACTGGACGATGTGGCTCAGCTAATTATAAACTCCAGTTCACTTTTCCCTTTATCTCTATTTGGCAAATATGGTGCTGGAAAATCAACGCTTTTTACGTTACTATACTATCATTTTATTAATTGCGATTCGAAAGATGGTCTGTTATATCCGATTCTTATTGATTTAAATAAGCTAGATTTATCAAAAATTGAAGAAGCGCAAGAGCAACTCAGGCAATTTATAGATTGTATAAATAACCATATTCAGCTTAACAAAGATACACATTACTTGCTGATGGTTGATGGAATTAACGAGTATAGCGATAATCACCAAGAATTAGATGCTATAATAAACAATTTTATAAGTTTGATTAAAGAGAGTAAAAATTATTTTGGAAGATTTACATTCTGTATTGGGAAAGATGAAATCGTTCCAGATAAAATTAGAGACGATAGTTTATTAAAAACATATATGTTGATGTCAGAAGTAAAAATTGAAATTCGACCACTCTCTAAGGGAGATAATTTAGATGGCCAATTTAGTTTGGAATATAGGAAAATTCTATCTACTCTTAATAGACTTTATAGTTATGGTATTCCAGACAAAGATATTGAGTATGTTTACAAGGCAACATGGTCATATATAACTAATAATATCGACTATCGAACACTACATACTATCCTGAAAGTATACAGTAATTCCAGCTTCGATACCAGTTTTACTGTTAGATTGCAGGAATACTATCTAAAGAAGCTAAAGAACACAGACGATTATTATGCTGCTGCTAGACATGCCTATGATGTGTTTATTCTAAAAAGGGATGACAGTAACAATAGTATTAATTCTACCATTTTTGCAAGTAAATTTTCCACTGATTATTTTGTTGCAGTTCATTTTGCCAATGTGTTAATTAGGCAAAGTACTATAAGATCTGGAAGTTTAGGAAAAGGTATTGTATTTACAGCTCTAACTAATAGATTTATCAAAGATTTGATAATGAATCAACCTAGCACTACACAGAAATTGATCGTTGAGAAATTGATTAAGGCGTATAAAAAAGAAAATAGCGATACAATAAAAGCACAATATGCTTATTTGATTGGAAGAATGCAAGATACAGTTGCTCAAGGTCAGGCAAAGAATTTTCTATTAGCCAAATGGGAGGAACTATATCATTCGTTATTTTCTGATGATTGTGTATTATTAAACAAAGCTGTTGAAGACGGATCTTTGGTACTATTTAGAACTCTATCAGTGAGTCTTATGTGGATAAATGAAAATTCAAAACAAGAACTTTTTCTAAAAAGTATAATTTATAATGAACGGTTAAATGCAATCAACAGAGGTTTTCATTTATCGTATTATGGTGATAAATCCTACATAAACGGTGATGATCCTGTGTTTGTTGATGATGGACTAATTCCAATTACATACACCATGGAGCATCTAATATCTAGTATAAACAAATCGTTATCAAGTAAAAAAGAGCCGAATAAAGCGATTTACCTTGATATTATCACATTACTTACTTTATATCAATACAGAAAAGAGCAAGATGAAATAGTTTCTAGATATAAGAATATTTTATCAGATTTAATCTCTAAGCTCATTAGATCCTCAAGGATTCAAAGCACCACAATAAAAGAATACCTTACAACTATGCACGAACTGATAGAACAAAAAAATTCAATCAGAGATGTATTATCAGAATTATACCTTGTAAAAACTAGAAAAAGAAAAGGCTGGGTAAAAAGAAATGTTGACCAACCTGAGATGATTGCTGATCATATGTATGCTTGCTTTTTGATTGGTATGTTTTTTCTTCCCAATAATATTCAGCAGTGTTTTGAATACGAGATTTCAGATAAGCAAGAATATACGGATTATTGTAAAGAGACAATATTACAAATACTCCTTTTACATGATTTAGCTGAAGCAAAATACGGTGATATAGCAGTTGGAGACAAAACCGAAAAGGATATTGCTATGGAAAAAGCTAGGTATATTTATTATCAGTATCTCTGTTCTATTCCTAGAATTTATGGACTGGGCGGAAGAAAGATGATTATGGATGAGTTTCAAACTCAAAGTACAATCAACGCTAAGATAGCGTACGACATTGATAAAATTGAGCCTGTTATTCAAGCGTTTTTTTATAAAGATACTAATCCAGAAGTACATATTACGGAATGGAAAGATTATGCTTCGAAAAGGCTTAAAACATCTTGGGGGCGGGAGTTCTTCGCTTTGATTTTAAAAACTTTAGAGCTTGAATAATTGCTTTTTTATTTTGTTCTATATATCAATGCGTAATCTGGTATTGGTTGTAAATAGGGACTATACAAAAAGAAAACGATAACTTTCCAACAACAAAAGATGCACCCTTCCAAAAATCAGAGGGTGCATTGTATCAAAATTGGAGTCTTTAGCCATCTATATGTGACGAAAAAGATCACATGCCAAAAAAGTCCGATTTTTCGGACTTTTTTGCATATATGGACACAAAAATTTTATTCGCAAAACCGTGGATCACCTAAGGCCGATTTCGAGTGTTTTGGTGACTTGAACGGGCGTCTTTTCATTTTCAAGAGAACCCAGAGCAGATTTGGAAGGAAAATTCCGAAATCTGCTCTTTTTTATTGCGAAAATCTTTCACAAAGTTTCAGACGGTTTCTTGTTCGTTATGCCGAACTGATTGGGAGTCATTCCTCTCGATTGGTTCGGCTTTTTTTATTTCCCCTATACATTATAAAGGAAAGCGAGATGATGCCAATGAAGAAAATCACATTCAACGCTCCGCTGAATCACAAGGCTTATAGCTACGAGCCGATGCAGATTGAAGTGGAGAAAGTCATTCCCCTCTACGGTAAGAGGTTCGAACAGATGAGAGATCATCCCTTGGATGACTGCCCCGAAATCATCGAGAACAGAGATCTGATGTATATGAAAGGCAACACCGCACACTGTATCCTCTTCCTTGATGCCAACGGCAGCGATGGAATCCTTGTTGAAGCCGAGGGTGCTGACTACGCTCGGAAGTCACAGTTCATTCCGAATGCAAGAGCAATTGTAGACCAGAATGAATTGACTCCTGCAGAACAGCAGCTTCACCAAGAGATGAAAAAGATGGCAGATAAAATTGCTGGGCTTGCTCATAGAGGTGAACATCATATTTACTTTGGAAATTTGCATGAAAGTGAAATCATCAAGAGTCTGATTGTAAAGTCAGTTGCTGAAATGCTTTCCCAAAGAAGTGACATTGCAGATGTAAAAAACCACTACCCTAACATTCCTTTTCAGCCGGATTATACAGTGACGCCAAAGCCCACACAGGAAATGAAGCTCTA
>JAZSEJ010000081.1:0-42497 GCA_045531615.1 Ruminococcus sp.
GTTGTAGTTGTAGGCTTTGTGGTAGTTGTTGTGGGCTTTGTGGTAGTTGTTGTAGTCTTGGTTGTTGTAGTTGTAACAGGCATAGTTGTTACCTGAACATCTGGTATGTTTTCACCATAATTCCAGCTTGCAATCTCAGGAAATTCAAGATGTGTCAGATTATAGTCTGTAAACTCAGTATGCTTTACATTGAAATCATCAGAGCCTTTAAGGAAATAATCATATATCATCTCAAGGCCATAATCTCCGTCATAATCGTCCCAGGTAACATCCATAGCATACCAGTAGCCGTCATCCATACGCACATAATTCCACATATGCGCTGATGCAGTTTCTTCATCAAAATTGCCGAAAACGCATACAGTGGGAACTCCTATTTTATCGGCTAAAATCTTAAAGCCCTTGGCATATCCTTCGCAAACAGCTCCAGGTTCAACAAGAGCGCTTAATGCAGAGCCGGAAAATCTTCCGCCTGTGTCATAATCGGTAAAATAGCATATACTATCGTGAATACTTTTCAGCTTTTCCTCCGTTGTCTCGCCCTCGATAACGTAGTTATCAACAGTTTCTTCAAGCGCTGCCTTATAATCAAGCACCTGATCAAATGAATCAAAACCAGCATACATTGCAGGGGCAAAAGTAAGCTCCTCTATGTAGAAGGTATACTCCTTTGTAAAGGCATTTCTGGTATATTTCATATTACTTGCGGAAACAGATGTAAAGTTCTGGTCAAGCCAGAAAATCCAGGGGGTATCAAAGGATGATGCCTCCATACCGCTGGCACAATTGGTAAATACGGCGTTATAGAAATCCATATTTTCATCTGATTCAATATCCATTGTTTTAAAGGATACCGTTTCGGGAAGCTTTACTGTAAATTCTTCGAGAGAAGGCTCAGTAAGCCCTAAAAAAGCATCATATACTGCTCTGTTATTGGCATCAAGGTGTGCACCGAGAAGATAGTCCTCTATTTCATCATCAGCAAGAATTTTCGGCATAGACTGCATTTCAAGGCTCATTGACTTCATTGTGCCGAATTCAAGAGTAATATCTGACATATCGACAGTACCTGTCTCATATGCAAAACTCGAAACAGGTACAATCCCTGCCATAACCGACAGCGATGTAACCAGAGCCGCTATACTTTTAATTGTTTTTTTCATATATACAACCTCCATTTCTGAATATTATCACGTACTATATTTTTTATATCTGATTATAATTATAAACGAGTAATCTTAAAATAATCTTAAAACAATACAAAATTATACGATTTGTGAACAGATTTTTATTTATTGTGTTTAATACAATTATACGACAAAAAAACTAAGATGTCAACCCGAATTTTATTTTGTAATTAGGAAAAGCGTAAATTTTTTATGAACGAATATTTTTTATTAATTTTATTGTATAAATTTTAAATAAAAAACCGTTTTTTCTCCATTTTGTCCGTCGTAGACGTACACGTTTTTACCACTGACGGACAAATTCAGATGAAAACACTAAAAAAAAGTCGAAATAGCCCAAATTATTCGTAATCTTGTCACTTGAAATTATTCTCAGCCTATGGTATACTTTAATAGGGCATTTACAATGACGTTTTTGCCCGATAAATATGGAAAGGTGTGTTCCGAAATGTTTTTATCAGAAATGAACAAGGAACAGCTCCTCGGTTTTAAAAATGAAACTGAGCAGCTCTATAACGATTTTAAAGCTAAGGGACTTTGTCTTAATATGGCAAGAGGTAACCCCTGTAAAGAACAGCTTGAGCTTTCTGTTGATATGCTCAAAGCTTTTGACGATAATAATTTTTTAACCGAAAATGGTACAGATGTAAGAAATTATGGCGTACTTGACGGTATTCCCGAAGCTAAAAAGCTCTTTTCTGATATGCTCGGCGTAAACGAGGACGAGGTAATTGTATTCGGAAACTCCAGCCTTAACGCAATGTACTGGTCAATCCAGACTGCATTCAATAAAGGTATCCTCGGTTCAACTCCCTGGAATAAGCTTGAAAAGGTTAAATTCCTTTGTCCCGTTCCAGGCTACGACAGACACTTCAAGGTAACTGAATTTTTTGGAATCGAAATGATAAATATTCCTATGACACCCACAGGCCCCGATATGGATATGGTTGAAAAGCTTGTGGCTGAGGACGCATCAATCAAGGGTATCTGGTGTGTTCCCCAGTATTCAAATCCTGACGGTATCTGCTACAGTGATGAAACTGTAAAGCGTTTCGCAAATCTTAAGCCCGCTGCTGAGGATTTCCGTATCTTCTGGGATAATGCTTACTGCATCCACCACCTTGTAGAAAATCCCACATATATCCTCAATATTCTCGATGAGGCCAAAAAAGCAGGAAATGAGAATATAGTATATATCTTCGGTTCAACATCAAAGGTTACATTCCCTGGCGCAGGTGTTGCTGCTATGGGTGCAAGCAAGGCAAACATTGACGAATTAAGAACTTATCTTGGTATATCAATCATAGGTCACGATAAGGTAAACCAGCTCCGCCACGTTAAATTCTTCGGCACATATGAGAACATGGTTGAACATATGAAAAAGCACGCAGCAATTATCGCTCCTAAGTTCAACCTTGTATGCGATACACTGAAAAAGGAAATTACCCCTCTCGGAATCGGTGAATGGACAGAGCCTAAGGGCGGATATTTCGTATCATTCAACGCTCTCAGCGGCTGTGCAAAAAGGGTTGTAAAGCTTTGTGCAGAGGCTGGTGTAACACTTACAGGTGCCGGTGCTACATTCCCTTACGGAATTGACAAGGACGACAGAAACATCCGTATTGCTCCCACATATCCCTCTATGGAGGATTTAGAGAAGGCACTGGAGCTTTTCGTTATCAGCGTTAAGCTTGCAAGCGCAGAAAAGCTTCTCAGTGAAATGGAATAATGTATAGTTAAAGGGTATCGTGAAAAATCACGATACCCTTTTTTATCAATATGCAGTTTTATAAATTAAATCATAGTTTGCATTGAAATCCACAATAAGTGAATCGCCGCAATCTCTGTATTCGCCGTAGTAAGTCCCCTCCGCAGGCACCTGCAGCTGCTGACGTTCATAACCAACAATAAACGGTGCTTTGAGAGAAAGCCAGTACAACTCAGCTGTCGACATATTTGTTTCAAACCCTGGGAGTACGCTTGAAGCTATATTCGGCAGAATAGTAGGATTGAAGGATTTAACCTTATCCATTACGAGCTCAATAACTCTCCGCTGACGCTCAGTACGCTCAAAATCGGCATTTCCGATATATCTTATGCGTGCATAGGAAAGCGCCTGCTTGCCGTTGAGATGAAGCTCACCGCCGCCGTCAAGGAGATCGTCAAGAACGTCATCTCCCATAATGCTGTTAACCTCAGCCTGCATAATAGTGTTGATTTCCTGCGCCTCAGCATCTGATATCTCAATATCAATTCCGCCTACGCTGTCAACAACATTTGCAAAGGAAACAAAATTAACTGAAACATAATCCTCAATTGCAATGCCGAAATTATGCTCTATTGTGTCCATAAGCAGCTCTGCGCCCCCGAATGTATATGCAGCATTCAGCTTATTTTCGCCATACCCCGGTATAACTACATAACAGTCGCGCATAAGGGATATAAGGGTTATTTCGTTGGTTCTGCTGTTTATTGAGGCGATTATCATCGTGTCAGACCTGGCCGCCTCATCCTCTGTTCTGCCGTCTGTGCCGATAAGCAGCACATTAGTGACATAGCTACGAGAAAGAGCGTCACTTCGGCGATTTCGGCTGCCTGTAGCCACATAGTCCATTTTGTTTATCAGGCTGATTGATGTGCAGGAATACATTCCGAAAATTACGAGGAATATTATCAGCAAAGTTCTTATAAACCTGCCGAAAAATTTTCCAAGAGGACTTTTCTTCCTACGTTTTTTCTTTTTCTGCTGCGAATTCCCGCTTTTGCTCCCTGTCGCCCTTTTAGGTAGATTGCCGCTATTTGGCGGATAATTTCTGGGCGGTTCCCTATAATAATCGTCATAATATGGCTGATTACCATACTGTGGTGGATTCTGCATTGACTGACCGCCATACGGTTGATTGCCGTACTGCGGTGGATTCTGCATTGGCTGACCACCATACGGTTGATTGCCGTACTGCGGTGGATTCAGCATTGGCTGACCACCATACGGCTGATTGCCGTACTGTGGTGGATTCTGCATTGGCTGACCGCCATACGGCTGATTGCCATACTGTGGCGGACTCTGCTGAACTCTCCTCAGAGGCCGCTGTGGAGCCTGTCTGCTTTGCATATCACGGGGAATGTATATTGTGTTCGTATTCTGATTGTCTGTATTATTTCTGTCGGACATTTTTGATTACCTCTTTTTAGCGCCTGCTGCAAGACAGGTAAACAAGGTACATAAGAGATTGTAAACTATCATTGCCGTAGCAGACATATAGATATAATTCGACTCGTAAGCCTTTGAAAGTATCAGCATCATTGATAATCCAAAGCCAAGGAGTATGGAAACCGTCTGGAAAATAAGTGCAATAACAGCAGATGCATGTACGCTCTTGATTCCAAGTATAAGCTGTGCCATTGAACTGAATTTTCCTGCACAAGCCATAGATGCGCTCATACGTACTGTTTTTTTAGTTTCAGCGTCAAAATCCTCGTGAAGCTTTTTCGGCAGTACCTTTATCATACCCTTTGGTATGCCGTAAACAGCCGCAATTTTCTCAGCTGTAATAAAGCTGTCAACGGATTTCACAACCATACATATCTTTTTTCTCACAAGTCTTTCAGCCCATTTTCTCACGCCTCTGCCTGCGATAACATCGACAACAAACAAAGCTGCAAGATTTCCCGAAATTGAAAGATATATTGGCTCGTGTCCCTGCGAATATTCAGTTTCACGGCTTTTTGTGGGAAGTCCTTCAATATTATGAGCCTCCATAAGCTCACGGTTGCCCAGAAGTATACGTCTGTTTTTTATCCAGCCGCAAAGTCCCATTCCGTCCTCATATGAGAAATTATCAATGGGATAAAGAAGTTCCTCCTTGCCCTTTATAAGGTCAGCGAAAAGCTGCTGCAACAGGCTACCGCCATGATAGGAAAGACTTGCAGCGTCCAGGAAAGCTTCATCAAGCTTTGTATTGGAAAATACCTTTATTCCTCCAAGTCGAACTGTACCCTCAGGGAAGATATCATCAGCCTTTACAAGGATTGAATTAGTATCGTAAAGGTCGTCAACGCTCTGATAGCCAAGAAGTATACCGTCATTTTTTATAGTTTCCTTTGAAACCTTTTCAAGTGGAATATTCGCCGCAAAAGGCAGCGCTATGCAGGAACAAGCACATATAAGCATTGAAAGTATGGATAATCCAAATACAAATGCCTCAATTGAGAAAAGTGTCCCCATACGGATAAATGTGAGAACTACTGATATTATCAAAGATGCTCCAAGGCAAAGAGGTGCAGATTTCCTGCAGAAGCTGTCGGTGATATCAGCGGAATATGTGTATCTCAGGAAGTCTGTAAGGAAATCCGTAGGACGCATTGCCGCAAGTATGGGGAAGTCACCGAGAGTGCCGTGAGTAAGACGCTCCGCACGTTCTTCGTCCTTGACGTATACAACAGCGTGACGGTTGAAATCACGGGATGCAAATCTGAAATTGCGTCTTGCCCTTTTGAGTATGAGATATTTTCCAATGGCATTTGTAAGAAGTGCAAGTATACCCACAGGCATATAAATGTGAATCAATTCCGCCCTTGCCATATCCGTCCGCAAAAACGAAGCAAGCAGCGATATAAAACAAGCTACAGCCGTTATGGCTGTCATTGAGTCACTGTCCGCTTTAAGCTTCACAAGATTCTTAAAGCCCTTTGTTATAACAGGGAACGAATAGAACATTGCTAACAAACCAAGCAGCAGATGTGTGAGAAGGTATGTATTTATGTGATATATACTCAGAAATTCCGCAATAGGGAAATTAAATCGGCTGCATATGGTGATATACACGCTTAAAAAAGCGGTCAGAGCAAGAACAGCAACCCTTGTTTTGAGTATGCCCATAAGCTCATAAATGTCTCTGCCTACGTCCTGAACATCTCCGTAATAGTTAAAATCAACTATTCGCTTTGTACGCTTTGTTTTCATTGCCTGACGGGTGTATTCCTCTGTATTGCTGGCAATACGTACATCAATACTTTCCTCCGAGGCAGCGCGTATACTGCTCAGATCGATATTGGTAGTTTCAGCTCTGGGAGCAAGCTCAATGGGGCGTGTCGCTTCAAGAGCTGCAGGAGATGGTACGATATCGGTAACGTACTTTCTGTTTTCGGGAGCTTCAGCCTCATTGATTATCTCGTCCCTTGTACGCTTTTTCTTACGCACCTCGGGAGGGATGTACATATACTCCCCTGCTGCCTTTTCTTTTGAATAAGGCTGCCGCGCGTCATCTCTGCCAAACCACTTTTTCTTTTTGCTTTTTTCCGCTTCTCTTGCCCTTGTAGAGCCGTACATAGGGCGGATTTTCGAGGAACCGTCAATAAGCCCCTCATTCTCTGTATTATCTATAGGGTGAGTTGATTTAACTCCTGTGATACCCTCATCACCTGCAACAGCCGCTTTTTTTGTCGAAAACTCCGCAGGACGTATTTCATTGGCAGGATTAACCTTTGGCTCAACACTGTCAAAAAGCTCATTTTTCTTATGGGAAACAGCTCTCGGAACTTCTGCCGCTTCTTTTATCGGATCGGGAATTGTAGAATTAAGTATCTTTCGTGTGTCATCCCTGCCTACCTTTGACGTGGAGGTATCATCGGGATTTGCCTTATATTCGTCAAGAATGTCCTCAAGGGACAGCTTTGTGTCTGCCATATTTACCTCCCCTGAATTATTTTTTTGCTCTCCGCTGACGGAGAATTTCATACATAAATATACCTGCCGCAACGGAAGCGTTAAGAGAATTAATTTTTCCCAGCATAGGCAAGCGCATCATAAAATCACATTTTTCTCTGATAAGACGGCTTATACCAAAGCCCTCAGAGCCTACAACAAGGCCGCAGCTGCCTGTAAGGTCTGTTTCACTGTAGTCAGTACCGTCAGCGTCTGTACCATATATCCACACGCCGTTTTCCTTGAGCTTATCAATAGCCGCCGCAAGATTTGACACTCTTGCAACAGGAACATAGCTTGCCGCACCAGCAGATGTCTTGAATACAGTAGCATTAAGCCCTGCGCTTCTGCGTTTTGGGATGATAACGCCGTCTGCACCTGATGTTTCAGCTGTACGAATAATCGCACCCAGGTTATGTGGGTCTTCGATTTCGTCGCATATGATAATAAATGGCGGAGTTCCCTTTTTCTGTGATACTTCGAGGATATCCTCAACAGTAACATACTCACCGCAGGCACCTACAGCAGCAACTCCCTGATGAGAAGCACCACCTGAAAGCTTTTTCAGCTTATCCTCTTTAACGTCCTTAACAGGAATGCCTTTCTCCTTGGCAAGCCGCCTTATAACGCTTAGGCTGCCGCCGTTGCCTTCCATATATATCATATCGAGAGCTGTTCCCGATTTAAGAGCTTCTATAACAGGATTTCGTCCGCAAATTACGTCAGAAAAGCCCTCATTTTCTGTATTTTTTATATTTTTTTCCATTTTTATCTCCTTTGCACCCTCATAATAGGATTACATTATATTATAACATTTTTTCAAAGAAATTACAAGTACTGAAACAATAATTCAATAAATTATTTTTGTGCAGTACGTTAAAGGCGGCAGAAATTCTGCCGCCAATTCAATTATTCTTTCTATGTTCCATTTTATCAATGTACATATTTCCGTCTGCAACTCTGATCATACCCTCAATATCAACTCTGCCGCATATTTTTTCAACACAACAGCCGATACTTGCATTTACAATGAACTGTTTACCAGATTTACGGTTGTAATCATAGAGATAATCGCAGAATCGCTCTTTAAAATCATTGAAATAATATCCCGCATCCCCCTCGGAAACTATTGCCGCAACGCAGAATTCATCGCCGCCGAATCTTGCACAGACTTCACCCTGAACAGAACTGCTGACGAGGGCGCGGCTTACGGTACATATAGCATCATCGCCCTCTGCGTGTCCGAAAGTATCATTGATATATTTCAGCCTGTCAAGATCGGCAGATATTATAACTATTGTGGAATTTCCAGGATATTCAGACAAAAGCATTTCATTGAGCTTGTCAAAAAATCCGCGGCGGTTGAAAAGTCCCGTCATAAAATCACGGCGTGAAAGAAGATTAAGCTCATCATTAGCAAGCATAAGCTGCTTATTAATAGCACCTATTTGTATTTTACCGTGGAAATTGCCAAGAGCAGCTCCAACAGCACTTACGAAAGCGTGTATTTTCTGATACTCGTCTATATCAATTTCCGGCTGAAATACGCAGTATCCCATTACCATATCCATAAAATTAACGGCACATACAACTATAGGTTCCTTACGTTTCAGCATAAGTTCAGAATGAGGAATAAGCTCATTCAGCTCAATAGTACAAGGTGCAATATCAAACCAGTAATACCGCTGATGAAGGATATCCACCTTTTTGCTGAAACTGTTATCCCCCTTTCTCTTGCATCCAAAATCCGGAGGGTCAAAAACATCATTATTTACAGCGAATACCGCTGTATGAAAGCTGAACTTGTCAATCATAGCAGGTGCCAGCTCATTTATATCTGCCATTTTGGATATAGCCGACTGCATTGAACACATCATAGTCTGACGCTCATTGGATTTCTTTATATGATTAATAAGCGTCTGAATAGACATATTAAAGTCAGGAGAAGCAATATTGCTGCATCCGCAGGAACGGGAATACATAATATTAAATCCGACTCTCGCTCCCTCAATAGAGTCATCCCCTGCTAAGGCTGAATTAATTTTTTCAATTATCAGCCTACCCATATCATCATAATCCGGAATGCAGGTTGTAAGGGGCGGAATATGTATTTTTGACTGTTCAATGCCGTCAAAACCTGTAACAATACATTCTTCAGGTATACTGTAACCACGTTTCTGTAGAAAACTGCTGACAGCTATTGCCATAGTATCATTTGCACATATTATAGCATCGGGAACTTTTCGTTTCTCAATATCGAACCACTGCATCAATATATCATTTGTAGGTTCTTCCCAGAAATTGCCATAACCCACCTTATCCTCATCATAGGCTATTCCGTTAATCTCCAGCGCCCTACGGTAGGCAGCACGCCGTTCCTCGGCATAGTTGTTGCCCTCCGTACCTGTTATAAGATACACATTTTTCGCACTGTGAACTTCAATAACGTGACGGCATAAGGTTTCAAAAGCATCGGAATAGTTGAAAGAAAGGCATATACAGCCCTCAATTTCCTTATCTACAGAGATTACAGGAATACCTCTTTTGCAGCATTTTTCAACAACTTCATCAACTATTTCTTCATTATGCAGAAAATTTGGGAATATTATCATTGCTGATAGTTTTTTATAAGGTATCAGCTTAAAAACAGATGAAGCACCCTCGTTATTCTTGTTGTATCGTTCATACAAATCGGAAACAGAATTGAATATAATAAGTCTGTAGCCGCCGTCGATTGCATATTTATTAAGCTTTTTCACAAA
Organism: Ruminococcus sp.; assembly: GCA_045531615.1. Lineage (GTDB taxonomy): Bacteria > Bacillota > Clostridia > Oscillospirales > Ruminococcaceae > Ruminococcus. The sequence goes on from JAZSEJ010000081.1 coordinate 9,654, forward strand.
ATTATAACGGTCTTCATCATAGAGAGTTGAGAGGCATACGCCAATAAGCTTTGGCTCCTGCTCCAAATCACTCACCTCCGATATAACAGGGCAAACCACCCTGAATTTCTCACGAAAAATATACTATTATTCTATCATATTATCATAAAAAAGTAAAGAGGTTTAGGCGAAAAATACTATATTTTTTTTGTATTTCAATCATTTTGTGACGAAATCGCAAAAAATTGTCACAAAAAGTTACAAAAGCCTGATTTCACTTTACAGACTGTATTAAATATGATATAATTTATTTTGAGAAGATGTATCATTTACCGACAAAAATGGAGATGAAAGAAATGAAAAAGAAAACTGAAAAAATAATAGCAATGCTTACAGCTTTGTGCTGTATGGCATTAACAACAGCCTGCGGAAGGGAAGTTCCCAATTCCAACGACACCAACAGTGGATTTGTCGTAACAGGAGGCGAGGCTGACGGCAGCGAGGACGGCGAGGACGATGATACAATAAAGCTTATTCCCCGTACTACAGCAGCTGCAGAGTATACAGATACCCCTGATACAGCTACAACAGCAACGGGCAAAAACGCATCACTTGTAACACGCTCTAAAGAAGAGCTTGACCGCATCAACAGCAATAAGAAGCCTGTTGTAACAGCAAAACCCTCTGGCGGTGCAAGCGGCGTATTAAGAACCACAGTCGTTAAAGTAACGGGTACAGGCGTAGGTGCAGGTAATGGCACAGGAACAGGCACAAACGTCGGCATTCAGGCTGTTACAACAACTACCACAACACCCTCTGTCCCCACCATTCAGCTCAGCTATACATCAGCTAAAATTATCGTTGGACAGACAAAACAGTATCCCTTGGTAACAGGAAATTACAGCGAAATATGGACAACCTCCGACGCAAACGTAGCAACTGTTGACCAGTACGGCAATATCACAGGTGTAGGCGAGGGAAGCTGTACAATCCGCGTTACAGATGCAAATAATCCAAGCTCTTATGGTGAGGTTGCAGTAACCGTAATAAAGCCAAATGGAATACAGGAAATAGACGGTATAACATATGCTGACGGCGTACTCATTGCCAACAAGACATATGCTCTCCCCAGCACATATAATCCGGGCGGACTTACAAGCGAAACCTACAGCGCTTTCCAGGCACTTGCTCAGGGAGCTGCAAATGATGGTCTCAATATATACATTTCATCGGGCTTCCGTTCCTATGAAACTCAGGAGCAGATCTACAACGAGAACGCTCGCATTTACGGACAGGCTACAGCCGATACCTTCTCCGCAAGACCAGGTCATTCCGAGCATCAGACAGGACTTGCAATTGATGTAAACGAGATAAGCGACGCATTTATCGGAACTCCCGAGGCTATATGGCTTAAGGAGCATTGCGCGGAATATGGCTTTATTGTCCGCTATCCCGAGGGCAAGCAGGAAATCACAGGTTACAAATACGAGCCGTGGCATATCCGCTATGTAGGCGTTGAAATGGCAAAGAAGATACGCGATGAGGGTATTGCAAGAGGCGATGCAAATATAACACTTGAAGAATATTTCGGCATTAATTCAATATATCAGTAACAACACAAAGGCGGACAATTGAAGTCCGCCTTTATGTTTTCTATAATAAGTGTTTCTAAAAATGCCAAAAAGCCAAAGTAAAAATGTTAATTTGCAAATTTCGTATACCTGCACAAATTGCAAAGCACCAGCTTGTACAAAACGCTGATTTTTTTGAGAAATTTGCAAAAAAAGTGACTTTTTGGCATCCTCGTGCGTTATATATATGAAAGCGAAAAAGTATTGCACCACGCAGCCGAAATAACCCGATATAAAAGTATGCTTTTTATATTTATTTCAACAATCCGTCAATCAGAAGCTTTATACCAATAATCACAAGGACGATACCACCTGCAAGCTCCGCTTTTTTCTCGTATCTGCTGCCGAAACGGTTGCCGATAACTACGCCTGCAAGGCATACAACAAAGGTTATAGCCGCAATTACAGATACGGACATCACAAGATTTGTTTTCTGTGCCGCAAAGATAACTCCGACTGCAAGCGCGTCAATACTTGTGGCTATAGCGAGAATAAAAAGTTCCTTGATATCAAGCTTATATTCACCGCCAACGCTTTCATCATCGCCGCCCTTTATAACCTCGTATATCATTTTTCCGCCGATAAATCCAAGGAGGATAAAAGCTATCCAATGGCTGTATGTACTTATAAATTTCTCAAAACGGCTGCCGAGGAAATAGCCGATAAGGGGCATAAGTCCCTGAAATACGCCGAAAAATAATGCTGTAACAGCTGCTCCCTTGTAGTCGATTTTCTTCATACTAAGTCCCTTGCACACGGACACGGAAAATGCGTCCATTGCAAGTCCGAGGGATAATAATAAAAGTTCTGTAATTCCCATATTTACTCCTTAATTGAATTTATTTGCGAACTTTAAAGCTGAATAATTCCCACAAGAAAAAACAGCATAATCAAAAAACAAAGCAAAAACCCAAATCCACTCAAATCAGGCAGTTTTCTTTCGCCTATCTGTTTTGGATTGGCAAGCTTGACTCTCTCCACATATGCTGCGGGATAAAAAAGAATTGTGCTGAATTTAAGCTTGTCGGCTGAAATGATAGTATTATAAATGACTTTCTTCTTTTTATCCGTCCAGTTCTCAGGGCAGCGTTCTGCATATTCCTTAAATGACGAATACCTCATACCATTGCGGTAATCCTTATCCCTTACAACAGAAACGTCAAGCATATCATATTTTGTATCAAGCTGAATTGGCTTATAACAAAATACAGATATATCTTCATATATTTTAAATCCGTTTTCGTCTATATATCGCAATTCAAGAATATACTCCCTGTGCTGCATAATCATTGTATCTGTGGGAACTATTTTAATTATTTCCGCCGAGGTTATATATGAATTTTTCTTTCGCCAAATGTAATTTCTGAATTTGAACAAATTGACAAGCATTAGCACAAAAAATAAAATAGCTGCCATTATCATGATTGATAATACTTCCGCCATAAAATCACGCCCCTTATATCATCTCTGCATCGTATCGACAGAAATTCCGTTTATACGGTATACTCCATTATGTAGTCGTCCATTACATAGCCGCCTCCAATGTCTGTAACAGCAGTATCCGCAACGGTATATCCGATTTTCTTGTATACATCTATTGCGTGGTCATTGTTCTTATTAACTGTGAGATACACACGTTTTTTCCCGATTTTACGTACTTCATCAAAGATGTAATTCATCATTGCTGTGGCAATTCCCCTTCCCCGATAGTCCTTGTGCAGGTAAAATTTACTGAGAAAAAGTCTGTCGTCATCTTCGGGTTTTATGCCTAAATATCCGCAAAGTTCCCCGTTTTCGCAAACTGACAAATAGGTATACTTCTGAAACTCAATCTGCTCCGTCATTGCGTCAAGGGACTGGAAATTTTCCACCATATAGTCAACCTGCCCCTGTCCCAGCAATTCCACATAGCACTCGTGCCATATCTCATCAGCAAGAGCCGCTATTTTTCGGAGTTCGGGATAGGATTTGATTTTTTTAATTTCAACGCTCATTCTTACACCTGCTTTTCAATAATCTTCATATCAACGATTTTCAGCAATATTCCTGCCCAATCCTTAATAAGGCTGTGGTATTCCTCAGCTGTGACATTTCCGCCAATGCCCATTACATCATATACAACAGGACCCTCTTTTATGCAGCAGGGCAAGTCCTCAAAGCCGCAATTAAGATAAAAATTATGCCTGTTAACCCTCTGCTCATAATTTTCAGCGGATTTGTCAAGCTGCTCCCTTGCAAGAAAAAGCCGTCTGCCCTTGTATTTTTCCTTAAGGGCTTCAATTATTTTTTTACCGTAGCCCATACCGCGTTTTGACTCATCTACCGCAAGGTAAAAGATATATGCAAGCTTTTCATTACACACCATATAGGCAAAGCCGACAAATTCACCTTTATCCCGTGCTACAAGCATTTCTGACTTTCCCTTTTTCTCCCTGTTCATCATTATGAAATAGGGACATCGTTCTTCAAAAGGAAATGCAGAAAGATAAAGCCTTTTCAGCTGCTTTCTGTCCGATTTATCGTATTTTTTAAGAGTTATTGACATAATTCACCTCAGATAAATTAAGCGGACAAAGCAAAATTGCAATGTCCGCCTTTTATGGTTTCCCTTTAGTGATTGCCTGCTATTATTCTTCCTCAGGCATCTCCCAGTTGTGGTAAACATTCTGAACATCGTCGTTATCTTCAAGATGTTCAAGGAGAAGATTCATCTTCTTGATATGCTCCTCATCTGTAAGTGCTGTATAATTTGCAGGAATACGGTCTGTTTCAGCGGAAAGTACGTTGTAGCCCTTAGCTGTAAGTCCCTCTCTCAGCTCGTGGAGAGCCTCAGGAGCGCACTCAATTTCAACTGTTTCCTCTGTGATATCGAAATCATCACCGCCGCACTCAAATACATCATCCATAACAGCGTCTTCATCAAGACCTGTATTTTCAAGGATTACTATACCCTTTGTGGTAAACATAAAGGATACACAGCCTGTTGTACCGAGATTTCCGCCGAATTTATCGAAATAGTGGCGAACATCGCCTGCTGTACGGTTCTTGTTATCAGTAAGGCACTCAACGATTACAGCAACACCGTTTGGACCGTAGCCCTCGTAAACCATATTCTCGTAGTTGTTCTTATCCTCGCCGCCTGCAGCTTTCTTGATAACACGCTCAATATTGTCGTTAGGCACATTATTAGCCTTTGCCTTTGCAATAAGGTCGCGGAGCTTGCTGTTGTTGTTTGGGTCAGGACCGCCCTCTCTTACAACAACGGTAATCTCTCTGCCGATTTTTGTAAAGATTTTACCCTTTGCAGCGTCGGTAGCTTCCTTTTTACGCTTAATATTATTCCATTTTGAATGACCTGACATTTTTCAGCTCTCCTTTATCTATGGGAATCAGTTCCCGATTATTTCATTTATATCAACGCCCTGCATAGCAACGTCAAATAGCTCCGCTATCCGTTCCGTATTGCCCAGCAGGTGCAAGTATCCTAAAAGGCATTCAACCGCCGTAGCCCTGCGGTATTCAGCCGCCTCTGCATGTTTGGGGATGTTATTTCCCGTGGCATTTCTGCCCCTTTTAAGCACTGCCATTTCCTTTTCAGTCAGCACCTCTGATATGGTATCATATGCCTTTGACTGAAACTCCGCACATACAAGCTTAATCTTTGCCGAATGAAGCTTTGAAGCGGGCATATTAGCACTTCGAAGAAGCTTCTCCCTTACAAGGGTATCGTATACGCTATCCCCTAAAAACGCAAGGGTAAGAGGACTGTACATATTTACATCACGTTCTGTCATATGCCCCTCATTAGTATACGAAGTCAAATTCGAAGCCTTCAAGATTTACCGTATCGCCGTCCTGAACGCCCATTTCTTCAAGCTTTGCAATAATTCCGCTGTTAATGAGAACACGCTGGAAGTACTGGAGAGAGGAATAATCATCGGGGTCAACAGTACGCATAATAGGCTGTATCCACGGCGCTTCAACGTAGTATACATCGTCCTCAAAGGTAATCTCAAACTTCTTGCCAGCGCCAAGCATATCATCAAGCTCAGCCTGTGGAATAGGCTCTGCCTCGTATTCTTTAATAGGCGGCAGGGTTTCAAGCACCTCTGCTATCTTCATAACAAGCTCGTGTGTACCCTGAGTTGTAGCTGCTGAGATACAGAAGAAGTCCATTCCCTGTTCCTCAATAAAGCTGCGGAATTCGGCAATCTGCTCCTCTGTTGCCATATCCGACTTATTAGCAGCAACAATCTGAGGACGATTTGCAAGATCTTCGTCGAACTTCGCAAGCTCCTGGTTGATTATGCAGAAATCTTCCTTGGGGTCGCGTCCCTCAATTCCCGATACATCAACAACATGAACAATAAGACGGCACCTCTCAACGTGACGGAGGAACTCGTGACCAAGACCAACACCGTCACCTGCACCCTCGATAAGTCCGGGGATATCCGCCATAACGAACGAACGCTCCTCCCCTGTCTTGACAACGCCGAGAACAGGAGTGAGAGTTGTAAAGTGATAATTTGCAATTTTAGGCTTTGCTGCACTTACAACGGATATAAGAGTGGATTTTCCAACATTTGGGAATCCCACAAGTCCAACATCCGCAAGAAGCTTAAGTTCAAGAGTTACCTCAAACTCCTCTCCTGGAAATCCAGGCTTTGCAAATCGTGGGATTTGTCTTGTGGAAGTGGCAAAACGGGCATTTCCCTTGCCGCCGTTTCCTCCCTTAGCAAGGATTTTCGGCTCGTCCGTTGACATATCCGCCATAATACGTCCCGAATTTGCGTCACGGATAAGAGTACCCCTCGGTACCTTTATTATAAGCGGCTCTGCACTTTTTCCCGTGCAGTTTCGTGAGGAGCCATTCTGTCCTCTTTCAGCCACATATTTTCTCTTATAGCGGAAATCAATAAGAGTTGAGAAATTATCATCCACAACGAATACAACATCGCCGCCCTTACCGCCGTCACCGCCGTCGGGGCCGCCTGACGCTACATATTTTTCTCTGTGGAAGGAAACAGCGCCATCGCCGCCATCCCCTGCCTTTATTTTAATTTTCGCCTTATCAACGAACATTTTTTACCTCCTAAAAATCGGGAGAAACAGGATTGTTACAGGGTATCTCTAAAAAACGGAACACGAGCGAAATCAAGTCGTGAGGAAGGTTTTTAGAGATTCCCTCCATTAATGAAAAATCCCAAGCAAAAGCTCGGGATTTATAAGCAATCAGAAATGATTACTGCTCTGCGTAAACAGAAACCTTCTTACGGCTCTTGCCAAAACGCTCAAACTTAACTCTTCCGCTAACTGTAGCGAAGATAGTATCATCTGAACCGATACCTACACCAACACCGGGATGGATGTGTGTACCTCTCTGGCGAACGAGGATATTACCAGCCTTAACGAACTGTCCGTCAGCACGCTTAACGCCAAGTCTCTTGGACTCAGAGTCACGGCCGTTCTTTGTAGAACCAACACCCTTCTTATGAGCGAAGAACTGCATACTAATCTTAAACATACTTACACCTCCGAAATAGTGATTTTAATTGTTTTTGGGAATTCTTCAAGAATAGCTTCAAAATGTAGTTTCAGCTGCTCCAGCATAGCGGAGGCTGTATTCATTGAGGCGGTTGTCCGACATTCAATGATATTTTCACCTACATTAATTTTTGGCTCACAGTCAAATTCATTCAGCAGATTTACAATAAGCTGAACAGCCGAGGAAACCGATGCACAAACGACATCGCTCCCCTTATCGGCATAGCCTGCGTGACCGCTTATACTAAAGCCATTCAGAAGTCCATTCGAGTCATAAAACTCTGCACGAATCATGATTAAGCCTTGATAGCTTCAATCTTAACCTGTGTGTAAGGCTGTCTGTGACCCTGCTTTCTCTTCTGACCCTTCTTGGGCTTGTAAGTGAAAACTGTAATCTTCTTAGCCTTGCCGTTCTTAAGAACCTTAGCTTCAACAGCTGCGCCATCAACATAGGGAGCACCTACCTTGATACCGTCCTCAGCACCGAGAGCAACGATCTTATCGAAAGTAACTGTCTCGTCAGCCTCAACTGCGAGCTTCTCGATGAAGATGATATCTCCCTCGTTAACCTGATACTGCTTTCCGCCTGTTTCAATTACTGCGTACATTTCTGGCACCTGCCTTTTTTCAAAACTCGCTGCGACGGGCGTGTTTGCACAACTTTAAAGCCTGTCTGCATGCGGCATAAAACATTATATCACATTTTTCCCTATTTGTCAAGGGCTTTTTAAAATTTTCCTCAGACTATTACCAAGCCTTATAATTCTCAGAATTAACTCTGTAAGCAGTACCGGGAACGTACATATCGTTAGGAGTAAGATTAGATTCCTTACCCTCTGCCTGTGCCTTCTCGTTAGCAGACTGGATAAGCTTTCTAAGTTCTCTGAATGCAACACTTGTTCTTACGATGTTCTGAACATTCTCCTGTGGTGGCTGCTTGCTGAGATACTCGATAACTGCCTGCTGAATGTAGAAGTATGAACGGAGCTGAGTTTTCTTGAACTCAATATTGCTTCCATCCTCCATAAGGAACAGGCTGTCACCCTCCTGATAGCCAAGAGTAAGCTTTGCCATAATCTCAGGAACAAAAATTCTTATCTCAGAAGCAAGGTTCTTATCGCCAACCATTTCCTCAAGCTCATTTGTCATAGCAAGATACTTATCCTGGCTGTCAATGTCTACAAGTCTGTCAAGAACGAACTGTGCGCCCTCAACAACTGTCTGTTTTGTGAAAGGACACTCATCATCAGCCTGATTAACGAATACAGCACACTGCTTTTCGCAGATAAATGTATTTTCAGCATCCCATGACTTTACATAATCAACGAAGAACTTAGAAAGCTCCATACATACAGAACCGTTGATTCTTACTTCGATAATTTCTCTGTCCTTGTGCTTTGCAAGGTAAATTCTTACCCAGTAATACTTCTTGGAACCGAGATACTTAGGCATTTCGTTAAGAATAAAGTTGATAAGCATTACAGGCTGACCCTTTTCTGCTGCACCTATTCTTACGATAGACTGTGCGAACATCTCAAATTCATAATGCTGTCTGAGATATCTTACAGGAACCTTAAGAGGATTCTTCTTCTGCATTGACTGGTCAAGGGGATGCCAGATTCCGCCGAAGAAAATATCTACAGCCATCTTTGCAGCTTCATCAAATGTCTTACCCTGTGCATCAACTGGGTCCATAAGAGGCTCGTCAAAATCATCGTGATTGATAATGAACATAACCTGAAGCAGCTTTACATCGTCCTTTTCTTCATATCTGCCGATTCTAACGTCAATTGTAAAACCTCTGGGCATAATGATGCAGCCATCATAAAGGTTGCCCTTTTCCATTTTTTTATCAAGAGCGCCGAGTACAAGTTCTTTATAATTAGCCTTGTCTGCGTTTTCTACAGTCTCAGTTTTCTTCTCCTCAACCTGATTCTTCTTCTTAAATAATGCCACTTTAATCATTCTCCTTGTCAATATATATATTACTCCCGCACTTGGATAGTGCCTTCCTTCATACGGGATTTTCAAACGGAACACCGCCCGTATTGAACGTTGTCAGATTTGGCAAAAATACCTTTCTGCCTGTTAAATCCAATTATAAGGTATACTCGGCAGCTGCCCAGCCTTCCTTTACGCTGACCTGCTTTCTGATGAAGCCTACGCCCTCAACAGCTGTGAGAACCTCATCCATACGCTCCTCGATGATACCCGAAATAATAAGCGTACCGCCTTTTTTGAGATAGCGTACAAAAAAGTCTTTCATTGCAATAAGCACATCAGCAACAATATTCGCTGTAATCATATCATACTTGCCGTCTATCTCGTCAGCAAGAGCTTCATCGGAAAGAATATTTCCGAAATATGTCTTATACTGCTCAGCAGTAATATTGTTCTTCTCTGCGTTTTCCATTGCAGTTGCAGCTGCGTTTTCCTCAATGTCAACAGCAACGGCACTTTCTGCACCTAAAAGCAGTGCAGCAATTGAAAGAATACCGCTTCCGCAGCCTAAATCAAGGACTTTATCGCCTTTATTCACGGATTTTTCAATAATTTCAAGACAAAGCCTTGTTGTATGATGCTGTCCTGTACCAAAGCTTGATGCAGGGTCAATTTCAAGGATTATTCTGCTGTCATCGGAATACTCTTCCCATGAGGGCTTGACAGCAAGTCTTTCGCCTACTGTAAAGGGCTTGAAATACTGTTTCCAGTTGTTAGCCCAGTCCTCTTCACGAATGTCAGACAGCTCTGCTTCAAGTCTGCCATAGATATTATCAGTATCGGCAGCCTTCATATCAGCAAGCATTGACTTTACCGACATAAGCATATCTGCTCCCTGGTCATTTCCAGGTAAGTACACCGTAACGCAGGTCTCACAATCGGCAAGTCCCATAAGGTCGTCATCGATGTAATCCCACTGACCATTCTTGTTATCAAGAAACTCCTTGAAATCCTCAGAATCCTTTATAACAAAGCCTTTTACGCCGATATCCATAAGCTTTGCACAAAGCAGCTCAATTCCCTCGGCGGAGGTATATATATTAACCTCTGTCCATTCCATTGAAAAATCCTCCTATTATACTATCATAAGATACTCTCTTACATCGTTAAGGTCTGTCATTCCGTCACCGTTGAGGTCAGCGGAATATAGCTGAACAGCTGTAAGAACCGAAACTCCGTTGGGAAGTATTTCTTTCTGCTGTAAATATGTATTAAGCAGAGATAAATCATATTTATCCACATTTCCGTCGTTGTTGATATCACCTTTTTCGTGGAGATGGTCTTCTGTTTTCTCCAGAAGCGTCATATCAATCCAGCCGCTTATATCAGTTGACGCAACATAGCCGAAATCCCCCTCAACCTTTGCAATGTGGATTACATTGCCTTTTTTGAAGGAATACTGAATTTCGCCCTCTCCCTGCTCTGAGTACACATCAGCAGGCTCATCGGATGAAACGTAATACTCACCTATAGCGTAGCATACAGTTACTTTGAAGGATGTCTGTATCTTTCCGCTTTCTGTATCAGCTGTAATGATAATTTCATATTCTCCGGGAGTCTTGGAATCATACGCTGATGCATCTACAGATATAACGTCAGAAGCTGTCATATCGAGAGTTTTTGTCCATTCGCCCTTTTCTTCATCAATTCCGCTGAGAGTAACTGTTCCCCCTGTTAAATCAAGGGCTTCTCCGCACCGGAATGTAATTCTGTCGGGCATTGAAGCAATTTTCATTTCGCTTGGTGTACCGATTTCCTCTTTTTCAGCAGCTGACGCTGTGGGAGGATTTGTGCCTTTCAGCATCCAGTACTCACCCTGTAAGCCATTTGGATATGCCTCGTATAAATCGTGTGTATCAACAGCAGGGTCACACATTGTAATTGAGCCGTCTGCCCCTACGCTTTCAATATAAGCCCAGTGGAAGCTGCCGTTGTTGACTCTTGCGATAATGTGCCAGCCCTCAGCCATAAGAGCCTTAAGCTCCTCAGCTACAGCTGTTTTTTCGGTATTCTGAAAATACTTGTCAGCTCCGAAGGTTATATTGGGAATAATCGTGCTGATTGTTCCCCAGCTTACAATTGAACCGTCATAGCTGAACCCGTTGGCGTTTGTATAGGCATTTGCAAGAACACCGGGGTTAAACTGCTCAATATCAGTTATGCCCATATTTGTAAGAGCCGTACTGTCAATTGAACCTGAGTGGACTGCCATAATTGCCAGAGATGTCAGCAGACAGCCCGATTTTCTTATTGTTGTACCGCCCATTGGTGTAGCACTCCAGCGTGAATCCATCTGGCTCCAGTCACGGTACTCGTCATAGATTGAATTTGTTGAGATTTCTGTTACTATAGAAGGTAATTCCTCGATTTCCTCAACAGCCATAGCTGCGGGAGCCGAACAATATGCTGCCGTCAGAAATGCGGCAAATAAACTTATAATTTTTTTGTGCTGCATTGGTATCACTCCTTTTCATATCTGAGGTAATTCTTTATTCCCTCATCATTCACGAAAATTTCTGATTCCACAGTTCCCAAAAATATTATGTCGTGCGTTTATCTTTCTTTTTTCTCTTTGCCTTACGCTCAGCTTTTTTAGCCTCGCCCAACGCATTGTACGCAGTGATATAAATGTCTACAGCCTTTGTCTTATCTTCTTCTGTCAGCTTACAGCCGCCGTATTCGCCTTTTTCAAAGAGTAAAACGGCAGTTGAGATGTCAGCAGCTGACCTGCGGTATACCGCGGCTTCTGCCTCATGTGCCGATGATGTACGGGGTATGCCATACACCTTGCATATACGTCTTATTACAGCCGCAACCGCTCCATTAGGCGATTTACGCTTAACTATCACAAGGAATACCCTGTGCGTTATCATTGGCATAAGGAAGATGAAAAGAAGCACTATTGCGGATAAACCGAGGATAATAAGTCCCGACTTTACAAGAAGCGTTGTAACGTCCTCCTTCTCCTTTTCAATTTCGCCTGCCACTCTTGTAGGCTCGAAGCACATCCAGCCATAGCCCTTGATATAAAGCTCAGGGAAGCCGTGTGCATCGTTGGCTGTAACAATATAATTGTTTCCTTTGTCGTCAGTATAGTATGTCTGCATATTGAAGCCCTCGCAGTATCTTGCAGGTATACCTGCAGCTCTTGCAAGAAGCGTCATAGCCGTTGCGTATTCGTAGCATACTCCCCTGTTCGTTCTGAAAAGGAAGTCCTCTACGTTTTCCCCTCTCTCCTTACGGTATCCAAGGTCATAAATGAAATCATTTTCAATGAAGTACATTTCAAGCGCCTTTGCCTTATCGTAGGGGGAGTCGAGTCCTGCTGTAATCTCCTGTGAGAGATTGTATATTTCCTCGCTGTCATTGTAGTCGAGATAATTTTCCTCAACTTCTTCATAGAAGTCCCTGTTTTCATCGAGTATGTCATAATATTCCGTATCATCCAGATCGGCAAATCTCAGGGCCACAGCCGCATCCAGCAGGAATATCTCATAATTCTCAATTGTAGCAATATAATCGGTAACTTCCTTGTTGTCGCCAAGACCAAAATAAGAGGGCGATACAAAGCTGAATTCAAACCATTCATTCTGCTTGAATTCGTCATCGTGAGCATAGACAACGCCTGATTCTGAAAGTCCCAGGGGATTTTCAAAGGAGCTGTTGTCAAGGGTTGCTGCACCTGCAGGAACAGGTGCCGAAGTACCGCCGCTTCTTACAGATGTAATGTAGAACGGACGGGGTTCGGGAGTTATGATTTCCGCCCCGATAAACTCGGTAAGACCGTATTTTTCAGCAAATTCAGCGTTATTTTCCGCCGCATACATAATAGCCTCTGTAACTCCGCCATTGTAGTAAATGGAGAAAGGCTTATCATCTGTGTAGTGGTATTTGCTGTCAACCTGCGAATACGCCCACTTATCAGTACTGAAATCATAAGAAGTAAAGGTGGCTGTTTTCAGCTGTAAAGGGTGGGGTGATTTTGCGTAATACATCGGGATATTTCCCATATTACGCCTGAACTGCTCGCCATCGGAGTCATCACGGAAAACATCAAGCATTTTCAGGAATCTATCCGTAAGAGCGTCAGCGTTAATCATTGTTTCAATCATTGTTCTGTCCGCTTCAATGGCAGGCTTGGGGAAGAATGCCGAGAGAAGGGCAAAAATCACCGTAAATACCGCGGCAGAACAGAACATTTCAGGCCTGTCAATCGCCTTCGCCTTCTTTGTATCGGACATCTGGCGGAAATTGGCAAGAACTATGAAAAATCCTACGCAAAGGGCAATAATAAAGCCGATTTCCATTTCCTCGTTTTCCTTACCGTATATGGAAAAGGGGATTATAAGTATAAGGAAATTCATAAACAGCCTGTATCGCACTCGTGTAAAATAGTATATTACCGAGAGCATAAATATAAGGAACAGCAGGAAAATCGATACCGTATACCACTTGTTGTACTGCATAGCATTTACAGGTGTAAGGAACCACACTCCCCAGGAAAGAGGATAATTTTCACTGCCCCTTCTCACTGCTGACACTGTACCCGTCATAAACATGGCAAACAGTGCTATATAGGCAAAAAAGCCGATAAAGTGATGTTTATTTATATAGTCGAACAGGCGGAATATAACCCAGCCTGCCACATAAGCCACTATGCCGTACATCCACATCATTGTACTGCGGTAATGGTTCATAATTGACATCATCGCAATGACAGCGTATATAAGCACAGGGTCTGCAAGAGTTCTTATTAAAAATGCCTTTGCAGTTTCTTTTCTATCAGTCATTTTTTATACCAACTTAAAATTATTGTCTCCGTCAAGGTACCACATTTTGCATTCAGTTTCATTCTTTGAGCGTGCCGATTCGCCGATAAGGCTTACAGCGTCCTTGTCCTCAAATTTAGCTATAACACTGTTTATGGAGGCTGAACAATCAGTGGAGGCTATAACACAGGCACATGCTGATTCTGCATCTATGCGTATTCTCCTGTCACGCTCAACCCGTGATGCAAGCACTTTCAGAAGAAGCTGGGGAGGATATTCGGGATTGTCGATACTCTCAGACACAACTCTGCCGTCTGCCCCGTAGTATACAAAGGTTGAGGCAATGCCGTTTTTTATAAGCATTGAAGCAAGACCGAATACAGAGCAGATTATCCTTTCCTCTGTCAATACTGCCTTTGAAGCGTCTGCCATTGCCTCTCTGAATAAATCAAGGGCAATTACAGGCTGAACTGACGCTACAGCTTCATCAAGACGAACCATCATCTGATTTTTCTTTGCGGAAAGCTTCCAATTGACGCGTTTAAGTGGGTCTCCTGCCTCATATTCGCGATGCTCATAGCCCGGAGTTGTATTTGCTGAGAAAAGCTGCGATGAATCGCTGTTTTCCTCATCATCGGAGGTCATAACAGAATCAGCAATGCTTCTGAAAAGCTTTGATGTAGTTTTAATTTCGGGGATTTCAGGGATAACTCCCACGCTTTTAGGCGGCGGAAGTGGATTTTTTGCTTTAAATCCGAGAAATCCGAGAAATCCGCAGGAACGGACAGAGGTTACAGCTATTTCGCCGTTTCCTCCTGTGTTTGCATCCACCTCAATGGAGAAGCTTTCAATGTTTCCTTTTATAATGGATAGCTTGTAAAGCTTGTCTATACTGCCGAAAACCTCACTGGCGGCAAGCTGTATTTCAACTATACCTAAAGGGAAAAATCCCGTTTTTTCTGCTTTAACATTGACTGTTAATTTTCCGCCTTTTTTTACATATCCGTCACAATCGAAGGAAACTTCAACTCTTTTTCTGCCGTACCAGGCGAAAAACAGAGATACAAGAGGTGCAAACACCATAAATACGATAATTACAACTCCGATTTCACCGTCTAAATAAAAGGTAAATACAAGAAGTACAACCGCAATTGAAAGTATGGATAATATTGTTCCCATATCAGTTTCCCATTGACGGAACGGCAAGTGTGCTGAGGATTGCCTCTACATAAGCCTCTGTGGAGTTGAACTCCGTTCTGCCCTGGGGCGAAAGGATAATTCTGTGGGCAAGGACAGATACAGCCGTTTTCTTTACATCGTCGGGAGTTACATAGTCGCGCTCGTATATGTAAGCGTATGCCTTAGCCGCCTTGTAAAGGGCAATACTGCCTCTGGGACTTACGCCGAGTGAGGCGTTTCTGTCGCTTCGTGTAAATCTTACGATATCAACGACATACTTCTTCACAGCTTCTGTAACGCGGACATTCCGCACCTCCTGCTGCATTTCAAGTATTTCGTCAATACTCATTGCAGGAGCTTCTATATTATTTATAGGATTTTGCATTTCCGTTCTTTCGAGGATTTTCATTTCCTCCTCAGCGTCGGGATATCCCATTGACAGCTTCATAAAAAATCTGTCCATCTGCGCTTCGGGAAGGTGGAATGTACCGTAGGTTTCAACGGGATTCTGCGTAGCCATTACGAGAAATGGCTTAGGCAGCGGATATGTAGTGCCGTCCATTGAAATCTGGCGTTCTTCCATTGCTTCAAGAAGTGCCGACTGCACCTTCGGGGATGCACGGTTTATTTCATCCGCAAGGAGAAAGTTACACATTGCAGCACCCTCGCGGTAGGTGAATTCGCCTGTTTTGCTGTCAGGCATTGTAAAGCCTGCGATATCCGACGGCATAACGTCGGGGGTGAGCTGTATACGGTTGAATTTTCCGCCTACTGAACGAGAAAGCGCCGTAATAAGCTGAGTTTTTCCAACTCCGGGGACATCCTCCAGAAGAACGTGTCCCTCGCAGAGCATAGCCGAAATAAGACGTATAACAGTTTCTTCTTTGCCGACAATAACTTTTCCTATAGAATCGGCAAGAAGCCTGATTTTTTCATTCATATTTTTACCCCTGTTTCTGGTAATCTGTTGTAAAACGTATTATTGTGCAAGCATTTAAACTTACAGCTTTTATAATTATAACATATTTTCATAAATATAGCAAGTGTTTTTGGCATAAATAATAATCCCCACTTTTGTGTATTCTGCACAAAATTACAAGATTTTTATTGTTAATTATCAAGTGTCGATTTTCTTAATGGGATGTCTTATAACCGTTTTCCATTTTTCAGGAGCAGTTTTCCGAGGGTCTGACAAATAAATTTCGTGGTGCAGACGTTCAGCGGTTATATCGTTTACATAGCCATTTTCAGCGAGATATTCATCCATTAAAGCTACTGTTGCAGGCTCGTCGTCATATGAACCTAAGTGCATTATCTGAACGCATATTCCCTCATCTATTGTAAGGAATTCCGCAGATGAACAGTCAAGCTTTTTCTTTTTTGAAGCGGTTTCTACTGCCCATTCAAAATCCTGCTTTGTAACAAAATCGGGCAGGCGAATGACAGAAATCCAGTTAAATGACGATTTATCGGTATAATCAACGCCATCAACGTTCTCCTGCCACCAGAAACCCTCAAGGGGTGGAACTACGTACTCAAAAAATCCTTCTATTTTATAATCGGTTTTATAGCTCATTTTAAGAGTGTAGGCAACGGCATAAAGCACGCTTATAGCCTGCTGGTATGTACCGCCCTCCTCGTTTGGATTGCCCTTACCCCTTACAGCTATGTAATTCATCTTGGGAATATTCACTATGGCAGGCTTGTTCTTCGGCATATAGAACTCTTTATATTCTTTTTTGAAATCAAATGACATTGTTATTCTCCTTTCAAATCGCACACCATTATGTACTCCTCATCGTTTTCATCAATGACGTAAAATCCGACTTTTTTATACATTTTCACAGCATAGTTGGCTTTCTGTACTGCGAGAGATGCCCTGTCATATCCGCGATTTTTCAGCTCATTGAGCATAGTTTTCATCATCGCCGTACCTATTCCGTAGTTGCGGTATTCTTTATAAAGAGATATAGCAAAGGACGGCACACCGTCGGAAATATGCCCGTAATCCTGCATATCACGCACCCAGACGGCTCCTACAACTTTCCCCTCAACCTCAGCTACAAAGCATATATCGTCCTTTTCCTTGCCAAAATCCTTGACATATACTTGCAAATCAGGCTGATTAATGATAGATTTAGGCGGCGGAGTTACTCCTTTGGGTATAAAAATTGCCTCATATATGAAATCGTCTAATAATTTGCATTCGTTTTCACGGATTTTTCTTATTTTATAGTTCATTTCACTACTCCATTCAGAACTGTCAGTTTATTTTGCCCTCTATATAATACATTCGAGAAAAGTCAGAAAAAAAGGACATAAAAAATGGAAAATCTGATATATTTTTATATTTTAATCATATTAGTCATATATTTATATTATTCCAAACAGGATAAATCCCACGGTATTTATCGCAAAATTGGCAAACATATGCACAAACCACGAAGGATAAATGTTATCGTTGCGCTCATTAAGAAAATTAAATATACAGCCTCCCACTATAAGACCAAACATCAACAGCAGCAGAACACCGATGTTGAACATCTCCCACAGCATACCTATATGATAAACCGCAAATACCGCAGAGCTGAATATATAGGCGATTTTTCGCGATGTATGCTTTTTCAGCGTCATAAATCCGAACCCTCTGAAAAAGAATTCCTCCAAAAACGAATTTGCAAGGGATATGTAAAGAGATACGTATATAAAATTATCTGCCGTTATGCCCATACCCTCTGTAAGGCTTGATGTAACGTTTGAGTAATCAAATATATTCCTCGTCAGCAGATAGCCTGTTAAAATCACCGCATATACAGCAATTCCCAATGCAAGAGCTTTCAGTATGCCGCTTTTTCTGAATACAAAAAGGGATTTGAAATCCTTGAAATCGCTCTTGTGCCTTATGAAGAATAGCATCGGCAGGGCTAAGAAAAATACAATTTTTATGGGGATTTTCACGAAATAATTGGGCTGCAATACAGCGTCAATAAGGCATACTATTATCGAAAATGCAAGGACCGCCGCCATAATCAGATATTTTTTCACTGAACCGCCTCCATATTGATTATTTCATTCATTATAACATATTTTTAATTAAAAAGCAATAATATAAATCAAAAAGGTCTGCCCGAAAGCAGACCTTTTAATATAGCGTAATTAAATTACTTGATCATCTTTGCAACTTCGTCAGCGAGGTTGTCTTCCTTCTTCTCAACGCCTTCGCCTCTCTCGTAACGAACAACGTCAGTTACAGCGATTGTGCCGCCGAGAGCCTTAGCCTCTGCATCAACATAGCCCTGAACGCTGAGCTTGTCATCCTTAACGAATGACTGCTCAAGGAGGCAGTTCTCAGAGTAGTACTTGCCGATCTTACCTTCAACAATCTTAGCTCTTACCTGCTCAGGCTTGTTAGCCATCTTAGGATCCTCAGCCATCTGAGCCATCATAATCTCTCTCTCCTTGTCGATTACGTCAGCAGGAACCTGCTCACGGTTGAGATAAGGAGCATTGAGAGCTGCGGACTGCATAGCAACATCCTTACCGATAGCTGCAACTGCGTCTGCGTCAAGCTCTGTATCCATCTTTACGAGAACGCCGATGCTGCCGCCGTTGTGAATGTAAGAAGCAAGCTTGCCTTCCATTCTTACGAAACGACGGATAACGATATTCTCTCTGATCTTCATACCAGCAAGTTCTGTAAGAACATCGCCGATTGTAGATGTACCGCCGCTGATAACCTCAGCCTTGAGAGCCTCAACGTCAGCAGGATTCTTCTCAATGATTGTATTTGCAACGCCTGCAACAAAGTTCTTGATATCGTCTGTGTTTGCAGCGAAGTCTGTCTCTGTGTTTACTTCGAGGAGTACGCCAACATTGCCGTTTACAACAGCTGTAACGATACCCTCAGCAGCAGCTCTGCCGCTCTTCTTAGCCTGTGTAGCAAGACCTTTTTCTCTGAGGAATTCAATAGCCTTGTCCATATCGCCATCGTTAGCTTCAAGAGCCTTCTTACAGTCCATCATACCAACGCCTGTAGCGCTCATAAGTTCTTTAATCTCTGCAACGGAAACCTTTCCCATTGTTATTACCTCCTAAAAATATTTGTTGTATAATCCGCAAAAACCCGAACATTATATTCGGGTTTTTGATTGTTTTACTTGAATTATTCAGCCTCTGCCTCGTCAGCTGCAGCTTCCTCTGCGGGAGCCTCTACAGCCTCAGCAGCGTCGTCGCCCTGTCTGCCTTCGATAACAGCGTTAGCGATTGTACCAGCGATGAGCTTTACAGCACGGATAGCGTCATCGTTACCGGGGATAACGTAGTCAACTTCATCGGGATCGCAGTTTGTATCAACGATAGCAACGATCGGGATGTTGAGCTTCTTAGCCTCAGCAACAGCGATCTTTTCCTTGCGGGGGTCTACGATAAAGAGAGCTGCAGGGAGCTTCTTCATTGTCTTGATACCGCCGAGGAACTTCTCAAGCTTCTCAATCTCAAGGTTGAGCTTAACAACTTCCTTCTTGGGGAGAAGATCAAATGTGCCGTCCTCTTCCATTGTGTGGAGCTGCTCAAGTCTCTTGATACGTGTCTGGATTGTCTTGAAGTTTGTGAGCATACCGCCGAGCCATCTTGCGTTTACGTAGTGAGCACCAGCGCGTGTAGCCTCTTCCTTAACGGAATCGCCAGCCTGCTTCTTTGTACCTACGAAAAGAACTTCTCCGCCCTCAGCTGCGATGTCGCGAACGAACATATAAGCCTCTTCGAGCTTCTTAACTGTCTTCTGAAGGTCGATGATGTAGATACCATTTCTCTCTGTGAAGATGTATGGTGCCATTTTGGGGTTCCAGCGTCTTGTCTGGTGTCCGAAGTGAACGCCTGCTTCAAGAAGCTGCTTCATTGAAACTACTGCCATTATGGTAGTCCTCCTTAAAATTGGTTATTTATTAATCCTCCGCAGCATTTACCTTACGTGCCACGTCCGCAGACGCACCGACCCGCAAAAATCCTGCGTGTGAATTGCCTAATTATTATACCATATTTCCTTTATTTTGGCAATATCTAACCCAACAAACTTTTAAAACGCCAGAATTTATTTTTTGTGCATTTTGCAGAAGATGTGTCCGCAAGAATGGTATCGCTGCCTATTACTTTTATAGAATTACAGGGCAGCTCCACATCATCCTCCTTGCCGAAAAGTCCGAAAAACCGGTATCCGCCGTAAATTATAACGGAGATTATCTCCGATTTTTCCGTATCCATACGCACATCGTCAATATACCCAAGACGTTCACCGGTTTTAACGTCAATAACCTCTTTTTTCTTTATTTCATCAAGACTGCAAATCATAAAACCGCCCCCTTTCCGCCATTTTATGACATTATGCCTGTCAGATATGCAAAAGCACCGCATAAAAGCGGTGCTTTCATAATTTATTCGTCGTCCTTCTTATTCTTGGCTGCAACTATAGATGATACAACCGCTATAACAAGCGCAAGACCAACTATAATTACAAGGGGAATTACAGGGAATCTGTCTCCCGTAGCAGGCGATGCAGCTGCAAGTGTAAGAATTGATAACATATCCATTATTTTTGTCCTCCCACGAAGTTAATAGTTACAGGAACAATCCTGCAATCTTAATTATACCACGTTTCACAAAATTTGTCAATCAAAAACGGAAATCGCGCTCGCCGTTTCTGATTTTGTCAAGATAATCAAGAGCCTTTTCGCGGCGTTTATCATCGGGAACCTTCTGTATTTCGCGGTCTATGAGAGCCTCGCCGATTTTTCTTGTCTCAGGACTTGCATAGTCCTGTAAATACTCCTGCAATGTCAGCAAAGCATTGGGATGACAGCAGTTCTGAATCTGTCCTACTTTGCAAAGCGCCATAAATCTGTCGCCTGTACGTCCCTCGCGGTAGCAGGCTGTGCAGAATGAGGGAATAAATCCGCCCTCCATAAGCCACTTTACAACCTCGTCAAGGGTGCGCTGGTCAGATACATCAAACTGCTCTGTATCGTGAGGTCTTTCCTCGTTTGCATATCCGCCTACAGATGTTCTTGAACCGCCTGAAATCTGCGATATACCGAGTTTCAGAACCTTTTTGCGGCATTCCTCGCTCTCTCTTGTAGAGATAATCATACCTGTATAAGGCACAGCAATTCTGATACAAGCGATAATTTTAGCAAATGTATCATCATCAATACCGTTGTCAAACTGTGTAGGGTCAATATCAGAGGCTCTTTTCAGACGTGGTACGCTGATTGTATGAGGGCCTACGCCGTGTACAGCTTCAAGATGCTCTGCGTGCATAAGAAGTCCTGCAAATTCGTACTTATATTTATCAAGTCCGAACAGCACACCAAGACCAACGTCGTCAATACCGCCTTCCATAGCTCTGTCCATAGCCTCTGTGTGGTATGCGTAGTTATGCTTAGGACCTGCAGGATGAAGCTCCTCATAGCTCTCCTTGTGATATGTCTCCTGGAAAAGGATATATGTTCCGATTTCAGCCTCTTTGAGCTTGCGGTAGTTTTCAACAGTTGTAGCGGCAATGTTGACATTTACACGTCTGATAGCACCATTCTTGTGCTTGATAGAGTAAATTGTCTTAATACAATCAATAATGTACTCAATGGGGTTGTTTACAGGGTCCTCACCAGCTTCAATAGCAAGACGCTTGTGCCCCATATCCTGCAGTGCGATTACTTCCTTTTCAACTTCTTCCATTGTAAGCTTTTTACGTGGAATTTCCTTATTCTGAATGTGATAAGGGCAGTATACGCACTGATTTACGCAGTAATTCGAGAGATATAGGGGTGCGAACATAACAATTCTGTCACCGTAGAAATTCTCCTTAATCTCATTGGCAAGAGCGTAAATTTTCTCCGTCATTTCGGGAATATCGCAGGCAAGGAGAACGCTTGCATCCCTGTGGGAAAGACCTGCACACTCCACACCTCTGCCTGTTTTTTTAGGACGAGCCTTTTCAAGGATTTCCTCAATAAGCTCCCTGTTATTTTTATTAGCTTCTGCATATTCAAGAGTTGCAAGGATTTCCTCGTGATTGATAAATTCCTCAGCCTTTAAAGATTTCACATTATACATATACTTTTCCTCCTATTTCTTCGAAATTGCGGCTTTAACAGATACGCCGCCTATGTGTCCCAGTTTTCCAGTAAGACAGCTTATTTTGTCGGGAGATGCGTCAACGGCAACAGAAATTACGGAAACACCGCGTTCCCTGTATGGTATGCCCATTCTGCCGATGATTATTTCATTGAACTCGTGCAGTACCTTATTAACTTCGTCAACCGCCGATATATCGTCAATAACTATTGCCGCCACGGCTATTCGTTTTTCTTCCATAATCCCTCCCGATAAAAAACCTGCTGTTCCAATAGGTACAGCAGGGCATAATTTCAGCATACAGAGTTGACCGAAAGCAAAGAAGACTCCGCATTCAGAAAACGATATTTTAATGTAATGCCGATAACGGAATAAATCCCGCTGCCCGCTGATAATATTATACCACATTGTTTATTTTTTGTCAATCCCTTTTAAAAACACTTTTTTATATAAACCCCCAAATCCGCAATATATTGAAATCCAGCCTGTAGGGGCGAGCAATGCTCGCCCAAAAATCACAATAAAATATGTGCTTTTTCCGAAATGTCAGGCGGATAATATCCGCCCCTACAGAATTTATCGTCAAAACGCACAATTCAAAAGCAACCGTTTTGTGCATTCATACAAATTTTCAAAAACCTATTGACATCGGTAGAATTGTATTGTACAATATTGGTAGAATATAAATATGCAATATAAAGCTTGCGGTAATACACTCTTAAGTATTCACATTCATCACAAAATATACATAAATAAGTCATAAAAATTTTATATTTATCATTATTCATTCCCCCTTGAAATCCGACAAAAAAACTGTTATAATTATAAGGTATGAGCGCTATAAGCTGCAGGCGGACAAGCCGAACAATTCGCATTGCACAATCATAGTGTCAGAAACGGAAAATATTAAGCTTTAAAAAGCAGATCGGAGACGATGATGGAAAACAAACAAAAAGAATTCAAACCCTATATACCTGCGGATAAGGTAACTCCCGAGCTTACTTTTACCTCTATCCTTATGGGTATACTCCTCGCCATTATTTTCGGCGCGGCTAACGCTTACCTCGGTTTAAGAGTAGGTATGACAGTTTCAGCCTCTATCCCTGCAGCAGTTATTGCAATGGGCGTTATCAGAGTTCTTCTTAAAAGGAACTCAATCCTTGAAAGCAACGTAGTACAGACAATAGGCTCTGCAGGTGAATCCCTTGCAGCAGGTACTATATTCACACTTCCCGCACTTTTCCTCTGGGCTAAGGACGGCGTTACAGACAAGCCCGGAATTCTCGAAATAACACTTATCTCCCTTATAGGCGGACTTCTCGGTATCTTCTTTATGGTACCCCTGAGAAATGCCCTTATTGTAAAGGAACACGGCACACTCCCCTACCCCGAGGGTACAGCCTGTGCTGAAATCCTTCTTGCTGGTGAAAACGGCGGTGCAAACGCTTCTACTGTATTTGCAGGTATGGGCTTTGCAGCAGTATTCAAGCTTATAATCGATGGCTTAAAGGCAATCCCCGGCGAAGTAGCCTTCAAGGTAAAGGGATATGCAGGTGAATTCGGCACACAGATTTATCCCGCTGTAATGAGCGTTGGTTATATCTGCGGTTTCAGAATATCCTCTTATATGTTCTCAGGCGGCGTTCTCAGCTGGCTGGTACTTATTCCCCTTATTGTTCTTTTCGGCGAGAACGTAATTATGTATCCAAGCACAGAGCAGACAATCGGTGAAATTTACGCTGCAAGCGGTGCTTCTGGCATCTGGAGCAACTATGTCCGCTATATCGGCGCAGGCGCCCTTGCAGCAGGCGGTATCATCAGCCTTGTAAAGTCACTTCCCCTTATTATCCGTACATTCAGAGACGCTATCAAGAGTATGGGCGATAAATCAGGCGTAAAGTCCAACGACAGAACATCACGGGATATGAACATTAAGGTAGTTATCGGCGCTATCGTTGTTCTTACACTTCTTGTATGGCTTATCCCTGCAATTCCCGTTACACTTCTCGGTGCATTTATCATTGTAGTATTCGGTTTCTTCTTCGCAACCGTTTCTTCAAGAATGGTTGGTCTTGTAGGAAGCAGTAACAACCCTGTTTCGGGTATGGCTATTGCTACGCTCCTTATTTCCACACTTATCCTCAAAATTACAGGTCAGAGCGGCGCAGCAGGTATGACAGCTGCAATTGCTATCGGTTCTGTTATCTGTATCATTGCAGCTATCGCAGGCGATACTTCGCAGGACTTAAAGACAGGCTACATACTCGGCTCTACACCTAAAAAGCAGCAGATAGGCGAAATAATCGGTGTTGTTGCAGCTGCTCTTACAATTGGTGCTACGCTCTATCTCCTTGATACTTCTATGGGCTTTGGTTCAGACGATCTTCCTGCACCTCAGGCAACGCTTATGAAGATGATTGTTGAGGGCGTTATGAGTGCTGACCTCCCCTGGAATCTCGTATTCATCGGCGTATTTATCGCTATTCTCATTGAAGTAATCGGCATCCCCGTACTTCCCTTTGCAATCGGCGTATATCTCCCCATTCACCTTAATGCCTGCATTATGGCTGGCGGTATTATCCGTCTTATTTTCGACAAGATGAAGACTGACAAAATCGGTGAGCAGCGTAAAAAGGACATTATCAACGACGGTATCCTTTTCAGCTCAGGTATGATTGCAGGTGAAGGTCTTGTAGGTGTCCTCATTGCTCTCCTTGCTGTATTTGAAATCGACAAGGTTATTGACATTTCAGGTATGATTAATCTCCCTGGCTGGGCATCAACAGCATCAAGCCTTGTACTCTTTGCACTTATCATACTTTCACTTCTCAAGTTCTCTATCTGGAAGAAGCCTGCAAAGGTAAACAAGAAAAATGAAAAGTAAATCCAAGAGTGAAAACTACGTTGAAAAAATCCCTGTCCACAACGAGGAGATACAGTGGTCTGTTGAAGATGACGGACTTGTTACCCTCCATATGGAAAATAAGGGAATTGCCAACAGAATTGCCCAGAAGCTTATAAAAAAGCCTAAGGTTTCCCATATTCATCTCGATGAAATGGGAAGCTTCATATGGCTGCAGATTGACGGAGAAAAAACTGTTTTCGATATCGGCAAGCCTGTCGAGGAACACTTTGGCGAAAAGGCGCTGCCCCTGTATGAACGACTTTCGATGTTTATTAAAACCCTCGAAACAAACGGCTTTATTTCCTGCAAAAACGCAGATACCCCGTCAGAAAATTAACACGCTGTACTTTTCTGTCAATGACGACAGAATTGGTATATAAATCCCGTCTAAATTAACAGGAGGAATTACTATGGATTCAAACAAAAGACCTGATACAATGGCTCGTATCACTACCCCCGAACTTGCTAACGCCTTCATTGACGAGCAGGTTGCTGCTGTAAAGGCACAAGTAGGCGACAAAAAGGTTCTGCTTGCACTTTCAGGCGGTGTTGACAGCTCAGTTGTTGCTGCTCTCCTTATTAAGGCTATCGGCAAGCAGCTGGTATGCGTTCACGTAAATCACGGACTTATGCGTAAGGGTGAAAGCGAGCAGGTTATTGAGGTTTTCCAGAACCAGCTTGATGCTAACCTTATCTACATCGACGCTACAGACCGTTTCCTTGACCTTCTCGCAGGCGTTGACGCTCCTGAAAAGAAGCGTAAAATCATCGGCGGTGAATTTATCAAGGTATTCGACGAGGAAGCAAGCAAGCTTGAGGGTATCTCATTCCTTGCTCAGGGTACTATCTACCCCGATATCCTCGAAAGCGACGGCGTAAAGGCTCACCACAACGTTGGCGGACTTCCCGAGGATATGCAGTTTGAGCTTGTTGAGCCTGTAAAGCTCCTTTATAAGGACGAGGTTCGTGTAGTTGGTAAGGCTCTTGGACTTCCTGCTGAAATGGTTGACCGTCAGCCATTCCCAGGCCCCGGTCTTGGCGTAAGATGTCTTGGCGCTATCACTCGTGACCGTCTTAACGCTCTCCGTGAGGCTGACGCTATTCTCCGTGAGGAATTCGATATTGCAGGTCTTAATCAGACTGTATGGCAGTACTTCATTGCTGTTCCCGATATGAAGAGCGTTGGCGTAAGAAATGACAAGAGATATGAGGGCTGGCCCGCTATTATCCGCGCTGTCAATACTACTGATGCTATGTCTGCTACTATTGAAGAAATCCCTTATGCACTCCTCCACAAGATTACTGCTCGTATCACTGCTGAGGTTGAGGGTATTAACCGTGTTCTCTATGACCTTACTCCCAAGCCTGTTGGTACTATTGAGTGGGAATAATAAACAATATTTCATAAAACGAATAAAAAACCGCACAGGCATTTCATTAAAAGCCTGTGCGGTTTTTTTCGCTATTATTTCTTATTCTGCGGACTATCCGCTTTTTTAACCTTATTGTCCTTTTTCTCCGCAGATACAGCACGGCATCTTTCGGGGAGATAATCATTTGTGTCTGAGGACATATCCTTTCCTTCAAGGCGATACGCTATAAACTCATTGAGAAGTGAATACAGCACCGCAAACACAGGAACGCCCAGAATCATACCTGCAAAGCCAAATAATCCGCCGCCCACAAGGATTGAGAACAGCACCCAGAATGCGGATATACCCGTAGTCTGTCCGAGGATTTTCGGGCCGATAACGTTGCCGTCAAGCTGCTGTATAACAAGTATAAGTATAAGAAACGGTATAACCTGCTTCGGAGCAGCCACAAGGAGCAGCAGCGCACTGGGAATTGCCCCGATAAATGGACCAAAGAATGGGATAACATTAGTAACACCCACTATAACAGAAATCAGCACCACAAAGTCGAACTTCATAACAGTCATACATACAAAGCAAAGGCAGCCTATAATTATGGAATCTACGATTTTTCCCGATATAAAGCCGCTTATTGAACTGTTTGTCTGAGCGCACACTCTGAGAATTGTCCCTGTAATCTTTGAAGGTAAAATGCCATAGACCATTTTTTTCATCTGCGCTTGGAAATGCTCCTTGCCGTAAAGGAGATATACCGCGACAATTATACCAATGAGGACATCTTTTACCGCTAAAATAAAGCTCAATGTACTGTCGGTTATCTTCATCATAATATCGCCCAGTTTTGGAGCGATATTATTGGCAAATTCCATAGCAGCTTTTTCAATATTGTCAATCTGGTCGCTTACAATCGTCAGCAGCTCGGGATATTTCACGAGAAATGAGTCAATCCACTTTTCAAAATTATTGATATATGTGCCTATATTGTTGATAATTGTGGTTATACTCTCGATAACCTGAGGCAGAATTATAGCTCCCAATGCCGAAATTACCGCGAGAAAGACTATCATAGCAAAGGAAAGCGACAGTATCCTTGTAATCTTGAAATGAGGCTTGTTCTTCTCAATAGCCTTTGAAAGTCGTTTTTCTATCCATTTCATTATGGGATTCACAAGGTAAGCTATGACGATTCCCCATATTATAGGGGCAAGAATCTTCGCCATTTTCCTGATAAAATCGCCTATTACCGTGAAATTGAACAGCAAGGCGTATATAAGTACACAGGCTGTAAATGTCAGTATGGTATATATGGATATTGTTGTATATTTTGAATTCCAGTTTATTTTCATCGGTTCACCCCTTTTATTGATACTTATATTATATCATACCTTGGCTTATATTGCAAGGGCAAAAATTGCGGTCTTTTGCTCCAAAATTATTCATTTTGATATGGAGTTGATTAAAAAAGCACGAACACTCCATTGATTTGAATGGTGTTCGAATTATTACTGTTTGGTGTAGATAACAGGAGTTGAACCTGCACCGAGTTGCCCCGACTGGCACCTGAGGGCAGCGTCACGTTAGTGAAATTAAATATCAACACTTTTATCGTTTTCACGAAGATTTATTCTAATTATTTCCACCATTGTAGCAATAAATTCCGAATTGATCGGTGGATATCGTGTTTCTATACAAGAACATTCAAACAGTTTATGTTTGGTGTTTAACCTGCTGCTTAACCACGTTAATTCTATTGATTTTCTAATTGTGAGATTTACACTTGTAGCGGTAACTGAATGTTTCTGTGCAATAGATACTAATAAATCCCTGATAGTAATATCTTCATGATATTTTGCCATATAAATATATATTGCTTCTTTGACATAAGTAAATCCTTTGAGGTTGGGGGCGAAGCCTAAATCCAAAAGAGATTCGGAAATATGCTGCATTAATTCATCTGTATTTTTATGTGTATATGTTGATTTTAATTCGTTCATAGATTTGTACTTCCTTAGTATTGTAATTTCATTAGTTAAAATTATATAAATCAAAGCCCATCAAATGACGGGCTTTGATTTTTAGTTGATATATCGTCAATTAATCAATCCCTGCAAGCTTTTTCTGTATTGCAATTGCATCATCTGGGGTTAAGCCGTCGCAAGCGTAGTCTGCGTTAAATTCGCCTAAATCGGATAATGAGTATTTATCGGGGTTGCCGATTGCCTGGAAGATTGAGGCTGCATCTGCCATTGATTGGATGTTATCGCAGTTTGCGTCGCCGTTGAGGTAGTTGGTGAGGTCGAGGGTTGAACTTATAGGCTCATTTACACCTTCAAGTCCATAGCTAACAGGCGAAAGCCCTGTTTCATCATAAATATCCCTTGCAAGCTCAAAATGTTCCATAGCAGTAAGTTCTTTTTTGGGAATAACGTAATTTCTATACTCGTCAATATCCGCTCCACGAAAATCTTTTTCACCTGAAGAATATGAAGCAAATTCCACATCTTCGCTATGAGCTTCAACGTATTCGCGAAGTATTTCTTCTGTTGGTTCTTTGATAGATTCATCATTTTCGTTAATTGTAGTTTTATGACGAGAATAACCAGTCATATAATCAACATTTAAACTTGAGTATAAATAATTATTAAACTCATAAATAAAATCTGAAACATCACTTCCGACTGCTTCACGTATTTTTCTTGCGTTTTCAAGTGAGATTTCTTTAGAATAAATATAAATATGTGTTTTGTTATTCGTTAATTTACGTGTTTTTATCTCAAAACTCTCATCAAAAGCTTTTATTTGTTTCTCCAATTCGGAAATATCCAGATCTGCGTCAATATCAAAGCTTATACTATCATCCATTCTGTTGATTTTGTATATATCCACATACGAATCTTCTGATGTTGTCATATATACAAAATCGGCTGACTTCTGACTGCCTGCCCAACCAACAATCCATTCGTAATCTTCAAGCTTTATTGAATCCTTAAAGGTTTCCTCTATTACTTTTTCATCAAGTGTACCCCAATAGTCTATGGCGTTTGCACTCATTGCTGATACAGCAGAAAGCGCTGTTATTGCAGATAAGGCTAATGAAATTAATCTTTTTTTCATAGTGATGACCTCCTTGATATTTATTCTATCCCTGCAAGCTTTTTCTGTATTGCAATGGCGTCATCAGGTGTTAAGCCGTCGCCTGCATAGTCTGCATTAAATTCACCCTGGTTGGATAATGCGTACTTGTCGGGGTTGCCGATTGCCTGGAAGATTGAGGCTGCATCTGCCATTGACTGGATTTTATCGCAGTTTGCGTCGCCGTTGAGGTAGTCGATTTCTGATTCTAAAAAGTCAGCTTCACCCAAGGTCATAGAATCATTTGAAGCAGGAGCCTCTCCGACTATATGTGCATCATAGTTTTCAACGAAATACTTGAAGCATTGAAGTTGTTCAATAACCGTAATATTTTCGGCAAATTCCAATTCACCATTTTCATCAAGTGTTGCTCTATACTTTTCTTTAAGCATATCGTGGTCAACAGATTCGTATATTTCTTTTAAACGTTCATCCCTTATTTCAGTATGTTCCACACCATCTATCACACAGGGAATATACAAGCTGTTATAAACTGTTAAATCAATAAATTGCCTTGGCGAAAAAGCTGAACGAACAGATGATATTTCACATTTATCTTTAATAATTGAATAAGCTTTTTCCGCAATCATATAATTCAATTGATGATTTCCCTCAACAAAACCAATGCCAATTCTGGAATACTTATCCAATCCATCTTTACCTGCATTTAGCATAATTAAATCCTCATAACCTAATTCTGCTTTTATTTCATTTACAAGTGCTTCAACTTCTTCGTCATTTTGGGGAAGTGTCACTGAACGAAAAGAAATATAATCGGGATGTGAATGTTCTATGAAAAATCTGGGGCGATTAAATTCATCTGAATTTACAAACCATACATTTTCCACATCCCAGTCAGAATCGGGGAATACTTCAACTACTAATTCAGTAATTTCGGGACTTGATGTGTATTTTTCGTTGTAACTCTCGATACGTTTATTATATGATTCTGAACCCTCTGTATCCCCTACAAATATTGCAGAACCGGTCATTGAACCAAGGGTACTCATAATAATTGCTGATGATAAAACAGCTGAAAATAATCTTTTTTTCATAGTGATGACCTCCTAAAAATAATATATATTAATTACATTCAAAATTTAAACCTAACAATTAAATCATATAGTCATTTCTCCGCAGCATTAGCCTGCATAGGCACTGATAAACAGCACATACAAGATACAACAACTGCTAAACTTTTTAAATTCATTGGAAACTCCTCCTTAAATTTTTCTCCCAATATCCCTTTGTAATTAAACGTCGAAAAACTGCTTACTTTTCGCGGCACATTTTAAAGTCTGTATGATTGCACAATTCCAAAGCATTCTGATTGTATCATTCTACCAAAGATTCAATAACTTTTTGGCATTCATCATAATCGCAGTCAATTGCTGTTATTGCATAAACTATATTTTCTTCCAGAAAAGTAGCCGTAAACTGATTATTCTCTTTCAGAATATACATTTTATGACCATTAATATATTCTTCCACAATGTTATATGTATCGGTTGGTATGCCAATGGGCGGTATTCCCTTACCATCCTTGTACATAGTGAAATTAAAGTTCAATATAATATTATCTTTTTTATAATAAAAAATAACATTAGTAGTAACGTTGTTTACATCTTCAACAATATTTATTAATTCAAAGCCCTCGGGAATATACGTCGGGGTTAACGGATACATATCATATTCCGCACATTTGGCTTTC
This sequence comes from Ruminococcus sp., assembly GCA_045531615.1. Classification (GTDB taxonomy): domain Bacteria; phylum Bacillota; class Clostridia; order Oscillospirales; family Ruminococcaceae; genus Ruminococcus. Next base: position 41,006 of record JAZSEJ010000081.1, read on the forward strand.
ATTCCATAGGGATCGGCAGCTGTTACAGGAAGTTCAATATTATTATCATCATTGTTCATATCAATAGTAATACCACCCTTTGTAAGCTGATACGTTGCTGAAAACATATTCATACCAAAAACAGAAAGTGAAGCTGTATTTATACCTACAAACACAAGCAGACAAGCTACTGCAGCACTAAGCCTCTTGTAAATCTTAGTTTTGGGAGTTCTTGAATTACCTATTTTTCTCAGCAAATCAGTTTCCCTGTTTTCATCTGTCTCTTTACTTCCCTCACAACTGAGATTATGAATAGTTTCTGTTATTTCAGCAATTTTTTCACAATTCCATTGTTCAGTCGGTTTATCCATTTCGCTTTTTAGCTCACGCTGTAAATCAGCTATCATATTTTCCTTCATATTCATATCATTCAAAACCTTTCTTTTTAAAGTTTCGTTTTCCATATAAATTTCCCTTTCATATATTAAATGTCGTTTTCTGCCTTACTTTTCGCACGCAAAATATAAATTTGTATGATTGCACAAAAACATCCGCTATTTATTGTGCTCTTTACTGAGTTTTTGTCTGATTCTGTACACTTTATTATACAATGCAGATTGCGTCATGCCTTTTTCTTCTGCAAGTCGAATTCTATCTCCGTAGTCATAGTTATAATAAATATTAAGAAGCTCTTTTTCTTCTTCAGTCAAACAATCAAAGACATCGTCAGCATCTTTAAATGTTTCTTCTTCAATAACAAGCTCATCAGCTACATCGTCAATATCAAGCATAATCTGCTTATTCTTACGCAGATACGCTTTCATAACCTTTTGAGCAGTTTTATACAGCCAATGCTTTATATTATCAGTATATTCCAGCTTATTTCTTTTTGAGAAAAGAACCAAAAATGTTTCCTGCGTGCAATCTTCTGCTGCCTGACGATTTCTGTTCAGATTTGCAAAACAAAAGTAATACACCATATCGTAATACTCCCTGATTATTAATTCACATAAACTTTTTTCTATCATACAGCACCTCCCTGTTATTTTCATTTTATCATACTCATACTAATATATTCAATAACATTCTTTGAACTTTTTCCACAGCTTTGGTGCGAATTGAGTTCTGTTTCAATTATTTTTGTCAAATTATTTACAGCACTCAACACTCCCTATCGAGATATTTAATCTGCAATCTAACCCTATGAAAAGCATCAATCCATACGCTGAAATTGCTTCGAGGGAACAGTTCCCAGAAGTGTTCTATAGCCTTTTCCTTTGCTTTCTTGACACCGTTTTCAGTCATCATTTCAAGGGTGGCAATATCCTTAATTGTCATTTCTTCATAACCGAAAGCACCATAATAATGACCAAGCAGACTTTTATCCTTGTCGGAAAGCAAGTCAAATATTTCTTTGAAATACTTGATGCAGTACCGCCTGTGAACGAATTTATGAGGATTGCTCGCTGTCCTATCTACCATTATTTCAAGGTCGTAAGGATCATCATCTTCT
>JAZSEJ010000012.1:0-11907 GCA_045531615.1 Ruminococcus sp.
GCCCTTTCTTCCATGATACGCTCAAGCTGTGCTTTTCCGTTTACCATGTAAGAGCCGATGTTATTTTCCTTATTATGTGGCAGATTAGCAACCTCACGTTCCACTTCATAAAGAGCTTGTACCGCTTCCTCGTAAGTGTCATACTGCACTCCTGCAGATGTAATGTCCTTGATACCGTTTTGCAACCAAAGTAGCCTAAAATCTCCGTCTCCATACGGGTCATCAATAGCAAAATAATTCTGTCCCAAGTCAATCTCCGTAACATCCCTCCATTCATTGTAATTCACAAGAAAAACTGCATTTTCCATATCCTTTTCTTCCGTTTCATATTCCTTTGCAATTTCTCCAAGCACCTCCATCGTTTCATCAATCACGGAAGTCTGCTCCGCCTGTATCTCCGACACAATCTCTGGTATAAACTCCGGAACTTCCTTATATCCCACAGAATCTACAAAGTGGAAAGTGTTTTCCCCGTTCTGATGAAGCACCACCACATCACTGACAGATAAAGAATGTCCTCTAAAATCTTTCGGGTGGTTTATATTAAATTTCACATAAATATCCTCAAGACCTGTACCGTCCTCTAAAGGTGCAGTATAAACCAAATCATAATTTTCCCTTGAAACTGCAATACCTTTCATTTCCAAGTAATCAGAATTCATAAAATGAATATCCCTTGCCTGCGGACTGTCATTGAGCTGATAAATACCAAATTGATTATTACTGCCATATAAAAGCTGTGCTTCCCTGTTGGCAGAACTTTCTTCCAGTTCTTCATGCATGGACTGAAGCTCCACATACTGCTCCCAGTCTCCTTTTTCAATCCCAAACAAACCTTCATGCTCCATTACTTCGGACCTGTCATAAATACTTACTTCAGAACCATCCTCATAAAGCCTGTAAATTGGCAAATCATGGTCAAACAGTTCCAGAGCCTTCTCCTGTGTCAGTGGTAACATTTCTGCCCAGGTATAACCATACTCATGCATCTCTGACAATCCCACCATTCCATCCGGTAAGGCATCAATTTCAGCCTGTGCATTGATAACGGTCTGTGCCACAAGATTAGGTGAATTTTCTTCATTCATGGCAATATTCTCTGCAAACTCCCTCGTCTTTTCCATGTCTCCTATCTTATAGGCATAGTTTATAATCAGGTTACGCTCATCATCACCGAAAATGGTCTTTTCATGTTCTATCTCGTTTATAAGCTGTTCTGCCTGTTGCATAATGGAAAGCTCTGCTTCAGACTCCACATCCTTCTCATGTTCCTCCATTTTTGCCTTTACATCGGTTATCGTATAAGTATCAGTATTATAAATATAGTCCAAGTAATACTCCTCTACTTTCTCGACCTGTTCATCTGCAAGCGGAGTTACCCATGCACCTTTACTTTCAAGATAGGCTTCCACACTTAATCTGTCATCATCATTCATATCAGCAAGCGAAGTCACAAGCTCCTCCCCACTCATTCCTCTGACATTTAATAGGTCATACTCTGAACGGTCCGTATTTTCCACCAATAAAACTATATCCTGTGTCTGCTCCTGTTCCGTTACACGTTCTTTCTTAAGCTCCTGTAACTGTGTTTCAATACCATTAATCAGCTCAGAAGCCGTTCTGCGTATAGTATCCAGTGAGGATTTAAGTTCCGACATTTCCTTTCCGCTGCTCCATCCTGCAATATAACCAAAAGAATAATCCGAAGTATCAATTCCGAAGTGCTGGCACACTGTATAAGCGACACTTTCAGCCTCCACCTCTTTTGTATTACGGTCTTTATGCTCCGATATGTCTGTTTCCTTTTCTCTTTCCCTACTGTGAAGTTTTGCGTGTGCCACTTCATGAATAGCAGTCTTTACCGTCTGGCTTTCACTCATTCCTTCCTGTATGGCAATACGATTCGCCCCTATACTAAAATACCCTTTTGCATCTCCCGGTATATCCTCATATTCAATTGGAACAGGCGAAACCATATCCAATGCCTTCATAAAGTCCTGATACCCGTCCACCTCTGCCAAAAGTTCATTCACAGCTAATTCCGGTAACTCCTTTCCATCTGTCTGTGATACATCAAACACTGTAACTGCCCGAAATGCCGGAATTTTAATCTCCACTTCCTCCATAACCGGCATACCGTCTTTATCAATCATTGGTTCATTCGTTACCGGGTCAATCTTTTCCCGTTCCTCTTTAATTTTGTATGGTGCAGGAGCCAATATACGAATCCCCTTTTCCCCTTTGTTTACATGACGTTCAAAATTCTTCTGCCAAGCCTTAAATCCGGCCACTAAAGTAGCGTCAGGCTTTTGCATCGCAATTAAAAGGGTATTGTTAAAGCTGTAATTATGAAACTTGGACATGGTACTTAAATAAGATTTATATTTCTCACTCTCAAAAAGTTCCTGTAGTCCCTGTTCCAGTTTTTCTGTAATCTCCTGTACTTTTTGTTTCTCTGTTTTGGTATCTGCCATTGTGTTTCCTCCTTTACTTGCTCAAAAATAGAAGAAAGCAGATAGATAACTACCTGCTCTCTCCATTCACTTTACAAACTTTCTTCTTTTCCCTTGCCCTTTAGTTCTGGCTTATCCAGTGTTTTCTGCCCAGAAGCCTTTTCTTTCATCTCAGCAAGTTTTTCTTTGATTGAAATGCGACCTTTCTGACTGTCAGCCATTTTTTTTTCGCCCCTATGCTCTGCAATACGTTCCGACATCGTCCAGCTTGCCACAGGTTTTGCAGGTGCATCCGCAACCATATCTGTATCCGGCATTTCACTCTGCTCACCATTCTCCGGCTCATTGTCATCCATAACCATTGCACTATCTCCCTTTTCATCCATATTCAGAAGTGCATTTAATTCTGCAAGTCGCTCCAGTTTCTCACTAAGCTCTGCTTCCTGTGGAAATGGCTTTGTAACCTCTACTTTTGCTGTTTCAAGCTGATGTTCCACATTAGCAAGTTTCTGTTCCACATCCGACATTTTTCCGTTCATTGCTTCAAGAGCATTGGAAAGTCGTTGCAGATTACCCAATGGATCTGCACCTATTTCCACCTCATGACTTAACTGCCCTTTTAATGCAATGGTAAACTTGGAATTAAAACTGTCAAACGAGACACTCATCTTAAAACCTTGAAATTCTCCGATTGCAACTGCTGTATTTGGCTGCTTTGCATTTCGGCACATATCAATTAACACCGTTCCTGCTTCCTTTTTATCTGTAAACACACGGTTTCCGATTTTTATGGAAAAACTATCCTTATCTATCGGTTTATTCTGTTCATAGGTCTGAATGTCAGCTCTGTATCCGGCAAGCCTTTCTTTCATGGTGGCTATCTGCTTCGGATAATGCTGTGCAATATTATCCTCCAGACGGTAACGCTGGCTTGTGTGATTGGCTTTTAACAATTTCAACTTTGATACCTGTATATCAAGGTCCATTTTTTCCTTAATATAGGGATTTCCTGTTGCAAGTGCCTTAACTTCTGCATAGGAAAGTGCCGCTTCATCAATATCCTCACAGCTACGCACAGGAGATTTGCTTGTCATTATCTGACCGATGAATTTCTGCTTGTTCTCAATAAGCTGCCACGAATAACTGTCAAAGGTTCCTTCCGTCACATAACGGAAAATCTTTACCTTCGAGTTAAGATTACCCTGTCTTAAAATTCGTCCCTCCTGCTGTTCAATGTCAGACGGTCTCCATGGTACATCCAAATGATGCAAAGCAATAAGTCTGTCCTGTACATTGGTTCCAGCTCCCATCTTTGCAGTAGAACCAAGCAAAAAGCGAACCTGTCCGCTTCTTACTTTTGCAAACAGCTCCGCCTTTCTGGTTTCCGTATTGGCATCGTGAATAAATGCTATTTCTTCTTTTGGAACTCCTTTCGTTATCAGCTTGTCCCGAATATCTTCATACACATTAAATGTACCATCCCCTTTTGGAGTAGATAAATCACAGAAAATAAGCTGTGCCGATTTCTTATCTTTTGTTTCCTCCCAAATTTCAAATGCTTTATCTACACAGGTAGCAGACTTTGAACTGTCATCATCAGGCAGCATATCGTTAATCAGTCTCTGGTCAAGTGCCAGTTTTCTACCGTCATTGGTAATTTTAAGCATATTGTCAATGTGTGCTTCCACTCTCCTGTCACGGACAGTTTCCGCACGTTCTGCAAGTGAAGCAACCATTTCTTTCTGATAATCACTTGGCTTTAACACCACATTTTCATACTCAGCTTCAGGAATGGGAAGTTTCAGCATATCTGGTGTCTGAATATCCGCACTCTCCTTGAAAAGTGAAATCAGCTCCGGCAAATTGAAGAACTTTGCAAACCTCGTTTTTGCCCTGTAACCTGTTCCTTCCGGTGCAAGTTCAATAGCAGTCTGTGTTTCTCCGAAAGTAGCTGCCCAGCTGTCGAAATTGCCAAGACCTAATTTCTGGAGTGTATTGTACTGTAAATACCTCATGTTGGTATAAAGCTCCGTCATACTGTTTGAAATCGGCGTACCCGTTGCAAATGTAATACCCTTACCTCCTGTCAGCTCATCCATATACTGACATTTTGCAAACATATCCGATGACTTCTGTGCTTCTGTCTGTGCAATCCCTGCCACATTCCTCATCTTTGTATAAAGAAACAAATTTTTATAACTGTGTGACTCATCTACAAACAGCCTGTCCACTCCTAACTGCTCAAAAGTCACTACATTATCCTTTTTGCTTGCGTCATTCAAACGGGAAAGTCTTGTGGAAAGGGATTTTTTCGTTTTCTCCATCTGCTTAATGGTGTAACGCTCACCTCTGGCTGCTTTGGTAGCCTCGATTGCCATTTCAATTTCCCTTATCTGATTTTCAATCATGGCTATCTGTCGCTCCGTGGATAACGGTATCTTTTCAAATTGCGTATGACCGATAATAACTGCATCATAATCGCCCGTTGCAATACGGGAACAAAACTTTTTACGGTTGGCAGGCTCAAAATCTTTTTTTGTAGCTGCAAGGATATTGGCTCCCGGATACAATCTTAAAAAGTCACTTGCCCACTGCTCTGTCAAATGATTCGGCACCACAAATAAGTTCTTTTGACATAACCCCAGTCTCTTGCTTTCCATTGCTGCAGCAATCATTTCAAAAGTCTTGCCTGCACCCACGCAATGGGCAAGTAAAGTATTATCTCCATATAACTGATGAGCCACTGCATTAAGCTGGTGTGGTCTGAGTGCAATATCCGGTGTCATGCCCGGAAACTTTAAATGTGAACCGTCATATTCTCTTGGTCTGGTGGAATTAAAAAGCTCATTATACTTGGCACATAATGTCTGCCTGCGTTCCGGGTCACGAAATACCCAGTCCTTAAAAGCTTCCCTTATTGCTTCCTGTTTCTGACTTGCTAGCATCGTTTCTTTTTTATTAAGAACACGTTTTTCTTTTCCGTCCTCCTCAATGGTATCAAAAATACGGGTATCACGCAGATTAAGTGAGTCCTCTAAGATACGGTATGCGTTCGCCCGTCCGGTACCATAAGTCATATTTACAAGAGTATTACCGTGGTCTGCATTTTTTCCTTTAATATTCCACTGCCCGGTTATATCTGAATACTGTACCCCCACCAGATTACGGTTAAACAGATAATCCGGTGTTTCAAAAGTTTCACGCATGAAGTCCTCTATGTACTTCGTATCAATCCATGTAGCTCCAATACGCACTTCTATCTCTGAAGCATCAAGTTCTTTTGGCTGTACCCCCTTTAACGCTGAAACATTGATTGCATATTCCGGACGGTTTTCTGCAAATACCTTGGCAGTCTGTAACTTTTCCCTTACATTTCCACTTAGGTATTCATCTGCTGTTTCCCACTTCTCCGTTACAGGATTCTGAAAGATTACTCCGGCAAGCTCTGCTGTTACTTCTCCCACACTTTTTCCTGTAAGCTCTGACATAAAGGCTAAATCTACCTTTGCCTTTTCTCCAAGGGACACAGCCAGTGCTTCACTTGCAGTATCAACACTTGTAACAACCTCTGCTTTTTTAATTGTCCTTTTACTGAACATATCCGCTTTGCCTTTAAAATTCCCCTCATCGTCCAGCTTTTCAAGAGAACAAAGCAGACAATAGCTTGAATCCTGATTAAATGCTCTCTTGTTAGTCTGTGAATTGATAAGACCATATTTCTTGGAAAACAAATCATATAATTCATTAAGCTCTGTCTGCTTATTCTTAATCATTTCTTCCGGATATTCATTTAACTGATAATCTATAAGTTCCTGTGTACAGTCCCTTATCTTTACCATACCTTTCATACGCTGTTCCATTGTTTCTGATACTTCCACAGGTTTCATAATGGAATTTTCACGATAATATACTTTTTCCCCCACTAAAGTATAACTGTAATTCTTCACATTCGGATCAGCGGGGATTGCTTCCCTTGCAAGCTCATCATCCAATTCCTCAAACTCAGCCGGTTCTATACTTCCCTCAATACGGGATACTGCCTTGGAAAGCTGTTCTGACAATGGAATTGCTGTGTCCGGTGTGCAAGTGGCTTCCATCCCAAATGGTCCACTAACCATTTCCATTTTCCCTAAAATCATTTCCGGGTGGTCTGCAAAATACTGGTTCATGGCAATGCCATCTTCATTTTCAGTAAGATGAACCCAATCCGGCTCGATGTCCATTACCCTGTCACGTTTCTTTAAAAACAAAATATCAGAAGTAACTTCCGTTCCCGCATTTTCTTTAAATGCTGTATTTGGAAGTCTGACCGCACCAAGAAGCTCTGCTCTCTGTGCAAGGTACTTTCTGACCTCCGGACTTTTCTTATCCATAGTTCCCTTACTTGTAACAAATGCTACTACTCCGCCCGGTCTGACCTTATCCAGGGTCTTTGCAAAGAAATAATCGTGAATAAGGAAGTTGTGCTTATCGTATATCCTATCCGGCACCTTGTATTGACCAAATGGAACATTACCGATTGCCACATCAAAAAAATCATTAGGATAATCGGTCTTTTCAAATCCTGTAATCTTTACATCTGCATTAGGATATAGCTGCTTTGCAATACGTCCGGTAATTCCGTCAAGCTCCACACCATATAGTCGGCTTTCCTGCATCTTCTCCGGTAACATTCCAAAAAAGTTACCCGTACCCATTGCCGGCTCCAAAATATTTCCTTTGGAAAATCCCATCTTATCAATCGCATCATAAATCCCCTTTATAATCACAGGGCTTGTATAATGGGCATTTAGGGTACTCTCTCTTGCAGAAGCATACTCCTCAGAAGATAACAGGCTCTTTAATTCCTGATACTCACCCGCCCAATTTGCCTTGGTTTCATCAAAGGCATCCGCAAGTCCACCCCAGCCTACATACTTAACCAAAATCTGCTGTTCCTCCAGTGTGGCAATACGGTGTTCGCTCTCAATCTTCTCAAGAGTACGGATTGCTTCCACATTCTGACGGAATTTCTCTTTCGGAGAAATTCCTTTCCCGGTACTTTCTTCTCCTACCTCGATACGGAAATTTACAGCTCCGGTTTTGTCGATTTCAGGCTTTTTTTCTGGATTTATCTGGGTATCAGCAACAAGCAAATCCTCTGCCTGTTCTTCTGCCACTTCATTCCCAACTCCGTTAAGGTCCGCACTAAGTTCCTCTGCTTCTTCAGCTGTTTCAAAGGTCTGCACATTACCATCAATAGCAACATACTCGCCTGTCTCACTATCTTCTACTGCAAATGGTTCTTCAAAAGCATCTGATGTTTCCGTAACTATGTAACGCTCTGTAACTTCTTCCGCAGTCTGCTCCGTAACTTCTGTATACCTTTTAGAATACTCTGTCGCCTGTTTTAACAGACCATCCATTATCACAGCCTTTTCCACATCTCCGTTAACAGTCTTTAGCATAACAAAATCGGTTGCGTCCACTAAAAGGGTATCGTAAACTTCCTTACCCTCCAAGCTTTGCTCTCCGTCAACAATCATAACTGCTCCGGTTTCCTCGTTCCACTCAACCACATCTTTTCTGCCAAGCTCTCCACAGATTTGTGCGATAACAGACATTTCAGACAATTTGTCAGCAAGTGACTTGTCCTGCTCTCTGTCATGTTCCACATAACGCCTTGTCTGATTGGTAAACCCATCAAGTACTGCTGGATGAGAAGTCACAACATAGTCCCTGGTATCCCAATTTGCATAAGGAACTAAACTCTTTGCCCACTCTTTGTTATTTACCGAAAACCTTCCATCCTGACTATTATGCATAATGGTGTTTGCAAGCACCATTTCCACCCGTTCCTTACCAAACTGCTCAATAACTGCCTTTGCAGTATCTCTGGGAAGTGTATATCCATCAAAGTTCTCTGCAATGACTTTTTCAATGGCTTCCTTACATTCAATGCGTACTCCATGCTCCAGCTTTTCTGCTTCCCTTCGCATGGCTTCTTCTGCCTGTTCCTGCTTGTACTTAGCGTATGCTTCCTTTCCTTCCGGACTTAAATATTTGTCCTCCTGTACAAGCTCTCGTATTCTCTTTTCCACTACATTCCAATTCAGAAGCACTTTTGCATATGGATTTCTATAACTGCCTTTTTCTAGACGAATCCCTTTTGCATCATGATCCTCATGTCCGCTGTCACTTCCCGGCAGTGCATGGGAACTTCCACCTGTACCATACTCATTTTTGAGAAAATCAACATTTGCCTTCTTGTCGTGTCCCTCCATGAAATACTCATAAATACGAAATTTTCCATGCTGTATGCCACTTCCTCCGGTCAGACGATAATCTATCTCATCCTGTGTAATAAAGTTCTCCTGCTTTACATCCACCATATCAGGTGTTGGAAATTCTTTCTTTTCCACGCCTAAATCAGCAAGCTGTTCAAGCAGATAGTCCGGTCTTTTTACATACTTCCATTTAATCTGCTTTTCCCCACTGTCAAGCTGTGCCTGTGCCTTTTCAAGCTCATCCTTAATCAACTCCCTGCCTTCTGTTATGGCTAAAAGTTCACACAACTTTTCCAGACTTGCCGGATAATTGGAAAATTTTATTTCCAGACTCTCCGGCATTTCTGATATACCGTCACGAAAGAAGTTATTAATATCCGTAGCAATTCTCTCACGCTCCACCGCATCTACAAGAAACACCTCATTTTCACTCATATAAGTGCCATTCTCCACCATGACACGGATATGACTTTCCACTTCATTCCAGCTCATAACTGCAAGGGTATTTTCCTTTGCTGATGTACCATAACCGATACGCATACCCATTTCATCAAACCATAAAGAAACAGGATTGTTATCAAATTCAAAACCTTTTCCGGTAGTCCTATACTCATTCTTTAGAAACTCTGTCATTTCTTCCGGAGATTTCCCCTGCTGGTACTTGGCATAGATACGCTTTCTGCTGTTATCCCTTCCGCCACCGCTCCTGAGAATAGTGTCTATCTGATTTAGTGGTAAAGAAAAAGCAGCGGGCATGGTATATTCAATACTTGCTTCCGCTGCTGCGATTGTGCCGACCTGTTCCTCAAAACTTGGGAATAAACTTAACTGCTGATATGCTCCCGTCGGTTCTGTATTTAGCTGTAAATCAATTCCTTCAGTACGGTTTCCTCCGCTGAATGTCTGATGTTGTTCATCATCTGCACCCAAAGCATCTGATTGTCCGCCTTGAGCTGTTCCGTCGCTCCCTGACTCTTCATCATCTGTCCTGTCAGAAATTCCATTCTCTCCTCTGCCTGTTCCTGTATTGTAAGCAGATGTTCTTTCAGTCTGCCCTTCAGAAGCAGTCCCGTATAAATTCCGTTCTTGTTCTCCTGTAAAAACTTCTTCCTCATTAATCCGTATTTGGTCAGAATCCCCTCCGGCTGTTTGTCCATCTGTAACATCGGTATCTGATAATCCCCGTTCTTCTCGTATGCTAAATTCATCATTCTGGCTCCTTTCTCCGGCGTTTCCGGTCTGTTCGATAAATTGTTCCTCTTGCGTTTCACTTTCACGCTTTAAAGCATTATATTCTGTGTCATACCCATTTGCAAGTCCTTTTTCGACATTTTTATTAAGGATGTCGATATGCTCATTAGTACGCATTTCATTCAAATTAGAAGCAATCTGCCTGTCATACGTTCCTATTGCCTTTCCAATTTCCATAAGAATCGGTTTAGAATAATCTGATACATTACTTCCAAGTTGTGCAAGTGTTTCTACTGTATTAAAATCACTAATGTAAGGAAAACTGATTTCCTCTGCAAGCTCTTCTTCACTCATGCCACAACGTTTTAACACTGTGTATGCAATACTATCCCCAAGCGTTTCTCTTATCCTTACTCCTATGTTAAATTCGTCAAGCTCCTCTAAAAAGCTGTCCTCCTTTAAATACTCCATATCCATTGCAAGCTCACTATAACATTCCTCTGCTATTCTGCCTGCAATTTCACAAATACGTTCTGTAAATCCCGTCTGTGTATCTGTTTCGCCATAGATACTTTCCAAACGTTCAAGAACTACTTCTTTATGCTCCTCTTTCATTTCCCATAAATTCGGAAACTGACCTATTCGCCTTGCTTTATGAACATCAGAAATATCAAAAACATATTTAAGTCCCGAATAAGTATCATCATCAATCAGTGCAATACCTTTTGCACCTTTATTTACCCAGCAGTGCATTTTTTCATTCCATATCTCAATAGATGCACAGGCTGTCGCATCCGGTCTTTGGGCATAAATTAGAAGCTGGTCCTTAAAGGAATACTTATACAACCTTGAAGCTGTATTCAGATATTTTCTCCAATTCGCCTCATTCCTTACCACATCTTTTGCGGTGTATTCTGCCAGACCGGAAATCATATCATATTTTCTCATGGTATACCTCCGTTATTATGTAATTAATTGCAATAAAAAAGGTGGCTATGGGTCTTTTAAAATCCATTGCCACCAATGTTGATAAATAGTATTCAATTTTCATCTGTTCCTTTCTTCCGATAACTTTTCAATATAAGAAAAGCACCTAAGATTTCTCCTAAGTGCTATCTCTCCTTGAACCTTAAATTTGCGTACACATTTACTCATCTAATAAATCAAACGATTATGCAGCTATTTTTATGTATTCATTTTTCAGCATACACCATCCTGGATTATTCATTTGCCATACTAATAATCGTTCAAACATTTTAGTCTTTTTAAAATGAACCGGAATATAATATGCCGCTCTTAAAAACTGTTCAACAGACTCCGCTTTCAAAAACTTCGCCTTGCTATTTCCTAATTTAAATTTACTCTTATCAGAGTAAAAAATAGCCATCAAGCTTGTCAAATCATGTCCTCTACACAACTGCCAAACGTCATAGTTATAATTATCATTTTGCAACTTTGCAATCATTTCTTCCTTCTGAGGTAGTTTTTTTGATGCATATAAAACTTGCTTAACATAATTATTCCAATTAAATTTTAATGTATCATCAATGAAGTCCTCTAAAATAACCGACTTAAAATCCAACCCCAAATTTTCTCTTATTGAAAGTAACCGTGTTTTTCCTATTTTACTTCCGCATTGCAAGATATTGTGCAAAATTGAGCCAAATTCGTTTTCATATACTCCAATTCTTTCTTCATTTCCATATTCATTTTCGAATTTATCATATGCATCAGTTTTTAATATCATAGTTTCTATGTCATGATCGTCTGTATATATTAGATTATCAATTTCTTGTATATTTCCCACTATCGCATCGTAGTCAGTATCAACAATAGCAAGCACACCTTGCACTTTATCACGATTTAGAAGTTCTATTGTACTAATAACATTATCTTTAGCCGATTCCTTCTTCTTTTCATCACCCATAGGAATTATTTGAACATTATTTTTATCAATTATATTCTTATAGAAACCGACATCACTAGTACCTTCAACT
>JAZSEJ010000004.1:0-4743 GCA_045531615.1 Ruminococcus sp.
GGTCAGATGATGCTGGGTATGGAGAACGTGATTCAGGTGAGCATCGGACAGTTTTACGGCATTGAAATCAACGATTTTGCGGTAACGGTTGCGAAAACAGCACTGTGGATTGCGGAGAGCCAGATGATGCAGGAAACGGAATCGCTTATGCAGATTGACCTTGATTTTCTGCCGCTGAAAAGCTATGCTAATATCGTGGAGGGCAATGCTCTGCGTATCGACTGGGAGAGCGTTGTGCCGAAGGCTGAGCTGAATTATATTATGGGTAATCCGCCGTTTGTGGGTGCTTCCATGATGACAAAAGAGCAGAAAAACGAAGCTGTTGAGATATTTGGAAAAATCAAGTTGTCTAATAGTATTGATTATGTTGGTGCGTGGTACTTCAAGGTTTGTGAACTTATGAAAGATACTTCAATTAAAGCCGCACTCGTTTCTACCAACAGCATTACGCAAGGCGAGCAAGTCGCTCCGCTTTGGGGTACTCTTTTTGAGCGATATGATGTTCAGATCAATTTTGCATATAGAACATTCAGATGGGATAGTGAAGCTAACTTGAAGGCTCATGTTCATTGTGTTATTATCGGCTTTGGAATGAATGATCACTCTGTGAAGAAAAGACTTTATGACGGTGAACAGTATAAAGTTGTAAATAATATCAATGCATATCTGATTGATGCACCTAATGTCGTAATTGTAAGCAGAAGTAATCCGATTTGCAATGTTCCCAAGATGACGCGAGGTAATCAGCCAACAGATGGTGGTAATTTGATATTAAGTGAGGACGAAAAAACAGAACTTATTAGGAATGACAAAAAATTGGAATGTTGCATAAGACGGTATGTTGGAGCAAGAGATTTTCTGAATAATGACGAGGTGAGATATTGCTTGTGGCTTAAGAATATATCACCTGCAATATACAGACACAATAAGGAAATACAACGAAGATTAAATGCGGTTAGAGCTGTCCGTGAGCAAAGTTCAGCTGCCCCGACACGAAAATCTGCAGAAACTCCATATCTGTTTTTTGCATCTCCGCAAACAGATTCAAATTATTTAATCGTTCCTATGGCTTCTTCAGAAAGACGAAAATACATACCTATGGGATTTATGAATTCAGATGTAATTGCAAGTAATCTTGTTAATATTGTTCCAGATGCTACGCTTTATCATTTCGGTATACTCACTTCAAATGTTCATATGTCATGGTTGCGAACCGTAGGTGGCAGATTAAAAAGCGATTATCGTTATACAGGAAGTGTCGTTTACAATACATTTCCATGGTGCAACCCCACAGAGGAACAGAAAGCCAAAATTGAAAAAACCGCACAAATGATCCTCGATGCCCGTGCAAAATATCCCGACTGCTCCCTCGCCGACCTCTACGACGAAGCGGTGATGCCTCCCGAACTGCGTAAGGCACATCAGCTCAATGACCGTGCTGTTATGGAAGCCTATGGCTTCTGGGGCAAGCTGAATTCGGAATCAGAGTGCTTGGCGGAGCTGATGGGGATGTATAGGGAGATGACTAAGGAGGAAAAGAAATGAGTAACAATATGCCTTTAGCTGAATCTTTCAGTAATTCTATAAAGGAAGAATCCTTCAGTTGTTTAGCTGAAATTGCAGAAGCAGCCCTTGACTCCATCACAAATGACGGATTTGTAACCAATGTTCCACTGATCTCAACAGTTGTTTCCCTATATAAAATCGGCAATTCAATAAGAGAAAGAGCGTATTTGAAGAAACTTGCTGTTTTTATTGATGCATTTAATAGAGGTGTAGTTGATGAGGAAAAACGGCAACTACACTTACAAAAGTTTTGTGAGGATAAGAGAAGTAGAGAACGGGAACTGGAATACATTGTACTTCTACTTGATCGTCAGCTTGAATACACAAAAGCATCTCTTTTGGCTAAATTTTATCTTTATTACCTTAACGAAAAAATAAAATGGAATGATTTCTGTATTTATGCGGGAATCATTGATAAAGTACTCATAGCAGATATTGACAGCATAAAAGAAATATATGATAAAGTAATGATTGACTCATACGATATTAAAGTAAATGGAGAAGATTCTATAATGCGAATTTCTTCGTTAGGAATTTTACGAGCAAACTTGGGGCTTGCTTATGATAAGCGTGTAGAATACGAGTATTTTGTTACAGAACGAGGCAAAGAATTCGGAAAAATTGCATTTGAATAGAGTGTAGTGAAAAGTTAAACAGCAAGCACGTCGGAAATACGATAGTCGTTGATGTGAAAATTCCCTCGCCGACCTCTACGACGAAGCGGTGATGCCGCCCGAACTGCGTAAAGCACATCAGCTCAACGACCGTGCTGTGATGGAAGCGTATGGCTTCTGGGGAAAGCTGAACTCAGAATCAGAGTGCGTGGCGGAGCTTATGGGGATGTATAGGGAGATGACGGAGGTAAACTAAAAATGGAAAATAATAATGTTTTTAGCAGCATTGAATGTATAGATAAGTGGAAATTAGCTGAATTAAGCGAACTTGTTGGTCAGATTGAAGATGATATGGCAGAAAAGACAAACGACATAAAATTAGGCAAGGACTATTCAAATATCATTTTAAGGATTATGAGCAGTTCCATTGTTCGTATGCGTGAAATACTATGTTTATGTTCTTGTGGATATCCTGATGGAGCTATGTCCTTAGCTCGATTGTTGTGTGAACATGCAGTAACACTATATTTTCTGGAAACGTCAGAATCAGATGATTTGACTGGTATTGTTGCTAATTATCATAATAATTACGAAATCCAACGATTAAAAACGCTCAAATTTGTTTCGGAACAGATTGAACATAATCAACAAAGAACACAGGCGCTCCAAAAGGAACTGGATGCATTTACATCTAATATTGCAGATTATAAGCGTGGAAATAAACGTGATTACTGGTGGGCAAATATGAGCACTTTTGCTTCTATGTTTGATGAAGTAATAAAAAGAAGTGATAAGATAGATGGTCCAAATTTGATTCTTCCCACCCTATATGTTGATTATAAACTTTCTTGTTTAAAAACTCATTCTTCTGTTTTAGGAAATGTTTGGGGAATCGGAAAATCTAAAGATATAACTATAATTGATACATCTGCAACGATTCAAGGGCATAACTTACCATTAAGAATGGCAGTAAAGGCTTTTGCTATAACTACTTTTATTTCCTTTGCAAATCTTTCTTTGGAGTATGAGAAGTATAAAGGCAATTTAAATGAGTTACTGTCGTTTTATAGTAAAAAAATCGATTTTGAAAAGTAATAATTAGCAAACGTTATTTATGGTAGCTCACATTAGTGCATCGAACAGACTTTATGTATTCTCATCAGCTTAACGACCGTGCGGTCATTGAAATTTACGGCTTCTGGGAAAAGATGTATCGAAAACTTACTGAAACATTTTATAAAAAGGAGTTATTGACTTGTATATACATTCTGTTAAATTAGTAAATTATAAATCTATTGGAGATTATGCTGAATCAGAAATAATCCTTGAGCAAGGTGTAACTGCTATTATTGGTAAAAACGAAAGTGGCAAGAGCAATATTCTTGAGGGATTATCTCGAATTCAATTATTGTTAGGTAATGATAATGCATTTTCTCATTCTATAGTAAATAGAAATTGTGAAACCGAAACGGAAAATTATTATATCATAACATTAAAACCTCTTGCTGACGAGATAGCAATGGGAGCAAAAGATGACACACAAATCACTTACAAAAAAAATGAGTATGTTGCTACTGGAGGAATACTGCAATTATATCAGAGCATTGTAGGGAATTCTATTGATAAATTACTCACGTTTCTTGCTGAGATTAGTAATAATCCTTTTCAGTTAAACAATCAAGAACTAAATGATTATAAAAAATACATTGCCGAACTTTCAAAAAAAGAACATTTAAATGTCCCAAAAGTAACACGTGCACTTGAATATCTAAAAGCAAGGATTACAAAGCTTAGTAAAATACATAAAGACGAGTTTGAGAGCCTTGTTCTGGATTCCCAATCAAAATGGTTATCTGTCGCTTTCAGAATACCAGCAATGTTTTATCGAAAAGCAGATAAACATCTTAATTCTACTTATAAAATTGATGATATAGAGAAAGAACTTGGAAATGCATCTGTTAACCCTAACAGCTTGCTCAGGGAGTTAGTAAAAGTTATTGGAATATCTGCGAATGATTTTATAACAGCCGCACGTTCAGGCAATAACTCGAAACAAATATCGCTTAGAAGGAGAATCAACAAATTAATAGATGAGAATATAAATAAGAAATTCGAGGGTTTTTATCTTACAGAGAAAATATCATTATTATTTGACAGTAACAACGGAGTAAGTGCTTTTGCTGTTGAATCGGACAATGGTCAAGCATTAACTCTTTCGGAAAGAAGCAACGGGCTAAGATGGTACTTAGAAACATTTATTGATACTAAAGCAAATGATATTGATGATAGGAATGTTGTATATCTTTTAGACGAGCCAGGAGCTTCGCTCCATGTTAATGCACAACGAGAGTTGATACAACTGTTTCACCATTTGTCAGACAAAGGGAATCAAGTCGTTTACACAACACATTCGCCGTATATGCTTGAAACGGAAGGCGGAGGAATAACACGAATTAGAGCAGTTGTAAAAGATTCCGATGGATATACTCGAATCTATAAAACTGCCTATGATGTGCGTATAGCTCCGTATAGCCAAAAAGATACACTTGCTCCGCTAATTAAC
>JAZSEJ010000084.1:0-4020 GCA_045531615.1 Ruminococcus sp.
TTGTTCAGAAATTCCGCAGGCATACTTGATGTATGGCAAGGAAGTTCTGGGCAAGCTGACGGAAAATATGCAAGCAGATTTCGTGCAGGCTTTGTGTGTTGCTGTCCTCAGTAATCAACCATTTTTGGTTGAAAAAAGGCCCATTTTTGCCCTATTATAGAGGGGTATGTTTCAAGAGAGAAAAAACAGGAGGTAAAAACGGTATGATAATTACTTTCCTCAGATTAAAAATACAAGTGATTTTAATTAAAAATGCAAGTAAGCTCAAAATTCCTTGACTTTAACGTGAAAATGCTTTATAATAAATAGTGTATACTCATTTGTAAATTGGTTATAATAACAAGGAAAATTTATATGGAGATGTTATTATGGCTGAAGAAAAAAAGAATGAGATGACAGATAACGGTATATCAACAGCAGACAATTGCAGGCATATTATCCACTGCCTGAATATTATCGGGCAGATAGAGGGCCATTATGTGCTTGGTGAAACGAATAAAACCACCAAATATGAGCATATAATCCCTGCCCTTGTGGCAATCGAGCAGGACAGGAGCGTTGAGGGGCTTATAATAATCCTCAACACTATCGGCGGCGATGTAGAGGCAGGTCTTGCCATAGCGGAGCTTATCGCAGGAATGAAAACTCCTACGGTATCACTTGTAGTAGGCGGCGGCCATTCAATCGGCGTACCGTTGGCAGTATCGGCAAAAAAGTCTTTTATCGTGCCGTCAGCGTCAATGACCATACACCCTGTACGAATGAACGGCACAGTGCTGGGAGTTCCTCAGACTCTTGCATATTTTGATAAAATGCAGGACAGGATAATCGACTTTGTAACGAAAAACAGCCGCATCAAAGAGGATGTGTTCCGCGGTATGATGATGAATACCCAGGAGCTTGTACTGGATGTAGGCTCTGTAGCCGACGGTGAAAAAGCCGTGGAGCTTGGGCTTATCGACAGTTTGGGAAGTTTATCGGACGCTATGGAATGTCTGTACAATATGATTGAAAATACCGAAAAAAGATATACAGGGGAACTCATATATTCGGAGGATTCCCATAACGGAGGGCAAAATGTCAATTTTCAGTAAAAAATTTCTTTTCGGAGCTGATTTCCAGGATGAGGACTTCACAAGGGACGGCAAACCAAAGAAAAAAGGCAAAACCTATGATTCTGAGAATACTCAGGAGCTTGATATGAGCGCTAAAGCTATGGCAGACGACCAGAAAGAAAAGCTTATGAATAAAATAGAGGCGGCTGAAAAGAAGCCGGCCGCCAAAGCAGCTCCGAAGGCTGAAAAAGCGGTGGAAGAGGAAGAAGAGTTCGATGAGCATATTCTCAATCCCGACCAGGCAAGAGTTGCGTCAATAATACTTTTCGCACTGGGACTTCTTATTGGAATGGCTGTATTATTCCCTGGCTCTGAGGGCTGGAGAGTATTCCACAATTATATCTTAGGCGGTTTCGGAATAGTGTCCCTGGGCGTACCTGTAGCTATGATTTATTCCTCTTATCTCATAGGCAAAAGAGATGAAAAGGCAGCAGGAAAAATCGCGTCAATGTGCTTCTGGACAGTTGTACTCTGTTCAGCAGTTCAGGTATTCTTCGGAAAAATTGTTCCCGAAAACGGAGTAGGGGAGTTTATCGGCAAAGCATTCACCGCAGGCAGAGATTACAGCGGCGGCGGAATAATCGGCTCATTCCTGTCATATCTGCTTCTCAGCTGGCTTGGCAGGGGCGGAGCAGTAATTGTAATGCTTCTCACTATATTTGTAATGCTTCTTATCACAACAGGAAAAAGCGTCGAGGATTTCTTTGCAATGCTTGGCTCTCCTTTCAAATCGTTGAAAAAATGGGGAGAAAACTTCAATAGCCTCCTCAACAGCGATTATGACGATTATTACGACGATGACGAGGATGAGGACAACCTTCTTCCCGACAGCCGGAGAAGCAATATAGCCATTGAAATGGACGATATAATGGAGGCAGGCGAAAACATCCACACAGAGGAAAATCCGCCTCTCAGCCCCGAGGAGCAGCGTGTCATCGACGATTTCAGCCGTGAATTTGACATTCCTCTCCCTGGGGAGAATATAACGATACATAATGTTACCGAAGAAAAAACGGAGAAAAAGACAGAATCGAAGGCTGAAAACGCAGAATCAGAAAAGACAGAAACAGAGCTTGACAAGCTCATTTCAAAGGCAGTTGAAAAGAAAGAGCGACAGGACAGAATGGCGGCAGGAGAGGTTATTGAGGAGCCACAGAAAGACAATCAGATGTCACTGTACATCCTCCCGGGGCTTGATTTACTGTCACTTCCTCAGGCTAAGAATAACAGCTCTGAGGCTGTAGCTGAAATGAACGAAAAGGCTGCAAAGATAGTCAACACCTTCAAAAGCTTCGGCGTTGAGGTAACAATCAGGGATATCTACAGAGGCCCGTCCATTACAAGATACGAGATACAGCCTGGTGTAGGCGTTAAGGTGTCGAAAATCCGCGGACTGGAGGACGATATTGCCCTCAGCCTTGCAGCGCAGGGAGTACGTCTTGAAGCCCCTGTTCCAGGCAAGGCGGCAGTAGGTATCGAGGTACCTAATATCAACAAGGACGTTGTAACACTCAGAGAGATTTTATCATCTCCCGAATTCAGAAATGCCGACAGCAAGCTTGCTTTTGCGGTTGGTAAGGACATCACAGGAAACGCAATTGTAGGCGATATTACAAAGATGCCCCACGTTATCATAGCAGGTACCACAGGCTCAGGTAAATCTGTATGTACCCGTTCAATAATTATGAGTATCCTCTACAAGGCAAAGCCCGACGAGGTAAAGATTATCCTTATTGACCCGAAAGTGGTTGAATTCAAGGTATTTGAGGGTATACCCCACCTGCTCATACCTATTGTAACCGAGGCTAAAAAGGCAGCAGGAGCGCTTAACTGGGCAGTTAATGAGATGATGCGCCGATACAACACATTTGCGGATATCGGAGCAAATGATATCAAATCCTATAACGAAATAGCCGACGATGACGACGAAATGGAGCGTATGCCACAGATTGTCATATTTATCGACGAGCTTGCCGATATGATGCTTGTGGCAGGCAAGGAAGTTGAAGATTCAATCTGCCGACTTGCACAAATGGGACGTGCCGCAGGTATGCACCTTGTAGTTGCCACACAGCGACCCACAACCGACGTAATTACGGGACTTATTAAGGCGAATATCCCCAGCCGAATTGCCCTTTCCGTTATGTCACAAGTAGACTCACGAACAATTATAGATATGGCAGGCGCAGATAAGCTGCTTGGCAACGGCGATATGCTGTATATGCCCATAGGAACAAGCAAACCTATACGTATACAGGGCTGTTTTGCATCCTCAAAGGATATAAACGAGACCTTGAATTTCATACGCTCACAGGCAACAGGGGAGTACGACAGCCGCATTGTTGAAGCCGTTGAAAATTTTGTTCCCCAGACCAAGGGTGATAAGGGCGGTCCAATTGACAGCGGATTTGAAGCAGGCTCTGATGAAGATTTGATTATCAGGGCAGCAGAGGTAGCCGTAAACAACGGACAATTCTCCACAACAATGCTCCAGAGAAAGCTGAAATTAGGCTATGCAAGAGCCTCCCGTATTATGGACGAGCTGGAGGAGCGCGGCATTGTGGGCGAGGCAGAGGGTTCAAAGCCCCGAAAGGTGCTTATGTCCAAAATGCAGTTTGACGAATGGAAAATGCGTAAATTAGATGAATAAGCCTTTGTTTAATGCGTAATTAAATTGTAGTATGCTGTAACAACTAAAACCTTACGTTAACAAAATTTCGGTCAAAGCGTATGGTAGAAGAATTTAATAACAAACTTCTGAAAAGACCACCTAACCCGTACGAAAAGACTTGCCTTTTTCATATGGAACAATCCCCCGAGTTCAAAAGTCGGCAAAGGGAGGGAAAAAGGGGAAAGGGAAAGGAGAGTCCAGAGAGGAAAACCGTAGGGGAAAAAGGGAGGGAAA
>JAZSEJ010000016.1:0-10210 GCA_045531615.1 Ruminococcus sp.
TTCGGTACAAATTATGGAGCAGTTGATAGCTGGCGGTGTTAAAAAGATTATCGCCGCAGGATGTTGCGGTGCGTTGTATTCGGATAATGAGGGCGATTTTTATATTCCTATATCAGCTATTCGTCAGGAGGGTACATCTTATCATTACCTGCCTCCTTCACGAGAAATTGAGCTTAATCAAGTGGCTATCAACGCAATCAAGAAAACTTTACGTGAACAAAAATTTTCATATAAAAAGTGTAAGACTTGGACAACTGACGGATTTTATCGTGAAACAAAAGAAATGGTGGAATACCGCAAAGCTGAGGGTTGCTCAGTTGTAGAAATGGAGTGTGCCTCCCTTGCCGCCTGTGCTCAGTTTCGTAATATAATTTTCGGTCAATTGTTGTTTACTGCGGATTCGCTTGCCAACACTGAGGCTCATGACATAAGGAATTGGGGCGATACATATTTTGAAGTTGCTATGAATTTAGCTATGGATACAGTAACGGAGGTTTAAAATGAGAACAGAAAAAGAAATGTACGATATGCTTTTAAGTATTGCGGATAAAGACGAAAGAATCAGGGCGGTGTATCTCAACGGCTCAAGAACAAATCCAAATGTGCCCCAAGACATTTTTCAAGATTATGATGTGGTTTATGTGGTTAATGAAACCAAGCCGTTTATCGATGACAAGAAGTGGATTAAACTATTTGGCGAAATCCTCTATATGCAGTATCCTGATGAACATCCGGATTATCCTAGTGACAAAGAGAATTTCTACGGTTGGTTAATGCAGTTTGCGGACGGCAATCGTATTGATTTGCACGTTGAAACAATTACTCACGCACAGCAGAACATTCTAAATGATAGTCTATGTAAGGTGCTTTTGGATAAAGATAAATGTCTACCTGAAATCCCAACCTCAACCGATAAAAATTATTGGGTTCAGAAGCCTACTTACGAACAGTTTAAGTGTACTTGCGGTGAGTTTTGGTGGTGCTTAAATAGTGTGGCAAAAGGCTTATGGCGTGAAGAAATTCCATATGTGCAGGATATGCTCAACTTTGTTGTGAGAAAGCAACTTGAGAAAATGCTCTCTTGGAAAATAGGTATTCAAACAAACTTTTCAGTAAGCGTTGGTAAGTCGGCAAAGTATATGCACAAATGGCTTACAAAAGATGAATGGGATAAATATTTGCAAACCTATTGCACAGCCGAGATTGACTCAATATGGAATTCTGTTGAGATTATGTGCTCTTTGTTTACGGAATCAGCTTTGTGGGTAGCAGAAAAATTGGAGTTTGAGTTTGACAACACCGAAGCCACTAACAGTATGTACTTTTTAAACACTGTAAAAACTTTGCCAAAGGATGCAAGTGAAATAATGTAAACGAACAATAAGCATAAAAGTGTAATTTAATTCTATGATTAGAGTTTATCAGACCCAATTAGACGGAGAGGTGTTAAGATGATAAAAGTAGCGTTTTGTGATGATGAGCCTAAGATTCTAGATGATTTATCTCAAAAGGTGTTAAATGAATTTGAAAACAATGAATGTGAAATTGATTTATATACCACAGAAAGCTCAATGGAGCTTTTGGAATATATTAAAGAGAATGTTGTGGATATTCTTTTCCTTGATATTGATATGCCTCGTTTAAGCGGTATGGACATTGCAGAAACCCTGCTTAACAGTGAGATGAATACGTTGCTTGTATTTGTCACAGGTCAGGATGCGTTAGTGTATAAATCTTTCAGATATCACCCTTTCGGCTTTATAAGAAAGACTTATTTTGATGAGGAAATTTCAGGTGTTGTTAAGGGCTTGATTGAAGAAATACATAAAAACTCAGATACCTTTTCATTTAAAACCAACGACAGCCTTAACAGAGTAAAAATCAAGGATATTCTATATTTTGAGTCGGAGTCAAATTATTTGAATCTGCACACCAAAGATTTTATCTTTAAATTTAGAAGCACTCTTTCTGCTATTGAAAGTGACCTTTCTGCAAAAGGCTTTATTCGTACACACAAAGGCTTTCTTGTGAATCAGGAACATATATTTTCAGTGAAAGCTGACAATGTTGTCCTTGATAATGACGCCGTACTCCCTATCGGAAGAACAAACCGAGATGCAATCAAAGCAAGGATAATGAGGTATATGAGATGATAGGAAAACACAAAAAACTTAAAGAGGATTACGAAAATCTTGAAAAAGCTTATTCAAAAGAAGTAGCTAAAAATCTTGATTTACAGTACGAGTATGACAATTTAAAGGCTGACTATACAAGTGATAAAAGTCAGAGAGCTGAGATTGAACGACTTCACGAAAACACAAGACGACTAAAGCACGATATGAAAAATCATATTATGGTTGCGGTGTCTTATCTTAATAGCGGTGATATAGAGCAGGCTAAGGATTATCTTTCTGATGTTCTTGATAACCTTAACAAAAGCTATTCGTACATACAGACAGGTAATTCTGTGATGAATTATATTATCAATTCAAAGCTTGAAAATGCTCACAGAAAAGGAATTGAATTTAAGGCTGAAATTGAGAATCTGCCTTTTGAAAAAATGGGTAGTGTTGATTTTTCTGCGTTGCTTTCAAACATTCTCGATAACGCAGTTGAAGCAAGTGAAAAGACAGAGAGTAAATTCATATATGTAGCTATTCTAAAAAAGCGTGCTTATGATACCATTCTTGTAAAGAATAGCATTGATGCTTCGGTTCTTGAAAGAAATCCGAAACTTTTATCAAGCAAAAAAGATAACGAGCAACACGGATATGGTGTTAAGCAAATTAAATCCATAGCCGAAAAATATGACGGTATTGTTGACATTTATGAAGAGGACAATATGTTCTGCGTAAATGTTATGATACCAAGCTGAGGCAGACTGTTTCATTTGAAGCAGTCTGCTTTGTTGTATGAGGGTGTAGTTTATCACAGCTCAGGAGCAGTTTATCCCACGGGGATTGTAATTTGTTATTATAGGTTTATTATTATTTCAGGTGATAATTATGATTGTAGTTAAGAATTTAAACAAGAAATTTAACAACGGCATAAAAGCTGTTGATAACCTTTCATTTCATATCAAAAAGGGTGAAACTGTTGGTCTTATAGGTGCAAACGGAGCTGGTAAAACCACTCTTATTAAACTTATTTCAGGTTTGCTTAAACCTGATAGCGGTTTTGTGCGGATATTTGAGGATAACCCTCTTGGCAGAAGTTCAAAAAATGGTCCTTTTATGGGTATGGTTTCGGGACAGAGAGTTTCGGGTTCCTATGATAACGGCAGAGGTGCAACTACCGCAGTTCTTCAGGATGACTTAACTGTTGAACTGAATATGGAGCTTATAAAAGCAATTTACAGAATATCTGAAGAAAAGTATCATCAGAAACTTACAGAACTATCAAATGCTTTGGGTTTACAGTCCTTTATGAAGTATCGTGTTGACCAGCTTTCCTTAGGTCAGCGTATGAGAGCAGAAATAGCTGTGGTGTTACTTTATGAGCCTGAGCTTCTTATACTTGATGAACCTTTTATCGGTGTTGACTTGATAGCAAAAGAAAGCATACGACAACTTTTGCAGAGTCTATCAAAGGATAAAAACACTACAATTATCCTCACAACACACAATGTTGAGGAAATCGAAAAAATCTGTGAAAGAGTTATCCTGATTGATAAAGGCAAAATGGTTTTCAACGGAAGCTTTGACCGCATAAAGTATTCGCACGCAAGTATCAACTCGTTATGTGCTGAGCTAATAGATAAAATCCCTGATATGCAGGACTTTCCTGTTATAAGGTATATGGTTCAAAATAAGAAACTTACAGTTTGGTATGACTGCCAAATAATCAGCACTAAGGATTTAACGACATACATTTTATCTCAGTGTGAAGTCAAAGATTTAATTATCAGAAAACCTACTATTGAAGAAATCATAAGGCAGATATATGAGGAGGAAATAAAATGAGCAAAACAATAATTGATGTGCAGAACATCAGTAAAACCTTTAAAATTACAAAGAGAAAGTCGGGCTTTACAGGAGCACTTGCAAATATATTCCACCCTGAACACGAATATAAAAAGGCAGTAAACGACATCAGTTTTAATATCAAGGAAGGTGAAATGGTAGGATTTATCGGTCCTAATGGCGCCGGTAAATCAACCACAGTGAAAATACTTTCGGGTATCCTCTACCCTGACAGCGGCAACATAAAAATTGCAGGATATATTCCTCACAAACAACGTAAAGAATATGTAGCTAACATCGGTGTTGTGTTCGGTCAGAAATCTCAGATTTCGTGGGACTTATCTCCTCTTGATAGCTACGAGGTTCTTAAACACATCTATAAAATTCCTGACAAAAAGTACAAAGAGAATGTTGACCGTTTTGTAGAGCTCTTGGATATGCAGAAATTTATAAATCAGCCTGTCCGTCAGCTTTCACTTGGTCAACGAATGAGAGCTGATATTGCGGCGGCACTTTTGCATTCTCCAAAGATTGTTTTCTTTGATGAGCCTACAATAGGAATTGATGTTGTCGGTAAGGAGAAAATCAGAAACTTTATTAAAACTCTCAACAAGACTGATAATATCACGATGATTTTCACAACTCACGATATGCAGGATATAGAAAAGACTTGTGAGCGACTGATTATTATTGATGATGGTAAAAAGCTTTATGACGGAAGTCTTGATAGCATAAAAAGTAATTATGTTTCATCAAGAATTATTGAAGCTGAATTTGAAGAGTTACCTGCTAAAATTGATATTCCTGATGTTACCGTCAGTGATGTTGATAATAATAAAATGAAAAAACTCATCACCTTTGATACTGACAAAACAGGTATAAATTCTTTGATGAACACTCTGCTTAATAACTACAATATAAAGGATATTTCAGTGAAAGAACCTGAAATTGATGCAATTATCCGTGACATTTATCAGGGCAAACTCATTGTGAATTGAATACGGAGGTGTGTTGAATGAATACTTACATACAAATTGCCGCTATTAAATTCAGAAACAATATGGCGTATCGTTTTGAATATGTAATGGGTATTGTGAATACAGTTTTGAATTTTTTAGTGTATTGGTGTATATACAAAGCTTTGTATGGTGGAGCAAGTGAAGTTGACGGAATTACTTTCTCAATGGTAACAACAAACTTTATTATTTCGTTGGGACTTACAAGTGCCTTTTCTAAGAATGAAATGTTTTTGCAGGATAAAATTAAGCAAGGCACAATATCAAACGAGCTTTTGAAACCTGTGGATTTCAAATTCAGAATGTTGTTCGAGGATTTAGGTGACGGATTCTTTAAAGTTGTTTTCAACTTCATTCCGGCAGTAATAGTAGCTATGATTTTTGCTCCAATTGAGCCACCTGCAGGAATACTTGATTTATCTCTTTGCCTTGTGAGTGCAGTTTTGGGATACATAGTATTGTGGCACATCAGTTTTATAATTCAGACTTTAGCTTTTTGGCTGTTTAATGTATGGGGACTTGTAACAATCAAAAATGTAATAGTGAATATATTGTCAGGTGCTCTGCTTCCGCTTTGGTTTATGCCTGAGCCAATTTTGAGAATTATTAAATTCACACCATTTGATTCTATCTTTTTCACTCCTGTACAGTTATATCTCGGACAGTTGCAAGGGTATGAAATAATGCTGAATTTCGGCAGACAGCTTTTGTGGATAGGAATTCTCTATGTTATTGGTGAGCTTCTGTGGAGAAAAGGCATAAAACGACTTGTGGTTCAGGGAGGTTAAGTTATGAAAGATATAATTTCGTTATTTTTTGCGTATGCAAAATCAGGTATCAAAACACGCTTTCAGTACAAGCTTGACTCCGTGATTTCATCTTTTGCTGTATTTTTCAGAGAAGCGGCAGGAATTATTGCAATGTATTTGGCTTTGTTGAAATTTGATACTATAAATGACTGGGATATAAACGAGCTTATGTTTCTATTTAGTTTGATTTTTATTACATACGCAATTTTTATAGTATTCTTTATGGCACTGCGAGATTTCTCGGATTGGATAAAGCACGGTGATATTGACAGAGTTATGGTAAGACCACGTGGAATACTTACTCAGCTTGTACTATGTGGTGCTGACTGGCTTGCCGCACTTGGTCACGGAACACTTGGAATTACACTTTTTATTTTGTCAGCAAATAATGTTGGTATAGAATGGAATTTTATTACGATTCTCTATTATGTAATTTCAATCGCCAGCGGTGTTCTTATTCAGGGTGCAGTTTTCCTGTTCTTCTCAGCAATCAGCTTTTATTTCATTGAAACACAAAGCTTAAAAGAAATTATGTATTGGAACCTCAGAAAATTTGCAGGCTACCCAATCAGTATATATAACAAGTTTATACAGTCACTTCTTATATTTGTAGTTCCTTTTGCATTTGTAAATTATTTCCCGGCACAGTTCTTACTGCGTAATCCAGATATGTCAGCATACCCCGAGTGGTTTATGTATATCTCACCGTTTGTAGGAATTGTTCTTTATGTAATTGCATACTTCTTCTTTAAGTTCAGTATGAGATATTATAAGAGTACAGGTAATTAATAAGTATTACAACAACACCGTCAGGTAGGTTTAATATCCTAACTTGGCGGTGCTTTTTATTGATAAATCTTATACTGTATGATAAAATAATAGGTATAATTCTACTGATAGTAGGTGTGATAAATAGCAGATTTATTATAGAATAACCTTATCTAAGGAGGTGTCGGTATATGGATCAGCTTAAAATCGGAAAATTTATTGCTGAGATGAGAAGGCAACAAGATTTGACTCAGCGTGAGTTCGCTGAAATTCTTGGTATTAGCGACAAATCTGTTAGCAAGTGGGAATGTGGCAACGGAATGCCTGATGTTTCTCTATTTCCAACGATTTGTGATGTTTTGAAAATCAATCTAAACGAATTGTTTTCAGGAAAAAGGCTTTCTGATGCCGACTACAAACAGAAAGCTGAGGAAAATATAATGAATCTAATAAAAGAATCGGAAACAATTAAGAAGAATATCATAGGAAGCGAAGTGTTAGGTGAATCTAAAAATATAGATATGGTCACCGAAGTTGCTCACAAGACGAATACTGAGTTTTGGGACACAATAGGAAGTGAGTTTTTAGGAGCAACCGCATTGCCGAGTTGGGGTGGCTTTTTACCCTCAGAGGATAAACTGAATTTGCTTGGCAACATATCAGGAAAAAGTGTTTTAGAAATCGGTTGTGGTAATGGTCACTCATTAGAGTATGTATCAAAGTGCGGAGCTACTGATTTATGGGGTTTAGATATCTCAACTAACCAAATTGTTAGAACCCAAGAATATCTAAAATCTAAAAATATAGGCGCTAATCTTATTTGCTCTCCAATGGAGAAAAAGTGCGGTTTACATAATAATTATTTTGATGTTGTTTACTCCGTCTATGGTATTGGTTGGACTACCGATTTGGATGCAACATTCAATCTCATCAATTCTTATCTGAAAGATGGAGGTGTTTTCGTCTTTGGTTGGTCTCACCCGATTCATAAATGTGTTTCACTTGAAAATGGACAGCTGATTTTTAGTAACTCATATTTCAATGAAGAGTGGTATTGTGCAGATATGAGCGATAAAGAGATAATGCTGTCAAATCGTATGCTAAGTACATATATCAACGCTTTGGCAAGAAATGGGTTTGTTATTGAACAGCTTGTAGAGGAAACTGATAGAGTTAGTGCCATAGAATCAGACTCGGATTTCGGCAGAAAAGCATTGATGCTACCAACAGCGTTTGTCATAAAGGCGAGAAAATTAGACTTTAAAATGTAATTACATATCTTAATATGTAAGGTATGTAAAATTTAAACCACAAGTGCTTTTGAGGTTTTTAAATGAAAGGTTTGTGAATATATGAACATACGATTAGCAGAAGAGAAAGATTACAATGAACTTGCTTTGATGAAGTGGGAGCACTGCGGCGAAGATGATGTAGACTATGGGGAGCACAATCTTGACGGTGTTGATAAAGAAGAATTTATAAATGAATTTGTTGGCTTTATAAAAAAGCATAAAGATTACAGAATAATCGTAGCAGAAGAAAAACAACAAGTTGTTTCTGCGATGTTTGTGTATATGATTCCAAAACTGCCAAAGCCAAACGGAAATGCAAAATATATCGCTTATCTCACAAACGTGTACACTAAGAGTGAATATCGAAGTAAAGGTATCGGCACAAAACTTCTAGACTATATCAAGAATTATCTCAAAGAGATAAAGTGCGAGCTTATGTTTGTGTGGCCAAGCGATAATTCGGTTAATTGGTATAAACGAAATGGTTTTAGAGAAGAAAACGAAATTTTCGAATGCCCTTTGTGTGAGGAATAATATTTAAGCATAATTAGAACAGGGAGATGCTGACTTGAAAACAAAAAATTTGATTATACTTGCAGATATGCATGGCTGTCCAAACAGATGTAAGCACTGCTGGCTCGGTCATATGAGCAACAAAAAGATGCCTGATAATAGCGATGTGTTGATTGTTAATTACTTTAAAGAGTACTTCAAGTCCGTCACATTTTATGGTTGGTTGCGGGAACCTGATTTTTGCGATAAATATAGAGAAAGATGGATAAAAGATAACGAAATCTCTGTTAACGCAAAGCCTCAGCGGTTTGAACTTGCGAGCTTTTGGAGATTAGTTCGTGATGAAAATTATGTGCATTTTCTCAAGAGTGTAGGCGTTACAAAGGTGCAACTGACTTTCTTTGGAATGGAAGAATCAACAGACTGGTACATCGGCAGAAAGGGTGCATTTGACGAACTGCTCAAAGCAACTGAGATTTTAATAGAAAACGAAATCGCTCCACGATGGCAGGTTTTTATTAATGCAGAAAATGCAAACGATGTTGTAAGTCTTTTGTCGAAAGGCAAAGAGTTGAAATTACAGGAACGTTGCAAGGTGTTCGGTGAAAATTTTCACTTCTTCGTTCACTCAGGTTCTTGCGATGGAGAAAACAGAAAGATTTATTCAAAACGAATCAATAAAGAGGACATTCCTACTGAGCTGATTGAGTATTACAACGACTTTTATCAAACCAAGAGCGAAGCAGAACTTTGCGAGCTTTTAGCGGAGGATAACACTTGTTTTTTATATCACAACGAAGATGAAATCACGCTGAATATCGCAAATAATTTTGATGTGTATTTCAACTTTACTCATATAAGTCCTGAATGGAGAATCGGCAATATCCTGAAGGATGATAAGGATGAGCTTGTTCGCAAAATTATGGACGAGGATATACCTGCCCTGAGATTTGCAAGAAGCACTTCTGTCAAAGAGTTGGTGAAGCAATTCGGAAATCCACAGTCTCATAAGATTTTTGATTGTGTTGAAGATTACAAAGCATATTTGCTCAATGAAATGCTTAGAGAAAAAATCAGCAAATAATTACGGTGATTTACAATGAGCTACATAAGCGAAATGAGAAAATATATAGGAAACGCACCTATGTTATCAGCAGGTGCGACAGTAGTTGTTTTAAAAGAAAACAAAATACTTTTAAACCTACGCTCTGATACAAATACTTGGGGTATTCCCGGTGGAGCTATCGAATTAGGTGAAACACTTGAACAGACGGCGGCAAGAGAGCTGAAAGAAGAAACTAATCTCAGTGCAGATGAGTTTATTCTGTTACATCTGTTTTCAGGTAGTGATTTCTATTTCAAATATCCTAACGGCGACGAGCTATATTCCGTAGTGGCTCTTTATCTTGCAAAAGGTATTACGGGAGAGTTGAAAATTACCGACGGAGAAAGCAACGACTTGAGATTCTTTGGCAAGGATGAATTGCCAACCCTTGAGTGTAGAGCCGAGACAATGATAAAGTGGTTAATCAAAAATGAGTATTTAGCATAATAGTAGATTTTTAGAGGTGTAATATGTGTTTTATTTGCGATAGAATTGAAATGATAAAAAATGGTACAAATCCGTACTTTGTAAAAGAGCTTGAAACAGGTTATGTTGTTATTGGTGATAATCAACATTTTAAAGGTTATACTTTGTTCCTTTGTAAAGAACATAAAACAGAATTGTTTCAATTAGATTATGAAACAAAAATGAAATTTTTAGAGGAAATGTCTGTGGTCGCAGAAGCTGTATCAAAGGCATTTAATGCTGAGAAAATGAATTATGAGTTGCTTGGAAACGGAGAAAC
>JAZSEJ010000050.1:0-97775 GCA_045531615.1 Ruminococcus sp.
GGGACGGATAAGTGAACCGCCGAACTGAATGCCCTTACCTGTAAGTACGCCTGTGAACTCGTTGCGGAGTCTCTTGTACTGGCCGAATAAGTAGCCAACTTCACGAGCACCTACACCGATGTCACCAGCAGGAACGTCGAGGTCAGGACCGATGTGTCTTGAAAGCTCTGTCATAAAGCTCTGGCAGAAACGCATAACCTCAGCGTCTGACTTGCCCTGGGGGTCGAAGTCGGAACCGCCCTTACCGCCGCCCATAGGGAGGGATGTAAGGCTGTTCTTGAATGTCTGCTCAAAACCGAGGAACTTGATAATTCCGAGATATACGGAGGGGTGGAATCTGAGACCGCCCTTGTAAGGTCCGATTGCAGAGTTGAACTGTACTCTGAAACCTCTGTTTACCTGTGTCTTGCCGTTATCGTCAACCCAAGGTACACGGAAGATAATCTGTCTCTCGGGCTCTACGATTCTCTCGAATACGCCTGCATCAATATAATCCTGTCTCTTTTCAGCAACAGGCTCAAGAGTTTCAAGAACTTCTGTTACAGTCTGAATAAACTCAGGCTCGCCCTGATTTCTCTGTTTAACTCTTTCAAGTAAGTCGATAAGATACTGATTCTTTAACGCCATTGTTAAAAAACCTCCTTTATAAAATTTCTGCTATCGCTATTTATAGCAATTCTGCAGCTAAGTAAATTATACCAATTTCTGACATTTTTTTCAAGGGGTAAATGGCTATAAATTTAAAAATCGGGCAGATTTGTATGGTTGTACAATACTACCCGATATCTTGAATGATTTTCATTAATTTTCACAGTTGTTGAGATACTCGCTTGCAAGGTAAAGTGAACCGCAGACAAGAACAATAGTATTAAGCTCGACAGCAAGTTTTTTCGCCTTTTCCACAGCCTCGGAAAGACTTCCGCAGGATTCGGAATTTGTGTACTTTCCCGCTGTTTCAGCCAGTTTTTCCGCTGGTATGCAGTTGTAAGCAAAACCGTCAACAGTAAAAATCTTATCGCAGTAACGTGCAACACGATGAACGGAATTTTCATAATCCTTTGAATCTACCATTCCCATAACGGCTATGGCTGGATTTATGCCCTCAATATAGGATAAAACATTATTCACGCCGTCGGGATTATGTCCGCCATCAACTATTACAGGGGGATTTCCCTCAATATATTGCGCCCTCGCTCTTACTCGTGTGTTTTCAAGGGATTTTGCGATGTTTTCCTCGGATACATCAAAGCCGCTGTTTCGCATATATCGGCAAGCTTCAATAACCGTGACTGCATTTACACACTGACATTCGCCTATCATTGCAATGCTGTATTCCTTGCCGCAATAAAGGAATTTACTGCCAGATGCAGATATTGATACAACATTAAAATCCAATTCATTTGGAAGGATAAACCTACTGTTTTGCTCCTTAGCTTTTGCCTTTACAGTTTCTACTACACTTTCCTTGTTGAACATTGACAGCACAACTGCGGAATTTTCCTTGATTATTCCTGCTTTCTGAGCTGCGATTTTTTCAACGGTATCGCCTAAAATCACGGTATGGTCAAGGGAAATTGACGTAATTACCGATACCACAGGGGGCGGTATTACGTTTGTGCAGTCAAGAAGTCCGCCTATGCCTGCTTCAAGGACAACTATATCGCATTTTTCACGTACATACCACAGCAGTGCAATTGCCATTGTAATCTCAAACTGGGAGTACTCCGCATCAGCAACGGAATTTTTCACCCTCTCCGCTATTTCGCAGAGGGATTCTTCGTCTATTTCCTGCCCGTTTATGCGGATTCTGTCGGCATAATGGGTAATATACGGAGATGTGAACTGTCCTGTCTTATACCCCGAATATATCAGAGCGTTTGAGATATACTCAACCGTTGAGCCTTTGCCGTTTGTGCCTGCAATATGGACGAATTTCAGCTGTTTTTCGGGATTACCCACACGCTTCATAAGCTCCCTTGCTCGGGAAAGGTCAGTAACCGCCTTTCCCGATTTGCTGTAGGAGTCAACAAAGCTCATTGCTTCGCTGTAATTCATAAATTAATAGGGTGAAGCCTGTGATTCAGCCTTTGCAACGGCTTCTTCAAGGCTCATGCCAGAAAATTCCTGTGCAGAGAAGATACGGCCTGACTTCTTATCGTTAACAAATGCGCCTACAAGTATGCCAGGGAGTGCGCTTTCGGGTGAGTTTGGAGCGTTTGGTCCACCAAGTTCTGTTCTGCACCAGCCTGGATCAGCAAGGTTGAGTACGATATCACTGCCCTGATACTTTGAGCCGAGGTCGATTGTTACCTTGTTAAGTGCAGCCTTTGCTGCGGAATAGCCTGCCTGCTCGGGTTCAAGGGCAATACCGCTTGTTGTGTTGACAATTCTGCCGAAACCTCTCTCCTGCATTCCAGGGAGGAAGTGGTAGCAAATCATCATAGGTGCGGTTGTGTTAACCTTGAAGCTGATGTCATAGTCAGATGCAGGGGTTGTGAGATACTCTGTGCGGTATGCAATCTGCAGGCCTGCATTGTTGAGGATAATATCAATCTGTGTACCCTTTGCGTCAATTTCTTTCAGCATTTTCTCTACGGAATCAAGGTCGGAAAGCTCCGCCTCAACTACATATGCTTCAACTCCGAGAGCCTTTACCTCAGCAAGCACCTTTTCGCAATGCTCTGCCTTTCTGCTGTGGAGTACCAGATTGCAGCCCTGTTCAGCCATAAAAATCGCTGTGAGGTAGCCAAGTCCTCTGCTTGCGCCTGTGAGAAGCGCCCATTTTCCTTTTACGTTTGTCATTGTTTTTCCCTCCGTTTTCTGCCGTCAGTGCCAACGGCGAAATTTATTTAATAATATATTTCTATATATTATTTCCCTTAAAATTCATAGTCAATGCATGCACGTTCTGTCTTTACTGTGCCTATGAATTTCGCAAACTCAACGTGTGCAGGATGTACCTGATATGCGTTAAGTCCATCTATATTGTCAAAATCACAGATAAGGGCGATTGTATAATTGCTTTCAGGAGCATCAGCGGAGTTGATAACAAGCTCGCCCTTTTTAAGCTCCTCTACATTTGCAATTACGTCCTCGAAACGCTTCTTTGCTTCAAGTGCGTTGTCGTATTCGCTCATTCCCTCTGTGGCTTTGAGTTTGAACATTACAATGTGTTTGATCATTTTAGACACTCCTTTAAATGTCGTCTTTTACCTCATTTTACAAGCTGGTAGCTTTCGTCAATTACACCGCAGATTTCAGTAAATGATATACCGCTGTCAAGGAGAATACTTATCCATAGCCGCTTATTCATATGATAGGCAGGTATCGCCTTGCCCTCACCTATAAGAATTTCACGGACGAGAGGACTGCATTTCACATTGAGAATGTCAACACTCCCCTCCCCTGCTCCGTCAATAACGCTTCTGCGGACGTTCATAACAAGTCCGTACCACTTTTTATTCGGTTTTCTCAGCACAGCGGAGGTAACATCCCTCTCCCATGGATAATCGGGAGAGGTGTTGTATTTCTCCTTGACATAGCGGAAGATTTCTTCCCTGTCGATTTTCATTTTATGCCTTGAATGCAGCAATTGACTGCTCAATTTTAGCCATTTTCTCCTCTGCTACTGCAAGCTTTGCCTTTTCAGCCTCAATAAGCTTTTCGGGAGCCTTTGCAACAAATCCAGGATTGTTAAGCTTTCCGCTGAGGAAGTCGATGTCCTTCTGAACCTTTGCCTTTTCCTTTTCAAGACGTGCAATTTCCTTTTCCTTGTCAACAAGTTCATCCATAGGAATGAAAATTCTTGCGGAATCTGTAACAGCATTTGCACAGTTTTCGTGTTCTACAGCTGCACCTGCCTCTACGGAAGAAGCGGAAGCAAGCTTCTCAAAGAATGCCGCACATGATGTATACAGCTCAGGCTCGTCAGTTTCGATGATAAGCTTTGCCTTTACCGAAGGGGGAACGTTCATTTCTGTACGTGTATTTCTTACAGCCTTGATAGCTGAAATAATCTTCTCAAATGCCTTTTCCTCTGCGGAGTAATCAATTGTACTGTCGTATGTGGGATATGTTTCAAGGATAATCATTGACTTCTCATTTGTGAGAACCTGCCAGATTTCCTCTGTGATGAACGGCATAAAGGGGTGGAGAAGCTTCAGCATACCCTGCATTGCCCATACAAGAACAGCCTGTGCCTTTGCCATTGTTTCGCCGCCTGCCTGAATTCTGGGCTTTGTGATTTCGATATACCAGTCGCAGTAAACGTCCCAGATAAAGTCGTAAATCTTCTGTGAAGCAACGCCAAGCTCGAATTTATCGAGATTTTCGCCAACTTCCTTAGCAAGCTTGTTGAACTTGTTAACAAGCCACTTATCCTCTGTTTCAAGGTCAGCAGGAAGTCCTGTGAACTCAAAATCATCAGGAAGATTCATCATAATGAAACGTGAAGCGTTCCACAGCTTGTTTGCAAAGTTACGTGCAGCCTTAACCTTATCGTCGATATAACGCATATCGTTTCCGGGTGAGTTACCTGTAGCAAGCATAAAGCGGAGTGCGTCTGCGCCGTACTCGTTGATAACTTCAAGGGGATCAATACCATTTCCGAGGGATTTGGACATCTTACGTCCTTGTGCGTCACGTACAAGACCGTGAATGAGAACTGTATCAAAGGGAACTTTACCCATATTTTCAAGACCGCTGAACATCATTCTGATTACCCAGAAGAAAATAATGTCGTAGCCTGTAACAAGTGTATTTGTGGGGTAGAAGTAGTTCAAATCCTCTGTATTCTCAGGCCAGCCAAGTGTGGAGAATGGCCATAATGCAGAGCTGAACCATGTATCAAGAGTATCAGGGTCCTGACGCATAGGCTTGCCGCACTTAGGACAAACTGCTCCCTCCTCCTTGGTAACAATCATTTCACCGCAGCAATCGCAGTAAAATGCAGGAATCTGATGTCCCCACCATATCTGACGGGAGATACACCAGTCACGGATATTGTCAAGCCAATGGAAATAAATCTTGTCAAATCTTTCAGGAACGAACTTTGTATCACCGTTCTTTACTGCGTCAATTGCAGGCTGTGCAAGTGGCTTCATCTTAACAAACCACTGTGTTGAAACCTTAGGCTCAACTGTAGTGCTGCAGCGGTAGCAAGTACCAACATTATGGCTGTAATCCTCGATTTTAACCAATGCACCCTCAGCTTCAAGGTCAGCTACGATAGCCTTTCTTGCCTCGAAGCGATCCATACCTGCATACTTAGGATAATCGTCAACAATTGTTGCATCGTCGTTCATTACGTTGATAACAGGGAGATTGTGACGGAGACCTACCTCAAAGTCGTTAGGGTCATGAGCAGGTGTAATTTTAACAACGCCTGTACCGAAATCCATTTCAACGTAATCATCAGCAACAATGGGAATTTCACGGTGTACGATAGGGAGAATAACAGTCTTGCCTACAAGCTCCTTATAGCGCTCATCATTGGGGTTAACAGCTACAGCTGTATCACCGAGAAGTGTTTCAGGACGGGTTGTAGCAAGTTCAAGATAGCCGTCAGCGTCCTTTATTTTATAGCGGAGGTGCCAGAAATGGCCTGCCTGATCCTCATATGTTACCTCAGCGTCAGAGAGAGATGTCTTACATTTTGGACACCAGTTGATAATTCTCTCGCCACGGTAGATAAGTCCCTTTTCGTAGTACTTTACGAAAACTTCCTTAACTGCCTTTGAGCAGCCCTCGTCCATTGTGAAACGCTCTCTTGACCAGTCACATGATGAACCAAGCTTTTTCAGCTGCTCACAGATACGTCCGCCGTACTGCTTTTTCCATTCCCATGCACGTTCCATAAAGCCGTCACGTCCGAGATCTTCCTTTGTAACGCCCTCAGCACGCATAGCTTCAACGATTTTAGCCTCTGTAGCAATAGCCGCATGGTCTGTTCCGGGAAGCCATAATGCGGAATATCCGCTCATACGCTTCCAACGGATAAGAATATCCTGTAAAGTCTCATCAAGAGCGTGTCCCATGTGAAGCTGTCCTGTGATGTTCGGAGGGGGAATAACGATTGTATAGGGTGTTTTCTTCTCGTCAACCTCTGCACGGAAACATCCCTTATCATTCCATGCAGCGTAAATTCTGTCCTCAAAATCCTTTGGATTGTAGGATTTAGCAAGTTCCTTTGCCATTTTAAATTTCTCCTTTAACAATAAATATTGATTCGGGTATAAAAAAGCCCCGAACCATAAAATAGGTTCAGGGCGAACATAGTCCGTGTTACCACCTGAATTCGGGAAAATCCCGCACTCTGCGAAGTCTTACAACTTCTTTCCCTGTAACGTGAGAAACACGTTATGGACTACGCAACCTGTCCGTCTTCGTCCATACAGCTCCGAAGCTACTTCAGCATATCTCTCATACTGTCTCGCACCGCCCGACAGCTCTCTGAAAATCGAAAATATACCTACTCCTCTTCATCTCAGCCTTTATGATATATTGTTATTATACAGCATAAAAACGATTTTGTCAAGAAAAAAAGAAACAAATTCAAATTTATTTCTGCTTGCCACCCGTATTTCTATATTGTAATGGTGACATACAGCTATATTTTTTAAACGAACGCGAAAAATGCTCAGAGGAATTGTAGCCGCAAAGCTCAGCAATTTCGTTAACTGTTTTATCAGAATTTGCAAGAAGCGTCTGTGCGTACTCCATACGGCTTGAAAAAACATCTTTCATATAGGATGTGCCGAACAGTTCGTTGTATATTTTATTTAAGTAACCCACAGATAAATTAAGTTTCTTTGCAATCTGAGGTGCCGACCTTTCAATACCGGGATTTTCATATATTTCCTTGCGTAATTTTTTTAATTCAGCTTCATAGGGAATTTTCTTTTCCGAACGGCTATTCTTGCCTACACCGCCGATATACAGCAGCATAGCCATAAGAAGATTATGCTGTATCCGCTTTTTATCAAGGTTTTCATTATCAAACATCTGGCAGGCTGATTTTATAAGCAATTCAAGAGTATCGTCCTCTTTCAGATGTATAGGAATATTAAAGGGGATATTCAGTTCTTCCATTTCCTGTCTTTCTTCCCGTGAAAGCTGAAAGCGCACCCAGTCGTCCATATACTCATCATCCACAGCACAAAGGCTGTGAGGTACTCCGTTGTCAATCAGCACAGCAGTATTCGGCTGTATATTGTAGTTTATGCCTGAGACAGAAATTTTTGCTCTTGTCTGGATAAGCAGAAGCTGCATACCGTTGTAACCGTCTTTTCGTTCAATGCAGAAATCCGCATTGTGTTTCCAGTGATAACCTGCAAGTGAAATATACATAGTAAACCTCCTTTGTTTATTATTAATTATCTGATACTTTAATTATAACTTAATTTTTTGAGTTTGTCAACAAAAATATAATGAAATTTATCATAAAAAGATGAAAAAACATCATTGCTATTTATGAACAGAAAATGTATAATATAGACAGAAAACATGAACGAAAAATGAAGGAATTATATCAATCAACCTTTCATCAAAAGTACATAAAAGGTTTGTAGAACGAAAAAATGCCTTTATGTACTTTATGATGAAGAAAAATTATTTTGGGAGGTCATTTAAATGAAAAACACATTTAAGCGTACAGCTGCTGCTGCCCTGTCCGTGCTGACAGCTGCAACAAGCCTGATTGTTCCCGCTGCATCACAGACAATGTCTGCTGCTGCAAAGTACGGAACAGGCAAAAACATTATGGAAAACCTCAACAGAGGAATTTCCGCTATCAACACAGGTAACGGTATGCTCGTAAGCTGGAGATTTCTTGCTAACGATGCTGACGATGCAGAGTTCAAACTCTACCGCGGCAACGAGCTTATTTATACAAGCAAAGCAGGACAGGCTACCTGCTACCTCGATAAAAGCGGCAACAGCAGTTCAAAGTACAGAGTTGACTATATTGCAGGTGGAAAGGTTGTAACATCTGAAGACTGCACGCTTACATCAAACAAGGACTATTTTGACATCCCCCTCAGCATTCCCACAGGCTCAGGCTGTACATACAGTGCAAATGACTGCTCCGTTGGTGACGTTGACGGTGATGGTACATATGAAATTTTCGTTAAATGGGATCCTTCAAACCAGAAAGACAACTCACAGGAAGGTGTTACAGGAAACGTTTACATCGACTGCTACACATTAACTGGCAAGCGTCTGTGGAGAGTTGACCTGGGCAGAAATATCCGTGCAGGCGCTCATTATACGCAGTTCCTCGTCGCTGACTTCGACTGCGACGGCAAGGCTGAAATGACCTGCAAAACTGCTGATGGTACTGTTGACGGTACTGGCAAGGTTATCGGCAACGGCAGCAAGGATTACCGCAACAGCAAAGGTTATATTCTTGACGGTCCCGAGTATTACACACTCTTTGAGGGTGCTACAGGTAAGGCACTTGACACAGTAGAGTATGCTTTCCCAAGAGGAAAGGTAAGCGACTGGGGCGATAACTATGGTAATCGTGTTGACCGTTTCAACGGCGCTGTTGCATACCTCGACGGTGTAAAGCCCTCCGCTATTTCAGGCAGAGGTTACTATACACGTATGACAGTCGTTGCTTATGACGTTGTAAATAAGAAGCTCGTTGAGCGTTGGAAGTACGACTCAGGAAACGATGCTAAAAAGGGCTACCACAACGGTAATCACAACTGTATGCCTGCCGATGTCGACGGTGACGGCAAGCAGGAAATTTGCTTAGGTTCAACTTGTATTGACGATAACGGCAAGCTTCTCTGGTGTAACGGACAGGGACACGGCGATGCAATGCATCTCGGTGATTTCCTCCCCAACAGAGACGGACTTGAACTGTGGATGTGTCACGAGGAAAAGCCCTGGGGCGTATCTCTTATAGATGCTAAGACAGGTAAGAATATCTTCCACAAAGACCACACAAAGGATACAGGACGTGCTTGCTGCGGCAATATCTACTCAAAGAATCCGGGTGCTGAATTCTGGGGCGCTACAGGAAATGATATTTTTGACGGTACAGGTAAGACAATTTCCACAACCAAGCCCGCTCAGAACTTTATGATTTACTGGGACGGCGACCTTGAGCGCGAAATTCTCGATGGCACAAAGATTGACGACTTTACAGATGCTGGCAAGCTTAACAGACTTTTGACAGCTGACGGCTGTGCTGCTAACAACGGCTCAAAGAATAACCCCGGACTCGCTGCTGATATTATGGGTGACTGGCGTGAAGAGCTTGTTTTAAGAACAAGCGACAGCAAATACCTCAGAGTTTACAACACAAAGCATACTACAAATACTCGTCTTACAACACTTATGCACGATCCTCAGTATCGTTGTCAGGCAGCAGGTGAGCAGAACTGCTACAATCAGCCTGCACATCCCAGCTTCTACCTCGGATCTGACGAAAAGCTTCCCGAGAGACCTGCTGTAACAATCAACGGATCAACAACGCCTCCCTCACAGCTATCAACAAATCCTCCTGCTGAGCAGCCTACACAGGCTCCAACTCAGGCACCCACACAGGCTCCAACAAACCCACCTGTACAGGGCAAATTCATCACAAATATAAACGTTAAGGATACTGACAATGCAGCTGACTGGAAGCTTGTTACAGCATCACAGGGCGGTCTTGTATTCGGCGATAGAGATTATACATATACAAAGTTCCCTGCACAGCTCAATGGTGCAGAATCACTCCTTACAGCCTGCGATTCTAAAAACGCAACAGGCGACCTTGCTGAATTCACAGCAGGTGCAAAGACAGATTTGTATATCTTCCTTGATACAAGAGTTGAGACAGAAAACAATGTTCCCTCATGGCTTGGAATCTGGAAAAAGACAGATATGACAGCAGAAACAAGCAATGATGTTGCATTCTCTGTATATACAAAAACTGTAAACCAGGGCGAAAAGGTTGTTCTCGGCAACAACAATATGACAGGCAACGTAGTAAACTACACAGTATTTGCCTCAGCAGCTTCTGAACAGCCCG
Source organism: Ruminococcus sp. (assembly GCA_045531615.1). Classification (GTDB taxonomy): domain Bacteria; phylum Bacillota; class Clostridia; order Oscillospirales; family Ruminococcaceae; genus Ruminococcus. The sequence continues at coordinate 10,025 of JAZSEJ010000050.1, forward strand.
CAACTCAGGCACCCACACAGGCACCTACACAAGCTCCTCAGACACAGCCTACACAGGCTCCTCAGAGCAATATTGTTTACGGTGATGCAAACTGTGACGGTCAGATAACTATGGCAGACGCTGCCTCTGTATTCCAGTACCTCGGAAACTCTGACAAATACAACCTTTCAGAGCAAGGCAAAAAGAATGCAGATGTATTCAACAACGGTGATGGTATCACAACATCAGATGCAATCACAATTCAGAAGGTAGGCGCAGGAATTTATACAGCAAATCAGCTTCCTGTCAAAGAATAAATATTAATGCATTCCTCTTAATTATAATTACTCCCTCCAGACAAAAACGGCACAGAGATGAATAACTCTGTGCCGTTTTTATTATTTACCAGCCTTAAAAGCGTTCTTGAGGAAATTGTACATAAGGGGGTTTATACAACTATCATCGTGTCCACCGCCCTGGATTTCCTGCCAGATGTGAGGCTGTCCGTTTGTTGTAAGCATTTCGTGATACTGCTTGGGGAATGTACCAACAACAGTATCATTTGTACCGCCTGTGATCATAAGGAAGTAGGGATCGTATGTGTGATCCTGAACCTTAAACTCAGAAGGCTGCATATTTCCTGGATGAGTCATAAACATATCACTTGCGGGAGTAATTCCGGGTGCAGGAGAAGCTGCACCGATATATCCGAAATACTGAGGTCTTGTGATACCGATATAGAGTGACTCTCTGCCGCCCATTGAGAAGCCGCAGATTCCTGTATTTTCTCTGCCTGTTGCTACGGAGTAATGTTCCTCCATATAAGGCATAAGGCACTCAATAAGGTCTTCTCTGAATGCGTCATACTTTGCACATTCCTCAGCAGTCATACCCATACACTGATCTGAAGTAGCACTTGTGTACATAGCACAGCTTACGAGAATCATCTCCTCTGCCTCACCTGCTGCCATAAGGTTTCCGCCAATAGACTTACAGTAACCTACCATATCATTTTCTGAGCCAAAGATACCGTGATTTACATAAACAACGGGATACTTCTTGCTTGTGCTGTAGTTTGGAGGAAGAATTACCACTGCATTCTTATTCTTCTTAGCAATTGAAGAATAGTAAGAAATCTTTTCTTCCTTACAACCGTTATTCGAATTGGCTGTAATATTTGAAGGTACGTTTGCTGTAATAGAATTTCTGAGTGAATCCATATAAGCTGCACCGTCAACATTGCCGCTTGAAGGAGCCTTTGTAGTAGTTGTAACAATTTCAGGCTTCTTTGTTGTAGTTGTGGTTACAGGAGGAGTTGTAGTTGTTACCTGCGGGAACTTATTAATCTGACCAAGAAGGAACTTTGAAAGAAGAACAAGGTCATTCACATTAACTGTTCCGTTTCCGTCAATATCAGCAGCCTTGTTTGTCGCAGAGCCTGCAAATGTATTTACGATCGCTTCCCTTTCAAGAATAAGATCGAAAACGTCAATAGTACTGTCGCCATTAAGATCACCGACAGTACCACCCAAAGTACTTGGGGGAGTCCCTCCGTTGTCGGTAATCACCCCCTTTAGCGCTCCTGCTGCATTATCAACGAAGAAATCTGTAGTTGTATCAACAGTTTCAACGTAAAGATAGCAGTTCAACGCACCTTCAGGAATTGTGTACGCACTGTTGGAGAGTGTTACCCACTCGCCTTTGGAGCCTTTACCCTCTGCAACTGTGAGATACTGCTCCTCACCGTCAAGAGTACACTGTAATGTAAGCTTGAAATCTTCAGAAGAAGTTTCATTCTGCATTACATCAGCACCAAAGCTGTATGTCTCCCCTGCTCTGAATGCAGCAGGGTCAAGATAAGTAATTGCACCGTTCCATGATTCAGTTCTTCCTGTAACAGCAAGAGTTCCGCCGCTTGCTTCTACAGAAGCAGAACCTCTGCCTGACCATTCACCTACACCGCTTTCAAATGTATCGTTGTAGTAATATCCGCTTGCATCTGGTTTTTTAGGCTCTGTAGGCTTTACAACTGCGCCCTCATCGCCATGACCTTCTCCGTATGTTACAATATTGGAATTAACCTTAGCTGAGCCGTTCGACTGATAACCCTCAACATTGAGAGCAACCTCGTACATAACTCCGCTCATATCCATACCAGCATCTTCCCACGCCTCAAAGTGCTTGGAAATACTGATACGTCCGCTGATATTCGTTTCTGCGTTATTTCGCGCAGGATTATCCTGACGCACGCTCCAATACTGATAAAATGTTTCTGTACCGTGAATTGACGGCTGATTTACTCTCTCTGTTCTGTAAATATCATATTTATGACCGTTTGCCTCTACTGTTCCCAGAGGATTATTTGCTCCGGGTGGACGCCAGGAACCCCATGCATCTACGATGTAATACTCAACAGTAGGATGTGTAGTATCCCTGCCATTTTCTGTCCATCCGTAAACACACATATAAGAATTGCCCTTAGGGAAGTAATCAACATCGTAATCCAGATAAATACCATTATACTGGTCATATGTCTTTGTACTTCCAAGCTTCTGACCTGTTCGGAACAGACAATTTTCGATACCGCTCCAGCTGCAGGTGAATGAGCCATTATCACCTACATCCATACTTACTGTACCCTTGCCGTCTTGATTCCACAGCTCCCAGTCATAGCCGTCTTTTTTGCCCGTTTCCTGATAAGCGCCTGCTGTAAAAGCAGCTGGCAGCATTGCGATACTTACCACAGCACTTAACAGTCCACAAGCAGTTTTTCTGATGAATTTGTTCATGTAAAAACCCCACTTTCTAAAAAAAGTAATGATATACATTAATAATCCATACAATTCCCCTAATACATATTATATTAACAAATAATTAATAATTCAAGTCATTTATTGCTACTACTGACCAAAAATTGCTATGGACTAATCTATAAAATCAACGCTTTTCTTTATTTCAACCTTATGGTTATACATAGCCTTATCACTTCGTGCTATAAGAGCTTTTATATCAGGGCCGCCAAGGTCAACCAGGGGATCGTAGTGTGCCGTACCAACTGCCGCCGAGAATGGATAACCCTTGTAATCTATGTTTTCTCGCGCAAATTCAACGTTTACAGCGTCAGATAAATCAACTGTTGAAAAACACATAAATTCATCGCCGCCGATTCGGTATACAGTTCCCTTTTTGCCAAACACGCGAAGAAGCACACCTGCGCAGCGGATTATCGCTTTGTCACCGCAATCATGACCATAATTATCATTGATATATTTAAGGAAGTTGACATCGCATGCCATAACGTACAACTTTTCACATTTTTCGGGATTTTTTTCAAGCTCTGCAACATATTCCTCATATGTATTTCTATTGCTTGCACCTGTCATTGAATCAATTGTAGATGCACGGAGAGCTGCCTTTGTTTCATTATTCTTCCTGATAAAATACTTCAGAAGGAAAAACAATCCTATAATAACAACAAATGCAGCTACAGCAAATAAAATCATATTACGTCTACGGAGCTTGACGGCAGCTGTACTGTCAACAATCTTCACATTATCAACATAAAAAGTAATATTCTCAAAGTTTTCTGCTTCATCGTCAGTGTCTTCACGAACATAGAAATATACATCTGTTGCGTCTAAAGGAAGAATAAAATCGCCTGAAATCTTTGACCAGGTACCACTTTCAAGCATTTTACTTTTTATTGTTGAATATATTTCCTCGCCATTGAGATTGTATTGCAGTCTGATAGAAAAATAATGATTTTCATCACATTCTCTGTCAATGTACATAACATAAGCAGAATATGTGTAATTCACTCCAGGAGATACACTTGCAATTCTGACCATAGGTGCATTCCAACTCTCAGTTTTATCAGTAACATAAAGAGAACTATTTCCGGAATAACTGAAATCATCCGAAATATTCATCGTGAGTATGCCTCTGGGTATCCAACCCTCTATTCCATTTTCAAAGTCGAATCCAATAAAACTCTTATTTTCTTCGAAAATAACATCTTTTTTCGGAGTCTCAAAACCGTATATAGAAACATCATCTATAAAAAAGTTCTCTGTACCTGTTCCGCTTTCAATATAAAATATTGCATCAGTTATATTTTCTGGAATAGTTGCTGAACACTCAACAAATGCCCATTCATCATTACCTACAGTTGCAGTTATCATATTATTGTAAGATTCAGCACTACTGTCATCAACATATTTCAAGGTAAGAAGTACATCCATTTCTTCAGCAGTATCACTCATAACATACACTCTGAAAAGATATTCATTTCCAGGTGTTACAATATCAGTTATATTCAATGACGGACCGCTCCAGGACTCACTTCTGTTGTATGATTTCAGGCTGGAAAATCCGCTGTATGCCTTTTCATTTGTAATAGTCAGCTCTGATTTACCTCCAAAAGATGACCAACCTTCGTATTCACCAGATTCAAAACCCGTATCCACAAGGGCTTTGTAGTCATCAGCCGCTAAACTACAGAAAGGAACAGATATAAACATAAGAATTGATGTTACCATTAAAGTAATAAAATATCTGTAGTTCTTTTTCATTTATATCCCTCCTTATCAGATTATTCCGATATTATTTTACAATTATATTATATCAGAAATATGCACAAATTTCAATTAACATTTTACAACAAATTCAGCAATTGTTTTTGTACATATTATACATATCGTTAATATATCATTAACATTCTTTGTTTAAAACAATAATAACAGAATAAAAAAATCCGCTGAGTATAATTTTCTCTGCGGATTTTTTAAATATTTTATTATTTTGTGTTTTTATTATTCTTTAACGAGACTGTCGAATGCTTCCTTTACCACCTTTTCAGTAGGTGCCTTTGTGAAGCTGCTGACTACAGGTACAACTATAAGCGAAACAATCATCGCTACAGCTCCTGCGTTTACAGGTGAAAGGAGATTGAAAGGGCAATTGAGGTCAATCACAGCCTGCTTTAACCCGTTAAATGCGGGAATATTGAGGCTGAAAAGAATCATATGTCCTATGGTAATTCCAAGACCTGTTACAAAACTTGCAATAACAGCTGCAATTGAAGCTTTTTTCATAAATAAGCCATAGAGGAATGGACCAAGGAATGCTCCTGATAATGCACCCCAGGAGTATGACATAAGAGTTGAAATCGAAGCATTCTTATTGCAGGCAATAATTACTGAAATAACAAGGAATACTGCGATAAACACACGTATGCAGAGCATCTGCTTCTTATCATCGAAATTCTTTACCCTTGGCTTTATAAGGTCATTTGTGAGAGTAGAGCTTGATGTAAGAACAAGCGAAGAAAGAGTTGAAAGTGAAGCAGAAAGAACGAGTACAACTACAAGGCCTATAAGCATATTAGGCAATGCTTGTTGAATAAGAGCAGGCACCATTGTATCATAAACTGGCTTGCCGTTTACAACTTCAATAAGTGATTTATCTGTTACAGAAGGGTCTGTTGTGCAGTAAAGACGAACAAAACCGCCCATAAAGTAGGAACCGCCTGCTACCACAAGTGCAAACAATGTGGAGATAATTGCGCCCTTTTTAATAGCATCCTCATCCTTGATAGCGTAGAATTTCTGTACCATCTGAGGAAGTCCCCAGGTTCCAAGAGATGTGAGAATTACAACTCCAAGAAGGTTAAATGGATCGGGTCCAAAGATTGAACCAAGGGTATTTGCAGGTGCACTGCTGTCAGATATTGCATTAAGAGAGTCAATCGCCATTGAAAGACCGTCTTTTTTCTGAATTGTAAGCACAACAACAGTTGCAATTCCGATAAGCATAATAATTCCCTGTATGAAATCATTTATAGCTGTTGCCTTGTAGCCACCCAGAATTACGTATATAGCAGAAAGAAGAGCCATAAGAAGAATTATGATAGTGCCACCGTGTTCCCCTAAATCGAAAACCATACCAAAAAGTCTTGATAATCCGTTGTATACAGAGGCTGTGTATGGAATAAGGAATACAAAAACTATAAGTGATGTTATTGTTTTAAGCATATCGGAATCAAATCTTTTACCGAAGAATTCAGGCATTGTCTTTGCCCTTAACTGCTTTGTCATAAGACGGGTTCTGCGTCCGATAAGGAAGAATGGAATAAGGCTTCCGATTACAGCATTTCCGATACCTACCCACGCGGCAGATACACCATAGCTCCAGCCAAACTGTCCTGCATAGCCGATAAATACAACCGCTGAAAAATAAGTAGTACCATAGGAAAATGCAGTCAGCCATGAGCCAACATTACGTCCACCCAGCATAAAATCCTTTGCCGACTTTGTTTTTCTTGAAGTGTAAAAACCTATACCAATCATTACAGCTACATAGACTGCAAGTATTATAAAGGTAGCAGTTTTTGAACTCATACAATCACAACCTTTCAAATATGTAATACTTAAAAGCTTAAAAGCTTTAAATCAATAAAGTGTTCGTATAATAATATATCACATTTTGTCGAAAAAGTCAAGGGTTTTTAAAATATAATTTTTTTAAATATTATTGATTTGCGCCATAAAATATGCTATAATATTTCCTGAAAAAATTTTTTGAAAATCTTGTAATATTTCCGAATGTCATACGTCTTATAGACAGAAAGGAGGAAATGCAGTGTTTGAAGAGCTCTACAAAAAATACTTCCACGATATATTCTTATATTCAAAATCTCTGTGCAGAGAAGACAATCTTGCTGAGGAACTTACCCAGGAAACCTTTTTCAAGGCACTTAAATCCATTGACAAATTCAAAGGCGACTGCGATGTCAGAGTATGGCTGTGTCAGATTGCAAAATATACATTCTATGACTACTGTCGCAAAAGCAAACTCCGCGACTTTGAGGAATTCCCCGAAGATACTGTTGATACGGGCGTTTCAATTGAAAATGCCCTTGAAGACGAGGGAACAGCGGAACTGATACATCAGATACTCCACGATATGAAAGAGCCCTATAAAGAGGTATTCACGCTGAGAGTATTCGGAGAACTTTCCTTTAAGCAGATTGCAAAACTGTTCGGCAAGACCGAAAACTGGGCAGCGGTGACATTCCACCGTGCAAAGCTCAAAATAATCGACACTATTGAAAAACAGGAGGAAAACTATGAATAAAAAATGTGACATAATAAAAGACCTGCTCCCACTCTATGCTGAAAATATGTGCAGCAACGACAGCAGACAGGCAGTTGCAGAGCATATCGCTGAATGCGAAAACTGCCGCAATGAACTTAGTAAAATCAATACCAATGTGGCTATTCAGGCTGATTCAGATGTATCAATGTTCAAGCGCATAAAAAAGCGTGCAAGGATTGAAAAGGTTGTTATTTCAATTGTAAGTATTGTATTTGTATTATCTGCTTTGTGGTATGCACAATTTTTTCTTATTAATACTGACTGTGCTATGAGTTATGAAAAATACAATATGGCAGAAAACGTAACCGTTGAGGTTGACGAGGACGGTTTGCTGTGGCTTTGTACGGATAATGAGGCTTCAACTTATGATTATATATATCCAATCATTGTAGATGCAAACGGTATAAAAGTAGGTGAAGAAGGCTTTGATAAAAACAAGAAAGAAAGCTTTGACGTGACATTATGTCACCGAAAGGTTAATGAGCTTGCAATGATTATGTTTCCAGGAAATGAAAAACGCACACCTTTGTTCAATATAAATGAATCAGTTTTAAATTATGTAAAATACTATGATGAAAAAACAGATACAGAGTATGTACTTTGGGAAAGGGATTAATTATGATAGAGAAAAAATTCAATAAACCTGCACTTATTATATCAGCTTTAGCTGTACTTTCAGGCTGGTTTCTGGGAATATACAGCTTTATTCCCGTTATACTGGGAATAATCGCAATTATTATCGCTATTAAAAAGAGAGAAACCCATCTTGTAAAGCTGCCTGTGTTCCTGTCCGTAATTGCAATTATTATGGGAATATTTGACTTTCTTATGTTTCATACTGATTTATTCTTTCCTGCATAACAAAAATATCAAAAATATATTGCAATGTTAAAATAAATATGTTATAATATTGGCAGAGTTTGGATTTTCCCCATGCTCTGCCAATATTTTATAGAAGGTGAATTAAATGAAAAAACTATTCGCAATACTTTTATCATTAGCCTTGACAATATCAGCAACTCCTCACACAGCTGCCGCTGATGATACAGCTGTACCTGCTGACGTAGACAAAGCCGCATACGAACAACTTTTACATTACGACGAAAACGGCGATGGTGTTTTTACCGAAGAAGAACTTATTTCTTCACAATGGCTCAATCTTGATCTTACAGGGATTGAGGATATTTCGTGGATTTCAAGAATGAAAAATTTATACCATATAAATCTGAGAAATGGAAATATAACCGACCTTTCTGTTCTTTCACAGCTGCCGAATTTGAAAAATGTTTTTCTGACTTCTGTTCCCATTACTGATATTGATTTTGCAAAAGATATGGAACTTGATTATCTTCGTATGACCGATATGGAGCAGATCACCTTTGAACAGCGTATGGAAGCTGCACGCTGCGGAGATATAACAATAAAAAAAGGATTTGTTTCAACTGTCGGCTGTCTGCCTGTTGGAATTATTGACGCAGAGGAAATAATATTCCGTATTGATAACACCGATATTGCTGCATTCAAGGATGATGTAACAGATAAAGATGACACGGGCTTTTACAGAACAGGCGAAATTGCCGCTGTTTACGGAAGAAACTGCGGTGAAACCTCATACTCCATAGAATTTGACGGAGAAGTGCTTTTCACAGGTAAAATCAGGATTGAAGAACCGCAGTATGCCAATATCCCTTCTGCCGCCGATGTAGAATACAACTCGGAAGTTTACAGTTCGTACTTTTACTTTGACAAAAAGGCAGTAATTTCTGACGGCAGACTTTGCGGTGTGAAAGACGGCAAAGTTATACTTCAACACGAAAACGTTGAAAAATATGATAATTCATATCTGACAATTAATTTCATGGGTGATGATCTCATTCTTACATCTGAAGGGAAGGCATATATAAACAATATTCCCGTAACTGCTCCAGAGGAAGTGAAATTCCGCGATATAAGTGACTCTTATCTTATTTCGGAGAACAATGAATTATACATACTCAATTATAATAACGGCATCTGCACAGCCGATTATGTCTGCGATAATATAGCTTCATTTTCCGAGAACAGCTTTCGCAGCTACTGCATTTCCACCGCGGGCGAGCTGCTTTATCTTGACGATTATATCGAGAATAATAAACGCTTATGCACTCCATATCCCACGGGAATAATTAATCCAACCAGCACTACTCACGACTTTTTTGTGGATGAAAATAATGTATTATGGGAAATAAACACAAGAAAAACTCCCCCTGTTATAACAAAAAAAGCCGAGGACGTTGTAAAAGTCGGATTTCTTACTTACGATAACGGCATAGTAACAGGAGATGTCCATATTAAAAGCGACGGTACAGCATATTTAATCGGTACAACAACAGAAGTATCACTGTACAATCCTCTGTCACAGGGAAAAATTTACAGAAAATCGGGATATTTTGCAGTACCACACATAGAAATAATGAGCAGTCAGCTTACCCCCCACGAGTATTACATTGATTATGATAATGTTCTTACACTTGAATATAATGGCAAGGAAGTGGCTGTAAATGATGTTGCAGAGCTCCTGTGTGATTACTTCGAGGATGATATTCTTACATGTTACTTCCTGCGTACAGATAATACAATCTGGAGCTATTGCTTTGCAACAGATGAATTTATATGCCACGAACCCATAAAAGCCGAAATCAGCAATAAAGGCGACCTTAATGGTGACGGAATTGTCAGCGTTGCCGATGCTGTTTCATTGGAAAAATATCTGCTTGGAGGTGATATTCCCGCAAGATTGGAAAACGGCAATTTTGACGGCGACAATTCTGTAACCGTCTTCGACTTTATTTTAATGCGAAAAGAAATTATAAAGAGAGGGAATTAAAAATGAAAGCATTACTCATTGGCGGAACAGGCACTATAAGCTCCGCAATCACACGCAGATTGGCTGAAACAGGCTGGGAGGTATACCTCCTCAACCGTGGAAACAGAAACGGTAATCTCCCCAAAAACGTGAAGATTATCACAGCTGATATCAACAACGAGACTGAGGCGGAAAAAGCCCTTGCAGATATGACATTTGATGTTGTATGTGATTTCATATGCTTCGTACCAGATCAGGCTGAAAGAGATTACCGCCTCTTCAACGGCAGAACAAAGCAATTTATATTCATCAGCTCCGCCTCTGCATATCACAAGCCTGTATGCGATTACATAATAACAGAAGGCACAACCCTTGCTAACAAGTACTGGGAATACTCACGCAATAAGATAGCTATTGAGGAGCTTCTTATGAAACACTACCGCGAGAACGACTTCCCTGTGACAATTGTACGCCCAAGTCATACCTATGATGAAAGAAGCGTACCTCTGGGAGTACACGGCAAAAACGGCAGCTATCAGGTTATAAAGCGTATTATGGAAGGCAAACCCGTTATTATCCACGGCGACGGCACAACACTCTGGACTATAACACACAATTCCGATTTCGCTGTAGGATTTACAGGACTTATGGGAAATCCCCACGCTATAGGCGAGGCTTTCCACATCACATCGGATGAATCAGTTACATGGAATCAGATATATCAGGCAATTGCCGACGCTTTAGGCGTTGAGCTTAAACCTTACCACGTTTCTTCCGAATTCCTTGCCGATGTAAGCGATTACGACCTCACAGGCAGCCTTACAGGAGATAAGGCACAGACAGTAGTATTTGACAACTCCAAGATAAAGCGTATTGTCCCCGAATTCAAGGCAACTGTCCACGTTGAGCAGGGAATACGCAATACTGTGGAATACGTCCTCTCCCACCCTGAATGTCAGCTTGAAGACCCCGAATTTGACGAATGGTGTGACAGAGTTATTGACGCTCTTGAAAATGCTAAGAAAATTATAAACGGCTAATGCAAATCCCCGATGAAACCTCATCGGGGATAAACTTTTATTCACTCACATCAAAATATTCACCGTAATTGCTTCCGCTTACATCAAAGGAAACACAAACCTTATCCTTTACATTATCATCAACAAAGAATGCAATCTGCACATCAGCAGATTCGTTAGGGGCAAGAATCAAGTGGTTTTTGCCGCCCTTTTGGTCGCTGTCCATTGCCAATGAGAACCACATACGCTGTCCGTCATAGCCAACTAACGAGTCAAAGCAGGAATATCCCTTCTTATTGTTCACCCATTCTTCTTTCGGCTCACCGTCCTCGATAATAAACATAGTCGGACAGATACATATATCATTTTCAATATCGGCTGTATTTGTAATTGTTACATTCATTTTGAGAATGTGCATAGGCACAACTTCTTCGGATATAATTTCATCAATCGTATTAACACCGTCACCACGCTTAATTGTTGTACGGATATTTTCAATGATATTTCCGTTTTCGTCCATAAGATGACTGAAATCGGTTTCATCTCCGCTGCTGTCTGTTGTTATTCCGTCAAAGCTGTCAGTAAGCTCAAAGCTGTTGAGAGTAACGTCATATCCGTCATTTCCATTACCACTATAATGCTTGCTTACGGTATCGCCGATAGTTCTGACATTTTCCTCGTAGGCATAGGTTTTCGGAGGTGAATAAGAATCGGACTGATAATTGTTATTGTCAAGCCAAGGAATATATGTGCCGTGCATTCTTTCCTCTGTGGGATAAAGAGTGATTTCATCAATTATTTTTTTCATATCAGCTTCTGAAACATCCTCACTTATATAAAGCATAAGAACGTAAGTTGTTCCCTCAAAGCAGATATAAACAGTTTTGTCAATGCTTATTGTGCCGTTATTGTAAACATCGGGACTACGATAATTTATAAGGGCAGTTTTACCCTCGGATTCATAAGTTTCGCAATTTTCCGAATAGGGAAGCTTCAGTTCAACATTTGTATCATCGGGCAGTTTAAACAGTTCGGGAGTAATTCTGCCGCCATTTTCAGGATTTTTAAAACCTGGTTTTTCCTCGTGAGGAATATATCCCTCAGGAATCCAGCCGAATTCATAAAACATATACTTTGGAGCCTCAGTATTTTCCGTATCAGCCACAGGTGTCTGAATTGAAATTATATTTTCATAGTTTCCTGTTTTTTCAATTTTTGCTGTCAGTTTTTCATAAGCTAAAACCGAAAGGGGAATAGCTGCCGTAACAGCTACTGCCGCCACAATAACGGCAAATCCACGCTTTTTATTGAAAGTCTTTTTTGTCATAGTAACCCTCCTCAGCATCTGCTGCTTTTGCAGTTTATAGTGTTCGGAAAAAATATGTTCCTCATCGGAGGAAAAAGCATCCTCAACAATTTTTTTCCATTCATTTTCGTTGGGAAAATCATTTTTATTCATTGCCTGCATCTCCTCTCTGAGAAATAAGCTTTTTTCTTGCCCTTTCAAATCGTTTCCGCACATTTGATTCTGTCATATTCATACGCTGTGCAATATCACGCCATTGAAGCTCGTCTCTGCACCGAAGCGTAACGATTTTTCTGTCAGTTTCATTAAGTTTGTCCAGTATTCCGTCATTATCACCGATGTCATTTTCAACTACCAAAGCTGTATCGGGAATTGAGTTAATACTGTCGTCGAGTGACTGTGTTCTGTCATAATTTCTTTTGTTCTTTCTGTATATGTCAATTGCAGAGCTTTTTATCGTTTTCACTATATAGTTTTTGGTTTTCGGGGAATACGGCTCACCGATACTGCCGATTTTCTTTATAATGCTCATAAATGCGTCAGATACGGCATCTTCGGCATCGGAAGTATTTTTCAGAACAGAAAAGGCAATCCTGTACATTGGCTGCTCATAGATTTCATACAGCTTATGTAATTTTTCCGATTCAGCTTTCGTCATTGTATCACCTCATTTTGAAACGTTTCATATATTATAACGTTTTGATGTTATGGTTTTGTGACAAGAAAAAAGGCGTTCCGAAAATTTTTTCAGAACGCCTTGAAATATCAACATCCCCAGAACTGATACATCTCAAATACAAGCACAGTTGCAACTGTCAAAATATTCCAGATGATATTGAGAATATATCTCCATGCCTTTGCCTTATTTTCAGCCTTGGAGCAAAGTGCTGTTATATCCGATACAACGGCAATTGCCGCAAATACAGCACATATTGCAGATGCCGCCGCGAATATAATTCCCAGCGTTTTTGTAACTCCAATTGAAGAAACAAGCATAGGAACAGCAGCCGCAATTGGTGCTAATTTGAAAAGCTGTGCAAGGCTGATTTGCTTTGAGCCTTTGTATGTCTTACGCTTTTTGGCAAGTACAAGTATAAACTTTACAAATACAATTATTCCCGATGCAATCGCCATTATAACAAATATAACAAGAAGTGCAATTTTAGGAATGAACATATTATCCTGAATAAAAGACATACTTCCCATATCAACTATCTTCGTGCCGTCATCAAGAACTTTCAGAGCTAAAATTCCCGAACCTACTCCCTCCTGCACAAAGGAATATAAACCATTGCCTATGTAAGTAATATCTGCTATACCTGCAACTGTATATTTGCCCTCCTCAACACGGGTTGCAGGCATACAATTAAGAGAGGTTATAAGCTTTAGAATGCCTTTGTGATATGAACGAGAATTTACATAAATTCCGCTTAAATCCACTTTTTCTGTATCCCCTGCAGCAGGTTCAGAGTCAGTTTTTGCTTCACCCATTATAAGCTGCGTAAGTCCATATGCTACCTCAGTAGCTGTTCTTGTATTAGTAAATACAGCAACTCCCCAATCGGACTCGGGATCAAAGGCAAAGTTACTTATACAAGCCAACGTTCCGCCGTCGTGACCGTAGCACATTGCAGAATGTTCCATAGGCCAGAAACCGTAATTACATTTAACTGTGTCGGTATCGCCATAAAAACTGCTGCCCTCGAAAATCATTGCCTGTGTTTCGGGATTTTCAAAAAGCGGTGCTGATTCATCTGTAAGTGCCTTGCCGTATTTTGCTATATCTTCAATTGTACCGCAAGCCGAACCTGCAGGATAAATGGGAATAAAGAATAAATCTGCACCTGAAGCAATAACATTATCGCCCAATGCCGCATAGGCTTTCAGCTTTTCACGCTGTTCACGCACCCAGGGATTATCGTTGAAATCGGGAGCAACAGAGGTATGTTCCATTCCAAGCTTGTCAAAAATATGCTTGTTTACATAGTCAATATAGCTTTCGCCGCTTACACGCTCCACGATTAATCCTGCAAGTGCCGCACCATAGTTTGAATATGAGGAAACTTCACCAGGCCGCCAAATCTGCGCAGGCTCTAAATCCTGTACCATTTTCTCAAGGGTTGTAAGCTGATTTTCATCCGTTACAAATATATTGTATGTACTTTCGCACCAGCCTGCATTGTGATTCATCAGATTGAGCATAGTTATAGGCTCATCATATTTCAGATTACGGATATATCCCTCGGGGAGATATGTACGTATATCTTCATTCAGGTCAATTTTCCCCTGCTCATACAATTGCAGTACGCTTACCCAGGTAAGAGTTTTTGTGATACTTCCCCATTCATAGACGGAATTTTCATCGGCAGCAATTTTATTTTCCCTGTCGATTTCTCCGTAATATCCCGTGTAAACCGTTTCATCACCGTGAAAAACAGTTACAGCAAAGGATGCATAAGGAATATCCTTTACGTGCTCTTCAATTGCAGACTGAATATCAGTTACCGCGATTCCAGAGGGTGTTTCCTCTGCGGCAGATGTATTCATTACTCCGCATTGCAGGCATACAGCTGCTGACATAACGGCGGAAATAATCCGTTTGAAATAATTTTTCATATAAAACTCCTTCAAGATTAACATATAATACATATATAGTCTAACATATTTTACATCAGATGTCAATGATTTTATTTATCATATGTTTCAATACCTTTAAGATAAAGCTTTGTTGAAATAAAATAGGAAATCACAAACAATACAGCCACAACACCTGCTGAAATCAGCTTTATTCTGTTGAATAAATGGTCGTATACGCCTTTACCGAAATTCAAAGCAAATTTAATAATTGCATTGGTAAATTCCTCCATATCCGCAGGCAGCGGACCAAAGAGAGCATATATTCCAAAAACAAGTATTAAAACAAGAATCGCTGCTGCTTTTACCTTTCCACCATTATTACTGCTGAAACGCACTAAAAATGGTATATCAACGACTTTAAAAAAGATTTCAATGACAAACAGGGGGATAAAAAGCTTTTTGACATCAAAAAGTATTTCAATTCCGCAGTTTTCAGCACAAAGATTCATTACAGCATTTGTCAGGAAAAAGGAAATAAGCATAATTACCGCTATTGCTAATGCTGATATATATTTTATGATAACAATTCCTCTTGGAAGTACAGGAGTGGAACTGATGAAATACGCCCATTTCTTTGATTCATCAGCCTTGAACATTGTAAGTGATATAGCATCAACCATTGCCATACCCATTATATACAGCATTACAACTGCAGTAATTGAATCACTGTCATAAAGCATTTTCAAGCCATACTCCAAGGATTCAAATTCACCGTCAATAAATGAAGATACAAAAACAAAAAAAGCAAAAAACAAAGGCGTCATAAGTGCGGCAAAAATATAAGCTATTCTATTCTGCCGCAATTCTTTATAAATCATACCTTTCATCAGTCATACCTCCTTTCCATCATTCGTCTGTTTATGAAAAATCCTGCCATAAGAATCAAAATTATAAGGGGAAATGCCAGCATACCCAATAAATCCACAGTTTCAACAAGATTTACCATCACAGGCTCCTGAATGGGATAATCCGCCATATCCGCAGGCAAACGATACTTTTCAGGTATATTCAGCATATCCATATCAATATTGAAATAATAGCTTCCGCTGTTGGGCTTTTTTATAATAATAGTAAAAGCTACTATCATTACAATCCAACAAATTATAGAAGAAAAATTGCTGAGATATGCCTCTTTTTTCGTCCTTGCACGATGTATTATAATCTTTGAGAAAAAGTTCATTATAAGAGCAGCAAGAATAAAAATCGACCAGATTTTAACTACAAATCCGAAATCAAACTTTATATTGAAAATTCCGCCTAATACTGCAAAATTTAAAATTGAAAACACAAAAGAAATAATTACACAGAATATATTTAAAACCAATTCAACTAATGCTTTTTCTGTACTGCTTACAGGCAGAGTAAATGCATACATACGCCAGTTTGTATTTAAATCAGCACTTGGTGTATTATTCATATTTACACATGCTGTACCAAAAGCAACAATGAAACCGAAGCTATACATAGCAAACATTTTTGACCACTTGTTCATAATGAAATCTACTGCTTCTCCGTTCTCGGAAATAGTGAAAACATTTGATATATTTCCGAATTCCATACTCATAGCAACAAGCCAGAATAAAATCATAATGCCAATCATTGAAATACTCTGCGTTAAAATCAGCTTTTTTGATAAGATAAATTCCCTGTAGAATAAAGCCTTATATTTCGCCATATAATCACCGCCATTCTTTCTTGCTCTTGTTTACATAGTATACCATAATTTCTTCAAGAGTAGTGCGGTCAAATACAAGTCCTGAGTATTTACGGCTCATTTCATCGCGGTTATTCACCATAATCTCAGCCCCGAAATCGTTAAGACGAGCGCTTATTATATCCTCGGGGTCAATCTCCGTGTAGTCCTTCTTTGTGCATTTAATAACGCTGTGATTGTTGAGAATATCGTCCTTGTAGCCGCTTATAAGTATTTTTCCCCTGTCGATGAAAGTTACACTGTCGGCAATTTTTTCAAGGTCGCTGGTGATATGGCTGCTCATAAGAATGCTGTGGTCTTCATTCTGCAAATATTCAAGGAATATGTCCAGAATTTCGTTACGCACAACAGGGTCAAGTCCCGTTGTAGCCTCGTCCATAACGAGCAGCTCAGCATTGTGGGATAAAGCGCAGGCTATCTGCAATTTCATCTTCATTCCCTTTGAAAATTTTCCGATTTTCTTCTTTCTCGGAAGCTGGAAACGGTCAAGATATTCTGAATATTTTGCGTTATCCCATGATTTATATATACCCCCGAAAATTTTCCCCATATGATTTGCGTTGAAAACATCGTGAAAAGGCAGTTCGTCAAAAACTACCGCAATACGCTCTTTTATTTCTCTTTCATCTTTTTTATGGTCAAGACCGAGAAGCTTTATTTCTCCCTCGTTAATGGGAATGAGATTGAGCAAACCGCGGATAGTAGTTGTCTTGCCTGCACCGTTTTGTCCGATAAAGCCCATTATACTGCCCTTTGGCACGTTAAAGCTTACATTGTCAAGAGTAAAGCCGTCATATTTTTTTGTAACGTTTTTCAGCTCAATAGCATTTTCATATGAATTGCTCATAACTGACCTCCATAAACCATTTCTAATATTTCACGAAGCTCATCAAGCTCCACACCGCACAGCTTAGCCTTATCGCATACATTTATGAGCATATCTTCAATCTGACGCAGCTGCTCCTCGCGGAAAAGCTCCTTATTCTGAGCTTTTATAAAGCTTCCCTTGCCCGTGTAGGACTCGATAAATCCATCGCGTTCAAGCTCCTCGTATGCTCTTTTAGTGGTGATAACGCTGATTCTCAGCTGCTGTGCCAAGGCTCTCATTGACGGAAGGGCGTCCCCCTCTTTCAATCTGCCGTCGAGAATCATTTCTTTTACCTGGGAGGTTATCTGGTTATAAATAGGTTCTCCCGATGAATTGCTTATAATAATATCCATAGGTGCGCTCTCCTATTCTTTGGCAGCGTCCGCGAGCTCTGCAAACAATGCCGAAAATTCAAATTTGAATATTGTATATACTCGATATACACATTATACACGCTTATATACAATTTGTCAAGGGGTTTCTGAAAATTTTTCCGTAAAATTTTTTGTAACGCAAAAAATCCGCCTGTGATTTCAGCCACAGTCGGATTTTCTGTTGTGCAAATTGGAATCTCACGTTTCTTCAATCTTTCTACTCTCATCTCTAAATGCTTAGAGCCAGATTGAACTCATATACAGAAAATACACAAAATATTGCTGTCAGCAGCAACTCAATAATATAAATGATTAGGAATCCAGTTTTTTCCTTTTTATTGCTAAAATAAGTCCTATAATCTCCGGAATCAGCAATATAAACGGCAGAAAGTAAAATCCCATAATTGCGAGAAATGCAACAAAGTTCGCGTTGTCTGACACCCATGCACCTTGCTCATAGTGCAGACTTGAAAACCACATAATAAGCTCAACTATCGTCAGTATGACAGGAATCAGCGCTAAAGCAATAAACTTTTTCTTTTTCATTTGACTATCCTCTGAATTTTTATTTCATACAGGTGATTTTGTATTCTGTTTTATAAATCGTGATTTATCATATTCTATGTAATCAAATTTCCTTCAAAAGATATTTCATAATAATTATCTTCAAAATCATAAAGACAAATTCTGTCTTGTTTCAATGAAAATGCAGGCTTACTCCCTTGACACCTAACAAAAATATCTCGTCCAGAAAAAGTCCATTTTACAGTTAAATCTTCTGAAATCCTGTATATTTCCAATTCACCATACAAAATATAATCATTACCTAACTGATATACTTCGAACATACTTCCTAACGATTTTATTCGTGTCTGTTTAGTGACAGTTGCGGTTTCAGGAGAAAAAACACATAAGACATCATTTAACATCATAAACAATCCATCTCTATGCAGTGCAACAAACGATTCCAATGGAGTATGATACGGAACTACCATTAATACGGTTTTAATCTCACAATATTGCTCAATTTCTACTTCAATACATTTACAAAAATCATTTTCTTCTATTACAATAACATTATCATAATTTTTATTATCTATAGAGTCAAAAGAATATGGTGGTGCTTCTTTTATAGTTATATTGTATTCATTATAATTATATTTTTTCAATTCAATCCCTCCAAACACAATCTAATAAAAATTTCTATTTATCAAAAAACTCTATTACCCACATTATACCACACTCCCCCGATATTTTCAATAGAAAAAGCTAAAAAATTTAGCTCCTAACATTTTTCACCAAAACTCTTGCAAAACAGCTATAATTATGCTATAATATAAGTTGTGTTAAAATCCAAAGACGAAAGGAACATTGCTATGTCCGATAAAAATAAAAAGAATTTTGAAATCCCCCGTCCGCAGTTCCCCAAAAGAGCTGTTGTAACAGGCGGTATGCCTTACGGCAACAAGGAGCTTCACTTCGGTCACGTTGGCGGAATGCTCGTTTTCGCTGATACCTATACACGTTTCCTCCGCGACAGAATCGGCAAGGATAACGTTATTTTCGTAACAGGTACAGACTGCTACGGCTCTCCTATCGCAGAGGGCTGGCGAGTTAAGGTTGAAAAGGGCGAGTTTGAAGGCTCTCTCGTTGATTTCGTAAACTCCAACCACGAAAAGCAGAAAGCAACTCTCGGAAAATACGGTATCTCCCCCAACCTCTACGCAGCGTCAGGACTTGGACGCTCCAAAGAGATACACGCAGAGGTTACAGACTGGTTTATCAGCTCACTCCACAAAAAGGGACAGCTCAATCAGATTACAACAATGCAGTTCTATGACGACGAGGCAGGCTGCTTCCTCAACGGCCGTCAGGTTATCGGTAAATGTCCCGTTGAGGGCTGTACATCTGAAAAGGGCTACGCAGACGAATGTGACCTCGGTCATCAGTATATGCCCGAAAATCTGCTTAATCCCGTCAGCACACTCACAGGCAAGACTCCATCAATGAAGCCTGTTACCAACTGGTATTTCAAGCTCCGCGACTATGAGGAGCTTATGAAAAACTGGATTGAGGAGCTGAAAAAGCGCAAGGATGTCCGCCCTGTTGTATGGAAGACAATTGACGAATTCCTCAAAAAGCCTGTTATTTATGTTAAGCGCGAATTTGAGGAAAAATACCTTGAAATAAAGGCATCTATGCCCGAGCATAACTACATTGAGGAGAAGAAAAAACCCTCATTTACAATAGAATTTGACAAGCTTTCCGATTGCGACACAGCCTGCCGAATTCTTACAGAAAACGGAATCCGCTACAGAACAGGTAAAACCCTCGTGCCTTTCCGCCTTACAGGAAATATCGAATGGGGCGTGCCTGCGCCTGTTATGGACGGCGTTGACGGTCTTACAGTATGGGTATGGCCTGAATCTCTTTGGGCTCCTATCTCCTTTACACAGACTTACCTTGAATCTATCAACCACAGCCGTGATGAATGGAAGGATTACTGGTGCAGCAAGGATGCAACTGTATATCAGTTCATCGGTCAGGATAATATTTACTTCTATGGCATTGCCGAGCCTGCTATGTGGATGGCTCAGCAGGAATCCGAGGTTAAGACAGCAGACGTTCCCGACGGCGAGCTGCAGATGCCTATAATCGTGGCAAATCACCACATTCTTTTCCTTGACAAAAAGGCTTCAAGCTCAGGTGCAGTTAAGCCTCCTATGGCTGACGATCTCCTTGATTATTACACACCCGAGCAGCTCCGTATGCACTGGCTGGGACTTGGTCTTGGACAGCGCTCCGTAAGCTTTATGCCTAAGCCTTTCAACCCCGACGCTGCTCCCGACGATGCAGATCCTGTAGTAAAGGACGGTCTGCTCCTCTCCAACGTATACAACAGAATGATTCGTACAGCATTCTATACAACACAGAAGGAATTCGACGGTATACTCCCCGCTGTTGCTCCCGAGGAAAATATCCTTGCAGACGCTAAAAAGGCAATCCTTGAATATGAGCGTTATATGGCAAAATTCGCATTCCACCAGTGTACTTACGTTCTCGACAGCTACATCAGAAACGGCAGTAAGTATATGGCAAAGGCACTTAACGGCGATACCTCCGACAAGGAGCAGACAGCACAGGCACTTGCAAACCTGTTCCATATAATCCGTACAACAGCTGTACTTCTCCACCCATTAGCTCCCTTCGGAACAGAAAAGGTGCGCGAGTATTTACAGATAGACGAAAGAATATGGTCTTGGGACACAATTTTCGAGCCTCTCACCTACTTCACAGGCGAAAATCACCAGCTGAAATTCCTCCCACCAAGAACAGACTTCTTCACACGTCACGAATCACAGTTTGCAAAGGCTGACGAGGAATAAAACAAATGGAATTTCTGCCAATTTATTTTCTGTTATTTGTTGTATTAATGACATCAATAAGCAGAAAAAAGAATACAATAGGAAGTATAACAGCTGTACAAATTTTAAAGAGAAAGGAAAATAATACTAATATGATTGAAACAGCAAAAAAATTTATCGGCTTAAAATGCTATGTAAAGACTATTGACGGAAGTATATTTGAGGGCATCGTTAAAGGTGTTTCTGAAAATTCAATTATTCTTGATAAGAGAAATAAAGCAGTAGCAGTAAATATTAATTATATTATCAATATTGAAGAAATACCTTCAAATAAGGACCAGAAAAGCTCAATATGGGATTCTTTCGCTGATTTCTTTACGCAGTAATAATTCAATGGCATCGGATTCATTTCCGATGCCATTTCTATTTATAGAAACAAGATTTCTACAAATGACGTTTCATCATATTCAACAAATTCGCGTGCGTTATTTTGTGCAACCCTACAAACTTACAAAAACCTATTGACTTTCGTAGATTTTTGATATACAATATAGGTAGAGGTTAATTACACGCAAAATGTCCTGCATTTTCGGCACAACGAAAAAATAAAGGGCATCAGAAAAATCCGACACCCTTTGTATGACATTTCAATGATTATGCAAGTTCTTCAATCGCCTGCTTGATACGTCCGATTGATTCTTCCTTGCCGAATACCTCCATAAGCTCAGTAGCACCGCCCGGAGTAATTGCCTGACGGCCAACAGCCACACGGATAGCCCACATAACTGCACCTGCCTTTTTCTCCTTTGAAGCAGCATATTCTTTCAGCACAGTGAAAAGTGTGTCATTATCCCAGCTATCAACAGCTTCAAGAATTGGCAGACAATCCACAAGGACTTCCTTGCAGTTTTCGGGATTTGTCTTATTCTTCTTGTTTGTGTAAAGATCACCCTCCATAGGCAGACGAGAAGTCACAAATCCAACCATATCCTTGATTTCATTGAAATAGGATATTCTTGTGTGAAGAAGTGAAGCAAGCTTCTTTGTATTGATGTAATCCTCACAGATACCGTCAAGAATCGGCAGAGCCTTTTCAGCGTAAACTTCCTCAGGAAGCTTCTTAATGTACTCGGAATTGAACCATTTCAGCTTCTCATAGTCAAATACAGCAGGAGATTTGCTAAGTCCCTCAATGGAGAAATTAGCTTTCAGCTCATCCATTGTGAAAAATTCCTCGTTTGTATCTTTAGGACACCAGCCAAGAAGCGCGATATAGTTTACAATAGCCTCAGGGAGATAGCCGTCATTCACAAGGTCGTGGAAGCTTACAGCACCGTGGCGCTTTGAAAGCTTTGAAACCTTACCCTCATCGTCCTTGCCCATAAGCAGAGGAAGATGTACATATGTCGGTCTGTCCCAGCCGAATGCATCGTAAAGCAGGCAATATTTAGGAGTTGATGTGAGGTATTCGTTACCTCTTACAACGTGAGTTACACCCATAAGGTAATCATCAACAATGTGGCAGAAATTATATGTCGGATAACCGTCGTCCTTAATAAGAATCTGGTCACGAAGCTCAGTATTGTCAATTTCAACCTCGCCGTAAACTACGTCAACATATGCAGTTTTGCCCTCTGTAGGCATTTTCTGACGAATAACAACATTGCCGCCCTCAGCCTTGTGGCGAGCCGCATCCTCAGCTGTATAATTCTTATCACGGCAGAAACCGTCATAACCGCCGATACCGTTTTCATCCTTAAGGGAATCAAGACGCTCCTTTGAGCAGAAGCAGTAGTAAGCGTGACCATCAGCAATAAGCTTTTCAGCGTATTCCTTGTATATGGGAAGTCTTTCGCTCTGGATATAAGGACCGTGACCGCCGTCCTTTGCAGGTCCCTCGTCATATTCAATACCTGTAGATTTAAGAGTATCGAGAATTACATCAACAGCACCCTCAACAAGTCTTTCCTGGTCTGTATCTTCAATTCGCAGGATGAAATTTCCGCCCTGTGACTTTGAAAGCAGATAGGAATAAAGGGCTGTACGAAGATTTCCTATGTGCATAAATCCCGTTGGTGACGGGGCAAAACGTGTAGTTACTTTATTTGACATCTTTTTTCTCCTTTTATACAGGGATAACAGGGCATACAAACCCCATTCCCCTATAAATCTCACTTCTTAAAATATATATCGTACCATAAAAGGAACGTGTATATTGTCCAGATTTTTCTCCAGTTATCGGAGTTTCCGCCGATATAGTCAGCGAAGATAGCCTTGATTTCGTCAACGTTGAAGAATTCAGCCGCTGTATCACTGTCGAACTTAGCTCTTACATCAGCATTATAACGCTCGTCAGCAAGCCATATTCTGATAGGCACGATAAAGCCCAGCTTCTTGCGGAACGCAATTTCCTCAGGGAGAACTTTAGCCGCCGCTGTTCTGAGAGCCGCCTTATTTGTCTCCTCGTTTATCTTATGCTCAGAGGGCATACGTGAAGCGATATCGAAAATTCTTCTATCTGTGAGTGGCATACGCACTTCAAGACCTGCCGCTGTACTCATCTTGTCAACGTTGAGATAAATATCTCCCTCAAGCCATATGCGGATATCAATATCTGACATCTTTGTAAGTGGGTCACAGCCCTCATTCTCCGCATAGATATCCTTAGCGATATTTATAGGCAGTACATCGGGATTATATGTTTTGAGAATACGCTGTTTTTCGTCCTCTTTCATAATGTTTGTGTTGCCGACATAGAAGGTTTTCAGATTGTCGCCGTATCTCTCAGCGTTGCGGTACATATTATAGCCGCCGAAAAATTCGTCTGAGCCCTCGCCGGAGTAGCATATCTTAGTATGCTCAGCTGTAGCACGACATCCGAGAGCAAAAGCGACAGCAGAAGCGTCCGCCAGTGGCTGCTCCATATTCTCCATAACCCAGGGTACAATACCGAAGTACATTTCGGGAGTTATACAGCAGCGGTTATTCTCTCTGCCAAGCAGGTCAGCTGTCTGCTTTGCAAGGGGCGATTCATCGAAACGCTCATCGTCATAGCCGCAGGAATTTGTTACCTTTACATCAGAAACCGCAAGAACATATGAGGAGTCAACTCCCCCTGAAAGGAACGACTCAGCAGTTTCATTTTCGTCAAGCACCTCAGGCATAATTCCAAGAAGTGTGGAATGTATCTCGTCTGCCCATTCATTGAGAGTTTTCGAATGGTCGGGATTGAATTCGGGCTTCCAGTAGCGGTGGATTTCAAGCTTACCATTGGCAAATTCAAGGAAATGACCAGGCATAAGCTTTTTCACGCCCTTGAAGAATGTATCCTCACCGCCAACATAGGTAAGAGACATATAAATCTGGAGCATATCTCTGTTAAGCTCCTTTTTGAAGCCCTCTCCTGCAATAATATTGCGGATTGAACCGCTGCAGAGGAGATTTCCCTCATCGGTAACATAGTAGAAAAATGGCTTTGTACCAAAGTGGTCACGCATAGCGAAAAGCTTTTCGCCGTCCCACAGACAGAATGCAAACATACCGTAAAGATGCTCGCCCATATCCCTGCCCCATTTTTCATAGGCAGCGATAATTATAGCGGATTCACGGCTCTCTCTGTCAAGCTTGCTGTCAATGTCAAGCTCTGCGCAAAGCTCTTTCCAGTTTCTGATGTGTCCTCTGTACTCACGAATTTCAGTCATATCTTTCCTCCAGAATGATTAGGGATTCTCATTAGTATACCTCACGCTCATTTATCATCGGACGGCCCATTAGCTTTGTCATTGCGTCCTGTATTTTGCCGCCGTTGAAAAGAACCTCGTTGAGCTGTTCTGTTATAGGCATTTCCACCCCAAGCTTTTTCGCAAGCTCATAGGCTGTATGGCAGCACCAATAGCCCTCAACGGTACCAACCTGACGGACAGCCTCGTCGGGAGCTATACCCTCGCCGATAAGCTTTCCTGCTCTTGCATTTCTGCTGTGCAGGCTTGTGCAGGTAACTATCAAATCGCCAAGACCTGTAAGACCGCCAAAAGTCATCGGGTCAGCGCCTGCGGCAACTCCAAGGCGCATAATCTCGTGCATACCTCTTGTCATAAGAGCCGCCTTTGTGTTATCGCCGTAGCCCATACCTAAACAAATACCACAGCAGAGGGCAATGATATTTTTCAACGCTCCGCCAAGCTCACAGCCGATAACATCGTCATTGAGATAAATTCTCAGCCTATCGCTGCCAAGCTGCTCCTGTATATACTGCGCCGCCTCTTTATTGCGTGAAGCTGCAACAATAGCTGTAGGGATTGAACGAGCAACCTCCTCCGCGTGAGAAGGTCCCGAAAGAACTACAAGCTTTTCTGTACCAAGCTCCTCCTCAATAACCTGACTGAGAAGCTTTAAGCTGCCTTCTTCAATGCCCTTGCCCGAATTGACAACAATCATATCCTTTGTCACATAGGGCTTAGCAAGCTGTGCAACAGAGCGCAGGAAGCTTGAAGGTATACCGAAAATAAGAATATCACAGCCGCTGATACAGGAAATATCGCTTGTAAGCTGTATTTCGGGGGGGATTGCAACTCCCGGAAGCTTATGAATATGCTCCCCTTTTAAACGGATTTCGTCAATTTCCTCCTGGAATTTGGACCATACCGTTACACTGTGTCTGCCTGTTTTAAAGGCTGTAATGGCAAGACTAAGGCCAAAGCCTCCCGAGCCGAGAATTACTATATTTGCCATTGATATACCTCCCTTTCGTTTAATCCCCGATTGGATTACTGTTTTTTATTGAATTTAAAAGTAAACTTGGATTCAGTGCCTTCCATATAACGCTCAATGTTTGAACGGTGCATATATACAACCATACCCGCCATAGGTATGCAGAGAAGCATATACAGCAGACTTCTTCCAAAACCTGCACCGTCCACTATAAGAGACATAAAGAATATGGCAAAAGGTGCGGCGCCTGCTCCCATTATGGAAGAAACTGAAACATATTTGGTAATTACAAAAATAACTATGAATATTATTAAAAGTGTAAGGAATACTCTGGGTTCAATGGGGAGGAATGAAGCAACTCCCACAAGAACGCCCTTACCGCCCTTGAAGCCGTAGTATAAGGGGAACACGTGACCGAGGATTGCGAAAAATCCTGCAATAAAGCCGATGTATTTCACTTCATTATCGGGAGCAAATCCCACTTTGAGCAAACTTGCAAAAAGCTGTGAAAGGAGTACGGCAACGACGCCTTTCATAAGGTCGCCTACAAGTGTAAGTGCCGCACACTGTGGGCCAAAACAGCGGTAGGTATTTGTAAGACCTGCGTTTCTGCTTCCAACTGTTCTGATATCTCTGCCTTTAAGAAGCTTTACAACAATTATGGAGAAGTTGAGACTTCCCAGAAAATAGCCAAGTGCGGCGGCTATAAGCAATGCAAATACAACTTTCATTATTTATCGTTACCTCCTCTTTCACGAACAACGAAACGGACGGGGGTTCCCTCTAATCCGAATGTTGAACGGATCTGATTTTCAATATATCTTCTGTAAGAAAAATGGAAAAGGTCTGCCTTATTTACAAATGTTACAAAGGTAGGCGGTTTCGTAGAGGGCTGTGTCATATAGTATATTTTCAGACGTTTACCCTTATCAGATGGAGGCTGCACCCTTGTAGTAGCATATGCAAGAACATCGTTTAACATTCCTGTTGATATTCTCATACTGTTCTGGTCGTTGGTATACTTTATAAGCTCATACAGCTTATTGATACGCTGACCTGTCTTTGCAGAGATAAATACAAAAGGCACATATGACATAAAGCTGAAATCATTTTCAAGCTTTGTGCGGAATTCCTGCATTGTCTTGTCGTCCTTTTCAACTAAATCCCACTTGTTTACAGCTACAACGCAGGCTTTACCCTGTTCGTGGGCATATCCTGCAACCTTGGAATCCTGCTCTGTAAAGCCCTCTGTAGCGTCAAGCATTATAACGCATACATCGGAGCGATCAACCGCCATATATGCACGGAGTACGCTGTAATGTTCAATTTTCTCAGTAACCTTTGACTTTTTACGAATTCCTGCTGTATCGATGAATACGAATTTACCATACTCGTTTTCAATTACCGTATCCGTTGAATCACGGGTTGTACCTGCGATATCGGAAACAATAACACGCTCCTCACCTGCAATTTTGTTTATAAGTGAAGATTTTCCTGCATTAGGCTTACCGATTACAGCAACCTTGATGTATTCATCGTCGTATTCCTCTGATTCGCCGCTAGGAAGAAGCTTGTATACCTCGTCAAGCATATCGCCTGTTCCGTGACCGTGCACGGAAGAAACGGGATAAGGCTCGCCAAGGCCTAAGTTGTAGAACTCGTAAAGCTCCAATGGAGGCTCACCGAGGCTATCCACCTTATTAACGCAGAGAACAACGGGTTTTCCGCTTTTCTGGAGCATATCTGCAACGGCGTAATCATCGGCTGTAACTCCGCAGCGGATATCGGTTACAAGGATGATAACATCAGCCTTGTCAATAGCAAGCTGTGACTGACGGCGCATCTGAGCAAGAATAACATCGTTGCTGTCAGGCTCAATACCGCCTGTATCAACCACCATAAACTGCTTATCACGCCATTCACATTTTGAATATATACGGTCACGGGTTACACCTGGGGTATCTTCCACAATAGATAACCTCTGACCTATAAGCTTGTTGAACAGTGTGGATTTTCCCACATTTGGACGTCCCACAACTGCAACTATTGGTAATGACATAAATTTACATTTCCTTTCTTTTTGTCGATTATACTAATTTCCCAGAATAGCGTCAAGTAAATCATAGCCGTCATTCTGAGTAGCTTTTATCTTTATTTCAAGCTCATTTTCCACATCAGATATGGTCATATCGTCAAGGAAAATATCGCTGTTCTGCATAAGCATACACTGGGATATAAGCAGCTCTGTACCGTTATCTCTGCCTTTCAGCTGTGAAATAAGGTCCCCTGCTGTTATAAGTCCCGTTACAGTTATAGTATTGCCGAAAAAGTCGTTTCGTATCGGCACAACATCAATTTTTATACTGCTGAATTTGTTTTCAACGCTTTCGCAAAGCTGTTTAATAACGGGATATGGGCAATATCCTGTGGCAATGGTGATATGTCTTTCATCACCGCTGTACTCCGCATCTTCAAGTGCACTTTCAAACTCATCAATAAGTGAACGGAGCATACCAACGCCGTTTTCAAACTGAGGATAATCCTCATAATATGCCATATCTGGCAATTCACGCTCTGCTGTCAGGAAAAATTCATCGGAGGGGAATACAACTCTTGTACCGTATTTTTCAAGGAATTCAGCCTGAAATTCCTCGATAATGTCAATGGTCTCCCCTGCCCCCTTTTTATCAAAGGTTTTCAGCGGAAAGAGATTTTCCCTGTATTTCGTAACCCCCACCGGAACAACAGCCATACTGCTGATATTTGGCATAAGCTCGCCTAAATCGCGTAGAGTTCGCCTAAGTTCATCACCGTCATTTAATCCGGGGCAGCATACAACCTGACAATTGAGGCTGATTCCATTTTCTGCAAGGCGGCGAATATATTTCAGCTTCTCCCCTGCAAATCTGTTACCCATCATCTTTACACGGAGTTCGGGATTGGTGGTATGGACTGAAACGTTGATATTCAGCTTCATCTTGATGATACGGTCGATATCCTCATCGGTGAGATTTGTCAGCGTAACATAATTCCCCTGCAAGAAAGACAGACGTGCGTCATCGTCCTTAAAGTAAAGGGTTTCGCGCATATTCGGCGGCATCTGGTCAATAAAGCAGAAAACGCACTTATTTGAACATCTCCGCTTGCTGTCCATAAGGAATGTATCAAATTCAAGGCCTAAATCGTCATATTCATCCTTTCGGGCAGTGAATTTCATTTCATCACCGTTGCGCATAATGCCGATTTCAACATTAACATCAGCGGCATAATACATATAATCGAGGACATCCTTGATTATATGCCCGTTGATACTTACAAGTATATCGCCCTCTGCAATACCGCATTCATAAGCAGGAGAGCCGTTTACAACAGATTTAATTTTAACCATACTTAACCCTCCTGTAACGTAAAAAGGAGAGAAGACTATGCCTCCTCTCCTCCTCGTATCTGAAATTGATTATTCTTCATCCAGATTTAAAACCTTAACGCCCTTGTAGAATCCACAGTTCTTGCAAACCTTGTGGGGAGCCTTAAAAGCACCGCAGTTATCGCACTTGGACATTGCAGGTGTATTGAGCTTCCAAACAGCAGAACGTCTCTTGTCACGTCTTGCCTTAGAAGTTTTTCTCTTTGGTACAGCCATTTTGGCACCTCCTTATAAAGAGTCTCACGACTCGGTTATTTGATGTTCGCAGTCGCCCTCATTCAGGTCAGCTCCACATACCATACACAATCCCCTGCAATCTTCCTTGCAAAGCACCTTTGTGGGTAACTGGAGCAGCATATCGGTTACTGCAATTTCATTCAGCTCAAGGTTCTCACCGTCTGCTACGATATACTCATCGTTATCGCCGCTTACAGAGGGAACTACAATATGGTCACAGTCAAAGGAATAGGGTATGTCCATTTCCTTTAAGCATCTGTCACACTCCGAAAGCATAGAAAAGGAAAGGTTATATTTAAGATAGACAACGCCTGCCTTATTATAAATCTTACCCTTTACGGAAATGGGAGAGCTGAAATTAAAGCCCTTGATATCCGAAAGCTCCGAAGCTTCAATGCTGTAGTCAAATTCTTTTGACTCGCCTGTGATGCTGAAAAGCTGCTTTAAATTAATTATCATACTAAAAAATCCTTCAAAGCATTACAAAGTATATTATACACTATTTTTTTCCGTATGTCAAGAGATATCGGAAAAATTTACTTCAAAAACAGACAATTACTTGATGAACTGCTTTACGTTCTCAGAAAGCTCTGCTTCATCAGCAGAAACAGTGAAAGTAATTACAGAATCATCGCCTGTGAGATTGTCAAGCTTTTCGAGCATCTTGCCGAAAGCCTCGTAATCTCTGCCAACAATCTTGAAGATACCGTCAACGAAGATATCCTTGATATCATAGTTACCAGCGAGCATACCTGCTACGAAGCCGTAGAAAGCGTCAAGGCCCTCAACGCCGAACTGGTCAACGTCGCACCATCTAACCTTGTAGCTGATAGAACGTCTGATATTATCGCCCTTTTCAATGCATACGATATTTCCGTTTGTAGACTTTACTGCATCGTTGATTCTGTCGATGATAATCTTTGTTTTTCCTGAACCTTTTTTACCTGTAATAAGCTTAATCATATTTTTTCTCCTTTCCCCGCCTTTCAGCAGAGAGATTTATTGTATCTTGAATATATTAAGTCAGCACAGCAGCTTAGCTGCCAGCCAATCTTAGCCGAGTTTAGCCTCCAGCTCAGCCTTTGCGCCCTCATAACCAGGCTTTCCAAGGAGAGCAAACATATTTGACTTGTAGCTCTCAACACCAGGCTGATTGAAGGGATTTACGCCGAGAACATAGCCTGAAATTGCACAAGCCTTCTCGAAGAAGTAAATCATATATCCTACGCTTTCCTCAGTTGTATCAGCAAGCTCAAGAATCATATTTGGAACGCCGCCCTCTGTGTGAGCGAGAACTGTACCCTCAAATGCCTTGCGGTTTACAACGGACATATTCTGGTTTGTGAGGAAGTTAAGACCGTCAAGATTTTCCTCGTCAGCTTCAAGGAAAAGATCCTGCTTGGGAGTCTTGATATCAACAACAGTCTCGAACATAATTCTTGCACCGTCCTGGATATACTGTCCCATAGAGTGAAGGTCTGTAGAGAATGTAACGGATGCAGGGAAGATACCCTTGTTATCCTTACCCTCGCTCTCGCCGAAGAGCTGCTTGTACCACTCAGACATCATTACAAAGCTGGGGTCATAGGAAACGAGCATTTCCACGGACTTGCCCTTTCTGTAGAGGATATTTCTGAGAGCTGCATACTTGTAGCAATCGTTGTTGTCGAAATCAGCGCAAAGCTCTTCCTGAGCCTTTGCAGCGCCCTTCATAAGAGCGTCAATATCACAGCCTGCAACAGCGATAGGAAGCAGACCAACAGCTGTGAGAACAGAGAAACGTCCGCCAACGTCATCGGGAATTACAAATGTCTCGTAGCCCTCAGCGTCAGAGAGGTTCTTAAGTGTTCCTCTTGCCTTGTCTGTTGTAGCAAAAATACGGTTCTTAGCCTCTTCCTTGCCGTACTTATCCTCAACCATTTTCTTGAAGATTCTGAAAGCAAGAGCAGGCTCAGTTGTTGTACCGGACTTGGAAATTACGTTTACAGAGAAATCCTTACCCTCGCAGAGAGCGATAACCTCGTTGAGGTATGTGGGATTGATGCTGTTTCCAACGTAGTAGATGTCAGGTGTATCCTTCTTCATATTGTTGTAGAAAGGCGATTTGAGAAGCTCAATAGCAGCTCTTGCGCCGAGGTATGAACCACCGATACCGATAACAATGAGGATATCGGAATTGGACTTGATTTTCTCAGCAGCAGCCTTTATACGTGCGAATTCTTCTTTATCGTAATCTGTTGGAAGATTTACCCAACCAAGGAAATCGTTGCCGAGACCTGATTTATTGTGAAGCATATCAGCAGCAGTTTCAACCTGTGCCTTGATGCCTGCCATTTCATCGGCATTTACAAAATCCTGAAGATATTTTGTGTTAAGCTTTAATGACATTGTATGTACCTCCAATATGCGGATAAGCAAACCTAACCGCACTATAAAATTATCTACATAATTATACCATATTTCCAAAGCTTTTGCAAGGGGGTTTTAGAATGATTTACCGTAATAAACAACTTTTGTCAAAACAGTACAAATACAATTCTGTTTATTTGATAATATTGCACAAAGTTTTTTTAAAAATATACCACAACGACAGCTTTTCAACGTTATCCGCCGCAATAATATCTATTTCACAGACTAAATTCTTCTCGCTGTAAAATGCCGCTGAGCCTATCACCTGCCCCTTTTTCACGGGAGCTGTCAGATATTCGGGCAAAACTACCGCCGTACTAAGCTCCCCAACGCTTTTAGGTACAACAAGTCTGCTCTGCCGTCTGAGGGCAATTTCCACTGCATTATCACATCCGCCGCGGATTTTCATAGGCATAAGCATTTCATCAGGGAACATTGTAGCCGTTACCTTATAGTCGTTAAATCCGCTTCTTATAAGGCTTTTCGCCTGTTTATACATATCGTCCTCGTTATCCGCACCTAGAACTACTGAGATATAACAAGTCCCCGATTCGTCCATACCACCCTCGGCTATGTTATAGCCTGTTTCCTCGGAATGTGCCGCCTTGAAGCCGATATGCCTTTCATATGTATTGGCAAGCCTGTTTTCGCTGACAAGCTCTGTCTGCCCCGATTTCACAAAATCACGCCATGTTTTGAAATAGGGACGCAGAAACTCATATTTTGCCAGCTGTGAGCATATTACCGCCATATCGTGAGCTGTTGTGTATTCTCTTTCGTCATAGTAGCCATATGGGGAGAAAAAGGCTGTATTACGCAATCCAAGGTCAAAAGCCTCGGTATTCATACGCATAACAAAATTTTCAATTGACTGCTCCGATTTCTCCGCAAGTACCGTTACAGCGTCGTTGGCGTTGCCGATAATCACCGATTTCAGCAGCTCCTCAACGGTCATTTTATCCCCTGCTTCAAGCCATACCACCGCGCCTTTTGTGCCTGTGACGTTCGATGAGGCGGTAAGCTCCGTTGACATAAGGAATTTGCCTGTTTCGATGTCCTCCGCTATGAGCAGAATAGTCATAAGCTTTGAAAGATAGCCCACATTCAGCCGCAAATCGGCGTTTTCGCTGTCAAGGACGGTCTGTGTGGTCGGCTCCATAAGCACATATGCCTTTGCAGTATTTGCAGCATCATCGGCTATTGTATACATCGGCTTGACTATAGTCAATAATACGGCAAAAGATGTTAATATAGCTATTATTTTTCTCATTATATCACCCGATTAATTTTATTCGGGGAATTTATAATTTATGAATTTTCGCTGAGATAAATCTCCATTCTGCTCTGTATACGCTCCGCACATTCTTCGGCAGTTACCTCTCCTGCGGCAAAGCTCTTGTATTCATCGTCGAGGATTTCTCTCACCTTTGAGCGATATCCTCCCAAGCTGTTGCACTTTTCAATAAATCCGATGATGTACTCATACTGCTCCTCTGTAATAGTGCCGTCATATTCATAGCTTAAACCATTTACACTATTGGAACCTTTACTGTTTTCACTCATTTTCTGACGTTGCTCAGTACATTTATAAAATGTCTCCTTACGAACAGGGAACATATACCTGCCTACTTCCTCCTGCTGACGCTGACCAAGCAGCCAGCACATATATGCCCAGCCGCCCTCGGTGCAGTTTCCGCTATTGAGAACAGAATAACATTCACCGCCGTTTATCGTTCCTCCGCCATTTTTTGTGGGATTCGCAACCAATGTTACATCTTCCATGCCATAACCATAAAGCCGAGCATACATCGAATAATTAAGATTGCCTATTGAACCGCCTCCCCAACCAAGAAGAGCCTCTTTGTTTCTTAACAATGCTGCGTTTATTTCCTCCAAAGCAAGCATTTCTTCATCAGTCATATTCTGATAATCGGGAATTTCTTCATTTACAATTTTCAAATCACGGCATAATTCAAGCATTTTTATAAAGCTTTCGGAGTTGAAATCACAGGTGTTATTGTCAAAATCCACCCATTGTTCCACGTTATTATGACAGAGATAGGAGAATAATCCGTGTCTGCTATCAAATGACCATTTATCGCCGATATACATATTTTCAGGCATATTTTCAACAACCTCAAAAAATTCGTCCATTGTCCAGTTGCTGTACTCTCTGCCAAGCACCTCGCTCCACGCTATATTGCAGTTTATATGGAATGTATTCGACATAAAGTAAAGCTTATCCCCTGTTTCATAGGCTTCAAGGACATTGGGCATAATATCCTCACGGGACAATCCGCCGTAGGTGTCCATAAGCTCATACATATCCGCAAATGCACCTATATTTGTGTAACTCTGCACTGTGTCGAGGTCTGAATAACAATAAAGATCGGGCGAATTATCCGTAAGCACATCGGCTCGCAATTCATCTGTGCCGTATTCGTAAGTTCTGACCTCAACTTCATATTCATCACTTGATTTATTGAAAGTTCCTGCAAGGTCGTCAATTGTTGTATTTATACCGTCAAGGGCAAGAATGACTTTTTCACGGGTTTCAACGTAGTCATCGGGGCGAACGGTCATAAGCAGAAGTGCTGTTTCTCCCATATCACCCGAATAAAACGCAGCAAATTTCCCCTCACCCACATAGGCGAAATCATAGAGAGTATTGGAGGTTACTCGTGAGCCTGCAAAATCAAGAAGCTGTAAAACTTGTCCGTCTGCTGTAATGCCGTAAATTCCACGCTGCATAACTGCGAATAGACTGTAATCCCCTGCCCCTGTGAAGATTTCCCCCGACCTGCGTATGTATTCCCCGAATTTTGTGGGCGAATCGGAATATTTCAAGCTTTCATCAACGAAACAGTAGTCCTCCCACCTTGAAGCCACAAGCCGCCCCTCGGTGTCAACGGCATAAACTGTATTCATTTCTTCTTCAAATTCCGTCATAATTCCGTTTCTGTCAATGGTATATTGTCTGTCAAAGAAAGTGAGAATATATCTCTCGTTGCAATAAATCATTTCTGTGATGCTATTCATCAGATTAAAGGAATCGGCGATATCCTCAACATTGAGATACCCGATTTCTTCGCCCTTTGAATTGTAGCTGTAAATCTCAATTTTCGGCTCAGCCTTTGCGTAATATTCCTCATAATCTGTGGTAGCATCACCATCATATTCGCCATAAACAGTTACCAGATGAATTGTGCCGTCTGCATCAACATACGCTTTTGTGCCGTATTCTATTTTCCCCTGTCTTAGTGCAAATTTTTCTGTCGGATTGAGATTTTCGTCGTAATACTGAACAAAATACTCAAAATCGCCATTATGATAAATAAGCACAGTTCCCTTTTCGGCCGAATAATCCAATGAAATCAATCCATTGTAATCATCGGGCATGGGAAATTCCTCTGATTTGTAAATCGTCTGTGACACCACAGGAACAACGGGAGCTTTTTCAGGCTCATTTTCCTTTTCGGTGCAGGCTGTCATTGTGCAAATAATTGATAATCCGCATAAAATCGCTGTTAATCTTTTCATGGTACGTCCTCCTTGGCTTTTTTAATAAATTTCAAGCACTATTTTTGTAAATTTTCAACAATAGAGGTGGTTATTTTATCCCCTCTATATATAAGTGATTTTAAAAGGCAAAAAAGACAAAGTAACATATTTAATTTTGCAATTTCGTATGAATGCACAAATACCACCGTAATTTTTGTGCATATATACAAAAAAGCACCCCGCTTTCACAGAGTGCTTGATATTACTTTTCAATTGTAATTATATATCCCGCTGAGCCGTCGCCTGAAATTTCATAGTTTCCGCTTAAAGGCACGCTCAGATATGTAACATCGCCCATTGAGGGAACGCTGTATATCTCGTATGTTCTGTCGTCCATATTGGATACCACGGGATTATCCTTTGTATGAGCCTGTATGTATGCCACATATTCTTCAAGGCACCAGCCATTCGCATTCATAATACGAGAATGGGGAGTTCCCACATATCTCAGATGCCAAGGGCAGTATTCTTCTCCTGTTATGGCATTCTTGCCCTTAGGATATCTCACAATATAGCCATAATTGCTGCAATTGTCAACTACCCATTTCTGCACGTCAAGTCCGTCATAGGCAAGTACAGAACCATAACCCATAACAGCAAGGTCAATTGTATTTCCTGTTTTAGTCTCCGAAAAAGGTATGGGACAAGGTGAACCTGGACCTGTCATTGTCACTTCTGTGCCGTATACAGCAAAATCCACAAGAGTTGTGGCAAGAGTATAAGCTTCCATCATTTCATTGAAGCCATCGGCTGCATCCTTACTTAAAGGCAAATCCTCGCCGAGAGTAGTATAAAATTCATTCTTATACTGAGCAAGATTTACGCGGCTTTCGGAAGTATCGGGTATAACCTCCGCATTTCCCCTGTACGGAACAAGCCGTCCCTTGAATATATCACCCTTTGTTACCGTCCTCGTTGTACAGCCAGGCTCCGCTACTCCACCAGAGGAGGTGGGTAGTTCACCCTCTGTACCGCTTACAAGTGTGGGAGGAGCCTTCTTTACGCCGCCTTCGGGGAGAAAATTACCATCTTCCTCCACAATGGCATACAGCTCCCTTTGCCATAACATCCTCACACCGCAGTCGAGGCATAAAATTACAGCAACACACGCCACCACAAGCTTTAACAGGGCGCTGGGTCTGAATTTTTCTTTTTTCATTTGATTGTCTTCCTCCGAATGTTTGTCCACATTCGTTCTTTCTGTATCTCTTTTGTTCCATAGCTGCCGCACATTATATCTTTCCACGGCATAAATCAGTCACATTCCACAGATTGCGACATTATTTTATCTTATATATAATTATAATACAGATTTTAACAAATGTCAACCCATAATAGCCAAATACTCCCATTTGCACAAAGAAAACTGTTAAAAATTATACCTTCAAACTCTCATTGTTGAAAACCTTGTTGAAAATCTGTTTGTACGTCGTTGACAACCGTTCAAAACTCGTTGAAAGCTGTTGACAGACCTTACCACAACCGTCTATATTTGTGCAAGTCCAACAAAAAGGGCTGTACAGGAAATCCCATACAGCCATATTTTGCATATATTTTTTTCAACCTTTAATTTTCCGCTGTAATTAGCCGAATACTGTAAGGAGGAAACCTGCAGCGATTGCAGAGCCGATAACACCTGCAACGTTTGGTCCCATAGCGTGCATAAGAAGGAAGTTTGAAGGATTAGCCTTCTGTCCCTCCATCTGTGATACACGGGCAGCCATAGGAACGGCAGATACACCTGCTGAACCAATGAGAGGGTTAACCTTTCCGCCTGTGAGGTAGTACATAAGTTTACCAACAAGAAGTCCGCCAACTGTAGAGAAGGCAAATGCTGTAAGACCAAGTACAATGATAAGGAGTGTCTTAAGGTTAAGGAAGCTGTCTGCTGCTGTTGTAGCACCAACAGAGATTCCAAGGAATACAGTTACGATGTTCATAAGAGCATTTTGAACTGTATCGGAAAGTCTTTCAGTAACTCCGCACTCTCTCCAGAGGTTACCAAGCATCAGCGCACCAACAAGGGGAGCTGTTGAAGGGAGAAGAAGGATTACAAACATCGCTACAATGATAGGGAAGATAATCTTCTCTGTCTTTGATACAACTCTGTTCTGCTCCATTTTAACCTTACGCTCTTTTTCTGTTGTGAGAAGCTTCATAAGAGGCGGCTGAATCATAGGAATAAGAGCCATATATGAGTAAGCTGCAATTGCGATAGGTCCAAGAAGCTCGGGAGCAAGCTTTGTTGTAAGGAAGATAGCTGTAGGGCCATCAGCACCACCGATGATACCGATAGCAGCTGCCTGATTTCCTGTAAATACGCCTGATGCTGCTGCGCCGAAGAATGCAAGGAATACACCAAGCTGTGCAGCTGCGCCAAGAAGCAGGCTCTTGGGGTTAGCGATAAGGGGACCGAAGTCAGTCATAGCACCTACACCCATAAAGATAAGTGAGGGGTAAACGCCAGCCTTAACGCCGATGTAAAGTATATCCAGAAGTCCGCCGCTTGTAAGTATCTTACCATAGCTGTGGTAATCGGCGTGGCTTGGATCAAGAAAATTGGTCCACAATTCGGGGTGATAAAGGGCATCTGTTGAATCAGGTCCGAAGTAAGACAAGTTTACAAGCAGACAGCCAAATGCAATACCTACAAGAAGAAGAGGTTCAAACTGCTTCTTGATACCAAGGTAAAGAAGAACACAGGCAACGCCTATCATAATAAGGTTCTTCCAGCCTCCGTCAGCAAAAAAGCTGCTGAAACCTGAATCAAGCCACAGGTCTTTAAGTGTCTGAAGAATATCCATTGTGTGACCTCCTTACGCAATGATTACGAGAGGAGCGCCTGTGTCAACTACTGCACCCTTGCTTGTAACAACCTGTGCAACAGTACCGTCCTTTGGAGCAACAATTTCGTTCTCCATCTTCATAGCTTCGAGAATTACAAGTACCTGTCCAGACTTAACCACATCGCCCTGATTTACGTCAATACGGAGGATGTTTCCAGGCATAGGAGCAGCTACTGTTTCACCTGCTGCAAGATTTACAGGTGCGGCTGGAGCAGCTGCAACAGGTGCAGCGGCAGGAGCAGCAGCAGCTACGGGAGCAGCTGCAGGTGCAGGTGCAAGAGCCTCATATTCGTCAAGAAGAATAGCCTTGCCCTTTTCTACTTCAACCTCATAGGTTTTTCCATTTAAAGTTACTTTATACTTCATAATTATTCTACCTCCTTAATAGATATAAATCTCAGCTCATTGAGGGGAGTCTGGAGCTTTTCAGCTGTGATAGCCATAATCATAGCTGCATCTCTGTCAGCAATTCCGTTGAGCTTTACGCGTCCTGCTGAACCAGGTGCAGCAGGGATTTCCTTTGCAGCTGTGGGAGCAGCTGTTGCTGTTGTCTTTGTTTCAGCAGCCTTTGCAGCGGCAAGCTTTTCGTCACGCTTCTTGAAAATCGAACCTGAAATGTAAAGTATAACCATAAGCATTACAATGCCGAGGAATACTACAGCATAGCCTACAAGAGCAACGATAGCTGCGTCGCCTGCACTCATTTTTGTACCGCTGTCGGCAACCTGAGTGGCAAGAAGTGTCGGATTCATTATACATTTCTCCTTTCAGTAAAATGCGGAAATATTACATTTCCTCGATTGTATATACTGATACCTTCTCAGCCTCAGCCTTGCGGTTTTCAAGGAATTTGAGTGTCTGGTCGGGATAGCAGATATAGCTCATTACATCTTCCTCACTGCGGCAGAGGTCGCCGAGAGCTTCTCTTGCAGCAACGAAATCTTCGCCTGTACGCTTAACATCCTCAACACGGCAGTCAACGGGCTGGTCGTCGCCGAGAACCTTCTTGGAAAGCTCAGGGTCAATGGGTGCGGGAGCAATACCGTACTCGCCCTTGATGTAGTTCTTAACTTCCTTGGAAATATTCTTGTAACGCTCGCCGATAAGAACGTTTGTAACAGCCTGGTTTCCTACCATCTGTGAAAGAGGTGTTACAAGCGGAGGATAGCCGAGGTCAGCACGTACCTTCGGAATTTCAGCAAGAGCTGCATCGAACTTGTCCATAGCGTGCATATCTGTAAGGTTAGCAATCATATTTGAAAGCATACCGCCGGGCACCTTGTATACAAGTGCCTGTGCATCTGTAGCAAGGCTCTTGGGGTTGAGCTGGCCGTTGTCAACATACTTCTGCTTGATAGGCTTGAAGTAATCATTAACCTTGTTGATGACATCCTCGTCAAGGCCTGTGTCAATGCCATACTGCTGGAGAGCGTAGAACATTGTTTCTGTAGAAGGCTGTGAAGTACCGCCTGAGAATGCAGAGCAAGCTGTATCAATAACATCAATGCCTGACTCGATAGCCTTCATAATTGTCATATAAGCCATACCTGTTGTACAGTGTGTATGGAGTACAAGTGTCATATCACCGATTGCGTCCTTGATGCCCTTGATGAGGTGTTCAGCCTCGTAGGGTGACATTGTACCTGCCATATCCTTAAGGCAGATTGTGTCAAAGCCCATTGTCTTGAGTTCCTTACACATCTCGATGTACTTTTCAACAGTGTGAACGGGGCTCTGTGTGTAGGAAATACAGCCTGAAGCAACTGTTCTGTCTGTAGCGAACTTCTTTGTTGCGTTGAGTGCTGTTTCGATATTTCTGAAATCGTTGAGAGCGTCAAAGATACGGATTACATCAATACCGTTCTTGATTGAAAGCTCGATGAACTTTTCAACAACATCGTCGTGATAGTGCTTATAGCCTAAGAGGTTCTGGCCTCTGAGAAGCATCTGTAATCTTGTGTTGGGAAGATTTTTTCTGAGATTTCTCAGTCTCTCCCATGGGTCTTCGTTGAGGTAACGGAGACAAGAATCGAATGTAGCTCCGCCCCAGCACTCGATTGA
This sequence comes from Ruminococcus sp., assembly GCA_045531615.1. Classification (GTDB taxonomy): domain Bacteria; phylum Bacillota; class Clostridia; order Oscillospirales; family Ruminococcaceae; genus Ruminococcus. The sequence continues at coordinate 50,538 of JAZSEJ010000050.1, forward strand.
GTAATATCCTGCCTTGTCCATATCGGCAAGAATGCCCTCATAATCGCCATAGGGCAGACGTGTAGCCATTAATGACTGGTTGGCGTCACGCAGAATGGTTTCGGTAAGCTGTACCTTTTTCATTTGACATCCTCCTGAAAAATAAGTTTATTTTAATGAGAGTACTCCCTTTAATCACAATGGATTTCCCTTACTCTCATATTATGTAATTGAAAAAAATCCAATCAAATCAATTATAACATATTCCGAAAAAAATTTCCACTGTTTTTACATATTTTTTTATTTTAATTAATACAAGCTGTTAGCGTTAAGGGTAAAATATCAGAGTAGCTTTAGTGCAAAACCGTTAGGTAAATTTTTCCCTTTGTATATATAACGCACGAGACCCCCAAAAGGTCACATTTTTTGAGCAAGTTTTTCTATATTTATTTTTAATGAGTTTATATACAAATTCAATACTACTGATTACAGGTTACATTTTGTCGATATCAAGAACTTTTCCTCCTTTTTTTGAATATACTGAAACAGGTGATATGATATGTTAAGAAGAAAAAAGAAAAATATACATATAAGACGCATATCAGGCTTATTTATACTTGCGACAATTATTATACTGCTGATTATTTCTTTTATAAGACTTGATAAAGCTGTCAGACCATCGGCACAGATGCAGGCTGAAAAGCTTTCAAAGCATACGGCATATGAAATAATAACAGAGGCTGTTTCCTGCTATATAGCGGAAAACGAGTATACATACAATAGTTTTTCAACTGTGGTCTATGACGAATACGGCGATGTTTCATCAATTGAGGCTTTAAGCGGAAATATAAACCGTATTCAGTCGGAGCTTGCAGCGGAAATCAACGAAAAGCTCAATACATCGGGGAAAACGCAGGCTGAAATCCCCCTGGGAAATATCAGCGGCTCTTATTTGCTGGCAGATAAAGGGCCTGTTATAAGGGTTGGTATATGCCCTGTGGGTACTGCCGAGGTAAAGCTTATAAGCACCTTTGACACCGCCGGAATCAACCAGACAAGGCATCGGATATATGCCGAAATATCGGCTGATATGTCATCATCCTTCCCACTCTACAGCTTTGATACAAGCGCTCAGTTTCAGTATCTCATTGCGGAAACTGTCATTATGGGGGATGTGCCTGACTATTCAGTCAAGGCGTGGAACAGCGATATATTAAGCTGACGGTTTAAATTAAGATTGACGAATAGCTCATAGATATGTTATAATTAATGTAACTATAACCTGTGAGGTATACAAATGAAAAATATAATCCTGGGCATTACTGCCCACGTTGATTCGGGCAAGACTACCCTCGCGGAGGCTATGCTCTATAAATCGGGAGAAATCCGCACTCTTGGCAGAGTTGACAACCGCAATTCATTCCTCGATACAAACTCAATTGAGCGTGACCGCGGTATTACTATTTTTGCAAGTCAGGCGGAGCTTTCACGCGGTGATACACACTTTACTCTCCTTGACACACCGGGACACGTGGATTTCTCCGCTGAAACTGAACGGACAATGCAGGTGCTTGACTACGCTGTTCTCGTTATAAGCGGTACTGACGGCGTTCAGAGTCACACTGCTACCCTGTGGAAGCTTCTGCAGAGGTATGAAGTACCCGTCTTTATTTTCGTGAATAAAATGGACCTGACAGGGGCGGACAAGCTTCACGTTCTCGATAATATAAGAAGCCGTTTATCCCTTAATATAGCCGATTTTTCCGATGAATCCCAACTTGCGGAAAATGCTGCTGCCTGCGATGAGGAGCTTATGGAAATTTTTCTTGAAACGGACAGCCTCCCCGATGAGGCTATCTCTGAGGCTATTGCACAAAGGCGGATTTTTCCCTGCTTTTTCGGCTCCGCACTGAAACTCAACGGCATTGACGAGCTTCTTGACGCTCTTGACAGATACACTTTAGCAGGAGAGTATTCCGACGAATTCGGCGCAAAAGTATATAAAATTTCCTACGACAGCAAGGGCAGCCGCCTTACTCATATGAAAATTATGGGCGGAAGTCTGAAAGTACGTTCAGAGGTTGAATACATCTCCGCAGACGGGGAGAAAATCACGGAGAAAATAAGCTCCTTACGCTTTTATTCCGCGGAAAAATTCCGTACTTCGGAAACAGCTTCTGCAGGCGAGGTATGCACTGTAACCGGCTTGGAAAACACATACTCGGGACAGGGTATCGGCTGTATTCCCAACTCCGAAAGAGCCTTTTTAGAGCCTGTTATGACCTATCAGGTGATACTCCCCGAAAACAAAAATGTCTTTGACGCACTGAAAGAACTGCGTCGTCTGGAGGACGAGGACCCGCAGCTTCACATTGTCTGGAATGAACAGCTGAGACAAATTCATATTCAGCTTATGGGTGCTGTACAGCTGGAAGTCCTCAGCCGTCTGATATGTGACAGATTTGGATATGAGGTGTCTTTTGGCAGCGGTGCAGTGGCATACAAGGAAACTATTGCAGAGCCTGTTGAGGGTATGGGGCATTATGAGCCTTTGCGCCATTATGCGGAGGTGCATCTTATACTTGAACCCCTCCCACGAGGCAGCGGACTTGTCTTTGACACCGCTGTCCACGAGGACGATTTAGCCCTTAACTGGCAGCGGCTTATCCTCACTCACCTTGAAGAAAAGGAGCATATAGGCACGCTGACAGGCTCTCCCATAACGGATATGAAAATAACCATATGCGCTGGAAAAGCACACCTGAAACACACCGAGGGCGGCGATTTCCGACAGGCTACATACCGCGCTGTCCGCCACGGATTACGTAATGTGGAAAATATTCTCCTTGAACCTTATTACGACTATGAGCTTGAAATACCTATGGAAAATACAGGCAGAGCAATGGCTGATTTACAGCGTATGTCAGCGGAGTTCAACCCTCCCGAAGCAACGGGAGAAATGGCGGTAATTCGCGGTTCTTCCCCTGTTTCTGAGATGAACGACTACATCTCTGAGGTAATAGGCTATACACGCGGAAAGGGACATCTCACCTGCATAAACGGCGGATATCGTGAATGTCACAACGCTGATGAAGTCATTGAAAAAATCGGCTACGACTGTGACGGAGATGTGGAAAATACGGCAGATTCCGTCTTTTGCAGCCACGGTGCTGGTATGAATATAAAGTGGACGGAATCAGCGGAATATATGCATCTGCCCCCCTGCCTTGGTGCAGCCTCTGAGGAGGCTGACGAGCCTGTGAAGCTCCGCAGACATACCACCTCCAAAGCTGCCTCAGAGGAGGAGCTTATGGAGATTTTCGAGCGTACCTACGGCAAAATCGAAAAGGAGCCGCGAAAAGCTTTCAAATCTGCAAAGGTGAAAAAGGACTACTCAAAGCCTGTGAAGCTGCCTAATTATGAGGGTCCCGACTACCTTCTTGTGGACGGATACAATATAATTTTCGCCTGGGACGAGCTGAAAAAAATCTCCGAAACTAATCTCGACGCGGCAAGGGCGGAGCTTATAAAAATTCTGAGCAATTATCAGGGCTGGTGCGGCTATGAAATCATCATCGTCTTTGACGCTTACAAGGTCAAGGGCAAGCACCGTGAGGTTGAACGACATTTCAACGTAAATGTTGTATATACGAAAGAATCCGAAACTGCCGACAGCTATATAGAACGAGTTACCCACGAATTATCGGGAAAGCATCGCGTCCGCGTTGCAACCTCTGACGGCGTTGAGCAGCTTATAATCTTAGGCAGCGGTGCAATGCGTATGACTGCACGGGAGCTGAAAAAGCGCATAGAGGACGCAAACAGCGAAATAAAGGATATTATAGGACACTGAGGAAAATATGAATAAATACGATATACTGCGGAATTACTTCGGTCACGATTCGTTCCGCAACGGTCAGGAAACGCTCATTGACGGCATACTTAGCCGACGCGATGTACTGGGAATTATGCCTACTGGTGCAGGAAAATCAATGTGCTATCAGGTGCCTGCAATGCTTTTAGAGGGCGTTACGGTTGTAATCTCCCCTCTTATTTCCCTTATGAAAGACCAGGTAACAGCACTGACTGAGGCAGGTATAAATGCCGCCTGTATCAACAGCTCCCTTACAATGGAGGAATACAGCGATTTCTTTCGCCGTGCCTACAGCGGTCAGCTGAAACTTATTTACGCTGCCCCCGAAAGGCTTGATACAGAGGAATTCTTAAAGCTTGCCAATACAGTCAATATTTCTATGGTCACTGTTGATGAAGCTCACTGCGTATCACAGTGGGGACAGGATTTTCGCCCAAGCTATCTGCGGATAAGCGAGTTTATTGAAAAACTCCCCTACCGCCCAATTATTTCCGCATTTACAGCAACGGCTACAGGTGAAGTCCGCGAGGATATTTCGCGTTTGCTTAAACTTCAATCCCCTGTTGAAGTAGTTACGGGATTTGACAGAAAAAATCTCTATTTCGGAGTGATTTCCCCACAGAATAAGTATTCAAAGCTTGTGGAGCTGCTGAAAAATTATCCCGATAAATGCGGCATAGTTTACTGCCTTTCACGCAAAAATGTGGAGGAAGTCTGCGAAAAGCTGAATAATGACGGATTTTCCGCTTCACGGTATCACGCAGGACTTTCCCCCGAAGAAAGAAAGCAGAATCAGGAGGATTTCATCTACGACCGCAGGCAAATAATGGTTGCAACAAACGCTTTTGGTATGGGCATAGATAAATCAGATGTGCGGTTTGTAATCCACTACAATATGCCGAAAAATATCGAAAGCTACTATCAGGAAGCTGGCAGAGCAGGCCGTGACGGTGAGCCTGCGGACTGCATTCTCCTTTACAGCGGTCAGGATGTGCGGACTAATCAATTCCTCATTGAAAAAAGCCGTGAGGAAAATACTGAGCTTAGCGAAAGTCAGGCTGAAATCGTCTACCGTAAGGATATGGACAGGCTGAAATATATGACCTTTTACTCAACCCTTACGACCTGTCTGAGAAGCTATATGCTGCAATATTTCGGTGAAAGAGCCTCTGATGAATGTGGAAACTGCTCAAGCTGCCTGGGTGAATTCGAGATACGTGATATAACCGTAGACGCACAGAAAATCATCTCCTGCGTCTATCGCGTACACCAGAGAGGACGGGATTTCGGAAAGACGATGATTGCAGAAATACTCAAAGGCAGCAGCAATGAGCGTCTTATATCCCTTGAATTGAACACCCTTTCCACCTACGGAATAATGTCCGAAAGCCTTGGACGTGTTATCCGCAGCGAAATCGACTATCTTATACAGGAGGGCTATCTCCTTGCCACGGAGGAGGAATTCCCCGTACTGCGATTAACAGCCAAATCAGCCGATATCCTCAAAGGCAATGCAACGCTTACAATGCGTATGCCAAAAGCTCTGCCGAAGAAAACAAAAACAAATTACGACAGAGAAAAGGAATACTACGCCGAAAGCGGTCTGTATGCGGAGCTTAAAAACCTTCGCAAGGAGCTTGCCGCTGAGGAAAAGGTACCTGCATACATTGTATTTTCCGACGCAACTCTCCGCGATATGTGCCGTAAACTGCCCACATACATAGGCAGATTTTACGAAGTTTCGGGAGTTGGCAAGCGTAAAGCAGAAAAGTACGGAGAACAGATCTGCAAGCTTATTTCAGACTATATAAAGGCTCATCCCGATGAAGAAAAAGCTCCCGAAGGGGAAATGACATACCTTGAAAAACAGCTTGCAAGCTACAGAGATAACGTTATATCGCGAAAATAGACTTATTTTCTCATCATCATTTCATCAATAATCTCCCTGAACACAGGTGCGGCAGTATCGTTGCCATAGCCGCCGTGTTCAGCAAGAACAGTTATGGCATATCTTGGATTACTTGCAGGAAAAAATCCCGTAATCCAGCCGTGACACAGCTCCTCGCCCTTTTCGTCATATATCCCCGTCTGTGCGGTGGAGGTCTTTGCTCCTGCGCGGACGTATCTCGGAGCCGCATTGGAGTTCTCGTTGTTATATATCGCCCCTATCATCATCTTCCTTAGCTGTGCCGCCGTTTCCTCGGTGATTACACGGGATGAAAGGGGCGATTTTTCATTGCCTACCGTTTCTCCGTCAACGGTGATACCCCTTATCAGACGGAGCATATTAAGCTCTCCCCCGTTGGCAATGGCACAGGTCATCTGATTTATCTGCAAGGGCGTTGCCGTAAGTCTGCCCTGCCCGAAGGAGAAATTTGCAAGCTCAGCAGGCACAAGCAATTCATCCACTGAGGGAAGCACGCCTGCTGAGGATATAATTCCCGAGGCAAGATGTATTTCACGTCCGAAGCCGAAATTATATGCCAAACTGCGGTATTTCTGCAAATCAAGGCACTGGCTCAGGGTAATAAAATAAGGATTGCAGGAATTAGTCATTGCCTCACTCATATTCTGTACCCCGTGACCGCTTCTGTTGTGACAGCCAAAGGTCAGATTACCCAGAGTGTGACTTCCCGTACAGCTGCACATAAAGTCATTCTGCCCCTCGTCAATACCCTCGCAGGCGGTGACAAGCTTAAAAATTGAGCCGACGCTGAAAGAATAAAGGCATCTGTTAATCATAGGACTGTCCTCGCTTTCAAAGGCAGCTGAAAGATTGTTCATATCGTATTCAGGAAAGCTTGCCATTGCCAGTATTTCGCCGTTTTTCACCTCTGAAACAACAATTGCCCCCTTTTTGAGAGAACGGCCTGCTTTTTCGCATATTGCCTGTATTTCGCTGTCAATAGTTGTTACAACTCCCGTTCTGTCCTTTGTACTGCGGACGACGGATTTTCCTGCTCCTATGAGGATATGACCGTGACCGTCAGTGGAATAGGTAACGCTGTTTTCGGTATTTCCCGTGCGGAAAAGCTTGTCATAGGCGTATTCAAGACCGCTTACTCCTTTTCCGTCGGAGATATAGCCGATAATATGGGGAGCAAGTACATTTTTGCTGTATCTTCGTGGAATTTCAAAAAATGTCAATCCCTGTGATTCTACGCCCTTTTTCGTGCATTCAAATGCAAATGGCTTCCCTTCCGCATATAGTCTTTCAACCTCCGCTGTATCTTTGGCATAATCTGAAAGCTTTTCAAGGGAAATTTCATCAGGAACTGCCACAGCGACAATATCATTTTCTGCATTTGTCAGGAGTTGGAAATTCCTGTCGTATATAGTACCGCCGCTATCCCCTGCCTGTATAGTTACAAAGGCACTGTCAGCCGCTGTTCGGACATATTCTCTTTCCTGTGACAGTTTCAGAAAATTCAGAGATATGCCGAAAAATGTAAAAAAGAAGATAATTGCAAGGATAAGAACACCGTTTTCCCCTCGTCTGCGCATAATATCACCTCAGTGGTATTATCTGCATTTAATTAGAATTATATCCGCTGATTTCATCGTCAAAACCAACAAATTCAAAGACGTTTTTTGTGCATTCATACAAACTTTCAAAATCCTATTGACAAACACGCATTTTTGTTCTACAATATGAGTAGAATATAAATGTACAGTATGTATTTATCAGCCTTTAGTCTTGAAGATTTATAAAATCTATTGAAACAGCTGATTATTTGTGATATAATATAGGTAAAATGGATAATTATGTAATTTGAACGGGGTGATTTTTTTGGATTATACTATCAGCATAACAAACAAATGCAATCTGAGATGCAGTTACTGCTATGAAAGGCATTTAAACACCGAATACGGACATATTACCGATGAAACAATGGTGAAAATAGCCGATTTTATAAATCAGCGTGACGATGCAGGAACGGTATATCTTTTCGGCGGTGAACCCCTGCTTTATAAGGATACCGTAAAATTCTACAGTGAAAACATCAAAGCAAAACAAATTGTTATAACAACAAACGGCACTCTCCTTGATGAAGAATTCATAAAGTGGTGTATAGACAGAAAAGTTATTATAAATATGTCCCATGACGGCATTAAATGCACCGAAAGGGGCGTTGATACGGCACTTCTTGACGCCAATCTGAAATTACTGCTGAAATATCAGCCTGAAACCCTTGTACAGCTTGTTTATACAGAAGAAACCCTTCCCGAGCTATACAACAATGTTATATATCTGAAAAACCTCGGAGTAAAAAAGGTATCTGCGGCAATGGACGCCTTCCTCAGACCAGCCGACCCTGACAGCTTCGGCGATATTTTAAGGGAGCAATGGCGTAAAATCGCTGAAATTGAAGATTTATATATGTATGAGCTTGCTGTAAAGAAGAAGAATATCAAGGAAAATATCCGCGGAACCTGCGAAATCTGCAATAAAAAGGTATTCATAAACTGGGACGGCAATTTCTATCCCTGTGTGCAGTTCCAGAACATACCCGAATACCGCTGCGGTAATATTTCCGTTGGCATTGAGGCTGAAAAAGCACGAAAAGCGCATCCCGATTATTCAATGGTATCAGACAGGTGCGAAGGCTGTGAAATAGTCAATTACTGCCACAACTCCTGTGCCTGTCGAAAAATGGCTACAACAGGCACTGTAAGGGATATTTCAGAAGCAGCTTGTATGGAAGAACAGGTGCATATTCTAACTGCACTTGAAATAATAGCAAAAGAAAACAAGTAATGAGAATGGAGGAAATACTATGAGAAAGTTTACAAAGGAAATAACCGCACTTTTAGCAGCAGCTGCTATGAGTGCATCAACCGGTGCCTCTGCCAGTGCGGCTTCCGAGGAAATCTACGCAACTGCTGGAGTAGCAATGGCACCCACAGAAGAATATCCGCCTGTAGACGGTGATTATATGCCCCCTGATGATTATATTGAACCGCAAACTACAACAGTACCTGATACCACAAAACTTGCAGGAACATATACCTCACCAACTACAACCACTACCACACCGCCAGTGGCAGGAACATATATCTCACCAACCACCGCCACAAACATACCGCCGTTAGCAGGAGAACCATTACCACCCGATGAATACATTGATCCGCCTTTAGCAGGAGTTCCTCTGCCACCAGATGAGTACATCGAGAGTACTACAACACATATGATAGGCGGTACCACACCTCCCGACAACTATATTGAATCAACAACAACAACAACCACAACAGAAGAAATTCCGCCGATTATGGGTGGATTCCCCCTTCCTGACCCTGACGGAGATATAAACCTCGACGGAAAGTTTGGTATTGCAGATGTAGTTACAATGCAGAAATGGCTGCTTGGCAAAAAGGATATTGAAGTTAAGTACTTGGAAAATGCCGATTTATACAACGACGGTAAGATTGATGTATTCGATGTTTGTCTGATGAGAGAAAAACTGATAAAAGATAATCTTATCGATAAAAAATATACTTTCCTTGAATTTCAGATAACCGAAAACGTAGAAAATACAGATTTTTCACAATATAACAGAGTCAGCGGCTGGATGGGTGCAAAAGAGTACTACGGCAGTGAATATTCACCTGTTATAGATAGTGAAGGATATGAAACAAAACCCGAGTATTACGTTACCTATCTTGTTTCAGCCTATCCCGACTACGCCGACGGAGGACAGTATATAACAAGAATTGAAATTACTGACCCATCAGTTATGGTACACGGTCTTACTGTAGAATCCTCATTTGAGGAATTTGAATCAGTATTCAAGGCAATGGACTATGAAACATCTGTTTCTGAACAGGGCAGCTATGTGCAGTATAATGCAAAAAATGAAGACGGAATATCCTACACGCTATATATATCAAGCGATATTAAAAAACTGACAATACAGGCAGAGGTCACAAACCGAGAAGGAATTCAATTCTGACAAAAAATTGGTAATTAAAAGATCTATCAATCTTATAGTCAATGAAGAGATTTTTCTTCAAAAGCCTTGACATTTCTTCCAATCAATACTATAATTATATTGTATGGGTTTTTGTACCATTTAATTTTTGTATGCCATAAGGCAAAAGGAGAAATATTATATGAACTGGACAGGTTTAAACGACCTTCGTGAAAAATATCTTTCATTCTTTGAAAGTAAGAATCATACAAGAATGGCAAGCGCTTCACTTGTTCCACAGGGCGATAAGAGCCTTCTTCTCATCAACTCAGGAATGGCACCCCTTAAGAAATACTTCCTCGGACAGGCTGTTCCTCCCAATGTGAGAGTTACAACTTGTCAGAAGTGTATCAGAACTCCCGATATCGAAAGCGTTGGTAAGACAGCACGTCACGGCACATACTTTGAAATGCTGGGCAACTTCTCTTTCGGCGATTACTTCAAGGCTGAGGCTATTGAATGGGCTTGGGAATTCCTTACAGGCACTCTTGAAATCCCTGCTGACCGCCTCTGGATTACCATTTACGAAAGCGACGACGAGGCTGAACAGCTCTGGATGAACAATATCGGCATCCCCAAGGACAGAATCATCCGCCTCGGCAAAAAGGACAACTTCTGGGAGCACGGCTCAGGTCCCTGCGGCCCCTGCAGCGAAATCCACTTCGACCGCGGTGAGTCCTATGGTCCTTTTGAGAACTTCGAGCAGGCAAGCGATATCGACCGCGTTATTGAGATATGGAACCTTGTTTTCAGCCAGTTCGACAGCGACGGAAACGGCACATACACAGAAATGGAAAGCAAGAACATCGACACAGGTATGGGACTTGAAAGACTTGCTTGTGTAATGCAGGGCGTTGACAATATCTTCGAGGTTGACACCGTTCAGAATATTATGAAGCACATCTCCTCAATTGCAGGAGTATCATACAAAACAGACGCAAAGACAGACGTTTCTCTCCGCGTTATTACCGACCATATCAGAAGCACTACATTTATGGTTGGTGACGGTATTCTCCCCTCAAATGAGGGCAGAGGCTACGTTCTCCGCCGTCTGTTAAGACGTGCTGCACGTCACGGCAGACTTTTAGGAATTACACGTCCTTTCCTCTGCGAGGTATGCGATACTGTTATAAATGAAAATGCAGGCGCATATCCTGAGCTTGCTGAAAAGCGCGATTATATCAAGAAAATCATCGGCGTTGAGGAAGAAGCTTTCGCAAAGACTGTTGACAAGGGTACTGAAATGCTCAACAGCTATACAGCTGCTCTTGCAGAGAACGGCGGAACTGTTCTCTCAGGTGATGACGCGTTCAGACTTTCTGATACATACGGCTTCCCCATTGACCTCACAATAGAAATCTGCGAGGAAAAGGGCTTTACAGTTGACGTTGACCGCTTCAAGGAGCTTGCACAGGAGCAGAGAGCTAAGGCTAAGGCTGACCACCTTGCAAAGGCAGGCTCATCATGGGCTGACAACAGCATAAAGGTTGAGGCTCCAAAGACTGTATTCACAGGCTATACCGACTTCACAGCAGAGGCTGAAATCCTTGCTATCTACAAGGACGGCGCTGAGGTTGACTCCGCAAACGAAGGCGAGGACGTTGTTATCGTTCTTGATAAAACTCCTTTCTACGCTGAAAGCGGCGGACAGGTAGGCGATACAGGTACAATCGGCGACGGTGCAAACACAGCCGTTGTTGCTGATACAATCAAATCCGAGGGACACTTCCTCCACATTGCATCTGTTACCGAGGGTACACTCACAAAGGGCGGAAAGGTTACAGCTGCTATCGACAAATGCAGACGTATGGCTATTATGAAGAATCATACCTCCGCACATCTTCTCCAGTACGCTCTCCGTGAGGTTTTAGGCGACCACGTTCATCAGGCAGGTCAGCTTGTAAACGACAAGGCTTGCCGTTTCGACTTCAACCATTTCAGCGGACTTACAGCTGAGGAAATCGCAAAGGTTGAGGCTCTTGTAAATGCTGAAATTATGAAGGCTCTCCCCGTTACTATGGAAGAAATGCCCATTGACGAGGCAAGAAAGCTCGGAGCTATGGCTCTCTTCGGCGAGAAGTACGGCGATACAGTACGCGTTGTAACTGCTGACAATTCCGTTGAATTCTGCGGCGGTACACATATTTCAAACACAGCACAGATAGGACTTTTCAGAATAGTATCTGAAAGCTCCGTAGCAGCAGGTGTAAGACGTATCGAGGCTGTTACAGGTATGGGAGTTCTTGAGCTTCTCAATGAATACAAGAATACTATCGTAAAGGCAGCAGGTGCATTGAAGCTTGCAAATATAAACGAGCTTCCCGAAAAGTGCGCAGCTGTTACAGCTGAGTTAAAGGAAAAGGAAAAGGCTCTTGAAAGCCTTGCACAGCAGGCTGCAAACGCTAAGGCAGCTGCTATGTTCGACAATGCCGTTGAAGTAAACGGAGTTAAGGTTATCGCTGCAAGAGCAGACGGAACAGCTCCCGACGCACTCCGCAAAATGGGCGACAGCGTAAAGGATAAGGCTGAGGCTATTATCGCTCTCTTTGCAGGCGTAAACGGCGAAAAGGGTACACTCTACTGCGTATGTACAGCAGAGGCTCTGAAAAAGGGCGCTCACGCAGGAAAGCTTGTACAGCAGGCAGCCGCAGTAACAGGCGGTAAGGGCGGCGGACGTCCCGACAGCGCTATGGCTGGTATGGGCGACGTTGCAAAGGCTGACGAGGCTGTTGCAGCATTTGCAGATATCGTAAAGGAATTTATTAAATAATGAGAATAGGAGAATAATTATGGACTGCTTATTCTGTAAAATCATAAACGGCGAAATCCCCTCCGCAAAGGTATACGAGGACGAGTTTGTGTTCAGCTTCAAGGACATTGCTCCTATAGCTCCCGTACACTATCTCATTGTGCCTAAGGAGCATATTTGCTGCGCAAACGAGGTCAACGAGGGCAATTCAGCCGTTATCGCAAAGGTATTCGAGGCAGCAGCTAAAATTGCAAAGGCTGAGGGTATCGAAAGCTATCGTATAATCAACAACTGCGGAGATGACGCAGGACAGACTGTAAAGCATATCCACTTCCATATGCTTGCAGGCGTTAAAATGGGCTGGGGACCTGAATCCCTGGGCAAGACTGAATAACAAGGGGGAAAAGGCTATGGCAGGCACATACAAGATGACCATTGCAGGTCTGGAGCGCGAGCTTCCCCTGTGTCCCCTTAATGAAAAGATTGACATTGCGGCATTTGTAATGTTTTCCGATGTGGAGCTTACTGTTAAGTCAGCAGAGGCTCTCCTTGCGAAATGCCCCGACTTCGATGTGATACTCACAGCGGAGTCAAAGGGTATTCCCCTTGGCTATGAAATGGCAAGACAGTGCGGAAAGCCCTATGTCGTTGCAAGAAAATCCATAAAGCTTTATATGAGCGACCCCGTAGCAGTTACAGTTAAGTCAATAACTACCGCCAAGGAGCAGACCTTGTATCTTTCTGCGGAAAAAGCCGCTATGATAAAGGGTAAGCGCGTCCTTGTTGTAGACGATGTTATCAGCACAGGTGAGTCTTTAAAGGCTCTTGAAAAGCTTATTGAAGGTGCAGGAGGAATAATTGCAGCTGAGGCTGCCGTTCTTGCGGAGGGCGATGCCGCCGACAGAACAGATATAATCTTCCTTGAAAAGCTGCCCTTGTTCTTTAAATAATAATATGAAGCGGAAAATGATTGGGGCGGCAGCAGCATATGTGTCGGGATTGTTTTTCGCTTCATTCTTTTTTGACAGTATCGGCATTATCGCTGCTTTATGTACCGCAGTTCTTATAGCAATATACGGCAGACTGAAATGCTTTAAAGCCGTGGATTATCTGATTTTAGCGGTATTCTTTGTTGGTGCGGTTACAGTAAACCGATGCTACACCCACTTTGTATATGATGAAATAAGGGCGTACAGCGAAACAGAGGGAAGCTTCTGCGGCGAAATAACCGACTATTCCGTATATGACGGCGATTTTGCAGCATACACGCTGAAAGGCAAGATAAACAACAGCCAGAATGCAAGGATAAGCGTATTTACAACTAATCTCGATGCAGATTATGGTGATACCGTTACCATAGAAAAATGCACATTCAAAGCATTTGAAAAAGAATACCTTTTTGACAGTCTGACCTGGAACAAATCCCGTCATATATACCTTGAAGCCGAGAAAATAAGCGGAATTTCCGTAAAAAAACAGAACACCACCCACATAAAACGCTGCCTTGCAGCTTTCCGCGAGGAAATGACTGCCCGTCTGCGTATTGAAATGGACGGCGAAACAGGCGGATTTCTTTCGGGTATGATTTTCGGCGGCAGTCAGAATATCAGCAATGAAATCAGTTCTGATTTGTACCGCCTTGGAATCGGACATATTCTCTCAGTTTCGGGACTTCACGTGTCAGTGGTAGGCGCTGTCATTATGTCAATTCTGAAACGGCTTAGGATTAACAGATATATCCGATTTGCCGCTGTGAATTTATTTCTCATTCTCCTTGTGGGACTTGCAGAATATCCTGTTTCCGCTATCAGAGCATTATTTATGCTTGATATGCTCTATTCTGCGGAGCTTTTCGGTGAACAGAACGATTCTCTAAACTCCCTGTGCCTTGCTGCCCTTGCAATATGTATCTGCGATTGCTATGCAGTATACAGCAGCAGTTTTATACTGTCTTTCAGCGGCACATTCGGAATTGCGGTATTTTCCCCATATATGACGAAAAACATTGACAAAAGCACTTTGTGGGGCGATATAAAGGCTGATATAGTATCAGCTATATGCGTATCTCTGGCAGTTATGCCTGTGTCAATGTACTATTTTGATGAAACATCGCTTATTTCTCCACTGTCAAATATACTTCTTCTGCCCTTATGTACAGCAGCACTAATCTGCGGATTTGCTTTTGTACTGACAGGCGGCGTATTTACCTTTCTCCTGCTGCCTGCCGAGTTGTTTTTATCAGCAGTTATCAGCATTTCTGATGCTTTATCGGCTGTACCTTTCTTCACAGTGCCGCGTATAAATGAGTTTATACCCCTTATTTTCATAGCAGGTGCAGGAATTACAGCGCTGACCTATCTTTTCAGCGGTAGAAAAAAGGCTGTAACCGCCGTTCTGACAGCTGTAGTACTTATTTCAGCCTCAATGACTATAGTTATGACTGAAACCATAAAAAATCGCCCTGTTATAGCTGTTCTTGGTGATAAGACCTCGGCCGTAGTAGTTATATCCTATGGCAATGAACGCATTATAGCCGATTTAGAGGGCAGCTCAAACGAAAAGTATATTGAAAAGTATCTTGCAAACAATGGCAGACGGAAAAATGAATATCTCCTGCTGACATCGGATATATCCGCAAAAATGGCTTCATACAGCCAGAATCTGAAACATATCAAATCAGACAGAATATATACCATAACAGAAGAAATTGATTTTACCAACGACAAATGTTCTGTTCGTTATTCCGACGGAACACTTGAAGTTGCTGTTGAAAACCACACATATGCTTTCTGTACAGCAAAGACAGATGATGATATATCGGCAGATTTAACTTTCGTATACGGAAATATTCCGAAATCAGTAGAAATCAGCGAAAACAATTATATTATCTCCCGAATGGGAAACAATATTGAAATTCTCCCCGAAAAGGGAAACAAATACATAATCAGGAGTCTTTAATGGCAAATTTAAATGTAAAAGAGCTTACGGCAGAGCTGAAAAAAGGCTCTCTGAGCCGTATTTACTATATATTCGGTGCTGATACCGCAGGCGTATCAGATATTACACGCAAAATCATCAAAGCTGCAGTGGGCGATAACGAAGAATTCGCTCTTACAAAGCTTGACGGAAAAAGGCTCGATATGCCTGAACTTGAAGAACTCATCGGTCAGTTCAATATGATGTCGGAGTATAACTGTATACTCATAAACGACTACAACTGCGAAAAGCCACGCGAAGATATGAGGGGCAAAAAGGCTGAGGATATAAACAAAAACCTCCTTGCCGTGCTGAAAAATATCCCTGACCAGACAGTAGTAATATTTAATGTCACAGGCTTTGAAGTAAAGGTTCAGATGGACTATAAGACGCGTAAAAACGTCATAAAGGACAAGAACAAAAAGCTTGCTGACTTTGCCGACAAGAACGGTATTGTCTGCGAAATGCCCATAAAAACAGCACAGGAGCTTTCACGTATTATTACCAATATGGCGGCTTCAAGAGGCGGTGCAATATCCCTTAATAATGCCCAGGCACTTGCTGAGCTTTGTCTATGCGATGAGCTTGTTATCAGAAGCGAGCTTGATAAGCTCTGCGCCTACGCCAACGGCAGAGAAATCACTGCCGATATGATAAAGGAGCTTGTTAGCCAGCGTACAGATATGACTGTATACAATCTTGCAAAAGCCGTGGCATCATTCAATGCAAAGGAAGCCTTTGAAGCCATTGACGAAATGAACATAACAAAGGACAACAGAACTCTTGTTTTTCACGCAATATTCTCAACATTTACGGATATGTACCGCGCTGCCTGCGCAAGAAAAAGCGGTATATCCATTGATAAGGCAGCTGCTGATTTCGGCTATTATGGCAGGGCGTTCATTATGAAGAATGCCTTCAACTACAGCTCACGAATGAGCGTGGAAATGCTTAGAAAATGCATACTCATACTCCGTGATACCGCTGTAAAAATGAATTCCACCGCCTGCGAACCCCGTTATGAAATCGAACAGGCAGTTACACGTATGTTAAAGGTGAAACGATGATAAAAGTAAACCAGGCTGTCATTGTAGAAGGAAAGTACGATAAAATCAAGCTTTCCTCAGTAATTGACGGCGTTATAATAGTGACAAACGGCTTCGGAATATTCAAGGATAAGGAAAAACTGGAGCTTATCCGCTACTATGCGGAGAAAACAGGCATAATAATACTTACGGATTCAGACAATGCAGGACGGAAGATACGAGGCTACATCAAGGGAGCTATAAAAAACGGAAATATAACAAACGTCCATATTCCCGATATTTTCGGCAAAGAAAAGCGCAAGACAAAGCCTTCCGCCGAGGGCAAGCTGGGAGTTGAGGGTGTTGATGTTAAAGTCCTCAAAGAGGCTTTTGCAAAGGCTGGTATATCCTCCGATGAGAGAACAACTCCAAAAGATATTACAAAGCTGACAATGTTTGAGCTTGGACTAAGCGGCGGAAACGACAGCAGTAATCTTAGGAAAAAGCTGCAGAGCAGGCTTGGACTGCCCTCTATGCTGTCTGCAGGGGCATTGCTTGAAGTCCTCAACACAATGATGACAGCCGCTGAGCTAAAAGAGCATATGGCGGCTTTAAAGGAGATAAAAAATGACCTATAGCAGTCTGCTGTTTATATATATATTCCTGCCCCTGTCGCTGATTATATATTTAGCCGTGCCAAAAAAGCTGAAAGACGCGGTGCTTTATCTTGAAAGCCTTTTATTCTGCGGCTTTATGGGATTGCGTCTTACCGCTTTTATGATGATGTATTGTCTTGTGAATTACATCGCTGGACTGCTTATATACCGCATTTCGCCAAAGCTGAAAAGCATTCCACTTGCGGCAGGAATTCTATTTGATGTGCTTATGCTCATTTCTTTCAGACACAGTTATTTCGCCTATCTCCACGGCTTTACAAAGCTTTCTGAGACCGTATTCCCAATTGGTATATCCCTGTTTACCCTGTCTGCTATAGGCTATCTTGCGGACATATACAAGGGGAATTCAAAGGCAGATAAGAACTTTATCCGTTTTTCACTGTATCTGATAATGTTTCCCCGTCTGATTATAGGAACAATTGTAAGCTATGACACTTTTGTACATATACTGAGAAAACGTCGTTTCAATATGACAGAAATCGGCAGCGGACTTATCTTTTTTATAAAGGGACTTGCCAAAAAGATCATTATAGCCGATTCCCTTTTCGTGCTTAATTCAGCAGTAAAAAGCACTCCTTTGACAGAGCTTTCCGCCGCAGGAGCGTGGCTTGGTATAATTGCGTATATACTCTGCCTTTATTTTACTCTGTCGGGATTTGCAGATATGAGCTGTGGTCTTTGCCGATGCTTTGGTTTCAGATTCCCCAATAGCTTCAATCATCCATTATTCGGCACGAAAATACGTGTATTTGTATCTGGTTGGCATATACAGGTGCTCCAATGGTTCAGAAAATATATCACCAGTCCCCTGTCCTCAATGACGGACAATACATATCTGAGCAAGCTTGTATTCGTTGTAGTGTGGACTCTTGTTGGTATATGGTACAGCTTCAATACAGGCGGTGCATTATGGGGAATGCTTATGGGCATTGCCGTTTTAGTGGAAAATAAGCTGAATAATCAGAAACGTGCAAAACCTAACGGCATAATTTACACTATAATGTCAATAACTCTTATAATGGTATTTCTTTCACAGGGAAGTATTTCAGTGGGTCTGAAATACCTCGGTGTTATGTTCGGCGGAAACGGCAATCTTGCTGACTCATCTGCCGCATATCTGCTGAAATACTATATAGTTATACTTCTCATTGCTGTTTATGCTTCAACTGATTTATTCAGAAATACAACAGCAAGAATCAAGGATATGCGTTTTGGCAGAGCTATATCCGCAGTTACCCCTGTGGCTATAACCGCCCTGCTGATAATATGCACAGCACTTATGTCATACAGCGGACAGTCCGACACAATGATTATACGCTTGTAAAGGAGGCAGAAATATGAAGCTTGCTGAAAAAATAACAGCATTTGCTGTTATGACAATTATAACCGCTGCCTCTGCTGCCACACTTTTCAACAGCAGCTTTTACAAAGGGGAGAAGATAAGCTTTGAAAAGCTTGTAAATGGCGGATTTTCCCGCACTATTTCAGAAAACACTGCTGAAAGCTTCCCCTTTTCAAAGGAGCTTCGTTCAGTTGCCGCAGAAATAGGAGCAAAAGCGGGAGAGCCTGTTGTCAACCGTATATACATCTCTGAGGATAGACTATTATATGCCAATGAATACGACATTTCCTCCGCTGACAGATGTGCTGCCGCAGTAAATGCCTTTGCTTCAGCCTATGAAGGAGCAGTATACTTCACAGCTGTCCCCACGTCTACAGGAATATACGGCGACAGTCTGCCCTCATACCTTCTTCCTGTAACGGAAAAGCAGCTTACAGAACGGCTCCACAGTGGATTAAACAGTGACATAAGGCGGATTGACGCGTATACCATACTGAAAAATCTCAGTGAAAACTATATCTACTACAGAAGCGATACAAAATGGACAAGCTACGGCGCATATTGTGTATACAGAACTGTTATACAGAAGTTAGGATTTATACCTGTGCCTTACGATAAATACGCTATACGCCACGTAACCGACAGCTATCGGGGCAATCTCTACAGCCGCGCAGGATATATGGAGTCAAGAGAGGATATACTTGATATATACGAATACGACGATGGTACAGAAATCATAAGCTGTACAGGCACGGACTCACAGGGATTAAGCCGTGAAATAAGCCTTTATGACACAGAAGCGGCAAATTCAGCAAATCCATATAATCTCTATCTTGGCGAGCCTATGGAGTTTATAGAGATAAGAACAACAGTAAACAATGAAAAATCTCTCCTTGTCATAGGCGATGAAACATCTGACTGCTTTATCCCCTTTCTGACAAAGCATTATAGCAGAATTGATATAGCATCAGCCGATAATTTCAAGGAGATAATAGACAGATATACAAATAAATCCGACTATGAGCAGACCCTGTTCATACTCGGAATGGAGCATATATCTGAAAAATACAGAGGTGAATGAAATGAAAGCTTTAATAACAGGAGCAACATCGGGAATAGGAAAGAAAATAGCGGAAAATCTCAGCGGACGCGGCTGGGAGCTTATCCTGACAGGCAGAAATAAGGCAGTTCTTGAAGAAATGCAGGAACGACTTGGGAGATGTGAGATAATAACAGCAGATTTATCCAAAAAATCTGAAATATTGAAGGTATACGAATTCTCCAAGGGAAAAAATGTGGATATGCTTGTAAATAACGCAGGCTTTGGCATATTCGGCAGATTTTCCGAAACCGACCTTGACCGCGAGCTTGAAATGCTCAGCGTAAATATAACAGCAGTCCATATGCTTATGAAGCTTTTCCTCCGCGATTTCAGAGAAAGGGATAAGGGAATAATTCTCAATGTAGCGTCATCTGCGGCATATCTCACAGGTCCCCTTATGTCCTCATACTATGCCTCAAAGAGCTACGTGCTGCAACTTTCTGCCGCTGTAGCAGAGGAACTTCGCCGCGAGGGCTCAAAGGTAAAAATATCCGTACTCTGCCCAGGTCCCGTTGATACAGAATTCAACAACAGAGCAGGGGTATCATTCAGTATGAAGCCGATTTCCGCAGATTACGCCGCAGAATGCGGTATAAAAGCGGCTTTATCGGGCAAACTTATAGCCGTCCCCGGATTTATAATCAGACTTGGAACAATCGGCGCAAAAATGCTCCCTCATAAGCTGACCGCCCGTCTTGTATACGGAATGCAGGAGAGGAAAAAGGACGTATGAAGAATATAAGCTACAGAGTTGCACTGGGCGGAATTGTATCAGCTCTTTGTCTGCTGTGTATGTTTCTTGCTGGAATAATGCCTATATTCTACCTTATATTGCCAATGGCGGCAGGTGTACTGCTTATGATAATAGCGGAGGAGGTCAGTATGGGCTGGGCGTGGCTGACATATACAGCAGTATGCCTGTTATCGATGCTTATAACCGCCGATAAGGAATCCGCCCTTGTATTTGTAATGCTTTTCGGTCATTATCCAATGGTGCGTATGTACCTGCAAAAGCTGAAATTCAGGCTGTTAAGATTTATTATAAAGGCAGCTGTTTTCAATATATGTGCAATAGCATTCTTCTATGTAACGGTATTTATTTTCGGAATTGACCAGATGCTGACGGATATGAACGATATAGGCAAATATGGCGGATTTTTATTCCTTGCCCTTGCAAATGTGATATTTGTTCTGTACGATTTCAACCTTGGGGCGTTATATGTGCTTTATATCAAACAGCTTTTACCGAAATTCCACGCAAAATAGCAAAAAACAAGGGCGGATAACTCCGCCCTTGTTTTATTCTATTATAACCGTAAACGGCCCGTCATTGACAAGCTGAACCTTCATATCAGCACCGAAAATTCCTGTTTCAACGTGCTTGCCCTTACTGCGGCAGTAATCCACAAAATAGTTGTATAATCGCTCCGCCTCGTCAGGCTTTCCCGCCTGTATGAAGTTGGGGCGATTTCCCTTGCGGCAGTCTGCATACAGCGTAAACTGCGATACTACGAGCAAATCGCCGCCAACATCTCCAAGGGAAAGATTTATCTTATCGTTTTCATCTGAAAATATACGCAGATTTATAATCTTGTCCGCAAGACGGCGGCAATCATCCTCGGTATCCCCCTGCCCCACACCAAGCAGAACAAGGTAGCCGACACCGATTTCTCCGCATATTTTCCCGTCAACAGTCACGCTGGCTGAGCTTACTCTCTGTAATACAATTTTCACAATTATTTCCTCACAATTTCCATTTCAAGAGGACGCAGCTCTAAAAGCTCCGTTTCTCTGTCGTTAATCATACTGTACATCGGCTTAGGAAGCGGAATAGATACAGGCTTTTTAGTGTTGTTAAAGAAGCAGATATAGTCGTCCCTGCCGTTTGTACGTGTAGTAACCTCCACACCCTTAGGCAGCTTTTCAAGCTTTGGAATACCCGTCTGCATCATAAGGTTGGATATGAAGCTTTCATAGAAATCCTCGCCGCAGACAGTACCCACATAGTAAGCAACACCGCTGCAATAACGGTTCATAGAAACAGCCGCAGAGCCGCTTTCATCGCCGTATACCGCATATGCTCTTGCAGTAAGGGGCGTAAGGATATCGCACCACTGAGTACATTCAAATTCATTTCCTGCAAAATCACGGATAGTCCGCTTTTCATCGCCTATAATCTCATAGTCAAGAATTTCAGCACCAGCAAGCTCTCTGAAAACAGTAGGCAGAGGCTCCATAGTGTAGCAGTTATTTTCATCTCTCACACCGCTTCGTGCAGTGAGAACGAGAGTACCGCCGTTTATAACGTATCTGTAGATATTTTCCGTAGCAGTCTTTTTATTGACGTACATAGAGGGCGCTATAACAAGCTTATAGCCCGAAAGGTCAGCGTCAGGTGATACAACATCCACATTTGCTCCGAAGCCTGTGAGAGCCTTGTGGAAGGCTCTGAGCTGCTGTGTGTAGTCGAAGCCCTCAACCTGTGGCTGAATACGGAAGGAAGCGTCAGCCTCAGGAGAATAGATTACAGCTGCCTCAGCAGCAATTTTTGTATCGTCCAGAGCATTGAGCTTTGCAACACAGCGGCACAACTCCGAAAACTCAAAAAACTTACGATTTGGCTTATTTCCGTGGTCGAGAATACCACGGTTAAACATACGCGGACCTTTGACAGCCGTTCTCCAGCGGTGGTGGAAAACGGTATTTGCACCGCGCACCATAGCTTGCATAGCATAGCCCATAATCATACCAGATTTAGGCGATACAGGCATAGTAACCTCCTCACCCTCAGTACTGCCAAGCTGCTCAATGACAATGAAAGTTCCACCCTTTACACCGCGCATCATATCAAGTTCAAAGGCACGGGAGTTGTATATATCCCCCTCAGCTTTGAGAGTGGGGAAATTATCATAGGTAACGTAATCAAGACACTCAAAAAGCTTGTAGAAATCTGGATTATTCTCATATGGGCGAATATTTGTGGTAACAGTAATATTCTGATTAGCCATACGAATGAGTATCATTTCATCGCGGACGAATTCAGCAATACTATCGGATGTGAAGCGATACCATTCAAGGGAAAGAGAGGGATTTTCCCAGTCAGAATAAAGCCCATCGGGAGCCTCAACCTGTGATATATCGGTATAATTCGCTTTAATGGCAGTATTTACAGCCTCCATAGTACCATATCTGTCCCAGAGCCAGCTACGGAATTTCTCACGGCAGGCAGCACAGGTACAGTTATAAGCCTCAGGCTCAAAATCAATCTGCCAGGACACAACAGCGGGATTTTTCCCGAAGGCAGCAGCAAGTGCCTCGGTGATTTTTTTTGCATATCCGCGGAACAAGGGCGAATTAATACAGCGATGAGCCTTAATGCCGCTTCTTGCACCCCTGCCGCCGATACGGATAATATCGGGGTGCTTTGTATAAAGCCAAAGAGGCGGAGCAGAAGTAGGAAGACTTAAAACAGTGCCTATACCACGTCTTGCAAAGATAGTGATAACCTCTTTAAGCCAGTCGAAGTCATACACACCCTCGGAAGGCTCCAGTCTCTGCCAGGCAAATTCACCTATACGGATAAGCTTCACGCCTGTTTTCGCCATAGTTTCCGCGTCTGATTCCCATAACTCTCTGTCCCATTGCTCGGGATAATAGTCAACGCCAACTCTCATAATTCAACCCTCATTTCATTGTAATATGATTTTATTTATTATATTTATTCATAGGGCAAAATAACATCCGCCCGATTGATCAATAACAGCAGATACATCAAATTTCGCAATATATCGCAATTACTCTGTATTACTTTGTAACTTCTAATACTTATATTTATAATGATATTTTATAGGGGACGGCGCCCACGACGTCCCGTTAGTTAAACGATACATCGGCGGTCCGCAGCCTGTAGAAAAAGTCTGTTGTAGGGGCAAGTTGTACCGTGTCCGTCATACGAAATTTATATAAAAACCTTTCATTTTAATATTAAATTATATAGCAATAAATTTTATACAACATTAACAATTTACCCTGTTGATGATTATTTAAAAGGTAGAAAATAAAAAATATTTTTCAATATTCAACCATTTTTGGTTGAAAAAAGGCCGATTTTTGCCCTTATATAGAGGGGGTTGTAAAAATCGCAGCCACACAATCCTCACCCGATAGGAGAAAAATGATACTCAATAATCTGACAGTTACCCATAAACCAGTTACTGTATTCCTCGGAGGTCATATCGTTGAAATATGTTTCAATAACGCGGCAAACACCGCCGTGACTGACGAGCAGCACATTCTTATCGGGATATTTCTCCTTCACCTCATCAATCAGGGAATAAACCCTGTGACATAACTGAAAAAGGGATTCACCGCTTTTACCCATTTTAACGGCAAATTCACGCTTATTCTCAGCAAAACCCTCAGTATATCGGTATTTCCCTTCGAATTCGCCGTAATTCCACTCACGAAGCCTTTCATCGGCAATCACATCAAGACCACATCTTTCGGCAGCCGCCATAGCAGTTGTCCACGCCCGTTTCATAGGAGATGATATTATGATGTCAACATCACCAAGAGCCTCAACAGCAGCCGCAAATTCCTCAGCCTGCGCAAGACCTGTGGAATTAAGAGGCAAATCAGTTACTCCCAGGATTAAATCCTCTTTGTTGAAGTCAGTCTGTCCGTGCCTTGCGGAATATATCTTCATATTTCAGCCGCCTTTCTCAGCTCGTCCTCAGCCGCCTTGATAACAAGGCTGCCAGGGTTATCACCGCCCATAATACGCGCAATTTCCGCCGTTTTACCGCTGAAATCAAGCTGTGTGACGGTTGTTTCAGTCCTGCCGTCAACGATATTCTTCTCAATCATAAGGTGATTATCCGCCATAACCGCAATCTGCGAAAGATGAGTAACGCATATAACCTGCCTTACCTTGCCTATTTCTTTCAGCTTTATGCCGATTTTCTGCGCCGCCTTACCGCTGACGCCCGTATCAATCTCATCAAAAATCATAGTATCAATACTGTCCTTATCGGCAATAACGCTTTTCAGAGCCAGCATAACACGGGATAATTCTCCTCCCGAGGCAATTTTCGCAATAGGCTTAGGCTCCTCACCCTTGTTAGCGGAAATGAGGAATTCCACAGTGTCCATACCGCTTACCGTAAGCTTGCCCTTTTCGTGGCGTACAGCAAGAACAACTCCAGCCATATTGAGGAATTCCAGCTCCTCAGTAACGCGGCTTACAAAGCGCTCCGCAACCCTTTCGCGGTAGTCATAAAGAGCCTTTGCCTGCTCAGTGACCTTATGAAGCAGCTCCTCACGCTTTGCCGCAAGCAGCTTTATTTCGTCATCGCTGCCCTCCAGCTTAGTAAGCTCCTCACAGGCAGAATCATACATCTTCACAAGCTCCGTGCTGTCTGCAAGATATTTTTTGCTCACCTTGTTTATATCGGTGAGACGGCGGCGGACGAAGTCCACACGCTGCATATTCAGCTCAGCCTTGTCCGCGATTTTTTCAAGCTCAGAGGCTATATCGGAAAGCTCAATTTCCACAGCAGAAAGGCGCTCATAAATTGCCGATATTTCAGCGGATTCATCAGTAAGAGAGGAAATTTCACTCTCTGCGGCAGCTATGATGTCGTTAGCTCCCTCATCGCCGTTTATAGCATTCACAGCCGAGCCTATAGCCGATATGATACGCTGTGCATTTTCAGAGGCGGCAAGCTCCTTTTCAAGCTCATCGTCCTCCCCTGCCCTAAGCTCCAGAGCACCGATATCCTTAACAACCTCGCTTAGATAGCGTGTCCTTTCAATGCGTGACTGCTCCTGTTTTTTCAGCTCACCAAGGCGGCGTGCAGTAGTCTGCAATTCACGGAAGGTTGCACGATATTCCTCAAGAAGGGAATTATCTCCGCCGAAATCATCAAGAATTTCCATATGACGCTGACTGTCAAGGAGAATCTGATTATCATGCTGACCGTGAATATTTATCATCATACTGCCGATTTCTTTCAGCATAGCCGCAGGGGCAGACCTGCCGTTTATACGTGCCACACTGCCGCCGTCAGCGTTTATCTCACGGGTTACAGAAATTTCCCTGTCATCGCAGTCAATACCGAGCTCTGCAAGCTTTTTGCAGACCTCAGGAGAAAGCTCCGTAAAAAGAGCAGTTATAACAGCCTTATCACAGCCTGTACGTACAATATCCTTACTGCATCTCTGTCCGAGGACAGCATTGATGCCATTAATGAGTATGGATTTACCTGCACCTGTTTCGCCGGTGAAAATATTAAGCCGTTTTTCAAGCGGTATGGTAGTTTCACGTATTACCGCCAGATTTTTGATATAAAGCTCCTTTAACATTGACCGATGACCTGCTTTCTTATCCGAGTATATCGTTTCTGAATTTTTTAGCCAGTTTTTTAGCGTCCGCCTCACTGCGGACAAGAATAAATATTGTATCGTCCCCTGCTATAGTACCCACAACGCCCTCGTGCCTTACGGAATCAATAGCAGCGCACGTACCCTGTGCCATTCCTGCACGGCATTTCAGGACGATAGTATTAAGGGCATAGTCCACATCAACCACAGCCTCGGAAAATATACCCTTTTCCACAGCTGCCGCAGGGGGCAGAGTATATCTGTACACTCCGTTTTCGTCGCGGAGCTTTACAAGGGAAAGCTGCTGTATATCGCGTGAAAGAGTAGCCTGAGTAACAGTAATTCCTCTTTCACTGAGAAGTCCGATAAGCTGCTCCTGCGTTGATACGGCAATATCATTTATAATTTCAAGTATCACATCACGGCGATTAATTTTCATATTTACCTCACTTGATTGGCTTACACATTTTCCGGCAGAGTGAATCGTGGAAAGCATTATCTATAATATCCACAAAATGAATAGTATGTCTGCCCTTCATAATCTCCACTGTCTCATTTTCAGCCATACGATGAACAAGCTCACCATCCACACTGAGTACAAGGGAATTTTCCCCCGATGTCCTATCAGTAAGGCAAAGCCTCCTGTCAGCGGAAAAGAGAGTTGCCCTTGCAAAAAGAGAATGGGGACAAATAAGATTCATCTCGATGCATTTCAAATCAGGCTCGATAACAGGACCGCCTGCTGATAAAGCATAGGCAGTAGAGCCTGAGGGAGTGCTGAAGAGTATACCGTCGGCACGGTATTTTCCTATGAGATAACCGTCGGCAGATACGTCAAAATCGCATATGCGAAAGCTTGCAGATTTAGCCGATACCTCATTGAGGGCGGTGTAAACCGTGTCGTCCTCAATGCCGTGAACGATAACATCAACGGTCATACGTTTTGAAACGCGATATTCCCCTGTTTTAAGCTTTTTCAGAGCGTCAAGCTGGTCGGCTTCAAGACCTGCCATAAATCCGAGAGTACCCGTATTTATGCCGAGGAGCTTAGTATCTGTACCCATAAGAATTTTTGCACACTGCAATATTGTTCCGTCGCCGCCGATAGCTATAAATATATCAGCCGTTGAAGCAAGTGACGTAATATCGGCAAAAATCACAAAATCCTTGTCGCCGAATTCCGCCGTATACTCACGGTCAACAACCACATCTATACCTGCGGAGTGAAGCACATCGCAGACCTCTCTTGCACATCCGAGGGCATTTTTCTTCTGAAAATTCGGGTAAAGTACCGCTTTCATCTTATCCTCCTACAGCTGACGGAAAGCCTCCTCAACAATGCCGCCGAAATCCTGAACGGGTGGTTCATCGGAGCATTTCACAAGCTTCGCCAGATATTCAATATTGCCGCTTCCGCCTTTTATAGGCGAATGGGTATAACTGACAGGCATAAGCCCTGTCAGACGCATAAAGCCGTCAAGCTCTTTTAATATACGCAGGTGAACCTTTCTGTCCTTGACAACGCCCTTTTTGCCGATATCGCTTTTCCCCGCCTCAAACTGCGGTTTTATGAGAACGGCAGCTATACCGTCAGATTTCAGCAATTCGCTGATTTTCGGCAGAATTTTTGTCAGGGATATAAAGGAAACATCGGTGCAGATGAAATCCACCTGTCCGCCTATATCCTCAGCAGAAACCATACGTATATCTGTATTTTCCATATTCACAACGCGGCTGTCACGGCGGAGAGACTCCGCAAGCTGACCGTGACCTACGTCAACGGCATATACCGTTTCAGCTCCGTTGTTTATCATATATTCAGTAAAACCGCCTGTTGAAGCGCCTATGTCAAGGCAGCGCAATCCGCTGAAATCAAGGGAGAAATACTCCGCCGCCCTTTCAAGCTTCAAAGCCCCTCTGCCAACGTATAGCTCCTGCTCCGAGGATTCAAGCACATCCTCAGCAGATACCTCAACAGAAGATTTCTTCGCAGGCTTGCCGTTGACAGTAACGGCTCCCGATTTTATCATTTCCTTTGCTCGCTCACGGCTTCGGGCAATGCCCCTTGCCACAAGCTCCGCATCAAGACGTGCCATTGCTGCCGCCTCCGTTTTTGATGAATTGAGCCATTTTATTGCTGCTCAGACCAATTTTATCAAGGGCAGACTTTACAGCCGCCTGTCTGATAAAGCCCTTAGCCGCAGCTCTTGCGTATTTTCCGCGGAAACCGCTTTCCATAAGCATTGAGCCAAATTTTTCGGAAATGCTGCCCTGTGAAATAGCCTCCTCAAAGAAGATAATCCGCTTATACTTCGATATTTCAGCAATAAGCGTATCTGCAACAGGGAAAATCTTTGTAAGCTTTAGCAAATCGCAGGGAAGCTTATAGTTTTCAACAGCTTTATAAGCTTCGTTGAAAACTCTGCCATAAGAAACAATCAATGTATCGTTTCCATTGGCAAAAAATTTATAGTCAGAGTAATTTCCGTCGTACTTATAGGGTATATTCTCGCCGCCTCTTGGATATCGTACAGCTGCAAGATGCTTTTCATCATATACAGCCTTTTTCAGGCAGATTTTAAGCTCATCGTAACAAGAGGGCGAATATATGGCAGTATCGGGAATAGAAGTAAGCATAGGCACATCAAACAATCCCTGATGAGTTTCGCCGTCCTCGCCGACTATACCTGCACGGTCAATCCCCAGTACAAGGTGAAGTCCACCTATGGCAATATCGTGTATAAGCTGGTCATAGGCTCTCTGCAAAAATGTGGAATACACAGCAAAAACAGGAATTTGTCCCATTGCCGCAAGTCCGCCGCCGAATGTTACAGCGTGCTGCTCAGCTATACCCACATCGTAAAAGCGCTGAGGCAGCTTTTTGCCGAAATACTGCAAGCCTGTGCCGTATTTCATAGCCGCGGTTATAGCACAGATACGCTCATCCTCCTCCGCAAGGCGCAGAAGCTCCTTACCGAAAACAGTGGAATAGCTGTCACCTGCAGATATTTCAGGATTGCCCGACTCTACGTCAAATCTTGAGATACCGTGATACTCTCCCGGATTTTTCTCAGCAGGCAGATATCCCTTGCCCTTGATTGTTTTTACGTGTACAAATACAGGGCGGTGGTATGACTTAGCCATTCTCATAGCCTGCTCCAAGTCGTTAAGGCTGTGACCATTGATAGGTCCAAGGTAGATAAATCCCATATCTTCAAAGAGATTACGGGGCAATACCGTTGATTTTATAGCATCCTTGACGTATTTCATACCCTTTGCCGCCTTTGTGCCGACTACAGGTATTTTGTTGAGTTTGCGCTCCACTTTTCTCTTGGTGTCAAGATATTCCTCGGAATTTCTCAGCTCCGTCAGATATTTTTCAAGAGAACCAACGCTCTTGGAAATCGACATATTATTATCGTTGAGGATAACGATAAGATTGCTCTCAGTATTCTGGCAGCAGTTATTCATAGCCTCATAGACCATACCGCCCGTCATTGCACCGTCGCCTATAACAGCAATAGTATAGTCATCCTTTCCCTGCAGGCGCATAGCCTCAGCTATACCAAATGCAGTGGAAATTGATGTACTGCTGTGACCTGCAATAACTGCATCGTGTTCCGATTCTGAGGGCTTAGGAAATCCCGATATACCGTCCTCCTGTCGGATTGTTGAAAACCTGTCTGCTCTGCCCGTGAGAAGCTTGTGGACATATGCCTGGTGGCCTACATCCCACACAATTTTATCCTTTGGGGAATTGAAATTCCTGTGAATAGACATAGTAAGCTCAACTACACCGAGATTTGAAGCAAGATGTCCCCCTGTAGCTGATACAGTATCAACAAGTGTGCTTCTTATCTCTCCGCAAAGCTGTCTGCACTGGGAAATCGAAAGCTTTTTTAAATCCTGGGGCAGATTAAGCTCCGTAAGCTTTACTCTGCCGCCATTGTTTATAAATTCATTCATTTTATCGTTATGGGAATGGGAAATGGTAGTCCCCTCCCCCGAAACTCCTTTTATTTTTTACGCTTTAAGAGCGTTTCCGTCAGTTCAATGAGGAACTCATTGTTGGGGATAGCATCAAGCCACTCTAAAGCCTCAGATGTTGCCTTATCAGCTGCTTCCTGTGCCTTTTCAATGCCGAAAAGGGAAACATATGTATTCTTGTTGGATTCAGCGTCACTGCCAACAGGCTTGCCAAGCTCCTCCGTAGTGCTTGTTACATCGAGGATATCATCAATAACCTGGAATGCAAAGCCAAGGCGCAGACCGTACTCAGCTGCAGCTCTGATCGTCTCATTTTCAGCGTCAGCGCAGATTGCGCCCATAACGCAGGATACAGCGATAAGCTGACCTGTCTTGCAACGGTAAAGGTTGCGGAGGTTTTCCTCGTCTACGTTATCGCACTTCTCATTCTCCATATCAATTACCTGTCCGCCTATCATACCGTCTCTGCCTACAGAGTTAGCAAGTACGGAGATAATCAGTACCTTCTGCTCAGCGGTAAGGTGAGGAGTATCTGCAATTATTTCAAAGGGAAGTACAGAAAGAGCATCTCCTGCAAGAATAGCCAACGCCTCGCCGAAGACCTTGTGGCAGGAGGGCTTGCCTCTGCGGAAATCATCGTTATCCATAGCGGGGAGGTCATCGTGGATAAGAGAGAATGTGTGTATCATTTCAATAGCGCAGGCAGGTGCGGCAGCTGTTTCCATCTCACCGCCGAGAGCCTCGCAGAAAGCGTATACAAGGGCAGGACGGAGTCTTTTTCCACCTGCTCTGAGAGAATAGTTCATAGCATCGATGAGCTTAACCTGTGGTCTGTTTTCGTGACTGTAGTTGTTGAAGTTTTTAAGTTCCTTTTCTGTGAACTCAATGTAACGATTAAGGGTATCATTAAAATTACTCATAGCTTATTTAACCTCCGTTATTTTTATTTTTGCATTATCCAGCTGATTTTTGCACACAGCGGAAAGCTTTACGCCCTCGCCGTACAGTTCAACTGTTTTTTCAAGCGGAACATCGCCTTTTTCAAGCTCTGCGACTATATCCGCCAATTTCTTCATATTTTCTTCAAAGGATACGTTATTTTCCATATCATTCACCGTTTATTCCAATTATTTCAGCTGTTGCTCTGCCCTTGTCAAATCGCAGTGTTACTTCCTGTCCCACCGATAAATCAGCAGAATTACGCACAAGCTCATCACCGCTGTACACAAGAGAATAGCCGCGTGCCATTACTTTAAGGGGACTTAGGCTGTCAAGCCTTGCCGCCTTTTCAGCAAGAGCCGCCGTATGTCTGTCAATACTGCGTAATGCAGCCGTTTCAGCACGTTTTTCAAGATTGTTCAGCTTTTCTCCCATAAGCTTCAACCTGTTTTCGGGAGATTGAGCCGCAAGTCTTGCTGAAATAGAATTATACACCGCAAGTTTTTTATCAAAGGCAGCTGATACAGCTTTTTCACAGCGTCTTTCCATTGCTGTGATTGTATCTGCAAGCTGCGATATATCAGGAGCCGCAAGCTCTGCCGCCGCTGAGGGTGTAGGCGCTCTCATATCAGCCGCAAGGTCAGCAAGGGAGAAATCAACCTCGTGTCCCACAGCCGATATAACAGGGACTTTACAGCCATATACAGCCCTTGCAACTGCTTCTGTATTATATGCGGACAAATCCTCCGATGAACCTCCGCCTCTGCCTACGATTACAACGTCACATTCAGCGGATTCAGCCTTTAATATGCCCTGACATATGGACATAGGTGCCGCTTCGCCCTGTACAAGGCAATCCACAGCATATATCTCACAGAGGGGATATCGCCTTGACAGCACATTGATTATATCCTGCACCGCCGCGCCGCTGAGGGACGTTACAACGCCGATTTTCTTCGGCATATAGGGCAGACTACGTTTATGCTCCTGCGCAAATATACCCTCCGCAGCCAGCTTCTTTTTCAGCTGTTCAAGGGCAACACTTTCCTTGCCTGCTCCCTCTGGGATAATATCATTGACATAAAGCTGATAAACTCCATCACGCTCATATGCGGAAATACTTCCCGAAGCGACAACCGCCATACCGTCCTCAGGCTGAAATTTAAGTCTTGCTGCCGCTGACGCGAACATAACGGCCTTAAGTGTGCTTTCCGCGTCCTTCAGAGAAAAATAGCAGTGTCCGCTTTTGTAGTGGCATACGAAATTAGTAATCTCGCCCTTTACCATTATTCCCTGCAAAATCCTGTCGCTTTTCAGCTTTGAGGCTATATACTTATTTACTTGTGTTACTGTAATTACAGGCATTTTTCTTCACGCCCTTTCAGGTATGCGAATATTGCCGTTCCTGCCGCATTATCGCAGGAAAACTGGGGCTGTGCAAAGGATGCCCCCTCATATCGGGAAATAATCTGCTGACGGATAAGCATATCAGACATTACTCCACCTGCATACACAAGAGGAAGTTTGCCGTGCTTTTCTATGGCGTATTCCGTCATGGCTATAATTGTTTCACCGATGAAATCAAGGCAGTATGCCGCGATATTTTCAGGCTTTTCGCCCTTTTCAAGCATAGCCTTACACTTATTCTCAACTCCCGAAAGACAGCAATTTCCGTCTTTCAGAACAGCTTTCACCTTTTGATGTCTGTCGGATTTTACAGCAAGCTTTTCAAGCTCTATACCGCAGGGGAAATCAAGTCCAAGCATAAGTCCGACGCGGTCTACAGCCTGTCCTCCGTTAAGGTCAAGGGAGGTGGCTATGGTGTCAATTTTCAGCACTAAATCGCTGTCAGGCTGACACAGCAGGCAGTCTGTAGTTCCGCCGCTTACGTGGAAAGCAATAAAGGGCTCGTTTATCAGTTCAAGCCTGTCCGCGGAATAAAGAGCCGCAAGAATATGGCCTACCTGATGTGATGTGGTATATACGGGGATTTTCTCAATAGCACCATAGGCGCGTACAAATCCCTCACCGCATAGGAAACAGGGCATATAAGAACCCTCAATATTACGAGGTCTTGCCGATGCTGCCGCCGCTGTTATCCTTCCGATTTCATTCTCTGAAAACAGTCCTTCAATCATATCGGGGAGCTGCTTTGTGTGGTGGAAAACCGCGTCGCTCTGACGAAGTCCCAGCGCTCCGCTTTTTACGGGAAGAAGCTTTTTTCGCTGTATTATGCGGTTTTCCTCGCTGATATATACCGCCGCGGATGTAGTATAATTACTTGTATCAATACCGAGATATTCAGACATTTTCCTGTTCCTTTACACGGTCACGGGAGAATGCACCCAGTACGCCGTTTATAAAGTTTACATCTTCACGGTATGTATACATACCCGCAAGCTTTATAGCCTCGCTTATAGCCGCATTGTCGGGAGTCTTTTCATCGTAAAGGCACTCGTATACGGCAATTCGCAGTATAGCGTGGTTGAGCTTGGATATTCTCGCAAGCTTACGGGATTTACTGTAATTTTCAATTATGCCGTCAAGCTCATCTGCGTGGGAAAGTGTACCGTTTACAATTGCCTTTACATCGTCGTTTACGGTAATTTCCTCAATTTCCTCAGCAATTTCATAAAGCTCCTCAATATTATCATCTCTGAGAAGCTGCTCAAATACAAGCTTGAATGCGCTGTCTCTTATTTCACTTCTTGTCATTTGTTTTCTCCAATCTTTTTAGAATACAACACCGTCAACGATTACATTTACTCTTGCAACCGCTACACCTGTCATTGACTGTATGCTGTCCTTTACTGCGGACTGTACATCCTGGGCAACCTGCACTGCCTTGGCACCGCTTTTTACCTTTATCTTTATATCAATAGCCGCTACATCCTCATACATCTTTACCTTTATAGGGCCGTTCTGTCTGAGCTTGCTGAGCTTATTGACCTCACCGCAAAGCTCGGCAACTCCCTTTACATCAAGAGCTGCAAGCTTTGCAACGGTGATAATTACATCCTCTGAAATTTTCAATGCTCCCGTAGAAGCCTTTTTAACGTTGTCCATTTTTCTACCTCCTGTTTAAAGGATTTATTCGGCATATACAGTTATCAAATTTAATCAATTAACTGCATATATCTCCACTCTTATATTATACCAAATAATTCACAACATTTCAACTACTTTACTTCAAAAATTCTGATATTTTCTGCAGAAACATCACTTTCGCTGAGAATTATATCCTTTACCGACGCTGCCTGCGCCTTATCAAGGCCCTCAGTCTTGATTACCACCTTTGCTGTTTCGCCGTCAAGATACGCTACACAGTCCTCAAAGCCCTGTGCTTTTACAAGGGATTCAATAGTACCCTCTGATTCGATAAGCTTTGAAACCTCTACAGCGTCGATGGCATTTACCACCATTTCGTCCTCTGTAAGGTCTCCGCCGCCGATAATTGTCTGTAAGGTCTGTACAGCCTCGTCACGATTGTTCATCTTGTCAAGGCGCGCCTGTGCAAAATAATCGGCTGACGCAGGTTCTGCCTTTTCAGCTGACACATCAGCATTTACAAATTCTGTCTCGCCATATGTTTCAGTATCGCCCATTTCGGCTACCTTGACAGCATCTCCGCCCTTTACTGTATCGGGTGCCGTTACGTAGTTTATGTATACTGCCGCCGCAAGCATAAGTGTAAGACAGGACATAATAATCTGCTTTTTTCCGATAATCATTGTTGGCTTTTTCATAATATTTTCTCCTTATTTCATTGTCGTTACATAAATATCTGCTGTGGGAAGTCCAAGTGCTGCTGATGCTGCCTTGTACATTCGTTCCTCTACCACGGGACTGCCGCAGCCTCTGCATATAATCACTGCCCCTGTTATTTCGGGAGTTTTCACCGTTTCCACAAGAGGTTCGCGGCTGCTGCTTCCTCCCACAAGGACGTATTTTTCCTCCGAATTCCGCTTATTTTCAGATTCGGACTGCTTTTTCTCGGAGGCGTAAATATACCTCTCCCCCGAACCTACTGTAAGATATACCTCAACCTCACCTGCCCCCTCAATATTCTCCAGAAATGCCTCAAGTCTTTCTTCGTTTTCACTGCAAAAGCTTCGTGCGACCTCCGTATAAGGCTTTTCTGCGGCGGTTACTGTTTTTTCCTCCTTGTCATATAATCCCGACAGGAACAGCATAACAATTCCTGCCGCACCAAGCAGGGCTATTCCTGCGGCTGAACGCTTATTTCCTGCTATATCCCGTATTTTTTCAGCTATTCCCATTTATAACCTCCGTTCCCATTCCAAGACTGCTTTTTACTATGAGTGCCGCTCCCTCATAATCCTCCGCCGTGATTGTCACACTACTAATAGATATGCTGTAATCAGCAGAAATATTAACATTTGTTTCAATTGATGTGTAATTTATCCCTGCCCCCTGTAATTGCTGTTCAAGTACGGCGTTTATATTTGCCTCTGTCTGTGCCTTTACAGCGGCGGCATAGCGATCATTTTCAAGGTCTGCGGAAACATAACTGAAATCGGACAAATCAGGCAGTTCAAACTTAATTGTACCCTGTGCAAAAGGGGTTATCATCGTAAGGGCGAGAAACAGGTCAAGCATAAGTATTACAGCTGATTTCAGCTTAGATGAGGATAATAAGCCGCCTATGACGCTCCTTGCGGCTGATACAGCACATATTGCCATAACTGTTGATTTTACGCTTTCCATAGCCTAACCTCCAAAGGTTTTCATAAGTATTGCTGTGCAGAGAATAAATATAACTGAATAACATATCATCACACACTGGGCTATTGCAAATCCACCGTCTATGCTTTTCAGAAGCTTTGATATTGAATCAGCGCCGAATACATCAGCCGCCGCACTGCCAGCCCACATTACAAAGCGGTATACCAGAAGCTCCAGCAGAGTGGGAAGTATAATTATTGCTATAGCTATAATTCCAGCCGCACCTACTGTTCCGCCGATCACCTCAAAGCTGCCCTTGACGGTGGAATAAGCGTCGGAAACAGCTCCCCCTACAATGGGGACAAAGCCAGATACAAGCATTTTCGCCGTCTTACCTGCGGCACCGTCGGCACGGCCTGTTATAGTGCATTTCAATGTGACAAAGCCTGTAAAAAGCGTCATAGTTATGGATATTCCCCAGGTAACGGCTTTTTTCAGCAGGTTTACAATGCTGTCAAGGGATGTATTGGGGAATACGCTTCCAGTCGCCCCTATAGAAGCCGTTATACCAAGAACAGGCAGCAGATAGCATTCAGATACCCTCACAATTACCTCAGATGCTCCAAGCAGCAGCATATGACATACCCCTGCCGTTGTAAAGCCTCCGCAGGCTACGGATACGGCTGACAAAACCGGAACAAATACAAGTATAAATCCGCCCATTGTCTGAATTGACTGCAATATACCGCCGTATACCTCTGTCAGCCGCGGCAATATAACTATAACTGAGGCTATTACGCATATCATATTATGCATATCCTCGGAGCTGTCCGCAAAAGACTTCACACCTGCCGAAAAAACAATTACAAGAAGCACGGAGGACATCATTTTCATTGGAGATGAAAGACGGGTTGAGAATTCCTGCCATAGCCTGTCCCAGAGATATGCAAGGGAAAGATTCTCCATATCCGACATCTCAAAGCCTGTGCCGAATTCGGAGAGAATGCCGTCAAGCTCCTCGGCGATTTCTGCGGTGTAGTCGGATGTACCCTCGGCAAAGGCAGATATGGGAGATATACAGGGAAAAATCAGAAACAGTGATACAGCTATAACAATTAATCTTTTCATAATCCTCCTACATCAGACCATTTATCTGCTCTAAAACTGCCTTTACAAGGGGCAGGCTGAGAAGTGCTACTGCTCCGCGCCCCCATAGCTCCGCCGCAGAGGCAATTGCACTCTCTCCGCTGTCGCGGCAAAGCTCAGCAGTTATTCGCGTAACAATGCATATTGCCGCACCCTTGTAAATAAGAGAGAGATAGCTTTCGGATATACCTGCTGCGGTGAAAATATCCTTGATTTCACTCATAAGGGGCGCGGCAAAGGCGGCAAAGCTCCCCATAATGACGGTGCAGGCGGCAATTGCAAGAAGCATTGACTGCTCGCGGCAGTGCTGTCGGAGTATAACTGCAAGAATGGCTGAACACAGGCAGAATGAGGCTGTTACAAAGCTTCTGTCAATCATAAGCCGAACACCGTTTTAACCGTTTCAAACAGCCCTGCAATTTCCTCTACAATGAGCATAAGCACCACAATTAGCCCTGCAAGGGTTGTCATCATCGCCTGTTCCTCACGCTCAGCACGTTTCAGCACAAGGTTGAGAACTGCCACAATTATGCCCGTTCCTGCAATTTTGAATATTAAATCTATATCCATTTTCCCACCCCTTTACAGCACGAGAATTCCTGCCATTATGCCGAAAAGCAGCCCTGTTCCGCGGTATAACCTGCCCTTTTTCAGAAGCGCTTCCCTACGCTGCTCCGTTATTTCGTCAAGCTCACGCTGAAAATTATGTATTGCGCTGAGCTGTGCATCAGAATCGCTCCGCCCCAGTATATCGCCGAAACGCAGAAGCAAATCCTTTTCCTCTTTGTTTCCGTGAAATCCCCTGTCTACGGCATTTCTCCACAGCTTATGGAAGTCCTCGCCGAAGCGGTATTCATCGGGCAGAAGGTGAATAAATCCAAGGCAGGAAAGCTGTTTGTCCCTTTTAAGACTGCGGCAGAAGCCATATACATCGTCTCCACGTCTGCCGATTATAAATTCAGCTGAGGTGAAAAGCTGCTCTATTCCTATGCATATTCTTTTTGCATCCCTGAGCCTGTCTGCAAGGGAATAGCCGATAACTCCGCCTACTGCCGTGAAAAGCAGTGCTGCTCCAATTCTAAAAATCATCTTCAAGCCTCCTGATTTCTTTTATTTTTCCGATATCCTGTCCGCCCTTTAATATTACCGCATATCCGAAAACACCCTTTTTCAGAAGCTGCCGCATAACAGGTCGGCTGCACATCTCACGATAATTTCCGCCGTGTACTGTTGCACAGAATTTTACTCCGCAGCCGATACTGCTTAAAATTGCCGCTGAATCTTCCTCTGTGGAGATTTCATCGCAGAAGATGTAGTCGGGAGAAAGTGTACGGACTGCTGATATAATGCCCTTTGCCCGTGTACAGCCTGTAAGCACATTTGTCAGGACTCCCACATCGTTGCGGACTACTCCACCGTCGGTAAAAGCAATTTCATTTCGCTCGTCTACAAGGGTTACTTTTGAACAATTGCCTGTCAGCCTGCATAAATCGCGTAAAATTGTAGTTTTTCCCGAGTTTACACCGCCGCATATAACAATTCCGCAGTTATTTTCACGGATAAGAGAATAAACCTCCTCGCCGCAGCCTATAATATTTCTGGAGATACGGAAATTCAGTCCCGTTATATCCGTCAGCTGCCCGTCAGTGCCATACCGCCCCGACAAACCCACGCGCACACCGCCGCGGAGTACAAATACTCCATCCCGAAGCTGATTTACACAACTGTGAATGGAAAAATGAGAGAGCGAAGCCATTACAGCGTCAATATCGCTTGGGAGAACGGTTACAATGGCGGTATTGTTAGGATTTGCGGTAAGTCCGCAGTTTGTGAGATACATTACCTTATCGGGAAAAATCAGCGCTGCCGCCCTGCCCGAATTCAGACGCAGCTCAGTTATGTATTCCCTTTCGCCATATTTTACCGACATAAACGGTATACGGATTTTATCGGGGAGATATTCACCTATTACCTCCCAGCTTGTACGTTCAGACATTCAATACACCCCTTTCAATAATATCATATGCAGGTGTAATGAAGAATATGACAAAAAATGCAAAAAAAATTCGGCAATAAAAAAAACGCCCTTGCGAACAAGGACGTTTTGAAAATATTTCGGAAATTATTCCTTTACACCACCGAGTGCAACACCAGCAATGATG
The DNA here is from genome assembly GCA_045531615.1 of Ruminococcus sp. Taxonomy (GTDB): domain Bacteria; phylum Bacillota; class Clostridia; order Oscillospirales; family Ruminococcaceae; genus Ruminococcus. Next base: position 89,532 of record JAZSEJ010000050.1, read on the forward strand.
AATCTTGAAAGGAATACGTAAGCAATGATGATAGGAATGATTGCAAGTGCAAGAGCAAAATAGATTGCACCGAAGTCATTAACCTTATCAGATGCCTGAATACCAGCAACCATCATAGGAAGTGTCTTCTGCTTCAGCTTAACGCTGATGAGAATCATGTTAGGTGTATAGAAGTTGTTCCAGCTTGCAATGAAAGCGAAGATTGCCTGAACAGCAATAGCGGGCTTCATCATAGGAATAGCAATTGAAACAAATGTTCTGAACTCGTTACAACCGTCAATACGTGCAGCCTCTACGATTTCCAGCGGGAATGATGACTTCATATAAGAACGCATGAAGTATACTACAGACGGAGCTGCAATTGCGGGAAGAATAAGAGGAATGTATGAGTTTGTAAGCTTAAGGTCAGCCATAAATGCTACGAAACCTGCGGATGTTACCTGCATAGGTACCATCATTACAAGAAGAATTACTGTATAAGATACATCTTTGAGCTTGAAGTCATATACGTGAATACCGTATGCTGTCATAGCTGAGAAGAATACAGTAAGGAATGTTGATAATACTGTAATAATCAAGCTGTTCTTGTAACCGTGGAAAGCATCGTATGCCATCTTAAGAGATGGATTAGTGTTCAATGTTTTCAAGTTATCAAAGAAGTGACTACCAGGTAAGAAGCTGAGTGTATTAGCAATCTCAGCGTGTGATCTTGTAGAGTTAATTACAAGAATGTAGATAGGTAAAAGACAGATAACAGTCAGAATAATAAACCAGATTAAAAGGATTGTTGACTTAAGTCTTACCTTAGCAGAATAATTGCTCTTGGGTTCCCCATATGTTGATTTCATTTTACTCATATTGAAAAACCTCCGAACTGTTTATTTTCCTGCTTTAACTGCTTAGCAATCTTCTTTCTCTGCTTCTTCTTGGCAATTTCATCCTTATCTCTTGTGATATAGAATGCAATGAGACCGAGAACAAGAGTAATGAAGAACAGAAGAACTGATGCAGCACCAGCATAACCCATCTTATTCTCATCTTGCTGAGCGTGGAAATACTGGTAAATAAGAACAGCAACGGTACGGAGATCGTCGTCAGGATTCTGTGTCTCACTGTAGAGGAACGGAATATCGAACATCTGAAGACCACCGATCATTGATGTAACGAGTGTGTAAGCCATAATGGGTGAAAGGAGGGGCAGAGTAATCTTTGTGAATACCTGACCAGAGCTTGCACCGTCGATGCTTGCAGCCTCGAAAAGTGATGGGTTGATACCCTGAATACCTGACATAAGCATAATCATTGTGTTACCAAACCACATCCAGGTCTGAATAAACATAACAACAAATCTTGACTGCCAGATACCTTCAACAAAGAGAATTGGATCATAGAGCTTTGAATCAGGATTATAATCAACAATTCCCATTTTACTGAGAAGCATATTGAGGAATCCTGGGTTAGACTCAGACTCACCGCAAAGCTGAAGGAAGAGTACAGCTACTGATGCAGCTGTAATGATGTTAGGAAGATACATAACAACCTTGAAGAAACCCTTTCCAGGAATCTTAAGGTTAGCCTCTGTAAACCATACAGCAAGTGAAAGTGAAAGTGCAATCTGGGGAACAAAGTTACCTATCCAAAGGATAAGTGTATGTGAAAGTCCCTCAAAGAAAGCCTTGCTGATAACGGATTCACGACGGTTACCACCGAAGAGAATTACTCTGTAGTTTTCAAAACCTACAGCCTGTTCAACATCAGGGCCATTGCCGTGGAAACTTACGATAAAGGTGTTAATCAGAGGATATAACTGGAAAAAGAAATAAACAATAAAAAACGGCAGAATAAATAAGTAGCCGTATTTTGCATAGCTGATTGATTTAATACGTCTCTGTGCAGCTGATGCCATAACACACACCCTCTCGGAATATTTTTTAACTATAGACAAATACACACCTACGGAATACTTAAAGTATTCCGTAGGGTATATCTGTTATTTAGTTGTTAGACAATTCAGTCACAGAAATTATTCAACGTCGATAGTTGTGATAGACTCAGCAACCTTATCCTTGAATGTTTCGATTGTATCCTCGTAAGACTTGCCGCCCTCAAGGTACTCTGTCTTAACTGCATCCTGGAATGCACCCTTGATTGTAGCATCGTAAGGTGTGATAAGACCCTTGAAGTCAATTGTCTTAGCGTTGTCAGCGAGAACTGCGAAGTAGTTCTGTCCATCCTTGAAGTTACCAGAGATAACAGGATTGAATACTGTGTTAGCGCTGATGAGGCTATCCATAACAGCTGTGTTGTTTACATACTCAGGCTTCTTTGTAGCGTAGTCAGACATCTGAGCTTCGTCAGAAGTAGCAGAGATGATGAAATCACGAGCCTCTTCACCGTTGTCTGTAGCAGGGTTAACAACGATCCATGTACCGCCCCAGTAGTAAGGTGTGGGTCCCTGTACGAGGTTCCAGTTACCGTACTCAGCACCGCCTTCACCGCCTGCAGCATCGAGGAAGAATCCACCGAAGCCCCAAGTTGAAGCGAAGTAACCCATACATGCACCTGTTGTACCAGCAGCTGTCCAAGAACCATCAGAAGCCCACTGGCTGTTCTTTGTAACACCGCCGCAGTCCCAAAGAGCCTTAGCTGTGTCAGCGTAGCTCTTGCAGAAATCGTCGATCTGGAGAGCGTTGTCAACTACCCAAGGAGTTGTACGTCCGCAAGCATATGCCTGCCAGAGACCACCGAGTGAGTCAGCGATAGCACAACCGCCGTTAGAAGCTGTAGAAACTTCCTGAGCTGTAGCTACGAACTTATCCCAGTCAGCAACCTTAGCCTGCATCTCTTCAGGTGTCTTAACGCCGAGGTACTCTTCAGCAAGTCTTGCATTGTAGCCGTAACCACCTGCAGCTGCCTGCCAAGAAATACCCTTACGAACGCCGTTGCTGTCCTTACCGATTTCGTCTGTGTAGCTGTGGATGTTGGGGAAATCAGCGTCTGTAAGACCGAGCTTATCGAGAGCAAGTGTCTTAGTATCGTCGTTGATGTACTTGAGTGCCCAGTCAGCCTCGCAGAAGTAAACGTCGAGGTCACCACCGTCGTTGAAGAGCTGGTCGTAACGCTCAGAAGCCTCACCACCGCCGCAGCCGAAGCAGATGAAGTTGATGCCTTCAACGCCGCCGTCTACGAGCTTGTCAGCGATACCGTCGAACTCAAGGCCCTTCCACTGAGCGATGAGGTAAGGAACGTCGTCTGTGTTCCAAGCTGCAACTGTGAATGTGTCGCCGCCAACGCCTACTGAAGCGTCGATAGCGCCAGCCTCTGGAGCAGGCTCAGAATCAGAAGAGGGATCAGACTCCTCAGGTGCCTCTGTAGCAGCCTCTGTAGCCTCAGGTGTAGTTGTAGGCTCCTTCTCGTCTTCCTTAGGTCCGCAGCTTGCAAATGCTGTAGCAGCCATTGCAAGAGTAGCAACTAATGCTAATGTTCTCTTAAGTGTGTTCATTGGTTATTTCCTCCTTAATTATGTGTTATACTCACTATGAGTATAATCTGTAAATAAATGTGTGCGGCATACTTCAATCATTTGCTTATCCTCAGCGATTGTCCTCGCATAAGACATCTGCTTTGATTTTTTCCGCCGTTGTTTACAAGACTTTTATAAAGTCAATGTAATGTAAGAGCATACATCCCTTTACCTAATAGGGTTACTCTGCCCTTGCTGTAATTCAAATATACCCTATTTTCGCTTCAAAGTCAATCCTTTGTAGCGTTCTTTAATATTTTTTGAACACTCTGTACATTTTCAACATAGTTTTTTTGTACATTTTCACATATTCTTTTTTCAATTATTACAAAACGGTAACATACTTTTTGTACCTTATTTCTCAAACAGGCTATATTTCTTTTATACTATTTAACCAACGCAACGAAGATTTTCCGTCAGTTATGGTCTGTATTTGGTCATTTTGTCGATCTCTCAGCATATATCTCCAGAATAAGACTGGCATCAGATGAGTCAACAGTACTGTCACCATTTATATCACTATAATCATAAATTGCTTTTTTTAGAATTCCGCCGCCTCCGGTGGATACATCAGCATAGTGTGACAGCACCAAACTTGCGTCTGCTGAATCAACGGAGCCATTAGCGTTTACATCGCCCTTTTCAATTTCAAAATCCGCCCCGATGTATGCTCTTTCGCTGTAATTCTCAAAATCTACGGTAGCTTTTATATATTTGTACCCATCAATTTCAATGGGAGAGGTATATTCAGTATATTCGCCGCCGTTGACGGAATAGAACACTTTTCCGCCTGTTTCCGATTTAAGCTCAGCAAATTCACCATTGGGAACAAATCCCGACATATGGCTGAAATCTATGGTATTTACAGGATTTCCCAGCACTTTCAGAGGGATATTACCTATAGCTATGGATAAATCACCGTTGTTGAAAAGCTCCTCATATATGCCGTAAAGCATTTCCGCTTCTTCAAGAAGGTCTGTTTCCTCGGGGTAGATATCATCAAACATTTCATCTTTAAGCTGTTTCAGTACCGCATTTTTTTCTTCCTCATTGTATGTAAGGTCATCAGCAGCCACATCAGACCACTTTTTTCCGTCAGAGCTGTAAAAGCTTTCGTTTGCCCCTGTATTGGCTTTTATGCATTCAAGGTCTGTAAATGTACCAAGACTGATACTATCGCTGTTATCCCATGGTGTGAGGTACAAAGCTGACTCGATTGGAATAACAAAAGACGAATTTTCGCAGTACAGCTTCATAACAACGGAATAGCGCTCCCCTGCTCCGACAGTAACAGCTTTATCAAGTTCAAGGGTAACAGTTCCCGATACATCCACAATGCCCTTTGTTACTGCGGAAGCCTGTCCTGATACTGGATTCGCTTCATCTGTAACATTATTGTATACAGTTATTTCATACTCCGTAGCAGAACAGGGAATATGAACAGAAACCGCCTCAATCTGCATAGCCTCATCTGCGGTAAAAATATTCGCCATATAGGAAGGTGAATTCTTATTTTCCGCAGCTGATAGCGACTGTAACGGCACAAAGGTATCGTGGTGATAATTATATGTATAGTCCTCATTGCTGTCAATTTCAAACACTGCAAACTCGCAGAGGGAGCGATCCTCGTAGGAAATCCACATATATCCCTCATCAAAGCTGTCAGCGCCCCAGCTGTTCTTTATAAGCCACGCACCGTCATTTTCTGCAGGAACTCTAAAATGCTCCTTGGGGAAGTTGTCGTCCCAGCCTGCAATAGCAACAGAATGGTTTGCATATTTTGGCTTTCTGACGCTTCTTGTGGAGTTATACGAATCGCTGTAATATTTCTCCTCTTCCGACTGAAATGAAACAGCAACAGCCTGTCCGCCATATACGAATTCCTTTATAAGTTGATTAACGTTGTCAAAATCCGACCTTTCCTCGTTATAATCGAACATATATGCATTTTTCAGGTGATAGTCGCTATGATATTTCATTTCTTCAACAGCTGCATCGTCGTCGAAAAAATCAAGATTATCGTATGGCAGGCGGCTTTCGCTGACAGGACCTATCCACTGCGACCACAGATTAGCCGCAACATGACAAGTACCGCCCATTCCAAGGATTTCCTCTGTATCACCGTCTATGGGTATTTGTTCATCACCGTAATAGGCATAATATGAAGCGTGAAGCTCCGATAAATCTACATCGGGAATATATTTTTTTATCTGTGATTCAGCAGATGCCGCCGCAGAATGCGCCCAGCAGGTACCGTGAACACCCTGATCCTTGACAGAAGTCATACTGTCACTATCGCGCAAATCAAAGCTTTCAGGAAGTACCTCCCCTCCCCTTTTCAGCGTGGCAGCGTTTCCTACAAGGCCGCTGTCAGGGGAAAGCACAAGCTTACCGCTTTCAAGTGACTTTGCAATATCAAATTTAGGGGCGGACAACGAAATTTTGCTGACCACAGCCTCTTTCACACCCGATTCTACGTTATATTTCACCATAGCCGCTGATGAATGAAAAGGCATAGCGGAAAACAGTACCGCAAAAGCCGTAACAGCGGCAAATTTTGATTTTTTCAAACTTATCCCTCCATTTATAAATAATGCAGAGGTTTTCCCTCTGCATTGCAATCATTATTTAAATACAAGACAATGCAGAACACCATACCATTCTCTTATCCAGTATGTGGGCAGAAGCCAGCCTTCGGTTTTCGCTGATATATTGCAGGAATTCAGTCCTTCACGCTTTGCAAATATATCAGCTCGCAGCTGATGATAACCGTCGGTGACTATGGTAATATCCTCACATAGTCCCTCTTTTTCGATTATTTCCTTTGAAAAGCGGAGATTTTCCTCGGTACTGGTGGATTTATCCTCTATAAATATGCGGCTTTCCGCAATACCCTTATTAATAAGATATTTCCGCATTACATCAGCTTCGCTTGTGACCTCGTCGCTGCCCTTTCCTCCCGATACAATAACATTTAAATCGTTATGCTCCGAAAGATATTCATATGCCGTGTCAAGCCTGCGTTTCAGCATACGGCTTGGAGTTTCGCCGTTAATCCGACAGCCGAGAACAACAATGGTAGTTGGCTTATTATCAGGCTTGTCGTTCATCGCTCTTATCATAAATCCGCTTATAACAAGAGCCACTATGAGGAATACACCAATAAGCCCCCCTGCAGCAGTAAGAAATATCCTGCTCCCTGTCTGCTCCCACATACGGCTGAACAGCTCTGCAAAGGTGCGGCGGAATGCCACCATAAACAGGAGTATAACAGATACTGCCACCCCTGTGATATTCCCCACATTCACTATAGCCGAAAGCATCGGCGTTATAAAGTGAACTGCTGCCATAATAAGTAATATTGCCGCTATTATTCTGATTAAAATCTCTGCTGTCAATTTCATATCCTATCCTATTTCTTTTTTGCAGTTAACTTGATGATCCTTTCAATCTGGTCATAATCAGTACTTTCGCTGCCTATATGTGTAGGCACTGAATTGTAAAGTCCGTGGAAATCAGAACCGCCTGTGCGGATAAGGTCGTACTTATCAGCAATTTCAGTCAGCTTTTCGCGATATGCCGCATCCGCAGAATAATGGCCGATTTCAACACCGTCGATTTTACCCTTTTCAGCAAGCTCCTCTAAAAGCTCAATGCTGTCATACAGGGCAGGATGTGCAAGGACTGCCACACCGCCTGAAAGGTGAATAAGGTCGATTACAAAGTTTACATCGGGGTATTCACGCTCTACATAGCAGGAGCCCGTTTTTGGATTGAAAAGCTCCCTGTCAAGGTCGCCGTAGAATTCAAGGGCATAGCCGTAGTCTATCAATGCACGCATAATATGCTGCTTGAAGATACTCTTTGAAGATGTGGTATGCTTTAAGATACTCTCCATCGTTATGGGATATTTCTCCATAACCTTTTCAATCATTTCCTTTGAAGTCTGCTTACGGATTTCGCAGCATTTAAGGCAGAGTCCCTCAAGGCGGTCTGGCTTCTGGGGATTATAGCAGAGAACGTGAACTTTGCGTCCCCTCTCCTTATCCCAGGCTGAAAGCTCAACGCCGTGGAGCATCTTTATGCCTGCACGATTGGCAAGAACATCGGCACGGGAAAATGACGCCATTGTGTCGTGATCGGTAATGGAAAGCCATTCCACACCTGTACGCTGTGCCTGAGCAATAACATCCTCAATTCCGAGAGAACCGTCTGAAAGCTTTGTATGGCAGTGAAGATCGCAAATCATAATATACCTCCTGAGTATAATACTTAATATCAGGATGCCTGTGAAATATTATTCCGCATTTGGCAATTCCTAACAAATTATATTCACATTTTTCTATAATTTTCACTATAAAAAATTTTATGGATATAATTATATCATACTTTGCGACAGATTGCAAGCTTTTTTGTGCTTTTTCACAATATTTTCATTTTGTAAATTAATACCATATAAAAATATACTAATTAAGCGCTGAATAAAGCTCCGATTTTCTGAATCCCGTTTCCTTCGCCACAGCTTTGCAGGCTTCTGTAGGCTTTTCGCCGTTCTCTATAAGCCGCTTCACCTGCTCCATAGCCTGTTCAAGAGTGATTTCATCGCTGTCAGAGGCTGATTTTCCCTCCAGTACAAGGACATACTCCCCTCTTGGCTCGGTTGTATTGTAATACTCCACAGCCTCTGCAAGAGTAAGGCGGATAACCTCCTCGTGGAGCTT